>PBMQ01000038.1 GCA_002722615.1 Methanobacteriota archaeon | reverse complement strand
TACTCATACTCTTACCAATAAGTACGTCCATTGCTCATCTTGGGGCGGTTTTGATGCTTGTATGGTTCATGTTCATGTGTGGCATGACCCTTCGAAGAGGAGCACCTTTTGAAGCGGATTTCGTTGGTTCTTTAATCCATGGAAGAACAAGCGGGTCCTTCCAATCATGGAGGCCGAAGGAAGACATGCAGCGCGATGTGTTTCTTGGCATATTCATCGGATGGCTGTCCTGGTTGTTCGACCCAGGATTAATCGCGCAGGGAGTTGGCGCAGCCATATTGAACGGAGGGATGGGGATTTTACTCGGCATTCTCCTCCTCTTTGCCAATGTCTTAGTTGCTGGATTAACGATTCTAATTCTTCGATTTATAGCCTCCTGGGGGGGACCATTCTCAAACATTTTCGGAAGAGTTGGTGCAGATACATTCGCCCGCTTTATGGGACTCGTCCTGCTTCCGATCAGCCTATGGGCCACTATCAATGGCATCCTCACACTCATGTCAATTGGCGTTTTCTAGAGAATCTTTGATTAACGTAAACGTGAACATTCTCAGGTATGTTCCCTTCACAGCCAACATGGTCAACCTCCCGTAGTAACCTCTTGCAACGTTGTCCTCGGGCTTTCGTGCTGAGATACGGTTTGGGTGAAATTTCCCAACACCATCCCTTAGGACAGGATCTCTTGCATGCCTTCGAAATCCAAACACCGTGGATTCTTCTGCACCAAACAATTCGGCTCGTTGTCCTTGATTATGTTGAAGATTATGCAAACGGTACAGTTTGGTCAACTGGCCTGGTTAGGGCGAGATTCGCCACCGACTATACTCAACTTCTCAACAAAAGAAACGTGATTCTCAAGAGGGTTCAAGATAAGGGACGAATCAGGATTTCGAATCTTCAAAGGTCGCATCCAGAGAATCATTTGATCGAGATGGGTGTTGAAGCCTTGATAAACATCATTCAACATCCGGAATTCGTTTCGCTCCTCAAACAGGGTAGGATCAAGAGAATGGAACCAACCCAATCAATCAGCAGCAATCGAGTAAGGGTCTACAACTCTCCGGATTTTATTCACCACAGCGAGCGCGGTGAAACACTCGTTAAATTGAATCCATTTGGCGAAATATCTGCATATCGACATCAACGTCAAGCGGCATTACTGCGACTGTATGGTGGGAAAGATTCGACAATTCTTCAGTTTTCTTTACGACAACGCTGTTGGAATGTGAAGAAAACAATTCCAACGGACGCTGAGGTTAATGATGCAATGTCGCTCGTTCGTTTGGATGTTGAACAGATGGAAAAGCTGTATTCACTTGTTGGAAAAAACAACAATCTCGACAAGGTAGCTCTTGCGGATACGTATCGATCCTGTATGAACTGCCAAGTGCGCTTTATTTGCCCTTCGAAAGACGGTCTTGAGCGGGCTAGAGCAGAACAATTTACCCTGATGTGTGTTTAGGGGTATCTTGAGATGGCTATATATACCCTGAGCAACATATTACAATTCCCTGTGGGATATATTATGCAATAATCGCCTCTGAAATCTGGATTATTAAGAATCTAGCCTTTGGCGGAGACGCTTGACGTCTCTGCACAAGATTCAGAGGTAATGTATTATGAGTAGTAATAAAAAAAACAAGGGACGCAAGAAGCGAACAGGAAGAAGAAATGGCAACCTGAATTATGACCGAACAACCGGTCAACAGGTCAACATCCGAAGCAAAAGCAACACCACCAACAAACGTTGTTGCCCGAATTCATTCGCTGAGGAGTGCATGAATTTGAGAATGGACGGTGAACTAGAACGATGGTGGATCGGTCGAAACCTTCAGGTCATCCGAGGATCAATTGTCTCTCAACTTCCTGAGAATTTTGTCAAGAAGTATGCCAAACACATGGACCACTTTGTGAAGTACATTGAATCAAGACTCAACAGATGAGCGTCCCGTGTAAAAGGCCTTCCGGAAGCCTTGGATTTCGGAGCATTTGAGCGAAAGCAAGATGCGATACTCTAAGGGCTGCTTACTCAAGCAAAGCCCATGGAAAAGGGTGTTCAGCGCCAGTATGCTCCCACGTCGATTTGTTTTGGTTGCGGCCCTGCAAATCAAAAAGGGCTTCAGATTGACTCCTATCGTAAAGGCAACGGTTTGGAACTGAAATTTACGCCATCTGAGGAGCATCAGGCATTCCCAGGAATGGTCAATGGGGGCATTATTGGTACATTACTCGACTGTCATGGAAATTGGGCTGCCGCAATTGCACTCATGGATGAACACGGTTACGATGAACCTCCTTGTACAGTCACTGCATCGTATTCTGTTTCCTTGCGACGGCCAACCCCTCTTGGTGTTGAACTTCATGTTGAAGCATTTCCAGAGGAGATTGAGAATGATCGAGTACACGTTCGAATGGAACTGAAAGCGGAGGGTAAAGTCTGTGCAACTGGCAAAGGTTTGTTCGTTGCTGTGAAGGAAGGCCATCCTGCGTACCATCGATGGCATTGAGGAACAAGCATGGCTCGACCGTCAAAAGAACAAAAGGTCCTTCTTTCAACTTTGAAAGATGATGTTCTCAATCAAATGGAAGCGATGGAACACTGGAAACATAAACACCTGTCTCCACTTTATGACATCCCTCTGGCTGTTCTCCGAAGAAACGCCACACAACGACACGGAGTAACTCGATTTCGACGCGGAGCAAATTCCAAAAAACTGGAAACAGAGGACGTGGAAACCATTGATCTCCACCCCGAATTGTTAACAAACTCTTGGAACAATTACGCACGTTTTGTCTTGTACCATGAATATTTGCACGCACTTGGAAATCGATTTCATGATTCTCTTTTCCGCTCCCTCGAAGATCAATGGCCCGATTCAGGTGCTGAACGCGGTCGTGAATTCACACAATTCCTTCGTCAACGAACTGCGACGTGGCTTTGGACATGCCAATCATGCGACAAACAATATCCGAGAAAACGAAAGGCAAACAATCGATTCCGATGCAGAATATGCTCATCCATTCTAGTTGATGTTCCGAACATGCAGGGACCAAACTAAACAAGTCATCATATCTCGGGGGTATGAGGTCAATCCATGAACTGGAGATTGCGATGTACATTCATCATCGTACTTCTCTGCATGATTCCACTTCCAACTGGAGCATCCCTTACCGATTCTGAAAATGGAGGCATCCTTTACTTCTCATGCGATTCGGATGAGGATTGTCAACTTACACCAACACCTATTGGAGAAGAAGTCATTTCAGGCTCTGTTCAAGCAAACCCTCTCATGACGGAGTCAGTAGCGATTGAGTTCGAGATGAGTCCTGGACAAACCGAACTTGCAGTACTACCCGAAGTCATTGATGAATTGTTCATTGATCTCCGTGTTCAAGGTGACGCTGTTGGAATCTACACTCCTGAAATGGAAGTTAAACTCATCATTGGCATGAGTGTAACAACGCTTGAATCGGATGCATCAGGAATTCCAACATCAGGAACCGAAACTGGCCATCGTTGGGTCGATGAACCGTTGAATCTCGATAAAGGTCGACTTCTTTGGCCCGGAGATGTTGTTCGAGCCCGTATTGTATTCACAGTCGATAGACCGTCGACTTGGGAACTTCACCTTCGGGGGTCTTCATACATTAATCTCGACATAGATTGGTCAGAAAACGTGGCTGCAAAAGATGTCGATGAACCAACGAGTGCGTTACAACCCAAGTCAACATCCCTTGAAGATGTTCACTATGGTGCCTTGGTTGGTGACGAAAAGGATTGCTGGTCGTTCAATGTTGAATCCAATGAGATTATTCGAATCCTCATTCAATGGGAAGATGTGCCTCTTGAATTACAGCAGAGTAATGGCGTCCATCGATTAAGAACATCAGGCGGCCAACAAGTGGCCACACCGGATATCATTACCAAAGCAGAAGGTGACGAAGTACTGACCAATTATCGCTGGAGAGCACTCAATCCTGGAGATTATGTTTTCTGTTTAAACGGGCAAACTGAACGCTTCCAACCCTACATCTGGAGTGGAGTATATGCTGTTGAAAGTTCAGGCCCAACGGACGCATCTGAGTTTGAAGGAAAAGTCGAGTATCAGTCCCAATTCTTCGACTTTTCAACTGGAGAAGAAGGTAACCTTGAGCCTCAATCAGGGATTTTCCTCTTCCCGATGGTTGGATTTCTCGTTTTCTTCTTGGCCCAGTTCTATAAAACATCAACTTTACAACGAACTCGCATGTTTGTTTTCGTCCCGGCAATCGTGCTTTTGTTCCTCAGCGGTGTTGTAAGTCCGCTTTGGACTATGGCCGATGAAACCCAATCGAAATCGGAATGGTCTCTCGACCAACTTCTCGAGGAACGTGTCCAGCAGTTGTGGGATGTTTCTAGCCCAGTTACCCCTGAGGCAACAATGATTGAGCATGTTGGAGCCACATTTGGCATCCGAAATGGAGAATCATTGAACCTCTGGATTGAAATTGATTCGACCTACGAGCGAAACGATGGTCGATGGCAACTTCAACCCGCAGGAATTGATGAAATACGAATCGATCAACTTGTATTCAACCAAATAGCGGAAGCTTCGAACGGTAGGATTGTCGATGGATTGGATGAACAGATTGTCCAATTTTCCATCATCGCAACACGGGCACTCCTTCTTGATTTAATGATTCTAGAAGCGCTTCTGGTCACGGATGAAGAACCCTCCAATTCCGTATATCACATTGAAACTGCTATGATCGACACATCCTCCTTCGGGTCAATATCATCACCTACGTGGGCGACACGACCAGCAGGAATTGATGACAACTCATGGAAACGCTTGCAGACGTCGTTGTACCCGGAACGAATCACTGTAACCTTGTGCGATTGTGCTCTCGACTTGCTCGACCTCCAAGTCGATTATTCAAACCAGTTTGATGCAGACGATTCGCCAACATTCGGCGCATTGCGCGCATCGAGCGAAATCGTTCCAAATGCTGGACTTGTGGCGTTTGTATCCGTATTGGTTTGCCTTGCAGTTGTTGTCAGCGAAGAAAACCGACGTAGAAAAGCAAAGAAATTGGCTGAGGCATATGCCCCAAAGGACTCCATCTGGACTTCACTCTTCTGAAGCGTCCTTGGAGGTACCCTTTGCTTTCTTGGAAATGTTTTCAGCATCCTCATCGCTGATTCCGAGAGCGCTTTGGAAGCGCTTCAAGTCAGCGAGTTCATGTTCGGTGATGATTCCATCATCCCAAGCCTCTTCATATGCTTTGACAAGGAATTCCTTGTACGCATCGGGGTTGAGAAGTACATCACGAATGAGACCGTGATCGATGCTTCCGGAGGAAGTAGACGAGGACCCGCTCAATTCCATCATAGCAGCTGACCGTCGCATTTCTTTGACTGCCATATCCTTCAAACCATGTCCAGCCCAAACCGCACCGGCAGCAACAACTGCCGCTGCAAACCATCGCATGAGGTCCGGGTCAACCAATTCACCTGGAGTGATGAGGTGGAAAAGACCGAGAACTGCCATTGCAGCACCGCACATGACTTCAAACCAATCGTTGAGATCAGGTTCATCTGAAAAAACCGACAGGCGTTGTTCAATCAGTAGTTCAGTTTGTTCGTCCATATACATCCGTAAAGACTGGAGGGACTTAGGCGTGTCGGCAATCAAGTCGAAGCGCATTCCTTTTCATCCGTTGGCGCAACCTACGGCTATGGGCGAGGAGAATCGGTCGATTCAGAACCTATCCTTGCCTGCGGAAGTTCTCGCTTTTTTTCAAGAGCAATGGGGCATCAATCAGTTGCATCCCCCTCAATACGAAGCGATGGAACCCTTGTTCAACGAAAACAATATTTTGCTTGCAATTCCAACCGCATCAGGGAAGTCGCTAGTTGCTTACATAGCAATATTGAATCAATTGTTGAACATTAACCCCGGCTCGAGAGCAGTGTACATTGTACCACTCAAAGCTCTGGCAAGTGAGAAATTTGAGGAATTAAAGCAAATTGGAAACCATCTCGGACTTAAAATTGGACTCGGTATTGGTGATGCTACTTCTGAAGCAAAGAACATCGATGACTCAGATATCCTCATCTGTACCTCGGAAAAATTGGATTCATTAATGCGAACACGTTCTGAATTGATGAGCAATGTTTCAGTTGTTGTCGCCGATGAATTCCACTTATTGCACGATGCATCCAGAGGCCCAACTCTCGAAATCAATTTGACCAGGTTACGAACATTGCGCCCGAATGCACAATTGATCGCTCTATCTGCAACGGTTGGAAATTGCGAAATTCTTGCAACATGGCTTGAAGCAACATTGGTACAATCCGATTGGAGACCTGTCGATTTGGAGTATTCAACCTTGCATGATCGTCACTTGGAACCTCGAAAAATTCAATCTTCGTCTCTCGATTCGGCACCGCAAATTCTCTCTCCCCCGAGGCATCTTGAAGGGCCATTAAGCCACCCAGCATGGATTGTTGTCCAGGATACGATTGAGCAAGGAGGGCAAGTATTGGTCTTTGTAGGAACCCGACGTAGTGCTCAGTCCGAGGCCAAGAAATTGTCAGATCGTGTCAAAAAACGATTTGCGAAGGAACAACCTGAGCGCTTGATTGAACTTGAACAGGTTGCTGAATCTCTTGATGGAAGAAACCAGACCAGCATGGGTGAGTTACTCGCCAACTGTGTCCGAGGTGGTGTTGCATTCCATCATGCTGGCTTGACACATCGTCAACGCCAAACGATTGAGTCAGCTTTCAAAAGGGGACTCATTCTAACCCTATGTGCAACACCTACACTTGCCGCAGGCGTGAATCTTCCAGCCCGCAGAGTTCTGGTTCGTGACATCAAACGATGGGATGACGGCATGAGTCGTCCACTTCCAGTTATGGAGGTCCACCAAATGCTTGGTCGGGCTGGACGACCTCGATACGATTCAGTTGGTGAAGCATGGGTCCTGTGCAAAGGAACCGATGGCTGGCAGGTAGCCGATGAAGTCAGCGAACGCTATTTCTTCGGTCCTGTCGAAGACATCTCATCCAAATTGGCCGCAGAACCTGCGATGCGAATGCATCTCTTGTCTTGTGTTGCAACTGGAGGTTTACTCCATCGAGACTCCATCGGTTCGTTCTTCGATGCTACGTTTTTGGGAACAACTATGCCGACTACACAACTTCAGGAACGACTTGATTCGATGCTTGATTGGTTGGTTGAGGAACGTTTCCTACGTCGACTTGGAGTTGATGAATCCTATGAGATGCGACGCCAGGACCGTGCCATCGATGAAGATGAAAGTTGGGACGATAATGTTCCAGTTTGGGTCAACGTTGCTCAAGAATCAGGAGGTGTCTCACTCCGTGAGGAACGTCAACCCCGTGCTTCGCCCTCCTCGCATGGAAAACCATCACTCGGATTCGTTTCCGCAACCGCCCTGAACAGCGGTGTCGGATGGAGCGAAACCTCTGGAGAACCTCCTGCGATGAAATACGAGGCGACTCCGATCGGAGAACGCGTTGCCCAACTGTACCTCGATCCGCTTTCAGCATCCGTGTTGCGAACCGGCATGCGCCGTGCTGTTCGTAGATTGGTACGCCAAGATGGTCCAGTCAGTGAATTCGGTTTGACGCACTTGGCATGCAGCACTCCTGATTTTGCATCCTTGTGGGCGAAAACAGCAGATTTGACGCTCGGCTCAGATTTGCAACTCAAAGCTGCCGCTGTGGAAGATGAACTTCTGTATGAGATGCCCTATGAAGAACGTCATCTTGGTCTTGTCAAATCTGCTTGGTGCATTGAGCATTGGTTTGAGGAGGAAACAATGCGAGAGATTGAGAAGCAACTCGATGTCTCTCCTGGAGATGTTCATCATCGTGTCGATTTGATGGAATGGTTGCTGTATGCTGGACGAGAAATTTTGCTCACAGACGATGTCTTTGCGGACGAACACATGCCAATTCTTGCAGAGTTGTCTTCAAACTTGGATACCCTCCGCCAACGGGTACGACACGGTTGCAAGCCCGATCTCTTGAAACTCGTCAAAATTCGACATGTTGGAAGGCAACGTGCACGTTCGCTCGCCTCACTTGGCATTCGAACCCCAAAAGACGTGCTTGCAATGACACACAAGGATCAACAAACGGTTGCTTCATGGCGAGGATGGGGCCCAAAACTTGTCACCAATATTATGACTGAAGTCAAGAAGGTCGTTCAGCGTGAAGAAGGAGCAACTCCGGCCAAGAAGAGAACGGATGATATGCCACTTGATGGCGAAGATTGGGCGTAGGGTTGATGAGCCGTGATGATGCAGGGCGGCGTAATGTGGGAGACGTTTCCTTGTTGGTCATGGGAAAGTAAGGAACCTGTCAATGTGTCAACCTTTGTCAAATCCTTTCAAGAAATTGTTCCAAATCAACGATGGGTGTTTTGTCGCACAGAAGTAGCCCAAACTCCCCGTCAACTTTGGACCGCCGCTACGGTGAGCAACAGAAATACGGAACGAGGTACTGCACAAGCACGATCGTTGGATGCAGAATTCTTACGCGTTCTGGCAGGAACGCACAATGTTTCTGAAGCATTCAATCGAGCTGGACTTGCTAATGGATCGACCACAGGTTGGTTGCTTCACATTCCAGACCAATCCTCTCTCATTGATTCAGAAACTGTGCAACGTGACGCTCGTCAATTACTCGCAAATCTCGAACTCACAGAAACCTCCTCGCCCTTGGAAATTAGCCCTGCTGGAGCAAAACAACTTGGAGTTGCACTCGATGATTCAACCGATGGAACTCGAATTGAAGCCTCGTTGATTGGCCACATACTCCTAGCAGATGTCAGCAGTTCTCAATGAGATTTCTGTGAAGTACCCTCGCCAACCCAGTCATAGAACGACTTCATGATTGGACTGAGATTTTCCCCGTGTTCTGAAATAGAATACTCATGAGAAGTTGTCGATTCATGTTTCAGCGTACGTACAACAAGACCATGTTGGATCAATTCACCTAGTCTTCGAGAGACTGTGGTTGATGATGCATCGACTGCATCCTTAATTTCCGAGAAGCGCATGTTGCCTTTTTTCTGATGGAGAACCATGAGAATATGCAATGATTTCGACTTTGTCAAAAGTTCAAGAATAACATCGACCTGTCCATAAAGTGGGTCGCAATTCAGATTCGACTCGTCGCTCACAACAATTTTTACAAAAGACCACGTTCTTAATCCAACGGTAACAGTCTTGATACCAAATATGGTCACGCTCGTGGTACGGATTGTTTATTCTTGGACTTCGTATGGAAAAAACATGCGCGCATGGCTTGTGGTATTTTTCCTTACATCGTTTCTTGCCTCCCCGATGCTGACGGTTTCTCCGAATTATCTTTCCAATGTTGAGACCTCCCCGCATTTATCGGAGGCCACAAACATCTCCGTAACTCCAAACAGTGGATGGACCACTGGTGGGGAAAGCATTACCATCACAGGCTCTGGTTTCTCAAACCTGGCATTTAACAACATCACAACGGATGGGCTCACCCATTCATGGACAGTCTCTACCGTTGATTATGTTCAAGGCGGTTACGGTGATCAAGCCATTGCAGTGACTTCTAACGGTGACATCCACATCGTCTATTACAACTACGATACACATCAACTCAAACACGCCGTTTACGATGGTAGTTCGTGGTCACGCTCGGTTATTGTTTCAAACTCTGGAAGCATGGATTATCGAGACGTGGAAATGGTCGTCGATGGCAATGATCACCTTCACGTATCTCATTGGGTAACCGGAGATTACCTCCACTACAGATATTTCAACGGAACAGATTGGTCAATTCCCTACACTACCAGCAATGCTGATTCATATGGAACAGGTATTGCCGTAGATTCCCAGAATCGTGCCCACATCGTTTTCTCAAGCCCAGCTTACGTTTGTGGAGGGCTGCACTTGGCTTACGATGACGGAAGTGGTTGGAATAAGATCGGTCTTGACACATCGACAGATCTGATCGGCTGCTATCCTTCGATTGATATCGATGACAACGATGCTGTTCACGTATCGTATCGTGATCATCGAAACAGCCGCTTCAATTACATCACCAACGAAAGCGGCCCGTGGGACAAGTATCAGCATTCTAATACGAATATGCCCGGGTATCACACTCAGACGAAAGTCAAATCTGATGGTGACATCTTCATCATCCAAAAGAACTCCAATGGCCTTCGCTATGCAGAGGGTTATCCCGGATCTCAATGGAGTCAGGGTGGAATTACTGGAGACTCTGACGATGATACCTCTTTGTTCTTGGATGCACTTGATCGACCACACGTTCTGCACTGGAAATCAAGTACTGACGACTTGCTGTACTCCACGCGTAGCGCATCTGGCTCATGGTCGAGTATGACCATCGATGGAACAGGAGGACTTGATGTAGGCCGTTCAAACGCACTCGTGGTTGATGACAATCATCAACTCCATGCAGCCTATGCAGATTATGATAACAAGAACTTGCGCTATGCTACAATGTCTGCAGGTCTCATTGAAACAAGCGAAGTGAGCATTCAATTCGGACAATATGGTAACGTGACCGCAACTGTTCTCGATGATTCAACCATCCAAGTTACCACACCTATCGCAGGAAGTACGTACGAGACCGTTGATCTCACCCTTTGGGGGGATAATGGAGCCATGCTCGACCTCAATGTATCTTACCTTTTCATCGCTCCCGATGACCTCGATATGGATGGCGTCCTCAACGATGTCGATGATTGCAGCAATGTTGCAGGAACCTCGACAATTGATCTTCTTGGTTGCCCAGACCAAGATGGTGATGGTTACAGCGACACCGGCGATGTATTCCCATCCGATGCCTCAGAATGGAACGACACAGATGGCGACGGAATGGGAGATAATAGTGATGCATTCCCATCTGATGCTACGGAGACTCTCGATACTGACGGCGATGGTGTTGGAAACAATGCAGACGATTTTCCACTCGATCCAAATGAAGATACGGATACGGATGGTGATGGCGTAGGTGACAACTCTGACGCATTCCCGCTCGACCCCTACGAATCTATGGATTCGGATAACGATGGAGTCGGAGACAACTCTGACATGTTCCCATTCAATGCGTTCGAATACCTCGATAGCGATGGTGATGGAGCAGGTGATAACTCCGATATGTTTCCATTCGATGCGAATGAAACCATGGATTCCGATGGTGATGGCGTAGGTGACAATGCCGATGCGTTCCCGCTTGATGCCTCAGAGACAAAGGATTCCGATAACGATGGCATTGGCGACAATACGGACAGCCATCCATTTGTCAACAACTTCATCGATAGCGACAACGATGGCATTGTTGATCTCTCGGATGAATTCCCCGACGATGTGACACAATGGTTGGATGCTGATGGTGATGGTTATGGTGACAATATATCAGGCAACAATCCCGATCTTTTCCCAACAGTTCCTTCTCAATGGAGCGATATTGATGGGGATGGTTTTGGTGACAACTGGGGCAATGCTTCCTGGGATGAAGAACGTGATGCATTCGGAATAGGGAAATTTGTAGCAGGAGCTGTCCTTGCAGATTACTGCCCGGAGGTTCCTGGGAATTCATCTATGCTGGGCTTCTATGGATGTCCTGACTCCGATGGTGATGGAATTCCAAACATGTTTGACATCATTCAGCTTCCGATCGATTCTGATGGAGATGGAATATTTGATGAATTTGATCAGTGCCCAAATACCCCTCTTAGCACGCTCTTTGTTGACGCATTTGGATGTGAAATTGATACATCATCCAACGGTGGAGACGATGGACTCAGTTCCGAAGAGAGCGGTTTCTTTTCAGGAGAGGTCGCCCAAACGGTTGGAATCGGTGCAGTATTGATCGCAATCTTCTCCCTCTTGCAAACGAATGCAGTTGCTGCAATTCTACCTGATGCATTTCGTTGGGTACAAGTGTTCCGTCGCAATTCAGAACTTTCTCGTGAGGAAGAGAATGAGCTCACGTACTTGCAATCCTTGGTTCAGGCCTATTACACAGAACCCGAGACTCTTCACGAAGAAGTTCGCAATCTGAAATCAGACCTAACTGCCCGATTCATGAACAACGAAATCAAGCAAGAGACTCGTGAAAAGATGTTTGTTGTCATCAACGAATTGCTTGAAGCCGATGCAAGTGAACTCCGGTTCATTGCTCAAAGTGATGGTTATTTCGGACTTGGGGATGTATCAAGTGTTGAACATCGAATCGATATCCTCGAAGAGGAAGTTGCGATGCGTGATACGTACGCAGGCCTACCTCCTGCCTCAGCAAGTGGAGAAATCAATCCGACAGATGGCTATGAGTGGCTTGAATATCCCAAAGGCAGTGGGACGTGGTTTGTCCGCGATGATGGTACGAAGAATTGGACCTTATGGGAAAACTGAGTTGAGCAAAGACTTCAAACACCCCGCACTTCCTGCACCACCATGGTCATCCAGTCGCAACACCCTACCGACCACGCTCGTTCGACAAAGTACCTTGATCGAACACGAATGAACAATGCTCTCGAACAAGCATTGGATTTTGGAGCAACCTATGCAGAGATTCGCCTGATGGCAGAGACGACATCCTCGGTTCGTCTCAAAGACGGTCAATTGGAACATGCCATCCCTGGCCAAGAAATCGGAGCCACACTGCGAATTCTTGCTGACGGAGCATGGGGCGTACATTCGACAACAGATATCTCGAACATTCCGAATGAGATCGAATCCACAGTCAAGCTCGCCCGTGCAGTTGCCGCTCGACGACCAACCGGTTCCAAGCCAATTGGGCTGGCGGAAATCCCAGTTCTCCAAGATGAAATGCACTGGCGAAGTAAAAAAGATGTTCGAAATACTGATTTGCAAACCAAACTCGACATGTTGCAGACAATCCATGCCTCTGCTGATGATGATGACAGAATCATCTCAGTAGCATGCGGTTGGTCCGATGAGCACCTCCACACCGAACTGCTCACCACTGAAGGCATGGACCGCACATGGTCTTTCCAACGATCGATGGTCAACGGCATGGTAACTGCTCGAGATGGCGGCGACCCTGTCTCCTATAGAATGCGTCATGGGGGAGAAGGTGGACTTGAACTCATCGAAGCCTGTGACCTTGGTGGACTTGGCGAGCATGCGCGTATCTCAGCGCTGAGGTTACTCAAAGCGGAGCGTGCTCCAAGTGGAAAATTACCACTCATCGCTGATCGAGATTTGACTGGTGTTTACATCCACGAAGCATTGGGCCATCCTTGTGAAGCCGATCTTGTCGCTGCAGGAGATTCCTGTTTGGACGGGAAACTTGGTCAGAAAATTGGAAACGATATCGTGACCGTAGTTGACGACCCAACCATGCGTGGAGGATACGGAGCATATCCAATCGATGATGAAGGTCTCGATACACGAGAAAAGACACTCATCAAAAACGGAATTCTCACCGATTACCTCAATCATCGTGAAACTGCTCATCACTTTGGGATTGAACCCAACGCTGGAGCACGTGCTCAAGATGGTCTGCATCATCCCTTGGTTCGGATGTCGAACACCATGATCATGGGTGGCTCCTTTACCGACATTGACGAACTAGCTGAAGACATCCAATACGGTGTTTATGCTTGCGGATCACGAGGAGGTCAAGTGGATACTGGACGTGGCTCATTCCAATTCGCAGCGCAAGAAGCTTACTTGATTGAGAACGGTGAAATTACAACACCATTACGAGATGTAAGCGTGAGTGGCCTAACATTACAAATTCTCAACGATGTTGATGGACTCACCAAAGACGCACGACTTGCAAGCCCTGGTTTTTGTGGGAAAGGACAAACCGTTCCAGTCGGTGACGGTGGCCCAATCATGCGAATTCGTGAAGCATTGGTGGGATGAACATGATTCCTGACGATGCAATCGAGAGATTGCTTGAGGGTTGCCAAACAATTGCCAAGCAATGTGAACTACAAGGCATACAGGAGTGGGAAATTGTTGCATCCCAAGGCTATGGGCGTTCGCTCGATATCGAAGCGGGTCGCATCTCATTAGCATCTGGTGGAGGCGAAGGTGGATTTGGTGTTCGAGTTCTCCAAGGTGGTCGTTATGGCTATGCTCATCTCGTGGACCCCAGTGGAGCAGAACATGCCGTTTCTGAAGCATCTTCCATCGCAAAGGCCAGTCCTAAAATTGAAGGATTTTCGTTACCGAATGCAATGAACACCACACCAATCGACGGAATGATGGATGAGGCAATTCTGAACCTTTCAGCCGAAGATTTGCTGATGCAAGGTGATGATATCATCTCAGAGGTGGCATCCATTGACAAGCGTGCAGTCGTCATTGGAGGAGGTGTTGGAATTGGTGCAGAGGCGGGCGTTATGGTATCTAGCGAAGGTGTTGAAGCATCTGGAATAACAACCTCTCACGGGCTTGGCGTCCAAGTTTCTATCGAAGAAAATGGACAAATGACAAGTTCTTGGGAAAGTTCGTCATCTCGAAAACTCATGACTGGAATCCCTGATTGTGTCCCCCTAGCGGTTGAATGGGCAACGAAAACCCGTGACCCGATCACAGTTGAGAACCAACCTCTCGACACACCAATACTCATGACTCCACAGGGAATAAGTTCCTTATTCTCAAACATCATTCGTCCATCAATCCTTGGTGAACGCATGGTTCGCAAGGAATCCTTCTGGTCGGAAAAGATGAATCAGCAGGTCCTTGACTCACACCTCACACTTCTGGATAATCGACGCATGGAAGGTGGTTTCTCATCTTCTTCCCGTGATGGCGAAGGTGTACCTACATCTTGCCATACCATTGTTGAAAACGGTGTACTTCGAAAGATGATCTGGTCGACACGTGATGCTGCAAAGAACGTTGCTGAGGGTCGGATTACAGAAGCAGAATCAACCGGTTCTGCTTCTCGAGGCAGTCACATGTCACCGCCTACAACCGGCTGTGGCGACGTCCAACTCCTCTCATCCAACAAACCTCAATCGAGAGAAGAACTCATTGAAACCATGGATGAAGGCTACATCGTTCACAGCGTCATGGGCGCTCACACAGCCAATCCAACCAGTGGAGATTTCTCCGTAACAACCAGCACCATTCTTCGAGTCGAAAACGGTGAAATCCGGGGTGCTTTGAAACAGGCTGGCGTTTCTGGAAATCTGTTCAGAGCC
The DNA here is from genome assembly GCA_002722615.1 of Methanobacteriota archaeon. GTDB lineage: Archaea > Thermoplasmatota > Poseidoniia > Poseidoniales > Poseidoniaceae > MGIIa-L2. Next base: position 259 of record PBMQ01000038.1, on the reverse strand, counting down.
ATTTCAAATGGCGTTCACCTAGGTCATCAATCAAATGTAAATGGCGTCTCAAATACAGGAAGTAACCACCTTTCAGACATCCTTTTCACACAAGGAATGAGAATAAATCCCGCCTGAATTCGAGAGGGTATTGTTTATCACCCCTCGTCATTCCTTGATTGTTCCATGGAGGTCATGGGAGTGTATCGTCTTCACCAATCCGCACAAAAGCCCGTCGCCTGTTCTCCGCACAGGCTCAATCAAAACAACACGCCTGGCG
>PBMQ01000037.1 GCA_002722615.1 Methanobacteriota archaeon | reverse complement strand
TCAAGGCAACGTCATAACCCCTAGACCACGAGCCCTAGGTAGTCTTCCCACCATAGACGCGTATTTATTCACATCGGTAGACATATTCGAATTTCAGGAGATGATCTTTGAAATTTTACCGGTACATCCTTGTTGTGAGCACGTTCCTGCAAAACGCGTACGACCATTTGACATTTTGATTTCTTTGCCATTCATAATTGGGCCGTATGTTTTACATTTCAAACAAAAACCCTCAACTTGAGTCATATCCAATCGGCATTCGAGGAACTGTATGAACTCTTTGTTCAAGAAAGCTACAAAATCCCCCTTTGACCCCCTACTTGGAGTAGTGAAAATGGAATTTCTTGGATCTCAAGCACCTTCATGTCGATGAAAAACGGGGGGTTGCGGTTAATTTCGTCACAATATGTATTGTCCTGGTACAGACCTAATCCGATGCAATGTCGTATAACTATCATTATACGACCATAAGCATCATTCTTTTTCTACGGTTTTGAATTGATCGAGGAATTGAATTTCATCAACTTCGAAAATACCAACCAAGGGAGGGCCACTCATGAATGATTCAAGAGGTCCATGTTCAGAATCAAGTTTCTCCCCAACAAGTTTTGAAATGCTTTTCATATGTTTTCGCGATTGGTATAATGTCTGGACAAGAAATAATGGTTGACCATCTACTGATCGAGCAGCCCAAGCTAACAAGCATCCATGTTGCCTTCGCTTCAGTTCTTGATGTGAATTTAGAACTCTCAGAAAACGAGCATCAACTTTTTTCTGAGACGAGCATACAACAGTTTCCAGCCAAGCCATGATAATCAACCTATAATAATTCGAATAATAATTAATTTGCACCTGATTCTATTAATCCATTACTAAAATTCAATATACTCGCCTTCCAAACAAACTGAATGAATTGGGGAGGAGGAAGGAGTCATGCACCAACTCTCCCAATGTTTACTGTTAAGAATATTAAAATTCGCAATTGCTCCTTCCCTTAGTACGCCATGTTCTATCCCATCTGCCCTAGGTGTAGATATTGCAGCATTTCTCGTAACACAGGAAAGTGCATCATATGGAGACATAGAATTCCGTTGGACTGCTAACGAACCAATGAAAGGAAGACTGTTGATGAAACAGTTTGGATTGAAATCTGTGGCCATTGTAAACGGTATTTGCATTTCTTGAACCTCTGAGAATGAAGGCCACTCGTCTCCATTGCAATATGGCGTTCCGGGCAAGAATCCTGTCATTACTCCTGCTTCTTTCATTTTGATACGCGTATCCATGGAAGTATGGTGTGCATGATCTGCAGTTCGAACACCTAGTTCTGCAGCCAACTCTCCGCCTCCACCATCCGAAAATTCATCTACATGCATGCGAAGGTCTAAACCACCTTTCCTGGAAGCCATTAAAATGTCTTCACTTTGTTCCAATGAAAACCAACCCGGTTCGCAGAAGACATCTGCAGATTCAGCAAGACCTGACTCTAGTATTGCCGGCAGTTGCTCGGATAGTATCTCTTCAGTGTAGGTATCGTATGTATGCCCTGGGGTCACAGCATGAGCTCCCATCCATGTTGAATGAATGGAGGGTAAACCATTCACCGATTTTAGTTTATCAACAGCAGATAAGAGAGCCAATTCATGCCCAGTCGACAACCCATATCCTGATTTTGCTTCTACGAATGTTGTTCCATTACGCAACGATTCCATCAGGCGTGCTCTTCCAATTTCAAATAATTCATCAGAACTTGACTGTCTAGTGGACCGAACTGTTTCCATAATGCCACCACCCAGCTGAGCAATTTCCGAATATGTTTTACCTTCCATCCTCAATTTATGTTCATTGAATCGATCTCCAGACCAAATCAAGTGATTGTGTCCATCGATAAAACCAGGAATGATGGCTCTACCTTCAACATCAATAATTTTAGCATCAGAGGATTTGAACTCTTCTACTGAATCGGTGATACTTTCTATTTTATTTTGATTTACAATAATACTTTTTCCAACATATATTGATTGTTTGTCATCCATCGTTTGCAACGAACCAATGTTATGAAAAATGGTTCGCATAGTATGGGGCTAGAGGTGAGAGTTGAAGAACAATCGCATACACGGTCATCCATGAGCAACGGGAAATGGACCATAGGTATTGAGTCCACTGCACACACATTTTCCTTTGGATTGGTGAATCCAGAAGGCGTACCGTATCCCTCCGTCGGTGATACCATAAAACCGCTCGAGGGTGGCATTCATCCTCGAGAGGCAGCAGATCACCATCGTGATTATGCTGGCAAATTGTTTCAAGAAGTCCTTCACTCACAAAATCTCAGTCCATCAGACATTGGAGCAATAGCATATTCCCAAGGGCCTGGTTTGGGCCCATGCCTTCGAATCGGAGCGTCTGTTGCACGAACTATATCGAGCAAGTTGGGCGTACCTCTCATCGGCGTCAATCATTGTGTTGCTCACATCGAAATAGGGCGACAACAATGTGATTGTAATGATCCTGTTTTATTGTACGTCAGTGGAGGCAACACACAAGTCATTGCGAAATTACAAGGCAAATACCGTGTTCTTGGAGAAACATTGGACATTGGTATTGGAAATATGCTGGATAAATTTGCTCGCCAACAGGGCATTCCATTCCCGGGTGGACCCGTTATCGAAAAACTCGCCAAGGAATACATTGACGAAAATCCTCATGCTACTTTAGATGGTTTGGAACTTCCATATCCTGTGCGCGGAATGGATCTTGCGTTTTCAGGCATCCTTACAGCTGCTCAACGTCTGGTAGAGAAAGGCCATTCTCTGGGGTCAGTGTGCTGGTCATTGCAAGAACATGCCTTTGCTGCATGCATTGAAGTGGCGGAACGAGCACTCGCTCATAGTGGAAAGAAAGAGGTTCTGCTTGGTGGTGGCGTTGCTTGCAACAACAGACTCCGAGAAATGTCAACACTGATGGCTGGTGAGCGTGAATCAACATCGCATGCACCTCCGAGAATGTATTGTATCGATAATGGTACGATGATTGGCCTACTTGGATATATCGAACTGAAGACTGGTCGTAAAACTCCATTTGAATCCAGCGGAATTGATCAATACATGAGAACCGATGACACAGTAGTGAACTGGAGTTAGGCAGAATCAGCGGATTGTTTTTAACAAGTCGGCAGTGAGATTCTATTACTGGGGGATTCACAATTCGAGACCGTCGCAGAAAACCGGATGAGCCATTTAATCCATTTGCTGCGAATGCGAACCAGGTTCGCCAAAAGAAACGAAGTGAACGAAGCCAAACAAATGATGCTCGCCCCGCTACCCAAAACCGGTCGCAAACTCGAACGGGTTCTGATTCAGATGAATTGAAGAAGAAACAAGAAGAGGCACGAAAGCGATTGGGTGCACAGCCAACTGCATCTTCTCAATCTGTACAAAAACCAGCTATTGAGTCCAGTACGCTCAATACACCAACAAATCCTCAAACGACACAACAAGTCTCTCGGGCTGATCGGTTGGCAGAACTGCGAAAGCAATCCCAAGAATCCGTGAAGAAGACCGAATCAATTTTGGAACCTACGTCTCCAGTTACTGTTCAACCCGCTCAGGTAGAAGTACAACCCGAAATATCCGTCAGAGATGAAACCTCTTCAGCGATAGATGCAGATGCACTGCCAATCTCCAATACCGTCGATCCTGTGGACAATGTATCACCAAAGAATGTTTTCAAACAAATTGTTACAGAAACACCGAAGAAGCGTGAGCATCGAAGGCGTCGGTCACGTCATGATGACTCAGGTGGAGGACGACAACCGAAGGTTAAGAAACTCAACCGTCAGCGATACAACGACTACAAATATGCTGCAAGAGACATCCTTGACGATGACAGCGTAGCTGATGAACACCGGTCAAATTTACTTGGTCAAATTTGGGCGAAAGGGGAACGTATCGGAGTCGAAGCCACCTATGAGTTCATCACAGAGAAAGAAGAACAACTCATCATTAACGACAATGTAGCCCAACGATTAAGAGACCTCGTCAGAGCACTAACAACCAGGAGATAATCATATGAGCATAGTAGAAGAAAATTCCGTAGCATCTGTCCATTACACAGGGACTCTACCTGAAAGTGGCGAAGTATTCGATAGTAGTGAAGGACGAGATCCTCTAGTATTCCTTGTTGGCCACCAACAAATGATTCCAGGCTTTGAGCAAGAATTAATTGGTGCTGCTAAGGGTGAACGTAGAACTTTCACACTCGAACCTGAAAGAGCTTACGGAGAACGAATTCCCGAAGCCGTACAACAAATCCCGGCAGGTATGTTTGGAGACATTGCTCCAGAACCAGGGATGACATTAATGTCCGATGTCGGACCATTCAATGTTGTATCTGTGGAAGATGATGTTGTCACCGTTGATTTCAACCACAAATTGGCGGGACAGACACTCCAGTTTAGTGTCGAAGTTGTCGATGTAAGACCTGCTACAGATGAAGAACTTGAACACGGTCATGCACATGGTCCTGGTGGCGTAAACCACTGAGCAATGCGAGGCTTGATGAATCGTCTCTGCATGGAAGCAGCATGGTCGAATTAAGGAAATCAAGATGGGAGACGTTGGGAGGGCTCCCAATTCCCGCATACCATGCACCGGCCGATCAACCAGAATTACCTGGACAACCACCTTTCACAAGAGGGATACATGAGCAAATGTATCGTTCGCGATTATGGACAATGCGTCAATATGCTGGGTTTTCATCAGCCAAAGAAACAAATGAACGTTTTCGATTACTTCTTGGCCGTGGTCAGAAAGGATTGTCGGTCGCTTTCGATTTACCAACTCAACTTGGATTGGACGCAGATGATCCATTAAGCGAAGGAGAAGTGGGAAAGGTAGGAGTGTCAATATCATGTTTACAGGATATGAGGGATTTGTTTGAGGATATTCCACTTGACAAGGTATCTACATCGATGACAATCAATTCTCCAGCAATGATACTACTCGCAATGTATTGTGTTGTAGCAGAAGAACAAGGTGTCTCAAGTAGTCAAATTTCAGGGACAATCCAAAATGATATACTCAAAGAGTACATTGCTCGAGGAACGTACGTATTTCCACCGGTTCATTCAATGAGGTTAATTACTGACATCTTTGAATACTGTGCAGAACAAATTCCAAGATGGAATACAATTTCGATTTCAGGTTACCATATTCGCGAAGCCGGATCAACAGCGGTTCAGGAATTAGCGTTTACAATATCCAATGCTTTGGCATACGTTGATTCCGCATGTCAAAAAGGGTTAGAGGTGGATACATTTGCTCCACGCCTATCTTTCTTTTTCAATTGCCATAATGATTTCCTTGAGGAAGTTTCTAAATTTCGGGCCGCACGTCGACTGTGGCATGATTTGATGATTGAACGATATTCACCAACCAACCCTCGTTCGACGAAATTGAGATTTCACACTCAAGTTGCAGGTGTTTCATTAACAGCCCAACAACCACTCAACAACATAAGTCGAGTGACGATTCAAGCCCTCGCTGCAGTTTGTGGTGGGACACAGAGTTTGCACACGAACAGTTACGACGAAGCACTTGGTTTACCAACCGAAGAGAGTGCAACAATTGCTTTACGAACTCAACAGATTATTGCTGAGGAATCGGGAGTTGCTGATGTTGTTGACCCATTCGCTGGATCATACCACATTGAATCGTTGACTGACGAAATCTATTCCCAATCTAAAAAGGAGATAGAGAAAATCGAAGCCATGGGTGGTGCTCTAAAAGCAATCGAGCAAGGATATCAGCAACAGGAAATTCACACAACTGCGTACAGATATTTTAACGAGATTGAACGAGGTGAGCGACGTATCGTTGGAATCAATCATGGAACTATGGAAGAACGTATTCAAATTCAACCGATGAAACTCAACCCAGAGGTAACAAAACATCAACATAATCGACTGAAAGCCTTACGTTCTGAACGGAATATGGACTCCGTTACATTAATTTTGAAACAAGTAACCGAGGCATCTCAAAATGGAAATAATCTATTTCCAATCGTCCTTGAGGCAGTACGAGCGGATGCAACATTGGGTGAAATTATGCAGGCAATGAAGGATGTATTCGGCACATATTCTGCACCTAGCGGCTTTTAGGGGGTATCGAAATTAAGCAACGAATAACAATCGATCACATTGGAATAGCTGCGAATACATTAGACGAAGGAAGTCGTTTCTGGAAACTTATCGGCCTCATTGCTGATGGTGAAGATGATCGAGTTGATGATCAAGGCGTGACAACGAGATTCTTTCCATTGAGTGAAATTAAACATTCCAAAACCAACATCGAAATTTTGGAACCTACAGGCCCATTAACTCCAATCGGAAAATTCCTTGACAAGAGAGGGCCGGGGATTCAACAACTTTGCCTAGCTGTTGATGATATTGAAGAAATGATTGCACACCTTGTCAACAATGAAGTGCAAATGATTGATTCAGTTCCAAGAAAAGGGGCACACAATTCCATTATTGCATTCGTCCATCCCAAAAGTACTGGCGGCATCCTCATCGAATTGAAACAGCGATAAGAGATGAAACTGACAGAATGCTCATAATCGTCTTTTGCTTCTAAGGAACGATGAGGAGTTGTATTGACCACCTGATGGCCTTACCGCACATTGCAGGACCAAAGATTCGCCAAGAATCAGAGTTTCTTGCTCAACAATTGGAAACCCTTCGGCATAACGGTACCATTACCAATGAAGCATTTCTTGATGCTGGTGCTGTCCAAGGCGCCTTTGAATTAATTGGAACACTCATCGAAATGGGCGTCTCACAGAAGGAAATCCATCAGGAATTGCGCAACACACTCGATCGTGCTAAACGATTAGAAGAAAAGCATCCTGGTTTGGATTTCGCTGTAGAAAGTGGTCGAGCATCTTGAGTGTGCCTCAAATGGATCCATTACTGCGTTTGATCAATGTGAAAAAATCATTTGGTGATGTACAAGCCATAAATCATGTGAATTTCGAAATCCATCGTAATTCAGTGATTGGTTTAGTCGGGGGTAATGGTGCAGGAAAGACAACACTTCTCCGACTCATGTCCGGCGTATATAGGCCAACAGAAGGTTCTGTTCAATTGAATAATGAACGTCCTGTGACAGAAATGAGAAACGTTCTGGGTGTTGTCCCTGAATCAACAGGATTGTATTCTAAATTAACAGCATGGGAAAATATTCGATATCACAGTCGACTGCATGGAATCGATGATCAAGTAGCATGGGATCGAACGTATCGATTCGCCAAACTGCTTGATATCGAACAATCCTTGCATCGATACACTGAAGGATTTTCTAGAGGTATGAAACAGAAAACGGCATTGCTTAGAGCTCTTGCACATGGACCACAGATTTTACTCCTAGACGAACCAACTGGAGGTCTCGATGTTACATCGGCACGTACGGTACGACGTTTAGTTCGTAAACTGAAGGATGAAGGTGGGACAGTTATTTATTCGACACACCATTTAGCAGAAGCACAACAAGTATGTGATCGGATCATCATCATACATAATGGAATTGTTCAAGCCGATGGTACTCCTGAAGAACTTCTCAATCTGACGAACTCTAATACGTTGGAAGAAGCATATGTTGCCTTCACGAAGGAAACAGCAAGACCAAGAACAGAAGAGACTGAAACTCCTTCTCGAATGGCAACGTTATGGCGACGACTGTTTACTCCATCAATGAAAATGGAGGTGAGCGAAGATGAATAGTCGAAAGAGAATTGTCATCGTCGCAAAGAAAGAAATCATCGAATTCATCCGAGACTGGAGAACTATCGTTGCACTCGTACTCATTCCACTCTTGTTATTTCCGTTGTTATTTATTGCCTTCCCGGTAGTTATGCAAAATGAAGCCGCCGAACTTGAAGAAAAATCAATCCAAGTTTTGATTCAATCGAACGATATCGATTTATTGTTGATTCAAGAAATTGAAAACCAATCTGCTATCATTACACAAGTGGCGATGCCATCGAATCTCACAACACTTGCAGACCCTGGGAACAATACGGAACTGTTACGAAGCTTAGAATACGACGCTATTCTCCGTATTGAAGAACGCAATGAAACTTGGTATTATGCAATTCTCCATCTATCAACCTCTGAACAGTCAAATGAAGCCAGGAACCGTATATTGGATGTCCTTTTCGAATGGGAGGAGAACCTGACAATAGAACGAATAGAATCAGCAGGGTTGGATGTTGAATCCACTCTGAATCCACTACAGTGGGATGGATCTATTTCTGGTGCGGATGTTGCAACAAAAGGAGAACAAGCAGGAATGTTATTGTCGTTATTCATTCCATTTGTTTTGGCCATATGGACTGCAAGCGCTGCAGTTCAGCCAGCAATTGATATGACTGTAGGCGAAAGGGAACGTGGGACGTTAGAATCTCTGCTAAGTCTACCCCTTTCTCGAACAGAGTTGTTGCTTGGAAAATGGCTCGCTGTTGTATCAATTACAGCGGTTGGAGTGACGTTACAAATCAGTGGTTTACTGTTTGGAATTGCTTATCTCGCAAGCGATTTCATTGACGTCCCATCCTTGAGTTTTGGCTCAATATTCTTACTTGCACTTGCAGTTGGTTTCTATGGAACGATGATTGTTGCACTCTATTTGGCTCTAGCAATGCGTTCGAAATCTGTCAAAGAGGCAGGATCTGTACTAACTCCGATTACACTTGCAATGATTCTCCCAATTTTACTGACTCAATTCATAAATCTTGACGATGTAGAAATGTTTTGGTTTGGCATACCATTTGTCAACGTATTGCTTGGTTTGCGGGAATTGCTACTTAATAGAATCATCATAGAGCACGTTGTTGTTTGGATTTTGGTCTCATCTCTCGTCTGTCTCCTGACCATTCGCTATGCAGCCAAACAGTTCCGTCGCGAGGACATCATTACCACAAAATCATAGTATTCTTAAAATAATACCTGGGTATGGCCAGAGTATGCCCAAAATCAGTTTAGATATGCCAAAGGAACTTCTCACGGATCTCAAATTCCACGTTGGCGACGATAAAAAATTCATTAGCGTAGCGGATGCCATTCGTTCTGCTTGCCGTAAATTGCTCGACCAATTGGATAGCATTGACATGCGTCAAGGTAGATTGGGTGGTGAATGAATGACAACAAGAGAAGAAGCAGAACATGCGGTATTTACACTACTCAAATACCTCGATTCGGATCCTAAACGTGAAGGTTTGACAGACACCCCGCGCCGAGTAATCGACTCATGGGAGGAAGTCTTCGCAGGATATCATTCAGATGCAGAAACCATACTACAAGCCACATTTAATGCAGAAGGATACGATGGAATTGTGTTGCTTAGTAATATTGAATTCCATTCAACATGCGAACATCATTTGCAACCATTTAGCGGACGGGCCCATGTTGCATACATTCCAGTCGACCGGATTGTTGGAATTTCAAAACTTGCTCGAATTGTGGATCATCATGCATTGAGATTGCAAAACCAAGAACGAATCACCAACGATGTAGCAAATGATTTGGTTAACCACCTTAACCCACTAGGTGCAGCTGTTATTGTGCAAGCTTCACATGGATGCATGAGATGTCGTGGAGTTCGCAAACAAAATGCAATCATGACGACTAGTGCAATGCGTGGCGTGTTTTTCGATAAGCAAGAAGCACGTAACGAACTTATGCAACTAATTGAAAATTCGAGTTGAAATAAATGGATTGCAATCGCTCCGGCGAAATTATTGGCGATGATGCGTCAGACCTTGCCGTGGAATATCCAATCGTTGAGATTTTTCATTCTGTCCAAGGCGAGGGTTTTCATGCTGGTATGCCTCATGTTTTCGTGCGATTCGGAACATGTAACCTTCGATGCAGTTGGTGCGATACCGATTTTAACACATTTGAATCGATGACTGCACTCGACATCCTTGCTGAAATTATGAAATTCAATTGCAAGCGCATTATCTTTACAGGAGGGGAACCGATGCTCCATGACCTATGGCCACTCCATCGTCTGCTCAAAAAAAGAGGATACAATCTCTCGATTGAAAGCAACGGGACGCTCTTGATTCCAGAAGGTCTTATTGATTGGATTTGTATTTCTCCGAAAGATCAGCTCTATCCTAACTCAGTCATTCGACAACGAAACGGTGATGAATTGAAAGTAGTATACTGTGGCCAGGATTTAGAGATGTATGATGTACTTAAATCAGGATTCAGCCATCATTTCCTTCAACCATGCTATATCGATTCTGCATCAGTATCTGAAAATGGTAAAATGTTTCAGGAAACGGAACAGGTCGTAAAAGAACACATCGGATGGAGATTGTCTTTGCAAACGCATAAATGGATGGGAATCCTATGAAAACAGTAGTCATGGCTCTTAGTGGTGGAATGGATTCCACATGCCTCTTAATGCATTATCTTGCACAAGGATACAAAGCGGTGTGTATCTCTTACAACTATGGGCAGAAACATTCAATCGAATTAGAACGTGCAAAATCCACCATATTCATGTGCATGGAATGTGGTTTGGAAGTCAGCCATCATATCGTAGATTTATCCCCAGCAATGTCCTTATTTGATTCAGCATTAACATCCAAGGAACAAAATGTTCCCCTTGGTCATTATGAGGAAGACCAAATGAAACAAACAGTTGTTCCGAATCGAAATGCAATATTTGCATCAATTCTGTACGGGTTTGCACTGTCTGAGTCAAAGCGTACTGGGGAAGATGTCGTTCTTGCTCTTGGCGTACATAGCGGTGATCATGCTATTTATCCAGATTGTCGGCCTGAATTTTACGATGCATTACAACATGCATTCGAAATTGGAAATTGGGACAGCAACCGTGTTGGTTTTGATCTACCCTATCTTCATGGAGACAAAACATCCATTCTTGAAGATGCCATAGAATCATGCGCTATGCTCGGTCTCGAATTTGATGTTGTTCTCAAAAATACCATCACATCATACAATCCAGACGCTGATGGAAAAAGTTCAGGTAAGAGTGGTTCAGATATTGAGCGAATCCTTGCATTCCATGCTATTGGTCGTAAGGACCCTATCGAATATCAAGACTCTTGGGACACTGTATTGAAACATGCATTAAGGATAGAATCAGAACACAATACAGGAGGGGTATAATGAGATTTGAGGACCGTATTTCATCACTATCCGATATATCATTTTACGTCACTCAGCAGAATGGAACTGAGCGGCCATTTACTGGTACATTGAACAAAGAAACACGAAAAGGTAACTATTCCTGCATTGTTTGCGAAACCCAACTGTTTACCGATCAAATGAAATTTGATTCCGGTTGCGGTTGGCCTGCGTTTCATACAGAACATCATGATGCTAACATCAAACGAATTATCGACACATCCCATGGCATGACTCGCGTTGAAGTCCGATGTGGGACATGCGATGCACATCTTGGGCATGTCTTCAATGATGGGCCGCGAAAACACGGTGGTGAGCGATATTGCATCAATAGTGCTGCAATGAAATTTGAGGTGATTGAATGACAACAAGAATTCGCAGATATGTCGAAACAGATACTGGACATAGAGTACCAAATCATAAGAGCAAGTGCAGACATTTTCATGGGCATCGATATCGATTCGAAGCAGAAATTGAAGGGGACATTGTGGAAACTTCAGGCGTAAGTGAGGAAGGTATGCTAATGGATTTCAGTGATGTAAGTGAAATCCTTACAATCCACATCCATGATGTTGTTGATCATGCATTTGTTGTATACGAAGGAGATCAGGAAGCGAGAACATTACTAGAAGCTCTTCCATCCGACCACCGAACAGTCGTTGTTCCTTTCATTCCAACTGCAGAAAATCTTGCCAAGTGGGCTTACGAGCAAGTCCAACCACATATCCAGACAGCATATGGAAATCGATTGCGATTGGTTGCTATGCATGTACGTGAAACCCCAAAAAGTTGGGCCTCCTGGTATGCGTGATTATTCTTCCTCGAGGACGACGCGTCGACGACGGGTTGCTCTCCAATCATCGTGCTGAGATGCAAACTCAAGAGCCGTTGAGGCATCTACGAAACCACCAATTAAGCGATTGGTTTCATCTGGTTCCATGCCAGATCGTTGCAATGCACGAGTAAGTGAATGTGTAAAGGAAATTTTTCTTTCGTCACCACCAGGAAGATGCATTGCAATATCTTCTATCGCCTTCCTCAATACAACTCTTTGTTCAGGTGAAATTCCTCTTTGTATGGGGACGATATCAGGAAGTGCTTCATCATCCCCTTGTTTTTCAAGCACGCGGTGCCGATGAAGTTCGTACGTTAGTGTATGAACAGCATGGCTAAGATTTGTAATTGGATATCCTTCCCAAGTCGGTAGTGTGACAAGATAGTCACATCGAAGCAGGTCTTCAGTACTCAGTCCTTTACCCTCTTCACCGAAAACTAGTGCTACGGATTGATTGATGCTGGAGATTCGCTCAGAAAACTCCCAAGGATACATGAAATGACGTTTTTGAGTTTTATCACCAATCTCTCGTTTGCCAGATGTTCCAACAACCAAAGAACAATCACGTATTGCTTCTTCAAACGAATCAAACAATTTGCATGAATCAAGAACACTTCCTGCGTGTTTTGCCCGGTTCCGAGCCTCAAGATCATCTGGATGGCATTGTGGCTGAACCAAACGTAACGAGTTGAATCCATGGTTCAGTAAGGAACGACATACTGCACCTAAATTACCGGGGTGTTGTATCCCGACAAGAACAACATGCAATTCATAGGTGGAATATGGCAACGGAATCTTGCTGCGATCACCCATTATTCTTCCTCCAAACGATCGACAAATTCAGCAATCCAAAGAGGATTGCATGCTTGATAGATGAAGAACAAAAACCCTCCACGTTCACGGTCAGCCATTACAAGTGAACGACGGCGCACGTTGTAGGTATTTCTCAAAAATAGAATCAGTAATTCCAGTGATTCTTGTTCAGAGTCATGAACAGACACGGGTGTTCTGTTCCAATCAACCCAAATGGGCACGCTGAAGACCTCATCAATCGGTTGGGCGTTGTCGATAACGTGTAACGTAACCTGCAATCCAGTTGCGAAGTTTCTTGGTACTGACGTCAGTCAATTGCTCCACCATCTTTTTGTTGTGGTCGAAATCATCTGTGAATTTTTCACCATGTTCTTCAACGAGACGAATAGCGCGGATTTTGATAAAACTTGGTCGAATGTTACCCATGTTCAGGCCTCCTCAAACAACTTGACTTCGATAGGGATATCAGGCTCATCGTGACGAATGACAGTGAGTCGGATTTTTCGTGGTGGATTTTCAATACCACGTTCCCAGATTTTTTCGTTCACGGATGGGTCAATGTAAATCTCTTCTTCAGGTAAAACCTTGAGATGACGAATGACTTCATCGCGAATGATTTGGATTGCACGAGGTGCACGCTTGAATCGGGTAATGTTCCAAGCCTTCCGTAGTGGTACGACCAGTTCTGATGTTGCTGCTCTTGCCATAATGATTCACCTCATCGTTGCAACTTGCTACGTCGCCAGTGGTGTCGCTTTGGGTGCGATACCGTATTTCTGTTCGTTTTTAGCATGACCCATACAGGGACACGTCGGTTTTGCTTTCCTGCCTTCATAAGGCGAATTTTCTTTGCTGCTGGTTTATTTTTTGACATATTCGAGCACCCCTCTCATATTCGACGGATAGACGCATCTCTGCGGCTCTTGGATAGGCTAGCTAAGATTCTTTTCAGTTGTTCATCGCTGACAGGAATCGTGATCTGTTGTTGATCATGGAGTGTTACAAGCTGACGCTTCAGCAAGTCTGCTTTATTGGAATCGACAAGGGAGATGTTTGTGAGGCGACCACGGGCTTCAGAAGTTAGAATCGTTTTCATTGCTTGGTCGAGTGCATGCTGTTCTTGAGCCTGCGCTTGTGATTCAACTTCAGCGGCTGCCTGTTGTTTTGCTTGTTCCTCAAGTTGTTGTTGGAGTTCCATTTGCCGACGTTGTCGGAACGCTTCAAGTTCCGATGATTCGTCAGTCGCTGTACTCAAAGTTTCACTTCCAATCAATACTTGTCAAGTCCGGGATATTGAGCCTCGACATCTGGTCGAACTTTGTGTGCGACATCATTCAACATCTTTTGTCCAGCAGCTGTAACTACACGGCCGTTGTAAAGTTGAGTGGATTCACGGCCCTCAGGCTCGACCAAGCGACCGGTTTGGGTTGAGACCAATCCAGCGTCTTCGAGTTGTTGAACCAAAATTCGAATGACCTTGCGGGATCCTACGCCAGGAGTATTCGGCTTCGAGCCGTTGTTCTTACGGCCGCCGTATTCTTGAGACAGTGAAGTGACTCCAATGGGTCCTTGTCGAGCAATTTTTCGGAGGAGAGCGGCTCCACGAGTGTGCCACCAGTCGGTTTGTGTCGGTGGGCGCTCTCGAGAGGAGCCCGTTTTGACGACATCAGCCCAATCTGGCATCTTAATCGCATCATTGCTCTTCAATTCTTCAGCTAACGCAGGGATTAGAAAATTGGCAGGAACATCGTAAAACGTCGTCATAGCTACACCAAGCAACCTTGCGACTTATCTCCCCTATTTGAATAAAGCGGGAGAATCTCTCACATCAATGAAGAGCATTCGTGTGTTTTTGGTCTTGTGCAAGTGTTCTTGAATGGGGTCGTTTTGGGAGGAGTGATGAAGAAGGCTCTTGCTCAGAATCCAAACCTATTGAGAACCCTCATTGGTTTGTCACTCACACTCATCGTGTTGCTGTCCTATGCAGTGTACGGAGCAACAATATCACCGAGTTATTACATCTATGAAACAGAAGCAACCGACACGGCATATGATGGCATTGAACTAACAAAAGTGGTTCAAAACAACGAAACTACTTGGACTGCAAGCGTACCCACAAATGGTCAAAACCTTACTTGGGTCAACATGACTGTCGATGATCTTGCAAGCGGTGCAGTCGTGAAAATGACCAATGCCGGCAAGCTGTATTCTCATCCATTCCTAGGAATAGACGACGCTGAGGTCGTCGTTGATGGAAAAACCGTTGATTTCCGCTGCTCAGAGCACTGCTCATATGGAGAATCCATTGAAGTTGAAGCCGATTCAAGCGAAGTTAGCATCCAATCCCTGACGTCCGTCAATCCTGCACGACGTTCCAACGGCACTGTTTTTGCAGAAACAATTAGCGAGGCTGAAGACCTTGCTCGTGAGAAAATCTTCTACGAACACAATCCTTCAGTCGTCATCATACAAATTACTGAACCTGGTGACAAAGCAGTTGCTCCGCAAGTCAATCTCTACACAGTCAACGAGGAATTCTCGAGCATCGAGGTGTTTGAAATTGATGCTGCTACCGAATTCTTGTGGGCGCTTGCTGCAGTAGTAGGTTGCTTTTCTATGGTCTTAATCCCTTCATTTACGGTGTATTTCGCCGCTAGAGCCAAAGATCGACGTAATGAACAGAAACTCCAATTAGCAAACCAAGACTCTGCAGACGAATAAATCAAATACATAGAAGGAGATTCCCATCCATGCCAAGGATTGGTGTGGTGTCGCTTCTGATATTGTTGCTGATACTTCAGCCGATTTCAAGCACTGAATTTTCAACGGTTGAGCAATCTCATTCTTCATCAAAAAATACTGGTGTTGACCTTTCTGCAACCGATGTCTCGATTCAATATTCGAACCCTAATGATGAATCACAATACAAGATGTTTTCATCCAATCACCCAATACTTGGATTTGATCGGCCAAAGAATTTGTATGTGGTTGACACTGTTAACTCGACTCCAATGGACATTGAAGTGACGGTTCGAAATGATGGAAGTACTGCATCTGGAATTATCACTGTCCAGTTACTTATTCTCCATAACGAATATGAGAGATTTGAATTGTCTAATCGAACGGTAACAATGAACAGTTTGTCATCAAGCGAACAAGGGACAGCCACTTTTTACAATGTATATGTCAACTACTCTGGAAATCACACACTTGTTGTTTCTCCTTCCTTCCAAGGTGTGGATGACAATCCTTCAAACAACAATTTCAATCGCCATTATACCGTCGCAAATTATTATTTCACATGCACATCGTTGGTAGGATGGAACGCTGGACCATACTGGGGAACAAGTATGGATACCGCTCTTAGTATGGGCCAATCCTGTCATATTGGACAAGGTCAGACAGGAAGTTACACAAATAATTTGCAAACGGAGTTGATGACTCCTATTTGGGACATGAGCGACATTGTTCAAAACCCATCTCGAACCAACGGTCTGACATTCTTTTACGCAGGAAGTGCCCAACCGAACGATTCGATGAAAGTATCTGCACTGGACAACCAAGGGAATTGGGACGAATTAGCCAACATTGTTGGAACTGTTGGAGCCACACTGTCCAATTGGAAGACTATATCCAACACTCATATGGGTCATACAACTCCTTTGATACCATCAGACGCAGCAACTCATTTCCATTCAAATTCAAGATTCAAATTCTCGTTCACAAGCGACTCTACTGGAACTGATATAGGATATTGGTTCGATGATTTCGTTATTGTTTACGATCAATCAGCACGGAATGAGGAATACAATCTTGATGTATCAGGGGTCTTTACAAACGGAGCGATTCCAGGTTCTTGGGGTGAGATTCGTTTGGAATTAACCAACACAGGGAACATTAGCGATTCAATCCTCCCAACAGTTACCAATTTACCTAACGATTGGAATGTCGCCTTCTCATTCCCGAGTGGAGCAGGTATCAATCCTAGCACAGGCGTACGACTGTTACCGGGTGAATCTCGGCAAATAGATGTCAAACTTCAACCGAGTGTGAACGCTACTGTAGGATTCGTACCGCTCACGTTTATGGCATCAAGCCTTCAGAATCCTGGTTTTTCCGTTCAGGAAGGTATGCAGTTCCAAGTATCAGCAGATCGGATTCCGCACATCCATGTTCCAGAAATTAAACCGAAATGTGCGCCTGGGTCATCATGCGCATTTGTGGTAGAAGTTGAAAACATAGGACAAGCAACGGATGTTTTCGATTTGGATGTACAGTCAAAATCACTCGATGTTGGCTGGAGCGTCAACCTCGCCTTCGATCAACCTCCTTCTGTACGGCTCATCCCGGGACAGATTAATACTGTAAACTTTGTAATGACTGTACCCCAAGGTGAAACACCGGACAAAACGGGAGAATATTGGTTCACAATGACGTCGCAAAACGATACAAGCCGTAGTACAGTTGAGGCAATTGCAGTCCAAGCATCAATGATCTCTAATGCTCTCATAGAACTTTCAATTGACGAAAATGATGTCACGATGATATCTGCAGGAGACCGAGTGGAGATTCGTTACACCGTAACAAACCAAGCAACTCGACAGGATAGTTTTGAATTCGATGTTGAATATATACCCGCAATCGGCTGGACCATAGAAAAAGAACAACGTCCGCCCATTGTTATCAATCCAGGGGCATCGACCTCGTTTTATGTTTCAGTAACTGCCCCTGAGAATGCTCAAGCAAAAGACATGGCGCCCAAAATTAATCCCATTCTTACATCCACTCGTAGCGGCATGAGTTATACTGGCCCCGATTATAGCAACATTATGATTGAGACATTGTACGATGCTAGCATCAGTATTCTTTCATCAACTTCAGTTATTGTTCCCGGCGGCACGACTGTTCTTGGCGCAGAGATCATCAACAATGGAAACGGGCCATCATCTGTTACAGTGTCGCTTGTGGATGCACCATCCTCATGGACATATTCCATTCGAATGGACGGAGTCATTCTTGAAACTATGACAATAGAGTTGGGTGTCTCGTATACAGGTGATGAACGAATCGAAATTGAACTGCTTCTTCATGTACCAATGACAGAAGCTGCAGGTGAATTCCATACGATTTCCATTCGCGTCAATACAGAGGGCGATGACATCCATCCCGATGACAACGATGCTTCTGTTGATATGATTACTGGAAGTGTAAAATTCCCAGAATACAATGGATCTGTATTGGACATCCATGCTATGGTTGGTTCAACCCAACGACTTGATGGTACGTTGACCAATGTAGGAAATGCTTTGGAATCATCGATGGATATACAATTCGAATTGTCCACTTCACCGCCGACGACTGGAGTTGTTGCATTCCTAACTGCCGGTGTAGGTGGACCGACTGCTGAAGAAGGTGAAACACTAACCTTCCCAATGAGTGCAGGTTCAAGTAAACTGATCTTCATCGATGTTGTTATTGGTGATGATGTACCCCTCAACACCCGAATTGTCATTACGACAACTGTTGAAGGTGGTCAGGATCTCGTAGGAGATATTGTGAGGATAGAACATCAAAATCTCATTACCGTGAATCAACAACGTAAAGTGGAGTTGAGTTTGTCGAACTTAGGAAATGATTCTATTGAATCAACTGGAATTGCGTGGGTAAATCTTACGAGTTTCTCTACCCAAGCAGAGGATATATCCATCTCTTTTGCCTATCCTGACAACTGGCAAGTTATGTGTGATGGCATGTTAACTGCAAGTGGTGATGTCATGAATACGTCTTTACCGTATGCCCGTAATTCTGAATCGCTCAAAGACATACGATGCGAAATACAACGGTTGGGAGGTGTTTATGAAGGGGAAATTGTCCTGTCTGCATCAACAATTGATGGCGAAATAGGATTCGCTGAAACACGATATCTTAATTTTGTAAAACCAAGTGAAGACAATTCATTTTTTGCATCGAACCTCAATGGTCCGACACTCATAGCAAGTGGCCTAGGTGTAGCGATACTAGTTGCAATACTGTTGATCATTAGAAAGCAAAGACTTGGAATGGATGAACATGTAGAAGACACCTTCGTTGCAGGTCCACCAATCACTCAACAAGTCTTCGTTGAAACTGCACATCAAACAGGAGAACCAGCTGTTCATTCTGCCACAAATCCACCTTTGCCCCCTGATGGATTACCTGCAGGGTGGAGTATGGAACAGTGGACCCATTACGGTCAACAATACCTAGACCGTTTAGGGAAACAGCCTTGATGTGTATGCGAATGGCACTACATGGTCCAAGAGAACCCAATCTGGTATTTTCTTTGGGTTGCTGTAGCATTTTTCGGTGTCCTAACATGGTATCTGGACAAATTCGGTAAGCGAAGAGAAGTTATTCGTATCTCAGCATTATGCGGAGTCGTTTCAATGCTGAGTCTCGTTTGGTGGACATGGTCAGACATGTGAGGGATTTCATGGATTTAGTCGATTTAGAAAACCATCCATTGGCCGAAAAATATCCTGTTCGCCTACCCGTATGGTGGTGTCGAACGGGCGATTCGGGACCACATCCTGATGTCGAGGGGTCCACTGGCAAAACAATAGTACTACGTTTTGAAAAGACATTCGGGCGGATTGAGCGTATCTTCGCAAAACTGATGAGAGCACCAAAGGAACTTCGAAGACCATTGCTTGACAAGAATAGCGTGCTATGGGAACTCTGCAATGGTCAACGTACCTTTGCTGAAATTTGTAAACACATGAATGCTACATTTCATGAAGAGGTTTCACCAGTGGTTCATCGAACCCATGCTGGCATTCAGGTCTTTGTAGGGTTAAATGTCATGAAGGTAGTCAACAGCCCGGAATCCGTTGAATGGAATACACAACCTGGAATCGTCCCTCAAGGCCAAGACTTGCCAGATGAGGTAAGTTTTGATGCCGATGTGGATGTTCGAGTTGGAGATTAATTGCTAGGTTCTACCGGCTCCCATACAAGACGTAAACCGATCCCATCTCGACGTTCATCCTGACCTACCTTTCTACGAGAGGATGAACGTGTTGAATCCGATTCTGTAAACCAAGAACCACCTTTTGCAACGATATGACTCGAGTCAGCCCTAGAAGTTGATGCCTGCGTGCCATCATGATGCTCATGAGAAGAAGACCATGCATCTTCTGTCATTTCATAGATGAGTCCATGAAAGTCATGGAATCCCCATTGATTCGCTTTCTTAGAACCCACTTCGCGAGTGGTGGCCCCACTATTTCCAGCATGCCAACCATGAGCATCTAATTCTGAATCCTTGTTTCCAAAGGACCAACGTGTTGAGGAACCGGCTTTAGCAACATACTCCCATTCTAGCTCCGATGGTAATCTCCACCGACCTCTGAAACCTATGAATTCACGATTTTGTTCGTTTAGTCGATTCAAAAACGTCTGTACTTCAAAAAAGGTAATCGATTCAACTGGACGAAGACCAGCGCTCCAACCTTCTTGAAATTTGGAAGGATTGGAACCCATAATGGCAGACCAATGTGCTTGGGTGACAGGACGCACACCCATGAAGAAGGGCTCCGATATTTCCGCCTCAATGAGTGGCCTCTCATTTGGATGTCCCGAACCTACCTCATCCCCAAATCTGAATTGACCAGGCTCAACCAAAAGGTATGAACCTCCAAACTCATCTTCAAATGAGGGACGATTTGCATTCATGAAATCACGAATTTTTGTACATTGTTGCGGTTTTAAGGACAGACTCGACAAGTGTTTGTAATCGTTCGTCAACAGATTTGTCAACGAGCCCACCGTCTTCGTCAAATGCTTCCTTGACATGTCCAACAGCTAACTGTTGGGACACAGGATTTGCATGTAGCCATCGAAGCATAATTCTCATGTGGTTCAATGTGTTTGAATTGGACATACCGCCAAGAGTTGACATCAATCCAAAGACCTTACCGCCAATATGTTGTTCGTAAACCCAGTCAAATGTATTTTTCATAACACCGGACATTGTTCCGTGATATTCTGGTGAAGAGACAAGGAATGCGTCATAGGAAGAGGCCATTTCTTGGAATTCTTTGACAATTGGGTCACTCCAACAACCGTCTGAACCAACAAGTGGCAATGGTTTTTCTTTGAGATCCCAAAAATGAACCTCTGCGCCATGTTCCTTGGCCTTTTGTAGCGCCAAGTCAACCAACATCCCATTTTTTGATTGTCGACCAATGGACCCTGAGAGTCCCATCACTTTGAGTGGAGTATCCGCCATAAAAAATCCCACAACCAGCCAATAGATGAATCCATTGTTCTAACCTAACCATGAAGCAACTATGCTTATACCATGACAGTCATGCCAAAGGATGGGAGATGACGATGAGTACCGAGGACGAGGACATGTCGAATGCCTTAATCAGCGACATGGCGGATGCTTTGCGTTCTGCGGGACTTGGATCTATGGTGGGCCAAGAAGCGTCGGAAGAATTCAATGAAGACGCTTCTGAGGAACCACTCCCTGAGCCCACTCCTGAACCATCCGCTCCTGACACTTCAGAAGAATTATCTGTTGAAGAGCAAGTTCAATCCCTCATTGATGAAGGGGAATACAAATCTCGGTCGAATTCCCCTCAAGAAGCACTAGTGGCCTTCAACAAGGCGATAGCTCTTGACCCATCAAGCGACATGGCATGGTTCAATCGAGGCGTTCTTCTTGAAGCACAGCAAGATGCTCGTGGAGCTCGTCAAGCCTTCCAAATTTGTCTCGACCTCAACCCAGACCATGCACCTGCTACAGCGAATCTAGCCATCCTTTTGGATCGTATTGGAGATGATGCTGGAGCCGCCGCTATGGCGCGCAGAGGACTTGAATTCTTCCCTGGACACCCAAGTCTAACCGATGTACTCAATCGCACCAAACACGCACCAGTCGAAGAAGTTCCTGATGAAATTGAATCAAAAGTAACCAAAGCGACACATCAAGAATCAACACTTAGCGTTGTGATGGAAGAGACAGGCGTCGAAGATTCAGAGGCAATTCTTGCTGAAGCCGCTCACCACGATCTCGATGGTGACGGTCACCTGGATAAAGAAGAACTGAAAAGTGCTGCTAATGTTGTTGCAGCGACTCAAATCATTGAGGAAAAAATTGAGGCATCAATAGAAACTGAAATTGAGCAGCGACCTGTCGTTGATGAAATTAATCTCGACAAATTAACAAATGAAGCAACCGAACTTATTCGACAAGGTGAACCAAAGAAAGCGCTCGCACTGTTGAAACCTCATCTCAAAACAATCGGCGCACATCATGCTGGTGCCTGGAGAATTGCTGGTGGGGCTATGGCACGTATGGAACTCGATACTCATGCTATAGCAGCACTAGAACATGCAACCAAACTCGATGAGACAGTGGCATCAGGATGGTACAATCTAGGAAGCCTCTACGCGAGAAATGACAACCAAAACGGAGCAATAAATGCATTTGAGACAACGATTGAACTCGATTCACGACACGCCAAGGCACGACGTAAACTCATCGAATATGCTCAGGAAGAGAACGACATTGGAACTGTTATCTCACACGGTATGATTCTACTTGAATCACAAGATGACGTTGAACTTCGAAACGAAATTATCGAAAATTTACTGCAATGCGGGGAAACCGAAGTCGAGGTTCTTGAGTACATCACTGGAATTCCACCAACAATGCCCGAAGCCCCTCAATTGGCACAATACGCACTTGATTTGCTCAGTCCCGGGCCATCCATTGAACGGGCTCGGGCACTGACTCTCAAAGGAGATAATATCGAAGCAGTTACCGTTTGGAAAGAACTCATTCAAACCGATAAATCCAATCCAATCTTGTGGAAAGGACTCGCAAAATCCTTGGAAGCAGCGGGTGATCTTGAAACTGCGCAACGTTGTCATACGAAGGCAAGAGAATTGGAATCTGGGTCTCATGAACAACCTCAATTCGATAACCCTCCTCCACCACCTACGTCAACACCTCCCGCAGTTGCACCTGAACCTCCGGCTTTGGAACAACCAGCTGTCGTTCCAATCGAAGAGCCATATGTTTCTGAGGCACCTTTACAAGAAACAACATCAGCAAATGATCTTTTGTTAATACCAATTGAACCAGTTAGGAAAGAAATAGTTCAGCAAGATAACGTCGAGGTTGATTTGGCGAAAGCAGCATTGGACGCAACTGCAATGGTTTCAGTGAACCCCATTGTTTCAGCGAATTCAAGTTCAGTTGCGAATCAAGACATTTCATGGTACAACCAAGGAATACAGTTGATGGAAGATGGAAAGTACAGAGAAGCACTTTCATCCTTTGACAGAGCATTACCATCATTTGCCAACGACAATCAAATGGTAATTCGAATTCTAAATGGTCGTGGGAATGCTTACTATTTCCTCGAAGAATACCCAGCGTGTGTTGAATCATATCACAAAGCAATGATGATTGATCCATCCAATGTACGTGGACAAACATTGTACAATATGGGCACAGCATATGCTGAGATGGAACGATTCCCAGACGCCATAAAGTGCTATGAACAGTCAATTCCTCGTGGATTATCCGATGCCGAGGTTAAGCGTGCAAAAGAGCAAATCCGCCGATGCACCATTCTTGAAAAAGAGCGTAAGAAGAAACTATCACGTCGGTAAAATATGGTCAGATTGATAATGGGCGAGCGAGTGGGTTGTACATGGACTGTGGAACCTGCGAATCAGCACCGGCAATTGAAGTCGTACAGCCAAAGACTGTTGATGTCACTCTGACAATCACAGAGAAAGCTATTGAAATGTTAACTGACGCTTTCGGAGACGACCGCAGTCATGCACTTCTTGTCGGCGTTTTGTCCGGCGGTTGCTCAGGATACATGTACGACTTGCAAATTGTTGAGACAACAGATATCGATTGTCAAGAACTTGATGTGTCCGGATTTAGAGTTCTCGTTCCAAATGCTTCATCCCACCTCTTGGATGGAATTGAAGTCGATTACGTTGATCGACTCATGGGTGGCGGTTTCAAAATCAACAACCCGAATGCATCCAGTTCATGCGGTTGTGGCGAGTCCTTTGCTTGAGGAAAAGGCATGGGCATTTTTCAGCTCGAGGCTTATGTTTTCATTCTATCAGGTTCGGATAGATGGACCTTTCTCGATGGTCTTTCCACCAACAAAGTTGATCAATCCTGTACGACTGTATTGACTACTAAACAAGCCAAGATTATCGATGTCATCGATGTCATCGAGGTTGGAGAAAACATCGCAATAGTTGGACATGGGCCATACAAGGAAGATGTCCTGAGACATCTTCAACCCAGGATTCTTCAACAAGACGTCAACATTCGAGATATATCCTCATTGAATTATGTTTACGTGAGTACGGAACAATTTCCAGTAAGTAAAGGCTTGACGGTAACACAATCATTCCTAGGTTGGTTGATTGTTGCCCCAAGATCAACGCCACTCAACTCGACAATGAGCCAACAAGAGTTTGATGATTACCGAATACAAAATCTCATTCCATTCCAGCAGAAGGAAATCAGTCATAAAGTGCATCCATTCAATTGTGGACTTGCACAGTACGTTCATGAAGCAAAAGGATGTTACATTGGACAAGAACCTCTGACTCGTATGCGCAGTCGTGGTAAAATGGGAAAGCAATTGATGACGGTGGAAAAGAACGCAGACGATGCCACGACAGCAGGTAGCGAATTTTCCCTGGCTATTCGGAGAACGTCCCCATAGTGATATAGGTATGATGAGTGAGCCTAAGCCGTGGATAACGTATCACAGAAGCCTGAACGGCGATATGATATTGACTGGCTTCGAGTTATACTCTTCGGATTACTCATTCCCTTTCATGTTGCAATTGGAGTGTATTGGTCGACATATGGAGAGGACATAAATCCCAATATCACCGATGATCCAGATGACCGAAAGGAAATCGCTGAGGAAGGTAATGACTACACCTATGACTCTGTAGACCCAACGAGTATGTTCCTGCATTGGATGCACCAGTGGAGACTTGCTGCGTTGTTCATGATTTCTGGCATGGGTACTGCATTTGCATTCAAGCGACGAAGTTGGAAAACATTCCTGACAGAACGATTACAACGATTACTTGTTCCTATGTTCTTTGGCATGTGGACCGTCGGTTTTGCTGGGGGAATCATAACTGGCAGCGCTGATCTCGAGGGAAACACAATTTTGGATACTCTGATTGCATTTATTCTTCATGTCTTCCTTACATCGTTTGTCTTTTGGGTTCCATTGTTCGGTAAGATTATTGCTCTTGGACATTTGTGGTTTCTGTGGAACCTGTTCTTGTATTCGCTACTCTGCGTCCCAATATTTCATATCGTTCAAAAAAATGTGGATGGGAATCTAGCAACCGCATTGAGATCAATCTTTACGATAAGATTTGGTTTAGGCATCTTCATTCTCTTTCCAACATTGCTGGCAATAACCGAACTTGTGTTCAAACCGTGGTTTCCTGGTTTCATTGGAATTGGCTATGAGTGGGTTTGGTATCTCGCTTTCTTCTTGTTTGGTTATATTTGCATTATTTCTAGGGATCGATACTATGAATTTCTTGATACGAACCGAAAGGTGATCACCGTAGTGACGATGCTGTTGACAATTACATTCGTAATTATTCGACTTCAACAACACGAGGATGGTGTTCCATACATGGATGGGGGATGGATTGAACAAGGCATTTTTCATAATGAAATGACAGTTCTTAGTTGTTTTATTCACAGTTTTCATGCTTGGTTCTGGTGTCTCACAATTTTTGCTTGGGGCTCACACCTACTCAACAAGAGAAGTTCCTCTCTAACGTATCTCAATCAGGGTGTGTATCCATTCTACATCGTCCATATGCCAATCACATTTGCAGGCTTAAAGATTGCAAAGGAATTGAATTTTACAGGGATTCCAGCAGTTATCGCAGGTTGTCTTATCGTGCTAATCGGATGTTGGCTCGTCTTTGAAGGTGTGAGTCGAACTCGAATAACTCGATACCTCTTCGGTATAAAAAATATTCAACAAAAGCAATCAGTTGTAACCCAAGACGTCAGCTAACTGCGATTTGTAGAAATTGCCTGATGTTTGCAATGAATTGAGTTCATCACCGGTTAATTCTAATTCAAAGATGTTCTCTACACCGTTTGAACCAATGATGCAAGGAACACCAATATACACATCATCAAGCCCATATTGACCTGTGAGTAAACATGATGCTGGTATGAGCCTTCGACGATTGTTGAGGACAGACTCAGCCATGACTGCTGCTGCTGAACCAGGTGCATAGAAAGCAGATCCTCGCTCAAGGAGTTTGACAATTTCTCCGCCACCACTTGCTGTACGAGCAGAAATAGCATCAATTCGCTCTTGGGGCATCAATTGGGTAATCGGAATACCTCCAACGGTTGTATAACGTGGCAGAGGTACCATTGTATCCCCATGGCCTCCAAGTACCATTGGGCTAACATCTTCTTCAGCGCAATTCAATTCCAAGGCAATGAAGTGAGCCATTCGTGCGCTATCAAGGACACCGGCTTGACCGATGACTCTGTTGGAGGGGAATCCTGTGACTTTCTGCATGTGATAGGTCATCAA
This sequence comes from Methanobacteriota archaeon, assembly GCA_002722615.1. Lineage (GTDB taxonomy): Archaea > Thermoplasmatota > Poseidoniia > Poseidoniales > Poseidoniaceae > MGIIa-L2. The sequence continues at coordinate 75,778 of PBMQ01000037.1, read as the reverse complement.
ATCGAGCGGGTTGGTAACGACAATGACGACGGATTCTGGTGCATGGTCGCGAATTCCTGCACCTACTTGTGCAACAATCTCAGCGTTCTTACCGATCAAATCTTCGCGAGTCATACCAGGTTGGCGGGGAAAACCACTGGTGACAACGACAACATCTGCTCCAGCAATATCCTCGTAACTTGAAGTTCCGGTGATTTTGCCGTCATAATTGAGAACGTTCGCATTCTGACTCATATCGAGAGCTTTTCCTTTGGCAAAACCTTCGTAGATATCCAACAATACGATATCTGCAATTTTCATGTTCGCTAGTACAAACGCACACGTTGCTCCAACGTTTCCTGCACCAATAACTGCAATTTTTCTACTTCCTCTCGACAAAGTTTCTCACCAGTTGTCGGTCAAGGTCGGATGCTTTTAATCAAGATGGTATGCTACTGTCCTTTCTGATGGGGCCAAAGGGTGGTATTGAAGAACCCCCTTTCGTTCGGGAAAAATAACGGTGTTACAATGAAGTTAGGTGTGCTCAAAGAACCAGAAGCAGAGACACGTGTTGCTATCGTTCCAACAAGTCTCAAAAAGTTGCTCAAAGCAGGGTTTGAAGTCGTTGTTGAATCAGGTGCAGGTGTTGCCGCAAATTACTCGGATTCCGATTACGAAGCCGCTGGTGCAACGATTGCAAAGCGATCGGATGCGCTTGCATGCGAGAACATTATCACAATCCGATTTCCTGGTGTCGAAGGGATCAAAGAAGGAACAACCCTTGCTTGCGTATCCGATCCATTCCGCAACCCTCAATTTGTCAAGGATTGTATCTCTTCCAACATCACTCTGATGTCAATGGACATGATTCCACGCCGGCTTAGCCGAGCGCAGTCGATGGATGTTAATTCAAGCCAAGACAATCTCGCAGGCTACAAAGCCGTCCTATTGGGAGCAGCACATGTTCCTAAGGGAATACCCATGATGACGACATCAGCAGGTACTGTTCGTCCTGCCAAAGTCGTAATTATGGGATCAGGTGTTGCTGGATTACAAGCCATCGCTACGGCTAAGCGACTCGGCGCAGTTGTTTATGCATCAGACGTTCGCAAGTCTGCTGCAGAACAAATTGAATCCGTGGGCGGACGTTTCATTGAAGTGGATGGAATGGACGATTTTGAAGACGAGGCTGGATATGCCAAGCCATTAACTCCTGAGTTTATCCAGAAAGTCAACGATACGGTATGTGCTGTTGCATCCGATGCTGACATTATCGTAACGACTGCTCGTATCTTTGGCAGACCAGCACCAATTACTGTACCATCGAGCGCAGTTCAGGAATTCAAATCTGGGGCGGTCGTAGTTGACATGAATGCAGATGTAGGCGGAAACTGTGAAGACACCGTTGCGGGTGAGGTGATAACAACCGACAATGGTGTGATCATTGTGGGAACTTCGAATCTCCCCGGTACCATTGCCACAACAGCAAGCATGCTTTACTCAAATAATCTTACAACATTCATTACATCACTCGTACAAGATGGAGCCATCGTCATTTCAGATGATGATGACATCCTCGTAGGTGCGCCGGAAGGCAGTGATTTCTACGTCAATGGTATGGGAGGAGTTCTCATCTGCAAAGATGGAGAATTACATCCTAAACAAACTCGCCTAGGAGGTGCACTTGAATGACACCAGAATTTCTAATTGGAAACATAACACTGTTCGTACTTGCAATTTTTCTTGGATTTGAATTGATCACAAAAGTTCCAGCGACGTTACATACCCCACTCATGAGTGGAGCGAATGCGATTTCTGGAATTTCCATTATTGGAGCGCTCATTGGTGCAAACGTCGCTTATGAGTCAGGAGATACAGCCGTTTCTGGAATTCTTGCATTTGTTGCCGTTGTACTAGCGATGATCAATGTTGTCGGAGGATTCCTCGTCACCAATAGAATGTTGAATATGATTGCTGGAAAGAAGCGAAGAGGTGCCTGAAATGGAAGATTGGGTTTCACTCGGATATTTGCTTTCTGCAGCACTCTTTATTTTTGGTCTAAAGAAACTTGGTCATCCAAGAACTGCTCCATTTGGGAATCAACTTGGAGCACTCGGGATGCTTGTTGCTGTTTTTACCACGGTCCTGAGTATGGAATTAGCGGGTGACGCCGAATGGGTTCTAATTGGTGCTGGTGTAGCACTTGGTTCACTCATTGGTTACATCATGGCTGTACGCGTTCAGATGACAGGGATGCCTGAACTTGTTGCACTCTTCAATGGATTTGGTGGTGCTGCATCTGCCCTTGTTGCTTTGTCCGAAGTTTGGAGGTATATGGAGGATTCATCGAACATACCCACTGGAAATCTAGAGATTGCCGTCATCATGGTGGCTGCGGGACTTTCAGCGCTCGTAGGTTGGATGACACTCACAGGATCATTACTCGCCATGTACAAACTCAAAGGTGGAGTTAGCGTCTTTGGTAAATGGATTAAGACGCCTACATGGGGCCCTCCATGGCTGAATCCAGTCAAGGTTATTCTTGTTGTATCTGTAGCTGTACTCATTTACCTAAGCATCGATGAACCAACAAACACTACGTATCTTTGGAGCATTATTGGAATCTCTTGCTTGCTAGGTGTTGTGTTGGTATTACCAATAGGTGGAGCTGATATGCCAGTTGTTGTATCGCTACTCAATTCATTGTCTGGTATCGCAGCAGCATTTACAGGATTCATTATCGGGAATTCAGCCCTAATTATCGCTGGTTCCCTTGTTGGGGCATCTGGTTTGATTCTTACATTCATCATGTGCAAAGCAATGAACAGAACATTACCCGATGTTTTGTTCAAGTCATTTGGTGGTTCAGGAGAGAAGGAATCCCTTACTCGAACCAAGGTTGGTTCTGATCCTGATGAAGTTGCAATGATGATTGATGGTGCCCAGAAAGTAATCATTGTACCTGGATACGGAATGGCTGTTTCACAGTGTCAACATCAAGTGAAGGAATTTGCAGATCTTATCGCCGAAAAATACGATACTGATGTCAAGTATGCAATTCATCCTGTCGCTGGACGAATGCCAGGACACATGAATGTCCTGCTCGCTGAAGCAAACGTACCCTATGAGCAACTCATCGAAATGGATGAAATAAACCCTGAGTTCCCAGAGTGTGATGTTGCCCTCATTATCGGAGCAAACGACACGACCAATCCTGCAGCACGAAGTGGCGAAGGTCCTCTTGCAGGAATGCCAATCATCGATGCTGATGCAGCTCGCACAGTCGTGATCATCAAACGTTCCCTATCAGTTGGTTATGCTGGTGTCGACAACGATCTGTTCTATATGGATAAAACGATGATGTTGTTCGGTGATGGAAAAGCAATGATGACTGGGCTTAACAACGCCATCAAAGAGTCCTAATCCTCCGGGTGAAAAGCAACGTTGAAAGCATGAACTGGAGTGGCAGAAGTAGAGAGGATATTATGAAATCGAGAACACTTCTCATTTTGCTCCTGTCTATTTGCCTTCTCGCACCTGTTGTGGCCAACCCAAACGGCCCTCCTTGGGTCAATCCAATCAACGGAGGCCTCACCGTAGAAACAGGATGTACTTGCCACGGCGATGGTGTACCTTCAAACGATGTAGTCGTCTCAATCTCGGGCGTCCCTCGAGCATATTCTGTAGGAGAGTCCTATGAATTTACAGTGAACCTTCAACATGCCTCCTATGAGAATGGCGGCTTCCTCCTAACAGACTATGGTGTTGGAACATTTACTGCAGGGGAAGGATCCCAAATCGTCCAAGATACTGACGGTTCAGAACCAGGCGCAGTATCTCAAACAGCGCCAAGCAACGATTGGATTGTAACTTGGACCGCACCCTCATCCGATGTTGGAGATGTCTCGTTCTCCCTAGCTGGAAACGCAGTTGATGGTCTCAACGGGGCTAACGAAGGTGACAACTGGAATCTACTCTCGTTCTTCATCTCATCGCCAGAAACCATGACAAATGATGATGAAGAAAACCTCGTACTACGAACAATTAGCGTCGGAGATTTCCAATCCCTGTTTGTAGCCGAAGAGAACCCTGAGGCACTTGAGGCAGAAAGGCAAGCAGAAATCGCTGATGATTTCTTTACCAATGGTAATCTGTTCTACTGGGCTACGCTAGCAATCATTCTTGTCGGAGCAGTCGTTCAAGGAGAGTTCTACGAGCGTCGATTTGGAGGAGGTCCCAAGCATTTGGACATGCGACTCGCGGTCCCACAAGGTATTCGAAGAGGTATCCTTTCGCTTGGTTTACTCCTTGCGTTTGGTTGGGCTGTTGATAATGGACAACCATGGGGATATACATTTGTCCTTGGTATGTTGACATTATGGGCCTTGTTTGGTGTATACCGAACAATCGTTCAAGCACGTGCTGAACCAGAACACCATGACTTGGTGTGAGGGAATATTTTGACATCTGCCATGGGACTTCACCTTGAATCCGATTCAGTACAACCAGTGCAACACCACTTTGACTACCTTACTCAAAGGGCGACTCTTGGTTTTGTCCTTGTTGCGATTCTTACGATTGCAATAATGAACAAGATCGACTCAATCCTCGAGATGATGTTGAACCATCTGAACCCTTGTAATACAGTATCATGCCTTACATTGTATGAACCAGCTTCGTGGAGTGTTGTAAGGTGGTTAAGCGCAGTCATGCTTTCCATCTTATGCATACTTCCATTTGCACTCTTCTCGATGTACTCGTTTGCGAAACCCGGACTAACTCAAAGCGAACAGACCGTCATGAAAAGGTGGATGATGACTTCTTTAACACTTGCCTATGGCTTACTTTTTGCGTTGTTTTATTTCTTTATTCCATCACTCTATGACTTTGGTGACAGAATACATAATGATGCTGGTTTGACATCTCAATATGATGCTATCACACTCTTCACGTTTGCATTATCTGTTTTCTGGGCTCTTCTAATGACCTACATGTTAGCATTCGGAACCATTATCGCTGGTTCATTAGGACTGATCACTGAGAATAATCAAGACTGGTGGAGAGTTCGAATTCTTGGAATAGGGGGTGTAATCCTCCTTCTTTCTCTCCCTGGTCGATGGAATGGAACTAATATTGTACTGCTCACAATCATGGTTTTATTCTTGGAGTTCACAATCAGCAAAAGTGTATGTCGTGCAATGGAAATCATGAATCCGAAAGCCATTTTCGATCATGAAGGAAGACGACGACTCGTCACCTATGTTGATTGCTCATGCCAAGGCGTGGCTTACCCTATTGATACATCTCCTGAAAATACTGGTTTATTGCGGTACGAATCATTGTGTTCAAACATCGATGAGCGAGAACATTTGATTGACACAGTAGCACGATATCGACTGACTGATGTGATTATTGGAGGTTGTGACTCAACCCCCCTACCGGCCTCATTTCAGAATTCTATTCAATCCGGTCGCTGCAAAATGAGGGGGCTTAATTTACTTGAATTGCAAGGTGCTGTACCTGCAACGAATCCCACATTACAAATTGAAATGAACATTCAAATTGCAAACATGACCAACCCATGGTCATCAAATCAACGGTTCAAAGAGTGTTCAAAACGATATCAACATTCAGGGATTCAATCATTCCAATTCGTTCATGAACCACATTTACCTGAACTGCGAGAAAATGTGGTCCGAATACTAACAACGGATTGGCGAGAAAATGAAATTAACTCCTTCAAAACTATACACAATTAATTCACCCAGAAAACCCAACAATTGAAAGGAATCGATGAAGTGTGATAAGTATGGGGAAAAGGATTCAAGCGATAGGGATGGTGCTGTGCATCACCTTGGCTCTCTTGTCTCATCTCTATTCAGATCAAATCAATGAGCTCTTTCAACTTGAAGACAATACCAATCAAGACAATCCAGCACCACTCGTAGGATTGCAACAGAATGAATCGTGGCTTGTTGTATTGGTTGATTTTGATTCAAACCCTCTTACAACTAATGCAATTTCCGATACCCAAGATGAACTAAAGCAGCACTCAGAGGATTATTTCAGCCAGGCCACAGGCCAACAAGTTTCAATTGATATTTCAGTACACGATAGAATTCTTCGTGCACCTAAAGGGCTTTCAGCCTATGGGGCAGATGGTTCAAATGGTAGAGATTATGGGGATGGAGGTCAATTTCTTCCTGCTCTGCTTGCTGAATTTGTAGTTGAATCAATGAACGAAGAAAATCTTCAGTCGTATGATTTGAACGATGATGGAGTCGTAGATCGCTTCCTCATCCTTCATTCCACTATCGCACAGGAACAAGGAGGCGGATCTTCGAATCGAATATGGTCTCATTTCACTTCGTTTATTGAACCCATAAAAAAAGCAGATGTCTCATTTGAACATTACACCATGTCATCAATGCGTCATGGGAGTAATGGATTTGGAACAATTCTGCATGAAATGATGCATCAATTTGGTGCTTTCGACCTTTATCCAGTTCATGATTCAGGATATACTGGTTCATGGAAAGGAATCGGAGTGTGGGACATCATGGCAAGTGGAAATTGGAACGGTGGGGGAGATACGCCATCCCTTCCAACAGGACCGACTATGAATGCCATTGGACATGGACCTACTCGCGATGTTATCTTAGAATGGCCAGATAATTCTCAAGGACCATGCATAGGTCCTTCAATTCCACTCGAATCCAGGTTTGCAGGTGGTGATCGCATACGAATCCAAATAGACAAAAATGAATTTGTTTGGATTGAATTACGAACTCAAGAAGGTTACGATGAATCCTTACCAGGAGATGGTGTTCTTGTTTTATTGGAAGATTTAGCAGCAGGAGACACTGCTCACAATGCCATGAACATCGATCAACGACGCCCATATCTGAAAACTATTGAAGCCGATGGAAACCAAGAACAACTCAGAGGAATTAACGACGGTGTGGCAAGTGATTTGTTTCAACCAGGAGATGAGTTTGGTGAACGAGGAATCCAGATTCGTGACCATGATGGAGTTCTTGTCCCTTGGTACGCTAAAATTGTAGAATCCAATAATAAATGGATTGTTGAATTCCATTCAATTAATTGTTCGCCAAAACATAAAATCGACTTAGAGGATTTTGGATCAACACTTCTCCAAGACGAGCCCTTATCATTGGAAATCTCACCTGGGAATAATCTTGTTCAATGTTGGGGTGACCTCACTGGATCTGATGGAAGAACAATTGTATTCTCAAATTCAAGCACGCCTGATTCCACTCACTTTGGTACATTCAGCTCCCAAGGGGCGTTGGATTCAACTGCAACGTTTTCAGGATTCATCTATTGTGATGATGATGCTTTTGATATCAAGACCTCAGTAACCACCTTGGGTTCGATACCATTACCCTCTGAAATGAAATTGCTATCAAACATCAACGTTGTTGAACCTACAACAATTCGTTTACCATATGCGGGGTTAGGTGATGGAAATGGGGAATTTTCTATCGATATTGATGGCCCTCTCTCACGTGTTGCAACAACCCCATCATCAGTCGAAGTCGAAAACGGAAACGGTACTATTCTTATCGAAATCGACCCGCAAGGATTGTTGCAAGAAAATATGTATGTCTTAGGAACCATTCATCTTCAGACATTCAATGGTGAACAATGGGATATCAAAGTCGAACTAAAGGCACAGAGCAGTAATTCAAATCCATTGGTTGGAAATCAATCTCTTGTACTTTCAACCTTTTTCATATTATTTGCTGCATGGTTTGCATCATCTTACTTTAGTAAGAAAAGTAGCGTCAAACAAGCAGAAGAAAGAGATGACTATTCAGTTGATGTATTCCTACCTGGCGACCATCTCTGAATGCGTAAATAATTCCAATTTCCAGTATCATATATCGCGCAAACCCACTGCTTGTGGACCCCTTCCGCCAAACGAACACTCAGACAGACACCTTCCCATGTAGTCGCTGCTTCCAATCGTGGTTGAATCAACCATGGAGCGTGTGAATTGTTCAAATCCCCATCATAGACTCTCCATCTACAACCGTACTTGAATCCTGGACGCAAGAGCAATCCACGTGACAGTAAATCATGCATGAGTTTTGAGTCTGAGGAAGATTCAACCTCTTGTGTAATCATGTGCTGCACATATGTATCCTCTTCATGGCGAAGGACCCGACCTGACATGTGATCTATTCCGATTTGATCCCATTGCCATGGTTGATTAACACGAACATAGCTTCCAGATTCTGTCAATGTCCTTTTGTTCCAATAATTGAGAAAGTCATCTTGGTGATGTTCTCCAAGTTGTTCCCATGACAGTAGGTTTCCCTTGGGCTCAATCAAATCAAGTTTGTACATGGTAACATCCAGTTCATCATCAATGACAAACAACTCCGAATCGAGTTCAAAATCAATGCATTTTCTGCACCATTCCAACAAAGCAAGCCAATCAAGTTCATCATGAGTTGTTGCAGTAGTAACCGAGGCCTGATACTTGTCTTTCAAATGATTTCGATCACGATGCCACCGCACGCCCCAAGCAATCTGAAGATTCGAAGGACGATGCACAGTAGGAACAATCATCTCGCCACCGTTTCGACCGACGTCCATTATAATAGCCTCATAAATGAGTCTTGGATTCTTTTGAAGTTCATTTTCAAGCCAAGTCTCACTTGGAAGTGGTAAATGACGATGCCAATGGCAGAACAAAACTTCCGATGCTGTTAATCGAATGGAACCGTCCTCATTCCGATAACCCAGAGCACTCTTTTCGTACAAACGTGTTGCAAGAGGGGGTTGTATTCTCCAAAACATTCCATCCTCGATAGGAGGTTGAATTTTTTGTGAATCACGAGCGCCAATTGAATCGAGATTCAATGGACGAGAAGTTCTTGCCCGTGGCTTGAACTTCCGTTGTTGTCGGACCATGTTTCACGCTAGAATTCTTCCCATATTGTTGCGTCGATGACCGATTGTCCTAAGGACTACCACCTTGACATAGAAATCGGGGAGCAGTATGGTTAGCGGGTTCTTAGGAACACTCACCACTGAGGAACGAACCCTACTCCACTTGTTGGACCATCAACTTCCAGAAAACAACTGGGAAGCACCGATGGAATTGACTCAAGCAGGAATCTCTGCCGCAGTCCATGTTCAAAGGAAGCATGTGCCTAGAACCCTCAAGCGTTTGGAACAGCAGGCATTCCTGAACACAACAAGTCGACATGTGCCCGGTGCACGTCAACGAAGAAGAGTGTATTCCTTAACCCCTGGAGGTCGTGAACGCGCTCAATCTATTCTTGACCGAATCAAATCAACACCAGTTAATTCGGGTGGTACAACTGTTCTACTCCAAACAATACTCACAAGCGCTACAGACACCTTAGAAACTCTTGCCCACATCGATGAACACATGGTTGTACATACTGATCCAGTTATGTCACCTGTGTCCCATCCTGAGGGTTCAGCATCACTCGATGCACAGGCAGGTGAAGCCCTTATTCGACGAATGTTTGCACGCGCGTGGCAAGATGGGCGAATCACGAAGGATGAACAACTGCTCCTCAACGAAGTGGTCGATTTCTTAGGTATGCATCCGGAACGAGTTCGTCGACTCTCAAATGAAGCGCGACGGGAAATTGATGCACCTCCACCTGAGGAAATCTATCTTGATATGCTTCGACAGGCCCTCGTTGATGGTGTCATTCATGAGGAGGAAGAAGCATTGCTCAAAACCGTTCAGATTGCTTTTGATATCGATACCGATACACACGAACGTATGTTCAAGATTGCACTTCAGCAACCTTACATTACGCCTGAAATTGAGGCATATCGATCCGTCTTGAGAACTGCGCTAATCGACGGAATCATCACGTCTGATGAATCAGCAATGTTAGAAACCTTGCGAAAGACAACTGGAATCTCCAACCAAGAGCATGCAATGCTACTTGCTGAATTACAAGATGGAATAGAGGGATGACAATGGGAATGAGTGATGATGATGCAAAGGTCCACGACGCTTTGAAAAAATTGGAACGTGATTTGAAAAATATAAAGTCATCAAAGGTCCTTCTAGTTGGGGATATAATGATGGATTGTTACATTCATGGGTTTGCAAATAATTTGAATTCTCGCGCACCAGTACCCGTCCTGAAGGAGACTTCACGTGATGTGGATGTAGGAGCTGCTGCTCACGTTGCTCGTGGTCTAGACTCACTTGGATTAAACAGTCATTTGCATGGAATCGTAGGTGACGATGATTCCGGTCTTTCAATCTTGGAAATGTTAGAAGAGGAGGGAGTGCAGACCTCTGGAATCGCAGTCCTAGAAGAGCGAACTACTACAGTTAAAACCCGGTTATTGGGTGCAAGAGAAGGATTGGTCAAAGGTGAACAACTCCTGCTTCGGTGGGATATCGAAGACGATACACCGATCCCCGATTCAGCCATAGCTAGCCTCATTGAGCGAACAGTTGAAAGTATCCCAAATTCATCTTGTCTTATTCTTTCTGATTATGGCCTTGGTGTACTGAATGACCAAGGTGCAGAACGCTTAATCCAAGTAGCAAAACAACACAATGTACCGGTTATTGCTGATCCTAAATTAACGGGATTACATCGATCTCAAGGAGTTGACTGGGTGTTGTTCCAATCAAAGGGTTTGGAATTAATGCGACGACGACTGGGTGCAACTACTGGCGCAGAAGCCGCTGCAATGTTGCTTGAAACCAACGATTGGAAACATCTTTTGATTCTTGAGGGCCAGGATGGGGTCACAATTCATTCTCGTAATGAGGATACAGTCCACGTCCCATGCATGCTTGAAGAGATTCGGCAAATGATTGGTTTGATTGATGCTGCTGCCGTGGCTGTTGCTACTGCAATTACACTAGGATTATCTGTTGAGGAAACAGCCCAATTAGCAAATGCTGCTAGTGAATGTATTCTCGTTGCAGACAGAACGGATCGATTTGTTCTACGACTCGATGATATGATTGACCGAATTGGTGAGATTGCGTGGTCACTACAAGTATCGAAACGATGAGGTGAACGTGTTGAGTTCATGGCCGAGGCCGACTACTGCAGATGTTGGATTACGTTCATTCGCATCATCATTAGCAAGATTGTTCGAAGAAACAGCCTTAGGGATGCAATCGTATCTTCTTGCTGAACCGATTCCCAAAGATTCCATTCATCATTCCTCGGTTTGGACCGTTCAAGTATCTCACCATGATGATGAAATGGGCCTCCTACTGGTTAAATGGCTTGAAGAAATCCTTTACATGGATGAAGTCGAGGAAAAATGGCTTGTTGAAAGTACTGTGAAAGTTGATCGGAATACTGAAATGATCATGCTCCAAGCTCAAGTCCTTTGGATTGCGTCAGATGAAATCAAAAAAGAGGTTGAGATAAAGGCCGTCACACGACAAGACCTAGTCGTCTCTGAGGTAGGACATGGTGTAGTTCTTGATTCTCCATGGGTTGAAGTTCCAACATTCGAAGGACCTGGTTGGTACAGCGATGTTGTGTTTGACATATAGGTGGGAATCCTTGGGTGGACGCTCGTACCCACAGGCCGTATCTACACACTTCCTCCGTCCCGTATCCCCACAGCACCCATGGCCCCAGGTAGGGATGCTCCGTTCCCGGCCTGACCTGTTCCCCCGGTTATTTGGTTCCCGTTTCCCTCCGGAAACGGTTCGCAACACCCGGATCATGTGGGGGCGAGACATCTACGTCCGCATGCAGGAACCTGTAAGCCGCTTTCGCCGCCCCAAGGCATTCAGTCCACCGTAAAGACGATTTGTGGTACAGGGTACGCCTAGCTCCCCACCTATCCCATACAAGCCTGCAACAGGGTCTATTTCAATGAAACGATGAAAGGATTCAAACCTCTTCTTCGTATTTCGAAGGACAAGATGTCTTGATGACATCAGCCTCGACGATGTAAGAACCATCAGATGATCGAAAGACCCCTTCAGCGTAAACAGTGCGGTTATCTCCTAGACCATTGGAGATGGAAGCAGAATTCGAATAGTCAATAAGAATTTCATAGTCAAGTCCTTCAAGAATGAATGTCATTGATGTTTCATTGATGCTACCATCTCGAATCTCACCGCGTACTGCAACTTGTTCATCGAGATGAGATGATTTGTCTTCCATTAATTCATCAACGGTAAGAGTTGGAGCAGGTGCTTGCAAGAACACTGTCCCAAGTACTGCTATCGTAACAACACCACCGATAAGTAGCAGTCGATTACGATAAGACAGCATTGTATCAATTCACTCCATTTCGTGTCCATATTTCAACATCTGCTCATCCGGTTCATTGGTGGGCAGAACCAACGGCGTCTGCGATTGTATCAAATTCGGACTGTTGGAGTTTACGATGAAGACCATTAACTATCGATTTTGATAAGCTTGGCCCTTCGAACACGAACCCTGCATATGCTTGCAACAACGTTGCCCCCGCTGTTATCTTTTCCCATGCATCATCGGAATTCATGATTCCTCCCACCCCAACGATAGGTAACTTACCGTTGGTGTATGAATAGATATGGTGAATCATCGCTGTGCTTTGACTCTTGAGTGGTGAACCAGAACAACCTCCTTGTTCTTGATAGATCTTGTCGGTTTCGTTTGGACGTTCAAGGGTAGTATTTGTTGCAACAATACCATCGATTTTGCAAGTGATTGCAGTATCAATAATCAACTCAAGTTCTGATGTTGTCAGGTCTGGTGCCACTTTGATTAACAGAGGTTTCGTTTTTCCATTGTGTTGTTTTGCGCATGCTTCGTTTTTCAATATGCATGCGTCTAGAATCTCCTTCAAATGATCACCATGTTGAAGTTCTCTAAGTCCAGGGGTATTTGGTGACGAAACATTGACAACAAACAAATCGATGTACGGCCATAACCTTTCTAATGATGTTGAATAGTCATCTTTAGCATCTGATAGCGCAGTAACTTTTGATTTTCCAAGATTTGCCCAAACAGGAATTGTTTGTTTCCCTACTTGATTGAGTCGAATGGCAACTTTTTCACTACCCGGATTGTTGAATCCCATGCGATTAACAAGTGCACGGTCCCGTCCATTTCGAAACATACGTGGCTTGGGATTACCCGTTTGTTCAAGCATTGTAACTCCCCCGATTTCCGAGAATGCAAGACCAATTGATTCCCAACCGCGCAATGCCTCTGCACGTTTATCCATCCCAGCTGCCAATCCAAATGGATGATTATATTCCATTCCAAAACACTGAATGTTGAGGTTTCTTTTGGGTTTGTAGAGGAATCGTAGCAGACTACGAGAGAATGGATTGGAAGAAAACAATCGAAGCAAGAGGAGAGATCGCGCATGAGCTTTCTCCGAATCCTGAACCGCCAAAAGCGGTCTTGAAAACCATCGGAAAATCCTCCCCATGGATAACGGTCGGACCGATATGCTTCAATCCTTGCGCTCGTTAGCATGCATATGGGGGAAAATTCAACCCTTTGGCTTGCCCTCCGAGAAGCTTCACGACGAATACTCGTCGAACAGAATTTAGTCATACGACTTCCAAAACCTCAGCATGAACAATGGCACAGATTAATTCTCAATATGGGAGATTCTATGCCACAACGACTTGAATTCCCCTTAATGGAAGCGGGTGAGTGTTCATTTCACATCAACGAACACCAAATATTTTCATTCGATTCGGAAGAACCAAACTCTCTAGACACACTTTGGCTCCCGTTTAATTCACAGCAATTAATCGAAGAACTTCTTCAGATGTGTTCAGAATTATTACTTGCTGGATATCCCGGTTGCAGTGGCTGTGGTTATCGAGACGATGAAGAAAAATGGGATGAAGCATCTCACCGCCGACGACTGAAATCTCTGCGTTAATTTTTCCAGATAACATATGTTATCTGTTTTATTTCAAGTCTGGCGAGCCTTCAAGTATTGTCGACAAACGCATTGAAATCATGAGCATCGTCGTCCTCGCTGAGAAACCAAGTGTCGCCGAAGATATTGCAAAGATGCTCAACATCAACAAAAAAGAGGCAACACATTGGTCTGGTGAAGGCATTGTTGTTACATGGGCTGTCGGCCATATGCTCGAACTGAAATACATGGATGATTACAACCCAGATTTCAAAAATTGGAGAAAAACAGCTCAAGATTTGCCGTTTATTCCTGAAAAATTTGAGTTCAAGCCAAAATCAGGATCCACTCGTAAACAACTTACTGCTGTGAAAAAACTCATGTCAGACAAAGCAGTAACCGAGGTGGTCAATGCGTGTGACGCTGCTCGAGAAGGAGAACTGATTTTCCAAACGATTTATCGCTATTCAAAGTCCAAATCCCCTGTATCAAGAATGTGGTTGCAATCGATGACCAACGAAGCGATTCAGCGTGCATGGGACGAAAGAAAATCCTCGAATGAATATCAGAACCTTGCAGATGCAGCATACAGTCGCAGTCATGCAGACTGGCTTATTGGGATGAATGGTTCACGAATTGCGGAAGTGTTTCTTCCAAAAAAGAGAACAGAACGAATATCTTTGGGTAGGGTACAAACTGCGACTCTTGCTATTCTTGTCGATCATGAGATAGAAATATTGCAGCATACCGCAAGACCGTTTTGGGTCTTAACTGCCCAATTTGAAGGCAGCAGCAGTTCTTGGAACGGACGTTGGGAAGGTGGAAAATCCGATGAAGACACGAAGGCACACTGGATTCTTACCGTTGAAGACAAGGAGCGAATTCAAGCACTCCTAGATTCCAAACAAGAGGCAACAGTGACTCAGAAAATTTCTGAGAGTAAAGAACGACCGCCCCTTAATTTTGATTTGACAACTTTGCAACGACAGGCAAATTCAATGTTTTCATGGCCAGCAAAGAGGACACTCAATGTTGCTCAATCACTGTACGAACGTCATAAATTGACGACATACCCGCGTACAGATTCACGATATTTACCAACTGATATGATAGAGACAATCAATACAACTCTAAGCAATTTGAGCCAACTCGATGACATGAAAGGTTTCATTGAAACACTTACATCCAATGGACTCAAAAACGAGAAGAGAAACTTCAACGATGCGAAAGTAAGCGACCACTTTGCAATCATCCCAACAGGCAACTTACCGACTCAAAGCCTATCAAAAGATGAACAACGTTTGTTCAATATGATTGTCCGTAACTTCATTGCCTCTTGGTATGGTGAAGCGTTAATTGAGAAGCAAAAAAGAACTGCAGACCTGAAAGGAGAAATCTTCACTAAAGAAGCTCAACAATACACAACATTAGGATGGCGGGAAGTCGTCCCAAAGAATCTCACCTTCCCAGAAGGTTGGGGGACTGTTTCCGAAGACTCACCAATGGCTGATATATCATCGCATGAATGGAAGGAAGAAAAGTCAAAGCCTCCTGCTCGAATAAAAGAAGCGAGACTTCTTTCCTTGATGGAGAAAGCTGGCAAAGACATCGAAGATGAAGATCTCGCTGAAGCCATATCTGGAAAGGGGCTAGGTACTCCTGCAACACGGGCGGATACAATTGAAAAATTACTATCAAGAGGGTACATTTCACGCCAACAATCAGGTGCACTTAACGCAACACCACATGGAATCCGTATCATTGAAATCCTACGTCGCATTCCTGTTGAATGGATAACCTCCGCAGAATTAACAGGAGAGATGGAAGCAGCTCTTACCTCCGTACAAAAAGGAGAAATTAAAGCAACGGAATACATGAATTCAATCATTGAACAGACCACTGATTTGGTGATAAGAGTTCGTGACCATGACCGAAGCAAATTGTTCGAACAGGACGATTCCATTGGCAATTGTCCAAAATGTCAGTCAACAATCATCGAAACTGCATTGTCGTATACTTGTGAAATGAATGAAGGTAAGGAGAAGGGATGTTCGTTCGTTTTCTGGAAAGATACCAGCGGTCGATGGTTCGACAGGTCAACTGCCAAAAGACTACTTGAACAAAGGGAAATTACTGATCTCCATGGATTTTTCAACAGAAACGGGGAATCCTATGAGACATCCATTGTAATTTCAGATGAAGGTAAAGTGACCTCATCCAAGTCCACAGGTAATCGTGCGAACTCTTCTGATGAAGCATTGTGTCCCTGTCCAAAATGTGACGGTACGATTCGAGAAACTGATACCCATTATGCGTGCGATCAAGAGGAATGTAAGTTCTCTGGCGTAGGTAAAGTCATTTGTAAGCGTGAAATAAATCGAGAGGAAGCAAAATCTATCCTCGTCGACGGAAAATCACCGCTCATTCAAGATTTCATCTCAAGACGAGGAAGGCCATTCCCTGCATTCCTTGTTTTGGAAGGTAACAAAGTTGGATTTGAATTCCCTCCCCGGGAAGCTGCTGCTGATGCGCGTCGATTTGAAGTCAAACCCGGAGTTGTTGCTGTTTGCCCGAAACATGGAACTGAAATCTTTGAAACTGAAACACATTATCGTCCGAAATCCAGTGCTAGCGGGTGTAAATTAGATATCTCTCGAGAAATCTCAAAGCGTGAGATCACAAGAGAAGAAGCAAAGCAACTTATTGAAAAAGGGGAAATCGGACCATTCGAAGATCTCATTGCCAAGAAATCTGGAAACCCATATACTGCAATTCTCTACCTCAAAAAGAACGAACGGGTAGGTTACCGGTTTGCTAAACGCTAGATAGAGAAGAAACTTATTGAAGTTCGGTCCATCGTAGGCAATCATGGACTTCGACTATGATGTGATCGTTATCGGAGCAGGGCCTGTTGGAGGATATACTTCTCGGCTTCTTTGTGAGCGTGGACTATCTGTACTCATGGTCGAGGAACACAATGAAGTTGGGAGGCCATTCCAGTGCGCAGGACTTGTTACACCAAGCGCAATGGACGCTGTAAGAGCCTACGATACTGTAGTTGCAGACGTTGATGGAGCGCTTATCCATGGCCCATCGGGAACACTCGTCCCTGTCGGCAGAGAGGGTGAACTGCGAACATATGTTGTCTGTCGTAAGAGATTTGATCAAACAGTAGTCCAACAAGGTCTCGAATCAGGAGCAGATTTGCTCTTGGAATCCCAGCCTATCTCAGCTGATGTTCAATCAAATGGTGTTGTTGTTGAAGTCAAAAACCAAAGAACTGAGGAGACAAAGACACTAAACTGTAAACTTCTAATTGGCTGTGATGGAGCTCATTCTTGGGTCCGACGTCGATTCAAGATGGGCTATCCAAAAGAGATGATGGTGGGATTCCAAACCGAAGTCGTAGGATATGAAGGGCACAACCGTTGGCTAGAAATGTACAGTGGTTCAGAAATAGCACCTGGTTTCTTTGCATGGGTTATTCCTTCTGGCAATGGAACGCACCGAATTGGGCTATGGTCGAAGGCTGATCTCCTAGACGGCAAAACTGTTCTCGATTGCTACAATGATTTACTGAACCATCCATTGTGGAAAGACCGTTTTGAGAACATCACAGAAACGGCTCGATACTGTGGCCCCGTCCCATCTGGCATGATTCGTCGTCCATTCAAAAATCGCGTTATGGTGATTGGTGATGCAGCAGGTATGGCTAAACCAACTACGGGAGGAGGTCTCGGCCCAGGTTTCAAACAAATATCATCCATCGCTGACAAACTGGTAAAGCAAATCAACTCAAATCAACTAACTGAGAAAGACCTGAAATCAGTAACAAAATCATCTTGGCCGAAGATGAAAAAGGAACAAGACCGTGCACGAGCTCTTCGTGATCTTCTCGTTTCGACGAGAACTGACGACGAATTAGACAATCATTTTGCGAACTTTGCAAAACCAGAAGTCATCAGCCTCATCAATGAAATTGGAGATATTGAGAGACCTGTCCCACTTGGCCTTGCACTTCTCAAAAAAGTACCTGCATTCCGTAAACTCGCTCTTCAGGCTGGAGTCAAATTACTCTTCACGTGAGGTGGTGCAGCAATGGGTAAATGGTCGATTCTTCATCGCGTGCGTTACCCACCATTCGATGACCGCCGAATCAATCCTGAAGCTGCACCTATATCGGAAAAGATCTTAGAAAAAAATCTAAACAAATCTGATATCAAAAACCGGTTACCACCATACCGGATTGAAAGCGAAGAAGGGTGGTTAATTCAACGACTAATCGTTAATGAAGATGGTGATGAATGGTCAGACCCAACGGATAAGCGTAAAGATTCTCGCCCATTTGTTCAACTGATAAAAGAACAACGGAGAGGCTGGTATATTTTGCCAAACCAACTCCATGGACATGCACGAAATATGATCAACATAGCAGTAATTTTACTCTTGTCAACTCTTGTGTATTTGTTTATAGAACCACTCTTAAGCGAACTAGGTCTTCCAAGTTTTGGGACAAAAAGTATGCAGATTGGGTTGCTTGATTATCCAATACTCAGCCTCATTGTTGTACCAATATTGATGATTCCTATCGTATTGCGTATTGTTGCTAATTTCATTGATCTAAAACGGCAACAAGATTTTTTCAGAGAATCAATAAACCAACCAATCGTTAAATTCAGTCCATCGATTGTAAGTGGAGAACCACTAACTGGATCTATACAATTCCCATCAAATCGACCTGATTGGAAATCGATGTCCGTCCATTGGCAAGTTGGTACGTTACCTCCGTCTAGGGAGTCTCTAATCGAACTGTCTCAATCTACAGAAGATTCACAACCTCCTATTGGCCTTTCAACTCCATTGCCTCACCACTGGGAATCAGGTTTAGATGATGGAACAGCGGGCGGTGAAGATTCTCCCATTGAAAGGAAAGACATTCAAGGAGGTGTTTTCCTGCGTCCAATGAGATTCTCTGGCGAAGGAGGTCATTCGACAATATCAGATGATGGAAGCTTTGTAATTGACCCGCCCGATCAATTGTGGCCAGGTACAATGAATTCACCCCTGCATAGGATTCATTGGGAATTTATACTGAAAATTAAACGTGAAAATAAGATGCCACTCTTATGGGTATGTCCAATTAAGGTTGATTTTGCAGACGTGAATGTTAATCTTCAAAATCAAATTCTCAACGATCCGAGGACTGAACAATTCTATATTGGCAAACGTTAGGTTCTTGGTCTAAACATCAATGTACAGCCATGACGAAGAGTCCATTCGTTGCTGTATTCCTTTCCCTGTTGATGTTGTCTGGATGTTTTGGAAGTGGAGATTCTAACGACACTGATGAAGAAGAAGTGAGTGCTCCTGTACCTTACAGCATCCAAGCTTCATGGAATGAAGAAGCAATAATAGGAGAAATCGACGAAATCTCAGAGTTGGCAATTCTTCTCGTAACGACAGGCGAAGGGAGTTATGAAATTGAGACTCTCGTTACAAGAGAAGGCCAAAGTATCGATGCGAGTAGTTGGTCTGTAAACAAGAAGCCAACATACATCTCTGTCGTTTTATTGCCAGATTCGCCAGGAGAATACAATTTTGAGATAACAATTACACCATCAGAAGGAGATTCGATTGTCATGACCAATTCAGTTGAGGTCCCTGTTCCAGATGAAGGGGGCATCTCTCTCATTATACCACAATATCTCGTTGCAGAATCCTCCGTGATGGTCTTTCAAGGACAAGTCCTGCATCAGTCTATTGAATCATGTAACGTTGTTCTGACAATCCCCGGCGAGGGTGCGTCTATGGATACTTTTGCGATGTCATTGCAAGATGACGGATCCTTTTCGTTTATCCTTTCTGAATTGGATTTGCGTACTGAATCATTCATGGTTCATGCTGAAGCAAAGTGTGGAGTATTCTCGACATTGGAGGAGTTTCGCAACACAACGATTCTTATCGAAGTGAATAATGACGCTGACGGAGATGGAATCGATGACCAGTTCGACAACTGTCCAAGTGGTCTGGGGGAGAATGATGGTTGGGCATCAAGTAGTGCCAGTGATGCTGATCAAGATGGATGTAGGGACTACGACGAGGATCTCGATGATGACAATGATGGTATATTGGATTTCGAGGATGGATGCACATCGACCATTGGATGGATAAGTACTGCAGAAAACGATCGCGATCGTGATGGATGCAATGATGTAACTGAAGATTCTGATGATGATGGAGACGGTATTCTCGACGTCAATGATGCATGTTACGATGGTGAGATTAATTGGCCAGCAAACCTATACAACGATTGGGATCAAGACGGTTGCAATGATTTACTCGAAGATGATGATGATGATAATGATGGAGAACTTGATACATCAGACCTTTGCCCAAAGGGTCGTTCAAATTGGATGATAGACCGTAATGAAATGACTGATTTTGATATGGATGGTTGCTTTGATTCCACTGAAGATGCTGATGACGATAACGATAACGTCGACGACGTTAATGCAACAGGTGCAACTTTGGACTTATGTCCCAAAACACCCCTAGGAGCTACGGATGTGGATGAATTCGGTTGTGCCGCGATTGAACGTGATTCCGATGCAGATGGAGTCAATGACTTAATTGATCAATGTGAAGGAACACCTACCGGGCTACAAGTGAATACTGCTGGCTGTGCTGATCTTGATGGTGATGGAGTATTCGCAAATGTCGATATTTGTGCAGACAGTCCAACACATTGGACAATCGATTCAGATGGTTGTGCGATTGTTCAAAAACCAGTTCAGTGGGCTCCTGGGGCTTCTGTGAATGGGCCGATGGATGTGGTTCCGACATTTACAGTACCCACACTTGATGGTACCTTTACGTTCCAGAACAGGTGGACTGGAACCGATGTATATCTTTTCATGTTCAAGTATACCGATAGCAGTGGAAACTCGAATTCAGGAACTTGGGCAACAAATCCAGGGACATTTATTCGTAATTTACCAGAAAATACTCATCTCTTTTATGGTTCCTTTGATTCAACGTATCACAGTGATGTACTCTCTCGAAAGAGTGATGTCGAATCGAAATTAAATCCCAGCGAGGAAGAAAAATGGGATGGACGTATCCACTATATTGACATGGATGCAAGTAATATTCAAGGAGGACTTGGTGAAATGATTTCAAATTTCAATAGCCCATTCTTTATGGGTATTGATCGGTTTCAACGTGCAAGAGATACTGGTTCGATATACGCATGGATCTCACAAACAAATGATCCATTCCATTACACCTACGAGCCACATCAATGGAATGCTGAATTTGAACCTGAAATTCGAATGCAAGATCCTGGGATAGATGTCGTTACCTTGTATGATTTTGAACGACATGCAGGTGGCTGGGGTGCGAATCACAATTCCTACCGGAATGCTACATTTACGTTACCAGATAATTTGAGTTCCTACGATACACTCGAAGTATTCCACGAACATGCTTGCGACGAGAGAAAGAATCGCTATCAGAAAAGTGATGGAAGTTACGGCGGATGCCATGAATGGGATTATCTGGCACACCTCTACATTTGTGATGACGACAATTCTTCCTCTTGTGGAACTGAATTCATGCGATGGATTACAACCTATGGCCGTGAAGGTAGGTGGCTCACAGACATCAGCCCGTATCTGTTCATGTTAGATGATGACCAAGAACGAAGATTTCGATATAAAGGGGCGAATAAAGGGGATATGACAATCAAATTCTTATTCTCAAATTGGGGTAGTGGTGAACGTGCATTTGATGCTGAATTTGGGTTCACTGGAGGTCAATTTGATGGATCATACAATAATGAGAGTCGATATGTTCGGAGCCTAAACTTCACAGTTCCAACCGAAACTACCCGTGTTGAAATTGTTGCAACCATCACAGGTCATGGTTTCCAACAAGATGATGCAAATTGCGCTGAGTTTTGTGATCATCAACATCATTACTACATTGATTCTCATCATGCATATGAATGGCATCCAATTGTTTACTCAAATACGGGTTGTGAAAACGAAGTGAGCAATGGCGTCGTAGCCAACCAATATGGTTCATGGCCATTCGGGAGGGCAGGTTGGTGCGCAGGACAAGATGTCAAGCAATGGAGCCTCGACATCACATCATGGGTTGATATGAACGGCCAGACGAATGAACTCACGTATCGAGGTTTGTACAACGGTCAGGAGTATAATCCAACGGGGGAATCAAGCAAAGGTGGTCGCAACATCGTTGCAGAGATTTGGGTAGTATTCTATACCAATTCAACCGCTTGATGCGGTGGCTGACATGCTACTTCCGGAGCATCGTCAAGAGCGCTAGGGGTCTCCAATTGATTGTAATCACTGTCCCTTCGAACAGGAACGAATCCTGACCTGCGGATTGATAGTTGTAATTCGTATTCGGTTGCACTGAATTTTGTTGTACCTGATGCAGAGACAACATTCTCTTCCATCATAGTTGAACCTGCATCGTCTGCTCCGGCCAGAAGGGCCATTTGTGCAATTCCCATTCCCATGGTTGGCCAGGATGCTTGAATGTGAGGGACATTGTCAAGGAACAATCTCGAAATTGCTACATGTCTGAGATATTCCGTAGATCCTGCACCACGCTCAAATCGATTTTGTCCTCTATTTCTCTTGCCAAATGTATTGGATTCAAGCTGTACTGGCCAAGCGATAAAGGATGTAAATCCAGTGAGTCCATTTGAGAGAATTTCATCTTGCTGTTCACGAATTCTATGAAGATGTTGTACTCTGTCTGAATTTGTTTCTCCAAAGCCAATAACATTGGTTGCACTGGTAGTTAGTCCAAGCAATTGTGCTTCTTTCATTACACGCAACCAATTATCAGGATGTCCTTTTTTGGGAGAGACATCCTTTCGTACGGTTTCGACGAGCATCTCCGCACCTCCGCCGGGAAGTCCGTGCATTCCAGCATCCTTGAGTTGACTCAGAACTTCTTGTGTTGTCAGTTCAGTTACCTCAGCAATGCCTTCGATCTCGATGGGTGAAAAACAATCCAAGTCAATTGTGGGATGTTGATCCTTCAACTCACTAATGAGGTTAAGATACCAATCAAAATCTAGCGAAGGGTTCACTCCACCTTGCATGAGTATTCGTGAACCACCAATCGCCTCTAGTTCCTTGATTCTTGAATGTATTTCATCATACGATTGTGTGTATGTTTCCTCATGACCAGGTGGACGATAGAAGGAACAAAATTGACAATTAATTGTGCAGACATTTGTGTAATTGATGTTACGATCGACAAGATAAGTGACTTCATTGTTAGGATTATGTTGCAGTCTGCGATGATGTGCCGCATCCATTAATTGATGCAAAGGAGCTTCATTGTACAGTTCTACACAATCGGCAACGGATAATCGAAAAACACGGTCAGAAGATAAAACACTCTGGAGTATAGAATTCCAAGCCATAAGGCCACCTCAGAGGGAACCAACAATCCGTTCAATATCATCAATTGTTTTTGGACACCAATCTGTCAAGACATCAGGGTCTCCATTTGTTACAAGGACGTCGTCTTCAATTCTGATTCCAATGTTGGCATACCGCTCGGGACAGTCAACGTCAGGACGCCAGGCACCAAAATACAATCCAGGCTCTACGGTAAGGACCATTCCTGCTTCTAGAAGTCGAGGTGTGCCATCGGGTTTGTACGTTCCAACATCATGAACGTCGAGACCAAGCCAATGCCCTGTGTTGTGCATGTACCATTTACGAAGATCGCCAGATTCGAAGTCCAACGCTTCATCCAAAGACTGAGTGATGATTCCCAATCGAATTAGACCTTCAGCGAGAGCTTTGCATGCAACTTCATGAGGCATGTTGTATGGATTTCCAACACGGCATGCATCAATTGCTTTCTCTTGAGCATCGAGAACAATTTCATAAATTTCCTTTTGGGCATCGCTAAATGTTCCCCCAATTGGCCAAGAACGTGTAATATCAGCCGCATATCCATTATACTCTGCACCAGCATCGATGAGAATGATTTCATCTGATTTGCAAGGAGAATTGTTGACTGTATAATGGAGAATAGTAGCATTTTCACCACACCCTACGATGGATGGATATGCCCAACCACTGGTTCCTCCGTAAACAAAAAAGCCTTCAATAATGGATTGTATCTGGAACTCATGGATTCCATCTTTGCTTGCAGCCATAGCCAGTTCGTGTGCTTTTGAGGAAACATCAGCAGCGTAGCGCATCTGGTCAATCTCTTGCTCAGACTTTCGCAGACGCATTTCAGCTATTCGGCGGCTGGGATCTTCGACACTTATGGGTCCAGTTCCGAAGTGTTGTCTCTTCCTATCACGTTTCTCAACCGCACTTACCACAATTGAATCGATGCTAGGATTGATACCTGTCCGCAAGTGAACCCTAACTGCTTTCTCTAGGAATTCATGTAAATGTCTAGATAATTCATGGGATGGACTCGCACGATCAACTGCCCAATCACGAAGAGCTCCTTCAACACCAGGTCGACGACCCTCCCAAATTTCCATCAATGTATCTTTGGGCTGAACAAACAAGTGAGCAATCCACTGACCATCTTCATGATAGAACACTAAAGTAGATTCGGGATCGCTCCAACCACACATGTAGAGCATATCACTGGATGATCTGTAAGGATAATGAACATCATTACTTCGCGTAGCCTCGGGGAGGGAGGAAACTATTACCAAATCGTCTACATCAAATTGTGACAACAGTCGCGTCTGTCGCTCACGATAAGATTCCTTTGGAATAGCCAGGGGTTTATCCGGCAACGAGTTGAAAGCTTCCTCAAACATAGTGCTCACCAACCTATTCCAACCCTCACAGTTTTTTAATCAATTCTTCGGACCGTCGCTACGTTCAGTCCATTTTACAAATCCTGAACTGACGTCAGATTTTACTCGCTGTTTTAACATTACAACCATTGCAACAAAGAGAATAAAGAACATGGCCAACAAGGACATCAATACAGCATTCCCCATGGATTCCTCGCTTTCTGATGCTTGTTGGACAACTTCAAAGGATAGATTCGATGATGAACCATCATCATCAACCACTTCGACTCGTATTTTTTTGAACGAAGAAGATTGAACATCAGAAGAAGAAAGATAAGATTGTCCGCTAAGTAAGGATTTTCCATCAACATACCAAAAATATTCCAGACCATCAACATCATTCTGACTATCTGTGGAGGTATTTGCACTAAACAACCAATTTGAAAATGATGCAACGGTTACAACTGTCCCGTCTTCAATAAGAAATCCATCATAACGAACAGATGCCGAAGGTTCGATATTGGTTACATTCACATTGTGATTGACAGCAACAAGGAATCCTCCCGTATCTCGAACGAGCGCATTAACCTGATATTGGCCTGATTTTGTTGGTGAAAATTCGAGCCGATTGTCTACTAGAATCTCAGAACTCAGCACAGAACGCGGCAATCCGTCTGGTTCTGTTATACTCCAAGTGATGTCATAACTTGAGCCGATATAACCATCATCAACATCAATATCGACTACAATTGATTCAGATTCATTGACCTGTTCTACCGCAGATAGTTGTACACTTGGTTCGGTTTTGTCAAACAACACATACTGAGTGAAATTGTTGGATAACGTGAGTAATTCATCTTGGACTTGAACTTGAAGAAGGTAATACCCATCGAATATACTGTTCTCGTCCATGTTGAAGCTTAATTCCAGTTTCTCAGAAAATGTTGAATTTACCAGTATTGCTGTATATTCTTCAGTACAAATACCGTTTGGTGCAGGACAGATACGCATGTTCGGCATAATATTTGTATTGGATTGTGAAGAAAATCCTTCTTGTAATGGGAGCAGTACATCATACGAAAGTACAATTGCATCAGTATTGAAAATTTCCATCGAATAAATATTCATCGATTCCAATGAATTTGTTGGAGTCAATACTGGGCGATGAAAGGAGTCTCCAACGTAGACGACTAAGCCAAAGGAGATTAGATCTGTTTGCTCCATCAAAGATACTTCGACATAACAAGTGCATTCCAAATCACCAACTTGAAAATCGTGACTCCAAGACCACATCGTTTCATCTGATTCTGAATCAGAATAGGGTACTACGATATCCAAAAATGGACTAGAAGTTACCAAGGACCACTGGTCTGGCATCGAGATATTCCAGATGCTTATCTCAATCGATGTAAGCGGAACATTTGACGTTCCTGTGAGATTAATGATAGAATCCATGACTATACCATCAGATTGGTCGAACTCAATATTGGGTGCCTCAGGTTCGATATTTCCATCGGCCATGGTAGTTGGTGGAAGGACAGACATTAACAGACACAAAACCAGAGAAATCGCTGTTTTTGTCATGTTCAACATACGTCACTGACCTTCGAATGGATCGCACAGTTCACCCTGACCAGGGAAACTGATTGGATTTCTGGGGTTTGTATCCCACTTGAATTCACAATAGTTCGTATGGCCATCGCCATCGCTATCGACGAGGCGATCTGCTCCATCAAACGGATCGAATTCGAAGTGATACTCCCAACCGGTTGCCATTCCGTCGTCATCATGATCCATGTAGTATACTTCAGGTCCGTCTTCCCAAGCGTCACCATCTGTGTCGTTAGTAACAGGGTTGGTTCCATTTTGCAACTCTTCATAATTCGTGTAGTTTTCGAGATTATTGTAGAATTTTAAGCCATCAGGGGTATCAGGATCGATGTTGCATTCTGCGTTGGTGGAATCGTTGTATCCGGGGCAGTATTTCTTGATCAAGCCTGTACGGTTGAGGCCGTCACTGTCCGGATCTTCTTGACCATCATCGATTCCGTCAAGGTCGCTGTCTGCCATAGAGGGATCCATAACACCACGTGCCCCGTATGCACTGATAGTGGAATTATCAACAAGGTTGTTGTTGATTGCTTCGTAGGAATATTGAACTTCCCATCCATCAGGCAGCAAATCTCCATCAGTATCATCATCAACAGGATTTGTATTCCAGTTTGTTGGAGCCTCTGCTCCATTTGGAAGTGTGTCGTTATCGATGTCATAGGTATCATCCTTCAAAGAATTGAGGGATGGATCAAGAGCCCACCGACCCTTACATCCATCACACAATGTGTTACCGGGCATATCAAAACCTGACAGGTTCATTTCGTATACCTCGTATTTCTTTTGCAACTCAAATCCACCAAGCCAGTTAATCCAAACGTAACCACCGGGTTCCATCAGACAGCTGTTGGTCTGAGATTCAGTACACCCAGGTCGGTCCCAATTGGAAATTGCAACCCAAAGGGAATGGGAATTCGTGTTGTCTTCCGTAGATTTAACTTGCATTTCCCAGCCATCAAGCATACCATCACCATCTGTATCATTGATGAGTGGATTGGTTTCATATTGGAACGGGCGAGGGATAAAGAGAATCTCATTACCATCGATAAGACCGTCATTGTCTGTATCGGAATTGTTTGCATGCGTCACGAAGTTGTCTGCGCCTGCAATGACTTCTTCTCCGTCTTCTAATCCGTCGTTGTCGGTGTCAAACATACAAGCCGATGTAAAATATTGCTCTCCGTTGAAGACATAACCGAGCATGACTTCTTGTTGATCGCTTTCACCATCACCATCGGTGTCAACATTGGAGGCGTTGGATCCTTGGCCATCACAAGTGGAAGAGAATTCAAGAAAATCAGATAGCCCATCGGAGTCTGTGTCTGCAAGTCCAGGGTCAGATACGACCCATGTCACTTGAACACCACGATTGACAACAAGAATTTCCCATCCTCCAACTTCAATGCCATCCAGAAGACCATCACGGTCGGTGTCTCCATGAGTTGGGTCTGTTGATCGGCCAAATGCATTACCGTTATCATCAAGTCGTGCTTCATATTCCATGAGATTTGTGAATCTCTCAGATTCTTCGACAACGTTCATCCAAACAAACAGTCGAGAATCAACTTGATCGCCAGGTGCCACATTGATATGATATACGTACCCATCAACCGGAGCGACAAGGTAAACGGTCTGCTTATTTCCACCGCCAAGGGTGTATTGTCCCCGGGCAACGGTTGAATTGGCTGTCACGTAATCTCCGATTTGAACGTAAATATCGACTACGGTGGTGGTGAGTTCAAGTTCGTTGAAGAGGACGTCACCGTCTCCGTCAGAATCCCATCCATCAAAATCGATATCCTCATTGGCGTTGCTAGCATTTCTTGGGTTGAGAGGATACTCAAGAGTTGTGCGGTTGTATTGAGTCGCTTCCCAACCATCGGGCATTCCGTCTTGGTCAGTGTCTTCAGTCCATGGAGATGTAAAAGATGGCAAGCCGTTTGTCAATCCAAATTTCAGAGCAACCTGATATTCTTCGAGATTATTCAATCCATCTTCGTCCCAATCGTTGTAGCCATCTGATGCGTTGGAAGGGTCCAAACGTTCTGAGAACGCTTTTTGTGGGTTAGCAACATTGAGTGGATGATTGTTTTGGAATGAGAAACAATACTCAAATCCATCAGGCATTCCGTCTCCATCGGTGTCCCAGTCACTTGGACCATTGAGGAAACCGTCGCCATCCATGTCAGACAAAAACCAAGATGCACTCACTTCATCGGCAAACGGTGCTTCAGTGGGAAGACGTTGGGAAGGAGGGGTAATAACAGGTTCACCGCAATTGGATCCAAGTTGGAAATCAAGAACTTTGTTTGCACTGTTGACCTCGAGAATATCAGGCAACATATCGTCATCAGAATCTGGAGATGCAGGGTTAGTACCGTAGGCTTCTTCTTGGAAGTTTAGAAGACCATCATCATCGAAATCCAAGACTTGGTCGCAAGAGTGCTTGCCCAATGGGTTCTCAAGTTCTTGCCATGTTGGAGCGCCTTCAAAATCTTCGAGAAGATCAGAAAGTGTTTGTTCGAGAGGTCCGTTAAGGAGCGTACAATCCCAGTTACCGGAAAGTGGATTGAAGAGCATAACTGTACCGTCAGGCGAGGAGACATTCATTGTGTACATAGACTCCCAACGGTCATTGAGTCCGTCATTATCAGTGTCTGCACGTTGAGGGTCAGTACCAAGTTCAGCTTCCTGTTCGTTAGTCAAACCATCATTATCAGGGTCGCCGTATCGTCCTTGTGTAGGATCAGGCCAAGAGTCACTTTCGTTGCTTACCTCTGCGTCATCTGCAGTATTTGTGGAACCGGATTCTTCTTCAGCTTCCTCAGATTCGCCGTTATCGAGCGGATTCAGGCCGTGGTCTACTTCCCAACCATCGCTCATTCCGTCATTATCTGTGTCCGGATCTTCTGGGTCAGTACCATATTGGGATGTTTCAAGAACATCTGGAAGACCATCATAATCACTGTCTAAGGCATCTCCTGAACTTATTTCCAAGTCTGGTGTGATGTTTTCTTCAGCAGCACTATCGAAATCTCCAACACCAGAAGAGGTCTGATAGAACCCGCTGATTCCTACGAATAGAGAACCAAAAATCAACGTTGAAATAATTGCAGCATAAGCCATTTGGTTGTGATTAAGTGACATAGAATGAAGCCTCCGCGTCTTGACTATTCTTTCGACATCATGATTCGGTTATGAACCTTGACCTAATTTGCTCAGGTCTGTACGATGAAATTGGCTAACTATGGATGGTTTTGATATTCGAGGAGCGATTGGATTGTCAAATGAAAAATATCATCCTTCTCTGTTAGATGAAGTTGAAAGGCCCTTCCGTGTGCTCGCTGCCACATTCCACAGATCATTCCAAGCGTAAATGGCACACTAGAACACGGTTTGATAGTTGCATTGAGTTCAAATGTTTCGGAATTGTAACCGAGAAGTACAACATCACCCCAACCACGTTCATTTAGATACGATCCAAAATATGCTGACCAACTTGATTGGTCGATGATGTAGACCGGCCGCTCTCCCTTGAGAAACATCGTAGAAACTGAGTGTATAACTGTCGGCAATACCGTCTCCAATGGCTCAAATGATTCTATGTCATGGGTAAACCAGTCAAATTTCTCAACAGGTGTATATGGTAAACACGCAACCAGAAATCGTTCAAAAGCCTCGGTGGGTATGAGTACGACTCGCTCACCCTCCATCCGAAGTTCATGGCCACCTCCGCATTCAAGAGTGATTGCAGAATCATCCATGTGTTCAATGGGTGAATCATTTGACCATGGAAACTGATCAAAAGGTGAGGGCGAGGGTAAAGGCTGAGAAAAATCCAATTCAAGTTGTACTGTCTGTGACCTGGGTTCTGTCCAGCGAACTTTGAATCTTTTTTCCTCGAGAGTTTCGAACACATATTGAGCAAATGCAACCGATAGTAGTGGGTGTGCACTGTTTATGACAAGGTGTGACTTCAAGTTCACAGCACCCCAACCAAGTGTTGTTGAAAGTGAATGTAATTCCGATTGGAATTTCTTACCACCAAAAAGACCGCGTTTGGGACGAAGAAGGTTTTTGAATTCTAGGGTATCGACAAACGCATTCACAATTGTTCGACTGAGAGGATGATTCATTGTTGACTCAAAAAGATTCCACCATGTATGGAATTCGTGTTGTTTCCATACCAGAGTTTCTCCCAAACGAGGATGGATGAGTTGCCCTGTATGAGATGAAAATGACATCTCAATCGTGGTTGTTATGGCCATCACATCCCTTCATAGGCAGGGATAGATTCCGAGTCGAAACAATATTGCACATGCTGGAAGTCAGATTTCAGATGGTGGACATCATTTTTGACATCTTTTGGATGTTCCCCGTGAATGAGAACGCGAGCGTATAACGAAGCGACTTCTGCCATTTCATTTACACCCATGCCAACTCGAGTTAATTCCTGAACCCCTAAGCGCAGTCCAGATGGTGTCATTGCTTTTGTATCACCCGGAAGCATGTTCATGTTCGTGATAATTCCTGCGTCTTCCAACTTCTTTGCAGCAACAGCACCAGCTCCAGAGTCAATCCCTCCATGTCTGGTCAAAACCTGATGCGAGGCAGTATATCCACGAGATTCTGCCAACACATCAAACCCTTCTGCTGCGAGAGATTCTGCAAAGACACGGGCATTACGAACGATGTCGCTAGCATAGGCATGACCGAATGCCTCAAACTCTGCCAAGGCGACGACTTTTCCTGCAACATGGTGCAAGTGATACGACGAACAAACTCCGGGGAACATTGCATTGTTCAACTTACGATGAAATGTTTGGTCTTCGCTCGAAGAAAGTAAGAACCCTCCTTGAGGTCCTGGAAATGTCTTGTGAGATGACCCAGTCATCACATCAGCACCCTCCCGCAATGGGTCTTGAAACACTCCGCCTGCAATAAGACCCAGTACGTGTGCGCCATCGTACATGACGGTTGAGTCAACTTCATGAGCTGCTTCGGCCAGTTCTTTCAAAGGAGTTGGGAATAGAAATACAGATTGCCCGACAAGGGTAATTTTCGGTTGAAGTTCACGAATGAGGGCGCAGGATGCATCGATATCAGGTTCCATTCGATCCTCATCCCAAGGGTAAGTCGAAACATTGAGATCTCGAAGTCCAACAGCACCCATGCGTGCATGAGAAATATGACCTCCGTCGGCAGTTGATACAGCTGTTATTGAATCTCCAGGTTTTGCAAGAGCTTTCAATGCACCAATATTGGACACAGTCCCAGATGTCGATTGGATGTTGGCAAAATTGGATTGAAATACCTTTTTTGCAAGGGATATGCCTATCTCCTCAATGGTATCAAAATCATCGCAACCTTGGTAATAGCGCTTGCCAGGAAGCCCTTCTGCATACCGACCGTGCAAATCAGAATTAATTGCTCGCTTCACGTTTGGAGATATGATGTTCTCCGATGCGATCATCCCTAGCCCTTTGCCATAGAGCGTTGTGCTTTGTGTAGACGCAGCCAAAACGGCATCAACGGATTCTCGAGGTGAACGATTGCTCATGTGCGAACCATCACAAAGGGGTTCATGAATTATATGAATCCTCGGGCTCAATTTCGACGCTGTCCTGGGCGTCTCGGCCCAGAGTATGTTGACCGTTCGCTGGCAATTGTATGTGTAGGAACATTCCTTTTCGAAAGGTTAAGTTCCGAAACCGGAGTTTTACCTTTTCCTACCTTTGTTGAGCGGTTCAAGCTAGTTGTTTTCTTCTGAACCATGGTCTGCCGTCCACGATAGGCAAGAGCACCTATCAATCGTTCTAGGGCAGGCATATCTCCGTCCTCTTCTTTTGGTCGTTTCAGCCACCAACCTGAGGATAAAACTGAAAGTTTACCGGGTCGATTCTTCGACATTGTCATTGCATTACGTTTTAATCTTGAACGAATTGTTTTATCGGAATCTTTCGGCAAACGTTCTGTCAACCATCCAGGCAATCCGATGTCAAGTACAACGCCATTGACCGTAACGAGAATACCAGAAAGCAGGAGGTGGGTTCCAACAGGTATATTGTCTCGGCTTGGTTTAACCTTTGACCTCTTCATCATTTTAGCATACTCAACCAAAGAACGTTGATCACGATGTTTGATTTGCTTGCGCTGTTGACGATTAAATCGATACAAACCAAACTGGAGAACGAACAACGTGACCGTCGCAACTGCTCCTTCAGCCGCTCCGTACACAGAGTCCAATCCAATTCCAGTGACAATGAAAATCATAGGTAGGAGGAAGAATTGAACTACTTTGAAAATGAATGATGTCGAGTATCGGGGTGTCATTCCACGACGAACTGCCTCATGGCTCACAATCATAACATTTGCATTGATAGCCTCATCGATGCCACCTTTCGTTGCCAAACCTGCAACTGGATTAACTGGTGCATCATCCAACCAACGTTTAATCGATTTACCTTTTTCCATGACCAATGATACTTCAAATTCCTCAGCATCTGCTTCATGACCAAGGATGACTGAAAGCGCCTTGACTCTCGGATCGTTGACATCACTTTCACGAAGTTCCTTGTAAATCGATAAGGCTTGATGCCAATCGCCTCGATCCAACAAACACAATGCTGCTGCAATACGCGGTCGTACGCCAAGTGGATCTTGTTTAACCGACTCCAGAGCGAGTTCCAATGCTTCATCATGCCTACGCTGCATACGCAGAGTTGCAACATTGGATATTGAGGATATAAGTGAAAGGCGATCGTTGTGCTGCGTAGCTTCTTTTGAAAAAGAAGGCGTCCAATAACGTAGCATGCGCATTTTTTCATTCAAATGGTCAATAGTTGAGTTGTTTTCCCAATCCCACAAATCATCCTCATCGACTGTCCCATGCCATGGATCAATCCATTCGCAAATAAATGCGAGAAGTTCTGGCTCGTCATACCCCTCAGGTTGTTGGAGCCCGCGTAATGCGCCGCGCGCAGCATCAAGGCGACGAGTTGCAATGTAACCAGTTGCGATTAGCATTCGAGCTTCGTCATCGTCACCACCTGATTGTGCGAGGACTTTCTTCGCTTCTTCAACAGCTTTCGGCCAAAGACCTCGGATAGCACACTCCCACATTCTTGCACGTGCTTTTTCATGGCGAACCAAGGACTGATCACCCTCAATCGACTGCTTCTGAAACCGTATCAAACCATCAAGATCTTCTTGCAAAGCAGCATCATCGATGAATTCACGCATCCAGTCACCTCCTGCGAACATGACTGCACCTTCTCGGCGTTCTTCTGGATCAAGATCGAAACGAATCTGGCGAAGCGGGGAAAGTCGAGCGATTGAAAGTAGCCAAGTAAACAGGAAAACTGAATTACCAACTGCAATGAACATCCATGTTGTAAGCAAGCGCATTTCTTCATCAAAGTCATTGGCTTCTAGATTAGATGTGAATGGCATTAAATCTCCAAATTCTTTGTAGCAAACAAGAATCAAAAGCAAAACGGTGTAGCCGGAAAAACCGGCAAAAGCAAATGCAATTTGACGGCCTTGTGCTGATTCCTCTGTACGAATCTCTCGAGGTGTATCAAGGGTAACACCAAACATGCCACCAAACGTTTGACCGCCGAGAATAAGGTTACGTGTCAATTCAAAAATAAATGCCAATCCAACGATAGCGATGTTTAATGAGAGGTACAATGAAAGGAACTGGGGCATCGATTTGATAAATTCCCAATGGAATAGAATTTCTGAAATCAAATCGATCCGTTCATAAATTGAATGCCCGATAATTCCACCGTAATTGAGAATCTCTTCTGTATTGGAAGGACTGTTATAGAGAACGTGAAACACAGTCACGATACCATTGAGAGCAGTAATAGGCATTGTAATCAAAAACAGGACAAGAAGGAGAGAAAAGAGACGATTAACAAACGACGGTTTGTCAGGATCAATTGGATTTCTGCGGCCGTTGGCAGTTCTCCATTTATTCACTAGAAGCATATTCCATGAAGCACCCATAATTCGACCATACGCCAAAATGGTTGGTGCCATGAACACCAACATCGTAATAGCTAGCCATACAGGGGTAATCCTCCCACCATTCTCATTCATTCCGTAAATGAGCGTAATCAGTGTTGCTGAAACAAGAATGCCAAGGGTAAAAATTCGACGAATTCCTGTTCCAATGGTTGTAGCACCAATCCTTGTATCTCCTTTTCCTGCCAACTGAGCATTCATTGTTTCCCATGGTGAAATCATAATTGGAATTAAAACGAACAGCCCAATGATCCATAGATTTGGTTCAAAATAGACCTGTGGCTGAAATATAAGTTCTGAGATCAAGAGGAGTACACCGAGCATACCCATCATATACAAGCCAACACCGAATGCTACGCGGCCTTGTTGAAGGATGTCACGAGCATCTTCTACGGTCCTTGTTAAGCGATGAACCTCATACAGGTTGTCATCAATTTCAAACGCTACTTGGAGGGCTGAAAGTTGACGCGGAACAAAAAATTTCCACAGCAATGCTCCAATAAACAGTGATAGAATCAGAGGATAGAGGTAGGCAGTGTCGAACTCAGTCGGTTGCGCAATCGAAGAAGCAGAAGCACTTGGTAAGAGCGCAAGAAACATGAACGATAGTCCATAGAATGGCTTCCGCATGTAGCACACGCTGAGATTAGTCATGATGAATTCTTCGCCAGCATACTTCATGAAATACGAGAACGTTGAAGGAAGGAATCAATGCGGTCAAATGCAGTATGTAAAGTCGGAATATCGGGTAAAAACACCAAGCGGACATGTCCTTTTCCTTTTTCGCTGCTAAAACCTGAACCATGAACCAAGAGAACGTGTTCTTCATGAAGCAATTGCAAAACGAATTCTTTGTCATTGTTCTTCCATTTTTCATCAGTTAATCGAACAAACATGTAAAATGCGCCTTGCGGTTTTTCGACTTCCAAGCCTTCTATCGAAGCGATTCTTTCCAAACAAACGTCCCGTCTATCCTGTACGGTTTTTGAGTAGACATCCATCCATGAGCGATCCTGTTGAAGACCTGCTAGGAAACCAAGTTGGGCAGGAGTTGAAGCACATAAACGCGAACGGAGAATTCGCTCGATACCGTCTCGAACTGAGCCAAGGTTGTTAACTGGATCATGTAGAGCCATGTAACCAATTCTCCATCCAGGCGCATAGTACACTTTGGAAACTCCGTTCATGGTCACGACTGGTTGGGAATCGGACCGACTGGCAGCACTTACTTGCTGATTTGAAAAATCGAGACCATCATAAATTTCATCCGCAACAAGAATGCAATTTGGCCATCGTCCTAAGATCTTCAAAAGACGGTCGATGTCATCCTTTCCAACAACTGCACCGGTAGGATTGTTTGGATTGATCAAAACAAACAGTCGGACATGGTCGTTCATCTTCGATTCGATATCATCAAAATCAAGAGCCCATCCTTGCTCAGATTTGAGGCTGTATTCGATGGTCGCAGCACCATACATTTGTGGATACGCCATATATGGAGGATAATGTGGACCTGGGGCAAGGACAACATCTCCTTCCTCCAACGTTGCTTGGAAGAGGATTTGAAGCGCTTCAGTGACGCCATGACAAACATAAACGTCATCAGATGTTGCAGGCCAACCCTTGCTTGATTCATCATTCGCAATTGCTTCACGCAATTCAGGCAGCCCATAAGAAGGAGAATAGCCGTTGCGACCATCATTCAACGCCTGAGCAAATGCTTCGACCATATGAGGAGGGGTTGGCAATCCGGGATAGGCGATTGGATCACCGATGTTGAGTTTGATAATTGAATGACCTTGGGATTCAAGTTCGGTTGCGGGGACTACGACATCACGAATCGCGTACTCAATGTTGAGTGCTCTTTGTGTTGCTGAAAGTGGTTGCATTGAAAGGCCTCACTTGAAATCAGAAACCGAAACTCCACCCATTTCACAGATGTGTTGGAATTCATTTTCTTGGACTGGTTGGATTGAGAGTCGTTGCCCACGCCGAATCAACAGCATGTCTGCTAAAGCAGCTTCTTGGCGGACAGCATCGAGCGCTACGATGGAGTCCAACGCACAGACGGGTTCTATGTCAACCATAAACCAACGAGGGTTGTCTGGAGTTGACTTTTCATCAAAATACTTTGATGATGAGTCCCATGAAGTGAAATCACCGTATCCTTCACGGCAAACCCTTGCAACACCTGCGACATGAGGTGGTTTACAGTTCGAGTGGTAAAAGAGGACGAAATCACCGATTTTCATATCATCTCTCATCATGTTACGAGCTTGATAGTTGCGAACACCATCCCAATGCGTGGTCCCGTCGGCTACAAGTTGTGCGTAGGGATAGACATCGAGTTCTGACTTCATGAGCCAATACTTGACCATGTTACTTGATGGGGATACAGGTCTTATCCCTTTGCTTGGCTTCACCACGCTTCTTTGTTCTTCGAGTCAACAACAAGAACTGCCTCGAGTACATCTGGGTCATCGGCTTTGATTTTTCCAAGGCCAAGTCGTTTCGCCATACCTGATGTACCACCAACAACCCCGATACCATATTTCTCAAGAGTCACGAAAATTGCTGGAAGGAGGAACAAAGCACTAGCAGCAGCCACCCACAACAGAATCAGAATGACTGTGACGAACGGTTTGATTTCAGGAATAGGGATTTGGTAGGCGGTAAACATCCCCAACGATGTTACGACAGCTGCTTCGAAGAGAGACATACCTGTTCCAACGGCTGCTGATCGAATCGCTTCAATGCCGCCCCCAAGTTCACGAATGCGGTTGGCTATGTGAATCGAAAAGTCGACACCGACTCCAACCAATATCGATCCAATCATGACCGTTACAAGTGATAACGGAACATCCATTTGCCACATGACGAGCCATTGGAGAGCAACCGTAGCGATGACAGGAGAGGTGGTGAGCAGTGAATAACGAATATCTCTGAACACTACCGCCAAAACAATGAGCGTAAGTGTAACTGCAAACCCTAGCGACCTCCACTGAGAATCAACAATTAGTTTGTTGACTTCAATTGCAGTGGCAGCAACACCTGTAAGTTTCTCTGCGTGTTCTTGCTGAGTGCCTCGGAATCCTTCGGAATACTCGTTAATTTGTTCAACGGCAACGGCTGTATCCGCAACAGGAATAAACGGCATATCAATGTAAATGAGTGTGCGATCATAATCTGAATTGATAAAAATCTCACGCATTTCTTTTGTCAATGATGAATAGAATACATCCAACAAGAAGATTTGGCTTTGAGTGGAACCCGGCAATCCAAATTCGTCTGGAGTTGTTAGGAGATCCCAGAACGTTGCACCTTGAGTTGCTTCGACATCAAGTAAGACTTCAAATGTATCACGAACATCTTCAGGAAGAACATCATATCCGGGAAGTTCTTGAATCTGAGCGAGTATGGGTTGTCCAGATATCGTCGGTGCAAGTCCTGTGGCTTTCATCAAAAATACGACGGATACTGCGGATGCATTTTCGATGGTATTGAGGTTTCGTTCAAGCCCATCGATGATTTTCAAATTTTGAGCAGGATCATCGTTTGTAGGGTCACTATCACTAATATCCCCGGAAACATTTGCATGAACCAAGACCATCCCGATTTGACCTGCATTGAATTCTCTGCTGTATTGTTTCATTTTAATGACGGGCTGTTCGCCTTCGGGAGCCATACCAAGCAAGTCGATGTTCTCTTCCACATTGGCTTGCCCAAGCGTCGCCGAAACGAGAACAAGGATGAGGAAGAACCCAATAACGCTGGTATTTCTTTTGATAGGAACGTCTACTGCAGCATCAAAGACCTTGAGCGGGGGATGTTTTGGCTTCCTCAAGTCAAGAATCAACGTAAGGTTCGGCACCATGAACATCGTGAGAATGTAAACGACTACAATTCCACCAGAAAGTGCAATTCCAACTGTTTTGATCGGAGCCATGGGTGTAAAAATCAATGAAATGAATCCAATAACCGTAGTAACCGCCGATAGGAATACTGCCCGTCCTGTCGATTTCATAGAGGCTTGCATCTTTTCGCTTCTGCTCCCCTCTTCCTCAGCGTATCGATTGGTGATGTGCAAACCGTAGGATACGCCCAAAGCTAGTAGAATCGGGCCGACGATAATCACCGTCATCGTCACTTCATAGTCCGATGCACCAATAATTCCAAGCGTCCAAAACACAGCACAAAGAGTGGGCAGTCCAGCAATAATTACGACCTTAATTCCTTGAATTGGTCGAATCCCAGAGATACCTGCTTGGAGAAGATCCGAGTGAAATACAAACAATCCTAGGGCAACCAAAACAACCGCTAGTGGAAAAATCTCCCAAAAGAGTCGGAATGAAAATTCCGTTACTGAGTTTGTAATCGGAACTGGACCAGTTAGCGTCATCTTGAGTCCTAAATCTTCCCAAGTGCATCGGTCATCATTCGCTGGGTTACCGTTTTGATCAAATTCACAAGGACGTGGCTCAGATGAGATATTGTCCAATCGCTCCTGTGTTGCCTTGATGATATCCTTTGCTTCAATGGTATCAACAACAGCTACAGCCATGATTGCTCGATCGAGTTTAAGGTCTTCTCCACCTATGCATCCATTATCATCAGCATCATCAACTCCCGGTTCTCCAGTGCAAGCATTTGTGTTGCGAGCGAGTTTATCCAGACCAGGAGTAGGGGAGCCGTCATTTTCATACATTTCTCCAATGATGAGATCGATGGTTGTCTGAGATGGAATCTCGTACCCACCAGCGAATTGTTCGTCACCTGCTGACAATGCTGTGTTGACACTCGCAGCGAAATTTTCGCATAATTCTTGAAATGAAGGACACTGACGACCCAATTCAGTAATGAACGCATCTCGTACACGAGGGAGGCTTGAGTTAATTTCTTTCAGTACCGTGGAAATGGAGAGGATATAGATGACATCATCACTTTCGTTATCAGAGAGATATGGATTGATGCTCTTTTCAACATAACTGATCTCCTGAAGGATTCGCTGATCAGTGATGTTGTTTTTGTCAGATTCAATGTAAATGACCATGACGTTTGTCGTCCAATCCTCCTCGACTTTTTCGATTAATTCCTTGACTTCACTGCCATCTGGGAGATAGACCTCCATATCACCATTGACGTTCAATGCTGGTTCGTTTGGATCATCATCAAATCGGGTATCATCAAGGAATCCCGAGGTGGTCACAAAGTACATTGTGATCATCAAAAATAAAGCAACTGTAGCAATAGGGAACCTTGTAATTACGCCTGTAGCACCGGATTTCTGCCATTCACGCTTCAGACGCTTTGGAGCATCAAGAACTGCATCAACTGCTTTCTTTGCATCGAAATCACGTACACGGGCAGAGATGTCTACGGAGGCAACTCGCATCCGATTACGGCTGTAGTCAGCGATGGCTTGGATTCGACCAACATCATCCTCGTTTGAGGATGTATCTTGCTCGTCGACACCATCCGACATACTGGAACCCAACCAGCCCTTGAGTCTTTCATTGAAAGCATTGCCGTCGAGATGTGAGGGAACCGTTGAAAAACAAACACACTCAGGGTTAACTGGACCCCCCCAGTCACAGGGGGTTGGGCCGGTGTTAAGCATGGGAACGCCTCGACTTCCAGAAAAGAGATGGTCAATCGACCTCGAAAAGAAAATTCAAGAAGAACACTACGCTGATGAGAATGCCTATCAGAAGAGGTATGGATTCAACCCAGACAGTGGGAAAGAAATTTTTGTCATCGACACCCCACCGCCATACCCATCCGGAACCTGGCACATTGGAGCAGTAGCACAGTATTCCATGATCGACGTTTTGGCACGTTCTCAACGCCTTCTTGGAAAAGAAGTTTACTTCCCTTGGGGAGTTGACCGAAATGGAATCAACATCGAATTTACTGTTGAAAAAAATACCAAGAGGAAAATGAAGACATACGACAGGGAAGAATTCCTAAACCTATGCAGAGAAACCATTGAAACCTTTACTCAGGCGATGAGGAAAACGGCGGCTAGAGTTGGATTATCCTGCGATTTTGCTGCTGAGTATCTTACAGACGCACCTGATTATCGCTCCGTAACTCAATCCATTTTTATTGAATTGTTCAAGAAAGGAGATATCGTTGAGGATTTGCGACCCAACATTTACGATCCAGTCGAAGGAACGACCATCGCAGACGCAGAAGTTGAACGGATTCGTCGTATGACAAAACTTGTTGATGTCCGATGGAAGACAGAGAATGGAGAAGAACTCGTTATTTCAACCACACGCCCAGAAATGATTTGTGCATGTGGCGTTGTTGTCG
Organism: Methanobacteriota archaeon; assembly: GCA_002722615.1. Lineage (GTDB taxonomy): Archaea > Thermoplasmatota > Poseidoniia > Poseidoniales > Poseidoniaceae > MGIIa-L2. Next base: position 35,139 of record PBMQ01000037.1, on the reverse strand, counting down.
TTCATCCTGATGACAAACGATATCAACATCTCGTCGGTCAACGTGCGATCCTACCAATGCCCGTTGAAGGTCGGGAAAAAAGCGTCGAGATTCAGACACACCCATCCGTGAAATCAGAATTTGGTAGCGGAATACTCATGGTTTGTTCTTTTGGCGATCAGAACGATGTAGCTGTCTTCAGAGAATTGGGTCTAAAACCGTTTCAGGCAATCGATCTCAACGGTTGTATGACAACAATTTCTGGACCACTCAACGGGCTATCGGTACTTGACGCTCGTTCCAAGGCGATTGAACTCTTGGAGTCGCAAAATGATCTTGTCTCTGTTGAAGAACGACAGCAAGAAATCCCTGTTTCTGAGAGGGGTAAGAATCCGGTCGAAATCATTCTTCTCAAAGAGTGGTATGTTCGACAAACTCATATTCAAGACAAGATGCTTGAATTGGTTGAAGAAATCGAATTCCACCCTCCTCGAAATCGTCAGTTTTTGCTTGATTGGATGGAAAACATCAGCATAGATTGGCCAATCTCAAGACGTCGTTGGTATCACACAGAAATTCCAATTTGGTATTCAGAAGATGAATCGCATATTGTCATCCCACCGGCTGGGACATATGTCCAACCATGGAAGGACTCGCCCCCAAATGAATCAAGGGTCTTGCAACGTGAAACCCGAGAAGATATTGGTTCATATGAAGAGTTGCAGGACAGTTTGGGCGAGATACGTGGAGAAAAGAAAGTATTCGATACGTGGATGGATTCATCCAACTCAAACCTCTTCGTCAGCGGATATCTCAATCATCCGGATGTCTTTGAACGAGCGTTCCCTACCGCTTTGAGACCACAAGGAAAAGAGATTGTACGCACATGGCTCTATTACACACTACTCAAATCAGCCTTGCTCCTCGACAAACCTGGATTCAAGCACGTCTGGATTGACGGTTTGGGAATGGACCCTTGGGGTCGGAAAATGTCCAAGTCACTTGGCAACGGAATTGATGCTGACAGTGTTCTTGAATGTGGAGCAGGCGGCCGCACAGGCTCATGGAAAGTTCGGGGCCCCGACGGGTCTGTGAGCCTAAAAGCCAACAAAATTGGAAGCGAATGCTTCCGATTATGGAAAGCATGTGAAGCACAAGTGGGAGATGATTTCCACATCAATCCCGAAGAAATTGAATCCAAATATTTCGGCGTGTTGACCAAGATTTTCAATGTCGCACGGTTTGCAAGCCAATTCGAATGTCCGGATCAAGAACCTTCAACATCATATCCAATTGAGGATCAGTGGATACAATCTGAATTCGCATCAATGATGATGTCTGTTAAAGATGCTTGGAAAAATCTAGACATCTATACTGCAACACAGGCTCTCAAAACCTTCGGAACAGGCGTTCTTCCATCGCACTGGCTTGAAATGGCGAAATCAAGACTCTATGATGGAGATGAACATGCCGCTTGGACCATACACCAAATCCTTCGTAAGTTCTTGGCCGCATTTAGCCCCATATGCCCATTCTTCTGCCATCACATCTCAATGACATTGTATGGAGAAAGTTCTGTCGATGTTGAGGCATTCCCTGCCCTACCTAGTGTTCAGAACGATTTGAATGCCATTACATCTGACATTGAAGCGTTCAACAGTGAAGTTTGGAAGACAAAAAAAGAAAACGGACTCTCATTGAATGCTGAGATCGAAGGTATTGAGATTCCCGAATCTTTGGAAGGGTTCCGTCAAACACTTACTCGAATGCACAAACTACTCTGACTCGTCCGGGAAGTTCAGCGTTGTTTGCCTCGTTTCCAACTCTTCGAGTTGGCCAAGGCGAAAGCCTACCAATCGGACCTTCTCTTCTTGATGTACGTTTTCAGCAAACAATCGTCTCACCTGACGCAAGAAAACCTCAGTATCATCCATCGCAACGGGAATGGAGCGTCCATGCGTATGTGTTTCAAATCCAGTATACCGAATCTTAACTTCCGCAAGTCGACCTGCAATTCCTTCAGTTCGGGCTTTCTCCAAGACACCTCGTGTCAGTTGCTCGAGAATGTTGAGTACTTGCTCATGATCATCCTGATCGATTGAGAACGTTCGCTCTTTCCCAATTGATCGTCGAGAACGCAATGGGCTGACAACATTCGATGTTGAACCATCAACCACTCGCACAAGCCATGAAGCGAAGCGATCAGAAGTCATCCTTGCCAATGCCAGTTCTCCTAATTGAACAGCATCATCCATTGTCGTAATTCCCCATTCGGAAAGGATATTGGCTGTTTTCGGGCCAATTCCCGGAACCTCCCTCACTGATCTTGAATCAAAAAAATCTGTCACTTCATCGGGCAGTACTCTGTGAATTCCATTTGGTTTGTTTACTTCAGAGGACATTTTTGCGATAATCCGAGTCGGTCCGATTCCAAATGATGCAGTAAGGCCGACAGTCTCATGGATCGATCGTTGCAAACGTCGTGCAAGAGCCATTGCTTCGTCCCAATCGCCATCTACAGTTTCGGTTACATCCAAGTATGCTTCATCGATACTAGCTTGTTCAAACTTATCCGAATCCTTTCGTAGAACTCTCATCACTCGACGTGAGGCCATTGAGTAAAGAGAACGAGTCCCACGAATGAAGCGCGCTGGACCAAATGGATGACCTGGGCATCGCCTCCATGCTTCAGAAATTGGCATTGCAGAACGGACGCCATATTTTCGAGCAGCATAATTGCATGTCGATACAATTCCTCTGCCTCTACCCTGCATCGGATCGGAGCCAATAATCAGGGGTTCATCATCAGGAAATCCGTGATGGAGGATTTCCACTGATGCAAAAAAGGCATCAAGATCGCAATGGATGAGAATTCGCTCCTTGCGCACATGAAGATACACTTGGCGACAGTGTTTGAAATTCATCCTTCACTTTTGCATTACCCCCTGCAAAAACACTGAGGTTTGACTTTAATGATTGGCAATACTTGGTGAGATGATGCTTCCTGCAAGAAATATGAACACAGCATTGAACATTCCTTCAACGGGAATCACCCTACTCGAAGGACCTGGCTTTTATGGAAAGGAAATTCGTTTTGTCGTTCAACACTGGACTGCAGTTCTGCTTTCACAAGATAATGCCGTTCATTGGATCGATGGAGGACACAGGTTTGATCCATGTGGTTTTTTTCCAGTTATGCGTTCACTGAATTGCAACCTTGAGGAGAGCTTACGTCGATTGTATATTGGCCGAGGATTCACACTGCATCAACTTCATGCACTCATTCGGAGAGTGCGCCATGAAGTGACATTAACCAAAGCATCCATGGTCGTCATCGATGGAATGTTGGCGATGTTCCTCGATGAGCAAATCAAGAGATTTGAAGCACGTTCAATTTTACGACATTGCATGGATGCATTGGAAGAACTCTCACGGATCTGTCCAGTTGTAGTACTCGATGGAGATATTGTTTCGCCTTTGCATCAACAGCTCAAACACACCATGAAGCCATACATTGCCCAACGATTGAGAGGTGTATGGGGGGATAAAAAGAGGAGGCAACTACGCTTTCTTGACGAAAGGAGTAACCTCTTGATCGAATTGCATACTTCTGTTGCAACGGATCAACATCAACGTTCATTGGAATTCACATCCACTGATCCAAACGTGTGATGTTGGTTTCAAGCAAGTCTTCCTCACTCCAACCAAAGGGTGCGAGGATTGCCCATATCGCACGGATTGCTAACTGGCGATAATGGTCCACGTCAATGTGACGAATCGGATGTTTCAGTGTTTCACATTCATGAGCGAGAAGGACACGTTCGAGCGGATTATTCGTATTCTTTGAGCAAATCACAAAGCGAACTTTCGATGCCAATTCAGGAGTGAATCCAAGCCGTTCCGAACGTTGAAAGGCTAAGGCTGCAACTGTTTGCGAGGAGTGTTGCGTTGGCTTGCGTGAGATGCGTTGTGTGATGATGAGGTCTTTTGGCGACAAATGATGCTGCTCCAATTGTTGTATTGCATCGATGAGTAGAGATTGAATCTCACACTGAACTCCATAACTTGGAATTCCATCGACCAAATCATCAGACTTTGAAAGTAAATCCAAGGCTTGTTCTTGTAACCGAACAATCCAACGACAGGTTGAATGTTGGCGCAACTCAAGACCACGTACTTTGATCCCATTCGCCCCATATGCCCAATATTTTGTCAACGAGCCTCCACTGTGCATTCTGCTTGGAACAAACGCAATACAGCGATATGTAGCTTCATACTCAAGAGGAATCCCTGTCGTCGCGTGAATATGTTGGGCCAACTCAAGCGCTGAATTGTGTTGATCCTGCAAAGACCTTCCAGCAACATCTCGAATCCATATTGAATCAACGATTGCATGCAAAACCTCCCATCCACGTTCTTGAGCAGAATCGATTGTCTGCAAAAGGAGTTCGCGGGCCCATGCACAAATTGCTTCATGTGCTTCGATTCGACCGAAACGTGCGTTGCGATAACCCGTGTAACCAAAACAGGTTACAAGAAGCCACTTGAGAGCATTTTGTTGACGGTCGAAAGAATCCCCTTTGACCATAATTTGTTGCTTTAGTTGTCGTCGACGTTCGATGAGAGGTGCAACTACACGGCCAAGAAAACCATGTACGCGCCCACATGTGTGTGTTGACAACTCAGGAACTTGAAACGCTTTTGTACTCTGTTGTGGAAACACAAGACTTGCAGATTTCCATTGTTGCAGGTGAAATCTTTTTTTGGCTTCATCCGGATGAAGCGGTAACGGCTTGTTGTTGGCAATCGGTTGGCAACAACTGCAATTCAGTGTTTCAGGTGAAATGTTGCGCGTAGCAATAATGCTTGGAAAGAGACTAGCAAAATCGAGTTCAATCACATTTGAGTAAACACCTGGCTTACTGTCGAGGTAAAGCCCACCACGATCGGATTGAAGCAAGTCCCAAGCAGATTTTGTATCTTCAGGACGGGTCTTTTTCCACGGGACAAGGACACCGTCTTCCATAGCAACTCGATATTGTATTGCACTAATGACCGAACCAGGTGATTTTCGCGAAGCATCACTGATTCGAGTGGCTGAGACACTTGCGAGTTCATACAGTCCATCCAAGCTACCTTCCCGAAACATGAAACTCGCTGATAGATCAATGTGAATACGCCCTTCAAGAGGGAACTGTGGATCGCTACGAAGCACTTGACCATAAGATGAAACAATTCGAGTACGACCAAGTTGACGCAATTCTGATTGATTTCTACCAAGACGCAATGTCTGCCCTTTTGTTTCAAGATATGTCAAAAGAGCAGGGAAACACGTTGTATTACCTTGGATGGAGAGGACAATGTCTGGGTCAAATCGATGGAACCATTCCTCTATGGAAACTACATCGTTCGGTTGTTCTAGAAGAATACTCGTGGATGGTGCTATGACATCACCCGAAGTACTGCAAGGTGTAAGAATGACTTCACACGGCTGTTCTGATGAATGATCAAGAACAACTTCAAACCTACAACAGCGCCATTCTCTCCGTTCGACATCATGCTCCCAAAGCGATAATTGATTCTTATCAAAACGAACAGGAGAACCAATTGTCAAACGCTTTGAGGTAAGGAATTGTTGCTCAGGCAACAGATCCACCGAATAAAGTGTGAATCGCACATGTTCACCTCGGGCATCGATGTGCTCCGCTAACGAACGGATTGTTTTACATGAATGGAGCGTGAGAGCAAGCATGCGCCTCTCATCTTGCGAACCCAATTCTGTTCGCTTTGTTTCAAATGTATAGGACTGGATGCCAAATCTCAGACACAACTCAGGTTGCCATAACCAATCGATCAAGTTCTTCAGATCAAGAGCAGTCCCTGCCACATGAACAACTGGATTCCATGGTTCACGAACGGAAACGACAGAGCCCTGTTCATTAACAATCCAGACAAGAATATCCTGCTGTTTTGAACAAAGATGTACATCCAAGATCCAGCCAATGATTTCATCGACCATTGTCTCCACCCGGTGAAAGTAGTTGCTCCTGAAGAAGCAAAACTTGCTGTTCAAGTATTTGTATACGCTCCTGAGCACCAAGAAGCATCGACAAAAGCATGGGTTTCCAGGCTTCTTGTGCAGGCAACATACCACCTGCAGCACGACGTATTCGAACATCGTGAAGCATCACATCAAAACGATTTCGATCTGCAGATGAAAGTGCTCGCCTGTACGGTACAAGAGCCTCGATTTCTTGTTCCACTCGGCCCCGCCATGTCGGTACTGTTCTGCCCATATACGTTCATCAGCAAACCATAAGCAAGACTTCTGAGAACCCCTTCCGAAAAGTGAAAATGGTCAGCCAAGGTTGCTTCTGTTTACTGTCGTTTCAGCGATTCCACCGTCAAGAACTGTGAGGACTGCATCAACAATGTCCAATCCAACACGACGTTGAGCTTCGATTGTTGCTGCACCAATGTGGGGCGTTCCATGGAAATGCTGATGTTGAAGAAGAGGTGATGAGGCGTCGACAGGTTCATGCTCGAAAACGTCGAGAGCGAGCGAGGAGAGTTGACCTGAATCCAAGGCTGTTAACGCTGCATCCTCATCGACAATTCCTCCTCGTGCACAGTTCACAATGTGATTGCCACACTTGAGGTTGTAAGGGTCTACACCTGGCATCATGGCAATGCGTTTGGTGTTGATGAGATGATGCGTTTCGTCCGTTAAATTGCAATGTACTGAGATGTGTGTACACGTTCTGAAGAGGTTGTCTACGTTCTTGTGCATAGTCACACCTGCCTTTTTTGCAACGGACAGTGGAAGATATGGATCGTAAGAATGAACATCCATTCCAAACGCTTGAGCAACTTTAGCCACACCTTGTGCAATACGACCAAAACCAATTAATCCCAATCTTTTTGCATACAATTCTGTCCCCTTAAGTTCCTTCTTTGCCCATTCTCCTGACCTCAAGGAACGGTCGGCACGAGGAATGAAACGAAGTGAGCCAAGTAAATGTGCAATGGTCAATTCAACCACACTCTGTGTGCTGGCTCGAGGTGCATTGACAACAGGGATTCCACACCGAGAAGCGGCTTCAATATCGATGTTATCGACACCAACACCTGCACGAGCAACAACCTTGAGACGTGGTAGACTTGTATCAAGCATTTCCGACGTAATTTTCGTAGCACTACGGACGATGACGGCATCGAATTCCCCAAGAGCGCCAGAAACAAGATCATCATGTTCGATGAATTGTTCAACAACTTCACAACCTGCATTCTCAAGTTTTTTTACCGCCTCTTGAGCCATACCGTCCGTAACAGCAACTCTTCGCATGAGTTGAGGTAAACAATCAGGTGTTAGAACATTGGGTTTCCACTACGAAATCCACAATGGATTGATAGGAAGGGTAAATGTCGGATGAACTGGTGAGCCCATGGCTACTGAAGTCGACATTCAGTCCCTTGTCTGGGCACTTGGCATTCTCGCCGTGCCGGTTTTGACAGCAATTCCGCTACGTTTTATTTGGCAATTATGGATTGGTGGAAGCCATGAAGAATCAGAGTACAAAACAACGGTAAGGCAGATTATTGATTCTGGAAGACAATTGGAAAGTTACCGAAATTCTCTCAACGATGTTGCTCGAAGTCTTCGCATCACTCCATCAAGACAACGATTGATAGAAGCCGATATTCTCAATCCGCTCTCTATTTCTCACTTCTTGATTTTACCAGCACTTATCATCTTCCCATTGGCCTTTATTGTTGCGTTACCGGTCATGATTGTTGGACTTCCGGTAATTCTTTTAGTGGAGTTCCTGTTGATACGTCAACGCATTCTTATCAAGATTATGAGTTTCATCGAGCGTACGATGCACTGGCAGATTATTCACATTCCACAAGCACATCGAGGAAGTCCTGCTAAGGAACGTAATTACACCGAATTTTCGCAACACATTGAACATTTTCATAAAGTGCCCCGTGGAGTTTTCTTAGGGTTGTTTGCTTACCTTATCGTGCACTGGATTTTCAAGTTGGAGAACTTCGGAACAGAAGTCATTCTTTCATCACTTCTCTACATCGCTTTGTTGGCTCTTGTAGGTGTTCTATCAACAGCGTTTGAAACAGATTTGGTTTTTGTCGATCCTTCGAAAGGGAGATTGATACCTATTGATCAGTGGGTCGAATCACTCCTCAAACCATTGGTTGGTGTTGGTTTGATTTTCCTACTGGGAAGAGATGTTCTTGAAGAAGCACGGGGAGGGAATGCAGCGTTGTTTGCCACAACTTTCCTTGCTATTCTCTACGGTGCAGCGATTGTCGGTATTGCTTACCAATGGGGATACTCATCATGGAGAGGGAGAAAGGTACAACGTTCATTCGAACAACAAGTCATCGAAACTCTCGACCCCCTATCCTATGATTTAACCCGAAGCAAAGGACGTATCGAATTTATTGTACGGAAGCCAATGGCTGAACGATTGCAGGAAATTGAAGAGATTCATACGGGACAACTGACCTTTGAGGACCTTGACTCGATGCCAAGTAGCACTCCTAAAGAAGCACCACAAAACCCACTTTAATCTTCAAGTAATTCAGCATCAACTGACGATGGAATCAACATTTTTGGCTGCTCAATTCGTGATGACCGAACCATGTATCCAATTCCAAGCGCAGAGAGAAGAACGAATAGGAAGAAGAAACTCGCTGTACCAAAGTAATTGGAGAAGAGATTTCCAAAGGCTGATAAGAAGCCATCATCCGTATCCTCAGACATCGTCTCCTTCGGCATTATGAGAGCAAACACAGCCTGTTGGTCGTAAACTGGACGAGTGAAGGTTAGCATACCATCGTAGTCAGAATCGTAAGAATCAGATGGTGATGCAGGGTCAAGGTCTGAATAGAAATCAGGACGCTGTTCGATCGAGATATCAACGGGCTGGCTCAAATCAAGTGTCAAGGTGACGTCAACAGTGTATGGGATCCTTGATTCAAAGAACTCAGGATCGTTAAGGATTCCTAAGAAAGTGAATGCTTGACCTGTCACATCGAAGTGGGCCCATGAGTTCCAGTGAGAGGATTCGACATCAAGATCACAAACCCACGCATCTGAGACGCGACTACACGAACCTTGAGCATCGTTGCTACCATCTTCACCAAGATCTATCTCCAATTGCAAAGCTCCACCTTGAGCAGTATCCAAATCAAATTCTGTTGGAACAAATCGAGCTTCAAGTTGAGTTGTTCCGTTTGGAATCCAAACATAGTGAGAGTCTTCAGTATAGTAAACAGCACCACTTGCTCCGTTATTGAAGTGATTCCAATCTCCTTTCCAACTGTGACTTACACGATCCGTATTGACAGGAATAGAAGACTCAACCATCATGGATTCATATATTGCCCACGCATCCCAAACGGTGTATTCAGGATGATCGACAAATCCATCACCATCTTGATCTCTCATTAATTGCAATGTTCGTGCCAAGGCCATTGCCGCATCGACATCGGTAAGTCCATGTCCGACTCGCCAATCATGGCATTCACCTGTTGCTGAGCGATAACATTCAGCGGGAATATCGTTGCATGAATCTTCATCGTTACCATCCTCGCATGAATTTTCCATCCCCTCGTAGCGAGCAGTGAGTTCGAGGATGAGTTCCAGTTCATGAACCCTAGAATAGTTGGCTGTATCCCAATCGTCAAACTGTCCATAAGAAGCAGTTCCGTCCCCACCAACAAGACTGTCACCTTCGTCGTGGTCTTCTCGATGATAATCTGCTACTCCCAGAGATGGTGCGATATCGAGGATGACACCAGCCATACCACCAACGTGTGGTGTAGCCATCGAAGTACCTGATATGGCCATGTAATACAGGTCACCTTGAGTTCGAGTACTTGCATCAATAGCAGTGCCCCGAGGAGCAGTAGCCCAAATATCACGGCCAGGAGCACCAACATCAGGCCATGTGTGTTGTTGTGTCATGCATCCTCGTGAGGAAAATGAGGTAACTTGAGTACCGTCGTGAGTTAATGCTGCAACAGAGATTGCTGATGGGGTGTTCGCATAGACGTTGGTACGTAAGTCGCCACTGCATTCGCCTCCTCCACCGGATCCACCTGAGTTCGATGCTGCAAAGATAACAGCAACACCGTTGTCGAAAGTGAGCATGTCTGTGATGGTTGCAATGGCACCATTTGGGTCATAATCTCCATCTGTACCCCACGAATTAGATACAACGCGAATATGGTAAGGGTTTTGCGATGGGATGGAATGTTCATATGTCCATTCAAGTCCTTGCTCTGCTGCAAAAATCGATGCTCCATCACCTGTACCAAGGGCGACCAATTGCCCACCTTTCGCTACACCAGCACGACGTCCAGATGAAGCGTCTCCGTTCCCTGCGATCGTGCCACCTACGTGCGTGCCGTGACCTGATGAAGTATCAGAATTGCGAGTTTCTGTCCAAACGCCATTCCACTTCGCAGAATAGATTACTTTCTCTCCAGTCCATGGCTCGAGATAATCAAAATCTGGGTGACCTGCATCGACACCTGTATCGAGGTCGACAATAGCCGTACCATCGCCATCCCACTCTGTAAATGCATTATCAATGTCGAATTGGACATTACCATTCACATCGATAATCGCTCGATGCCAAGCATCAGTGGCCCGAACAACGTGTGTCGTCTCATGCATCATTGTTGATGGGTCGGTAGGGTCTCCACCCCATTCGGCAGGTAGGTAGAAGAAATCTAACTCTCGATTAAGTTCGAGATATTCGACTCGATCCCATGTTGAAAGTTTTCGAATGACGTCAGGCGATGCATCAATCAGGCCTCCATCGATCAATTTCGCGCCATCCAAATACGTCGCACCAACATTCTTCATGAAATTGATATCGTCGTCGGTTACTGGCGAATTCAATTGAAAAATAACTTCAAAAGAAGATCCTACATCATCCGCAGTCTGTAATGCCGATTCAAGAGCCTCATCCATTTTGTCAAGGTTTCCATATGGATTGGTTCCTTGCACCACTGGAGTTGTTAAGGAAAGCAAAAACATCAGTTGAAGGAAAAATACCAGTTGGATTTTCTTACGTTCTAATTTGCCCATGAATCAACGACTAGAACGTACTTCAAAGGTGTTTGCACTTATTGTGAAATCCATGGAATATGCTCAGGAATTTCAGCAAAAATATTTGCTGGAAGTGCAGTTTTAATTTTCGATACAGAACCAAGTTGTTCGGCAGTCTTGTTTTGCCATTCGACAAATTCCTCATACGATCTCATCTTCAGAATCGGGTTGTTGACACGATTCCAACCAAGTGTCTGCAATTCAGTCTCGGGTGGCTCATGCCCACTGCAAACCAATACATCATCGGATAAACCTGTGAGGCTTTGAATCGAATTCCAGTGTTCCTCTAAACGACCGCTTGGCAAATCATCTCGACCGACTCCTGCAGACCCGTTGAACAAGAAATCACCGGTGAAGATGTGTCCTGGAATGGAGATGATGACCGAATCCTGCGTGTGTCCTGGGACGTGATGAAACGTGTATTCAACGCCAGCAATCGTCAAGATAGTGGTCTCATCAACATAATCAGTGACACCCAAAGATGCTGTGTCCTTCCACATATAAAATGGAATTTGGTGTTGTTGGGATAGCGTGAAACATGCGGTGATGTGATCTGCGTGCGTATGTGTTGCCATGCATGCAACTAGTTCGAGGTCTTGATTCTGAAGAACGGTTTCATAATGTGAAATATAGTCCCAAACAGGGTCAATGAGTACTGCTTCACCATCGTTAGCGACAAGATACGTACATGCCCAGCCTTCGGGTCGGATGTCTTCAACTTGCATATATCGTCGAAGATGAAGTCCTACTTCAATTCATTCCTGTAAGACGAGCCTTCATGAGGGGCAAACGTCGAGAGCAACACATGCACCCACCAACCGTTGTTTATCTTGAACACGATGGAAAACTTTTGCTGGTCGACGCTGAAGGCAATGGCCCGAAAGAATGCATCATGGGACGAGATGAAGATCACTCTTCTTTGCGATTCCCTACTGTTGATGAAGTTCAATCAATGGGCATTGAGTATCAAGAAGAACGACAAACGGATGTCAAGTTTTCTGGAATAACATACAAGGTAATTCACGGCAATCCACTGATTGATTGGCCAGAACATTGGACTTGGAAAGACAAAGTTGTATCGGATGGTGCAGTACACCCAGTCGCCCGTGAAGCTGTGTATCGGTCGATCCATCGGTTGGTATCAAAAGTCATGATTCGAAACGATCAACAACAAATCCTCATGGCAAAGGTTGAACGAGGATTTTTCCGAGGCCATTGGAATCTCCCGGGTGGATACATGAATCACAGTGAGGAACCTGCTCAAGGATGCATCCGGGAAACTGAAGAAGAATTAGGCATTACAATAGAACTTGATGAGACAAGGCCAGTCATTACCCAACGCTCTTTCTTCAGAGATGGTGTTTCGTTCATGAGTTTCACATATTGCGGACAATGGAACGGTTCAATCGCTGATCTCAAATTGAAAGAGGGAGAGATTGCAGATGCTGCATGGTTCTCATTGGAAGATGCAATCGATCGTGCTGTATCAGAATTTGATCGAATCGCTCTAGAATCACTTCAGGGTTGAAGAAGGTCTTTTGCTGCCTGGAGAGCTGCATCAAGTCCACTAGAGTCCGAACCGCCGCCTTGTGCCATGGTTGGTCGACCGCCGCCACCTCCCTTGATATGAGGAATTATGGAGCGTAGGATGTCAACAGCATTGTATCGTTCGGCTGCTACTGAGTTTTCTGTGCACGCGACCATCAATTTGCCTCCCCCTTCCCTCGAGCCTAGAATGGCTAGGGTCGGATGATCAGCATCTCTTGTCAACTCTTGTAGCATCGATGTCAATTGCTTGAGGTTACCTTCCACTTCCATAATGACAACACGAACGCCATCGATGGATATGGAGTCACCACCGCCACCAGAAGTCCGAAGACGTACTATTTCTGCCTCAAGTTGCTCAATTCGCTTGCGTTGCTCTTTCCATTCCAAAAAGAAACGTTCTGCTGTTTTTGGTAAGTCTTCAGATGAAACTGCGAATGTTTTGGAAGTTTCACGAAGAAGTCTATCTTGTTCTCGAGCAAATTGGAGTGCAGATTCTCCAGCTACAATATGAAGTCGTTCAACACCGTCCTGAACCGCTGTTGAGCGAATTACACGAATGGAACCTATTTGACCAAGTTCATCATGGTGTGTACCTCCACAGGCCTGTACATCGTGGTCAGAAATTCTCAACACCCGTATTTCATTTCCTTTCGGAGCGCCACCTTGATACAAATCAAATCCGTATTTTTTATCTGCTTCATGGCGTGGAAGAATCGTCTTTTCAGTACGAGAGACCTGTCCCAATACTTCATTTGCAAGGATTTCTATAGCGTCGAGATCGTCCCGAGTTAATCTTCGATAATGGGTTATATCAAGGCGAGCGACTTCTGTAGATTTGTTTGCGCCTGCTTGGTAAATGTGTGGGCCAAGAATCCGTCGAGCCGCACCACCAACGATGTGGACTGCAGTATGGTGATCCATCAATTGCTTTCTGCGTCGCCAATCAATTGAACCATGAACAAGGTCTCCGACTTCAAATGGTCCATCGCAAAGATGGAAAATGAGCCCCCCTTCCTTCTGTGTATCCAAGACTTGACGAGAAGTTCCATCTGTTGTCAAGGAACCATAATCGCCCTCTTGACCACCACCCTCGGGATAGAAACAAGATTCAGAAAGAACAATCGCATGGGTCGCGTCTTCTGGACCCATCCCCTCAACGAGAGGGAGGGAGGCCAAAACACTCGCATCGAAACTTCGTTGTTGAACATCAGTGTAGTACAGAGGAACAGTTTCTGGTAGAGAAGGAAGTTCACCCACAAGCGATGATTGTTGGCTCGTGGTAGCAGCTGCTTTAGCCATCTTAGCATGGCGCTCAGCCATTTCTGCTGAAAAACCAGTTCGAAGTCTCAACTGACTCCATCCACTCGCTTGGGCCATATTGATGACCATATCAGGTGGAAGGCCGTGTGAATCATTAAGTTGGAACAACAAATCATCGGGGAGTTGTTCTGCTTTCTTGTCAATCGATTTTAACGACTGATTAATGAGGTTTGAACCCTTTCGAAGCACCTCGCTGTACCGATCTTCTTCCAAGTTCATAATTGTCAATAAACCGCTTTTTGTTTGTTTCATCTCATGATTTTCCATGTTGACATCAAGGTGATGGGTAATGAGATCTGAGAGAGAGACATCAATGCCTAAATCATCACGCATTCGAAGGATTCGACGAGCGAGCATTCTTGCAAGATATCCTGCCTTCGCATTCGATGGAACAAGGCCATCTCCAAGCATGTGTGTTAATGCATGCAGGTGGTCAGGGATTGCATAAATTCTTGACAGTGGCTCTGTAATCGCCAAAAACTGTTCTTGAGTCAAATCTACACTCCGCTGAGAGAGTCGAGCGATAAACAACTGTGAAAGTTCCTCTGCATCCACACCTGGTTCGATGTTCATTATCCCATTTAATCGACTCATTTCTCCGAGAAGTGTGTCCAAATCCAAATCTGGCCATCTGGATGCTACTTCAGAAAAACCTGAAATGTCCTTGAGCCAATCAACTGTCTCGGGATAAATGGCTTCGTATATTGTGGGCGTTCCAGCTGCTGCCCAACAAAATCGCTCAAGTCCATATCCAGTATCAATAATTTGCAATGGCATTTCCTTGTAGCGATCACCTTTGAGTTCGATATCTCCATCCTCTGATTCTTCAAGGTTCATGAAAACCAATGTTGCGAGTTCAAGGCCACCGACAATTACCTCTACTGCAGGACCGGCATTTCCTCCTCCGCACCATGGATTTTCAACATAGGTGATTTCATCAGCAGAAATTCCAAATGTATCTGTCAACATCGTGTGACAATAAGCCACGCATTCCTCCATCCAGTAGTATATTTCACCCTCATCTGGACGATTGAATACGTGATGTGCCATCATTTCGAATGTTGTCAAGTGACGTCCTGAACGACCCACAGCATCTACGTCTGTCAAGCGAATACAAGGCTGAGAAATCGTTAATGGATTTGCAGGAGGTGCGACTTGACCGGATGTAACGTGCGGTTGGAAATCAGCAATTGAGGCAATTGTGAGATGGATATCATCTCTCCATCGAGCAAGAACGGGGTACGGGTCAACTCGATGGTGGTCGTGTGTTTCAAAGAACGAAAGAAAGGATTCACGCATTGCATCTTTCAATGCTTTTCCACGTTGATCATATCCAGCAATCAGTGGTTTTCCGATGAAGGTATACTCATCTTCATGCGTATCACCGCATGTCGTTCTTTCATCATCGCACGTCCAAAACCACAAATCCGTGATTTTACATTGACGACGAACGTAACCATGCTCATGGAATACTGCCAAGTCAATAGGGGGTAGACTCATACCAACGCCTCCAGTTTGCGGGTGGTCCCCAGTCCTTTCAACCCTCCCGTTCAAAAACGTGGTAAAGTGGAAATCATCAAATGAAAGATGTCGAACGACAACCATGGGTGCAGAATGGACCAAGCATGTCGACTTGTCGACACCGGGCGTCGTTCGCATCAAAGCACATGACCGAATGAAGATCGATGCTGCAATCATATCTTCGATGGAGGAGATTGAAAATTACCAGGATGGACGTGGGCCAATCCAGTTGATGAACGCAACAGAATTGCCAGGAGCAGTTGGAACTGCATGGGGAATGGCGGATTGGCACTATGGCTACGGCCTTCCAATTGGTGGAGTGGTCGCAACTGATGTTGAACACGGTGAACAAGGAGGGGCAATTTCACCGGGTGCTGTTGGGTTTGACATCAATTGTGGCGTTCGAGCAGTTGCATTGAACATCGAAGCCGATGACATCCCGAACCTAGAGAAATTGGCTCGACGCCTCAATGGCCGAATTCCTGCTGGAGGTTCTGGAAAGGGAGGAATTGACATTACTGAATCCGAACTGAACCTTATCCTAAGAGCTGGTTTGGAAGAATTGGACTCAATCAATGTTGAGCAACACCACACCATTGGTAACGTTGAATCCGAAGGGTCCTTTGAAGTCGATGAAATTCGTATTAGCCATCGGGCAAAGCAGCGTGGGTTGAAGGCACTAGGAACTCTCGGTAGCGGCAATCACTTCCTTGAATTGCAAAGGGTTTCTGAAATTGTCGAAGCGGAAACTGCCAAGGAATGGAATCTGTCTGAAAACCAAGTAGTTGCAATGATACACTCAGGATCACGAGGTTTGGGCCATCAGGTCTGTAGCGATCATATCCATGAACTCGAATTGCGGCTCAAACAGCGAGGTTCGGATTGGGTTGATGAGGAATGGGGCTATGTTCTTCCCGATCGACAACTTGCTTCAGCACCAATCCATTCCAAACAAGGTCAAGCATACCTCAATGACATGAAATCAGCCGCAAACTTCGCATTTGCAAATCGTGCTGTCTTGACCGACAGACTGTTCAAAGGATTACGGGCTGAACTAGGAGAATCCCTTGAACTTTCAACCCTCTATGACGTCTCCCACAATATTGCGAAAATAGAGGAACATGTAATTCACGGTAAGAATTGCACATGTGCAGTCCACCGGAAAGGAGCAACCAGAGCATTTAGTGGAGATCAAGCCGACCTCCACCACTCATTCTCGAAAACAGGTCAGCCGGTAGTCGTTCCCGGTGATATGGGACGAGGATCTTGGTTAATGGCCGGACCACAAGTTAAACAAAACCAAGCATTTGGGAGCGCATGCCATGGAGCAGGTAGGGCATTGTCACGCTCAGCGGCACGAAAGCAAATCAATGCTGATGATAAAGAAATAGAATTGCGTAACAAAGGGATTATCGTTCAGGCTGCAACCAAAAACATCCTATCTGAAGAAGCGCCTGAAGCGTACAAGAATGTTGATACAGTCATTGAAAATACCATGAAGGCAAACCTTGCAAGAGCTGTCTTACGGCTCGAACCGATGGCAGTTATCAAAGGTTGATCACATACAGGTATTTGCCAATGGATGGCCACCAGTAGGTGCAGAACCAGTATGTACTCCATCAGGTTCTTCGACGATAACAGAAAGAAGCGTGTTCACAAGTTCTTTTAGATCGTCTACTTGAGTTTGGAGTTCTTTTATTCTAGCTCGAGTGTCGTTCCTCTTTTCAGTAGTAGTGCTCATGTTTATCCCATCCGAAGAAGATGCCTTCTTCAAACCAAAGTTCCTCTCGACGACTCTTAATGTTTGTTGAGAAAAATACGCTTACAATGCAATTTGAGAATGGAGCCACCGGCGAGGATCGAACTCGCGACCTCCTCATTACCAATGAGGTGCTATACCACTAAGCCACGGTGGCGGTGTCCAATCCACCGAGCATTTCGATATAATCGCTTCGCGCCATGCTTAATCAGCAATCATCCGAGTGAGTTGGCGCCGAGAGAGAGATTTGAACTCCCGAGGGACAGGCCCACGCGATTTCCAGTCGCGCGCACTACCAGGCTATGCGATCTCGGCTCGCAAATCAACCCAATCTGCATCAGGGTTTAACGCTCTCGCTTGTCATTGTTGCAACACAACAAACTCAAAGGTGAACCTTCTCGGGCCAACATGGACGGTGGGGAATCAGCGACCCATGATGCATCTCATGACGGTCTCCCCTTACGCTTAAGTGATGTGAAAATCGAGCCAAAATTCTTCGATTTTCATCCATTGATTCTCAACATTCGACAAGAATTGTTGTTTCAATGGAAATTAATACGAACGGATTGGAATCCACAGTTCACTCTTGCCGCAATCTCAGCACTCATCGCTGTTATCCTCGGTTCATTGAATGTCGATATCTTCGATGGAGGTAACGCAAAAATAGCTGGATTAGAAGGTCTCCAAGATGCAGGAAGTACTGCTTATTTCCAAATGGTCATTTCTGTATTGTGTTGGGGCTGGTTCTTGTTTTCATTGATTCAACTTTTCCCAATCATGAAAACACATACAATTACACTGTTGTTGATTTGGGGCGGATTTGGTGTTTCTCAGATTTACTTCCATTCAGAAAACAAAGATTTCCCACTTGCCTTTTCTTTATCCGACATGATGGGTGGATTTTTGATTTCACTCGTTTGTGTATTCTTCTTATATTTCTTCATTAAAGCCGTAAGGGAGACAAGAGATCTACATGTAGAAACACATCATTTGCACGAAGATGTTCGAATAATGGAAACCGCAATGAGTGAACATTCCCTACGGGGATGGGTCGTCATTAGCGCTTCATGGACAGTTTCAGTGATGGTAAGTGCTTGGTCAGGGGCGCATTACGTTGCTGAACGTACAGGTTCCCGAACCTGGGCTTTAGTTTTGCACCTTCTCTTTGCAATCGTTGCAATACCACTCATGCTATGGGTCATATGGTTCCCACAGAAAATGTTGGGCTCCGAAGCAAAAGTTCGAACAAAAGCCGCAGTAGTGGCTGAAGAAGATTTGTTGAGTAAAGCAGCGTTACTTGATGTTTCTCCAGATGAGGAGGCATGGTGATGAACCTGAAGGCGTTAAGAGAAGATTTCCCAGCATTGTGTCTCGACGACCCTATCGCTTACCTGGACAATGCTTGTGTCACTCTCCGGCCTCAATCTGTGATTGATGCTATTTCCGATTATTACGTTAAGTCACCCGGATGTGGCGGTCGTTCTGTCCATCGTTTTAGCACCGCTGTGTCAAAGACAATAGCACAATCAAGAACGACCCTAGCTGGATTCTTTAATGCACCATCTGTGAACGAACTCGTCTTCACAAGAAATGCCACGCATAGTTTGAATCAGGTGGCGAAAGGACTGTCTTGGAAGAAGGGTGATGTGATTCTTACGACTGATCGTGAGCACAATTCGAATCTGGTTCCATGGCTTCAACTCGAAGAAGAACAAGGTGTAGACCACAGAGTAGTCCCTTCCAATCCGGACAATACCTTTGATCTGGAAGCATTTGAAGCAATGTGTTCAGAAGCAGGAGAACAACTCAAGATGGTGTCAGTCAGCCAAGTGGGGAACCTTGACGGGGTTGAAACTCCAATTCGGGAAATCACGAAAATTGCGAAAGATTTCGGTGCACTCGTTTGTGTTGATGGAGCACAATCTGCCCCACACATGCCAGTCGATGTCCAAGAAATGGGAATCGATTTCTTCGCCTTTTCAATTCACAAGATGCTGGGGCCATCAGGGATGGGTGGTCTTTGGGGCCGTGAAGAACTCCTCAATTCAATGCGGACGATACAATCTGGTGGACAAACGGTCAAAACATCGTATTATGATGCAATTGAATGGGCAAAATCTCCTTCCAAATTTGAAGGCGGACTTGGACACTTCGCAGGGATGATGGCAACTGGAGCTGCTATCGATTATCTTTCAACATTGAACATGAACGATGTTCACGAACATGAGGTTCGTCTAAACACGATTATGTCCAATGGCGTGAAGGATTTGGAAGGTGTCTCTATTATTGGCCCTGAAGACCCCTCAAAGAGAGGGGGGATTTGTTCGCTCCTTCTTGATGACAAACTTCCCGTTCATGACATTGCCCTTCTTCTTGACGAAGTTTCTGGAGTCATGGTGCGATCGGGTCAACACTGTGTCCATTCATGGTTCAACAGCAAAGGATACGATGGTTCGTTGAGGGCCTCTGCGTACTTTTACAACACCGAAGAGGATGTTCGCCGATTTGTTGATACCTTTTCCGAAGCAGTTCAAGCATTCCAATGAGGTTTACACCATGTCAGAAGGGATACATTCTGCTGATGGTCATGCCCCAATCAAGCCACAATTGGAGAGGGACTTGGAAGTGGTTCGAAAAATTGTCAGTATAGCCATGGGCATATTACTGATTCTTGTTGCAGGTTTTACGTACAACATATTTTTTGGAGATGGATTGAGTTTTGTCAAACCAAGTGATGAATTGATGGATTCTGAGCGAATCTACCAAAATATGATCAATGTACCTTCAGACCTCACTGGAGAAGGCGTGAATGTTTGCATTGTTGATACCGGGTTGGAATTGAATCATCCCGATCTTGAGGGGTTTGATGTTGCTGGCTGGGTTGATATTGTCCAAGGCAAATCAAACCCGTATGATGACAATGGCCACGGAACCAACATGGCAGGGATTTTAATTGCAGATGGATGGATAAATGGTATTGCCAAAGATGTCAATCTCTATGTCTCAAAAGCACTTCACGCAAATGGATCAGGCTATGAAGAAGATGTTGTTTCAGGAATCGATTGGTGCATCAATCAAAATGTTAACATCATTTCTCTTTCATTGGGAGGAGGACAAGATCTCTTCCCTCTCCTGGGAGGTTCAGGACGAACGATTGAAGATTCTGTTAATGATGCCACTGCACGTGGTATATTCGTTGTAGCAGCTGCTGGTAACGATGGTGGAGAAGAGGACGATGGAGACGTTGCATCTCCAGGAAGTGAAAGGCGAGTGATTTGTGTTGGAGGTGTGACACTATCAGGAGCGCATTGGTCCAAATCTTCGACAGGTAACAACGGAGCCAACTTATTTCCTCCAAAATTGCCACGCGGGGACCCTGACAAAAAGCCGGAACTTGTTGCTCCTGCAAAACAAGTTCCTGTTCTAAACACACAAGGTACTTGGTCATCTGCGAGCGGAACCAGTGCTGCAACCGTTTTTGTCACCGGTGCGATTGCTTTGCTGCTTGAGGCAGAGCCTGAACTTGCTAGCAATGGGACGGATGGTGATGTATCAACCATCGATCAAGTTAAAGATTGGATTATGCAAACGGTCCAACCAAAGAATGGACAATCGGAACATGACGATGATTACGGATATGGACTGCTCGATATTGAGGCACTTCTTGAGAAAGCAGCACAAGAGACTAACGTTTGAAAAACGCAACAATCGTACCACCAAACAACGGAACGAATGCAATATAATATGTTGATTGCGTTGATTGAATTAATTGAATCCAAGCATTGAATCCATCGACTTTTGCTTTCCCATCTTGATCCAATTCATCATAATCTCCGACCGGAGTTTCTGGTTCTATCGTGTAAAGTACACCATTGGGTGAGAGAAGTTCCATACCGTTTTTCAAATCCGTAGAGAGGCGTGAAAGCGGTGAATCAACAATGATTGCATCATAATGTTCCGCCAATCTTCGTTCATGGGCTCCAACACCAGATGCAGTGGTCAATTTCCATGCCTTTTCTTCTGCGCAAAGAGTTGAAAAATCATTCACGATAATTGACGACCATGAGGAGGCATCGTAGCGGGTTTGTAATCGGTGTAGGATGACACCAAATTTTGCACCTTGTTCTACGATGTCAAAACGATCAATGGTTTGATCTTTGAATAAATCAAATAGCCATGCTGAACGGTGTCCGATACTCCCGCCGACTTCAAGGATTTTTTTCGCTTCTTGCCGACCGATTGAATCTCGCAAACGGCGAAGAACAGAGATGGACCACGTGGACAAGCCCATGTGCTCGAGTTGTGTTGCAATGTTCGCAGCAATTTCAGGTTCATCACGCGAGCGTTCATGGTCAGCGTTGAGCAAACTTGGCAAGACTTGGTCTCGAATATTCTCGCTCATGATCAAGTCTCACAGGAGGTTTGTTTTGAACACTGTGACGAAACCACATGCGGTGGATTCAAAGGGGAAACGCATCGAGCCCGACTTGAGAAGCATGGATGATGAATACGACGAGGATGACTTCGACGAAGATGAAGTCATGGAGAACGCTGTTCTCTGCCCCATTTGCGAGGATGTCACCGGTCATCAAATTCTTAGAGAAAAGGAGATTGGCCGAGGTGTCGATTATCTTCTGCGATGCGAAGATTGCTCAAACGTCCATGAAATGCAGTTTAGGCCACCACCCCTCAAGAAAATTCCATTTATGCTCACTGATGGCCCAGAATCGTACATGGCCACAATCGACCTTGATGCCGATGAATGGCTTGAACTCGGCGATGTCTTCGAACACGATGACATGGCTTGGAGAATTACGCGCATTGAATCGGATAAAGGACCGATTGAAGCCCTTGAAGCAACCAAAATCATCCGAGCGGTAGCGCTTCGACAAGACATGCTCAGAGTCAAAATCACCAAGACGCGCGGTGAATTTTCAACGCCTGATGTATTGATTGTTGAACAAGGCACCTCATTCAAGGCTGGAACGATCATCGACATAGGTGTTCAGACTTGGCGTATTCGTGCGATACATACTGGTGAAGGACGCACACTAAGAGGAACAGTTGATGCTTCTAACATCAAACGCATGTATCTCCACGAACCACCTCGCCCAGAACGATTCGAGCCAAAGACCCCTCGAGAGCGTCGACAAGCCTGGAAAGAAGGAAAACTTGGATTTAATCCAAATCCAATCCTTCCAAAAGAACAGATCAAGAAGCGAGTCAAGCCGACAAGCAGACGTAATAAGAAGAAGGCTCGAAAGTAATCATGGACGGTTCGTCCATGGCATCAAAAATGCCTTTGCAATTTGCAAACCAATTGTTGGATTCTCTTGAAGTCGGCGAATGCTGTATTCATACCATTTCTCACCATAAGGGATGTACACTCGAGTTCGATGTCCTGCTTTCGTTAGTTTTCGGCGCATTGGTCCGCGAACGCCAAGCAACATTTGGAATTCATAACCCGGGCCTTTTCCTTTACGATCAGGACCAGAGTTCTCACGAGGGTCTTCGATGGAAGGCCCCATCTTGAATTCATCAAGGACAGCGAGTGTATAATCGACTACAGGAACATCATGAGATGCTATCCCTACGTAGGCCCCGTGCTCCAAAGCCATGCGGATTGCTTCATTTGTCTTGCATCGGATATCGCTCTTAGATGTATATGCAATCTCTTCAGGTTCCAAGTAAATGCCTTTACAAATTCGATAATCTGCATTCGAGCCAATTGTGGAGGCTACACTCTCGATGTCATCAGGAGTACGGTGCAAACGTCCTTGTAGAACTGTACCAACGTTGGTTAATCCTTTAGCATGAAGATCCAATACAACTTGTATGGTTTCTGTTGTTACGCGATGGTCCTCCATATCAAGTCGGACAAACATATCATGCTGTGAGGCTTGTCGGACAAGAGATTCAATGTTTTCCAATCCTTGTTCTTTATTGATGAGGAGTCCGAAAGCAGTTGGTTTAATCGAAAGATTGGCATCAATGTCGTGTTCAACAATGGCATTCATTACCCGAACATACTCATCGAGGAAATATTGAGCTTCGTCCATTGATGAGATTTCTTCACCCAGAACATCAATTGTGAAACAGGCACCTTCGGATTCCAAGCGTTGCATAACTCGTACTGCATCATCAAGAGTTGCACCGGCAACATATCGGCGGGAAACCCATCGAACAAACCAACGTGGCATCCGAAGAGTCATCGCTACAATCATCTTCGACAACATGGGATTCCCTCAACAAATCAACGGCTTGATTGACATCCTTTGACCATTTCCAAGAACGCATTAGACTTCACCACTTCAACTCCAATTGATTCCAAGTATCCATAGATCAGTTGTCGTTGCCATCCTTTAAACGACTTTTTTTCAACATTACACACAATGGTCCCTCCTGGATATGCTCTTTGGGTCGACGCGATAACTGCATCAATGGATTGCTTCCATAAGACACCTGGTTCCTTTTGTGACTCAAATGGAAGAGAATGATTGGCGAGCATGTGACCCAACCATACGTTAGGTTGCAATGCCAATTTGTTGGCTTTGGGCGCGTAATGACCGCCTCCTAACGTGACCAATACCGGTTCCCCACGATTATACGATTGCCATGTTTTTGAGGAATCACTGGTAAGCCCGAGACCCTCTAGAATTACTTCAGCGAGTAATTTTGCAGCACTTTCATTTGGCCAGTATGGCTCTGTTGAACCAACTTCGATAAACAAGGATGGAACATTCAGAATAGGGCCATGATGCGTCACTTCTAACGATAAGGAGAAGTCGGGAATAGCGTGTTCATTCCATTTTTGGTGAAGAAGCCTCCACCATGGAGCAATTCGTGGATTCGGAGGAGGGGCAAAACCAGATTGGCCTCCGAATGGTGGCTCTTCCTCAATCGGGTGATGAGGGACGCCAATGGGATGTAATGTCAGACATGGTTTCCCACTTTTTGCAGCATGGCGTGATGGAAAAATAACTTCAGCGACATCTTCCCCAGTAGCTTCTTTCCAACGAATGTCGAGATGATCCTCCCATAAAATCCGGCTAGGCAAGTACCATAATCTCACATTTTTCAATTCGTAACTGGGATATGTTTCCACATCAGCGCGTCGATCCCATGAAATAAGTTCCATGAGATACTTACCCTGATTTGTAGAAGCGATGTCGTCGCTGTTGATTGCAATAAGTACAACATCGGCCATAGTGTTGCGAGAGTATTGGCCTTCTTCAAAGCGAGTATTGACAAAGAGGCAATGCGTCGTCTTGGCATGGTCGAAGGAAGGGATACCATTCAGCTCCCTTTTCGAGCGATAAAAATCTTGGAGACACCCGAGGTTGAGGGAGTACATGCCATCGCAGTTGGAGTTGATGGTGAACTCTGTAGGCTCGATGAGCAATGGAATGCTATCGAACACTTCGCGAAACCCTTTCCTATGGCAATCCAGCACGCCGTTATTGTCAAGGATGTTTTGATTGCAACGTGGATTGACCGTGAGTTACTCCTTGCAAGAATGGGATGTTTACCCCTCGATAAACCCTTCAAAGACGGTGTTGAACGAGGCGATTTACGAATCGCAAGACAAATAGAGCATGCACATTTGCCTGAAGGGTCTCTTTGGGCTCACGTTTTGGATGCTGAACCTCTGGCCCTCACACCAATGGATGATGGATTTGCATTTGTTTTATGGAATAGAGGCGTGTATGGATTTGACACTAATGGAGTCGAGCGTTGGAGAGCGCCTCCCCCTGAGTGGCCGGAATTGTCTCATCTTCCGATGAGTCAAGAAACCGTTACACTTCACCAAACAGATACAACGATCGAAGTATGGTCAAGAGCAGGTGGGTGTCTTCGACTTTCAAAAACAAATGGCACACAGATTGGAACTGGTAGTTTTCAACTTGAGGGTGGCCTTGCAAACGTTTACGGAAATGGCTCGCAACGTCTCCTCACCCTCTCTGATGGACATTGCTATCTTTA
Source organism: Methanobacteriota archaeon (assembly GCA_002722615.1). Lineage (GTDB taxonomy): Archaea > Thermoplasmatota > Poseidoniia > Poseidoniales > Poseidoniaceae > MGIIa-L2. The sequence continues at coordinate 9,886 of PBMQ01000037.1, read as the reverse complement.
CAAGGAAGGTCAACGAGTCGCAAATTTCTCAACAAAGGGGCCAATTCAGCATGCGCTGAACAAAGATCAAACAACATGGATTCTGGCTGGATGGCGAGAAGAAATTGTTCTCAATGAGATTGGAGTCAACGTTGTTCAGCAAAATGAAGTTGTCATGCAACATATCATCAAAGAGGAGCAACTTTGGTTGCTCACGAACGATGGGTTGCTTGCTCACTCAATCTTAACTGAGTAACCACATCGTCCACAGGACTTGCGATCAGCATGCGCTGCAAGGAAAACACCAGGTCCACAGCTAGGACAATGCTCAGCTTTGCGCTCGAGCGTACCGTCCTCTGCAATTCCGTATTTTGACCACTTTGCTTTTGGATTCGGTTCGCCCATTATTCACCACCATCCTCTGATTCTTCAGATGATTCTTCAGATGATTCTTCAGTTGCATTTCCACTTCGGAATCCCTTGTGTCGTTCATGAATGTATTCAGGTTCAACAGTCATTGCATCAGCAGATTCGTAAATCAATGCTTGACCAGTTGTGAGAGCTTGTCCGTATCGCGTGTTGCAATTTTTGACAACGATGAAATCAGGGTTTGAACCTGGCTCAAGTGTCTTGACGAGATCCATAACTTCCTTCTTAGACGGAGTTTTTGAGCCCTTGTGACTCCATTTAAAATCAATTTCAACTCGCTTGAGTAGTTTGTTTTCAGTTCGACTTACAATTTCCATGTTTTCGTCCTCCTTACCGGATGTTCACCTTCAAAGCGTATCGACCGGGTTGGTCGATATTCAAACGCTCGGCAATTTCAGAGCGTGAAGGATGAATGATGATGACATATCCTTGCCAATCAGTGGTGGTTTGTGCTGAAGGGTCACGCGGACATTGGTCAACTCCATCTTGGAGAATTAGGCCACAGTCTGCACATGCGTATGGATTTTTAGCCATGATTATTCACCTGTTTCGCCTAGCCACTCGAGAGATCCAAGACCTGGTTGTTTACATGTAAGACCAATCTTTGAGCGTCGTGGGTCACTTGTATCTGGAGAGAGTGAAACTATTCGCGCACGAACTGCAGTACCAATTCCTAGTCGCTTGTCATCGTTACGTCCGGAGATTGTTCCCGCTCCGACGTTGACTTCTACTTGATCATCCAAAATTTGAGACTTGTGAAGCAGGGCTTCCATTGGGCCGATGCGCACGAATGCACCAAACTCGTTGACCTCGGAAACTGCGCCTTCGACAACTTCGTAATCGTCCATGCAGAACAAAAGGGCATCAAATCGAACTCGCTGATAGATTGCTCCGTCACCGTGGATGATACGTCCACGGCCGAGTGGAGTGTGGTTACTCGTAACCAAAATGAATCTGTTTTGTTCATCGAAGCGACCCTCGAAAGCAGTCATGGCCAGGCGGTCGATATGTTGATCGAGTGATTGTCCTTTCTTCATGTACTCTGCAGGGATACGAATGGTATCCTCCTTTGTGACAATTTTGTACATCTTGTTCCTCTCCTTTGGCTTCTCTCATCGGTTGATGAAGGGGGAAGAGGTAACACCTTTCCGTCCTTCACCGGCTTGCGCCTCGGGAGAGAAGTCGACCGAAGTCATTTCGCCCACTGTCGGCCCCTATATGAAGCCCACGGATGTATTCAAGCGACTGCGCTTTGAAGAATACACGAGTGAAGGGTAGAATTTGATGCAAAAAAGAAGGTGTAGTGATGCTTCTAGAGCAAAACAATAACAACCCCTCACGGTGCAATAGAAACAATGGGTAGCGTAAGCCATTCTGTTGCAGGGCGTCGTCTCTCTGCATCCATCATCGTTTTGTTGATGCTGATGGTATCGTTTACTCACATCGAGTTCACTCAGTTTAAAGATAACAATTCAGTCTTTGAGTCAAACCAACTACCTTGGAATGATCAAGAACAACCATGGGGTCAATACGGAGGATCAGCCTCTCGCAACGGATCGATGCCAGACCACAATTCCAGTTCGGGAAATATGCTTAGTATCGACGACCCTGTCATCAACTGGGTTGCTCTCGATGATGACATCGGTTCAGATGCTTACGGCTCCATAATTGGGAACTTCTCTGGAAGCCTTACTGTTAGCTCTGGAGCAGTGGAGCGATGTACTCCCTCTGGTTTATTTGCTGTAATTTTACACGACAGCACCACCACCTCATCAACGAAATTGTCTCTCATCGCAGGAGATGATGCTGCTACCGCATGGCGTGTTGATTTAGGCGATACGAGAGCAGCTCGGTCAACTCCTGTTCTTGTGGATGTAGATCTTGACGGCAGATTTGAGATTGTTGTTGTCTATGACACCGATAATTCACTCACAGTAGACGTCTGGTCACCTGAACTTTATTGTGACGAGTCTGGATGGCAAACAGGAGGACATTCAAACGAACTAATGTGGTCATGGACCAATACCGATTATCGTATTGGAATTACAAGTCCACACTTTCAAACACGCCAAAGCAACCATCTGTCCGTGACACAACCTCTTCTTGCCGATTTAGAACTCGATGGAACACCCGAATTGGTTCTGACCGTTGTCGATACAACAACCGATGACCCACACATACTCAGCCTCCCATTGGGGTCCAACAGTCCAACAGAAAATTGGGATGTTACGTTGGACCGTGGTACACATCCAAGCGATCCTGCCTGGGCTCAACTTGATGGCCAAAATTCCGTCGTCGTAGCAACAACAATCGACGAAAATTCAGGCAACATGTGGGTTTGGAGACTTGATGGGAGCACTGGTTCAAATGATTGGGGCAGAGTTTCATTATCCGGTACCGATACTGATTCTGATGCTCCTCGTCTTCGCCTACCGAGCCCAGTTGTTGCTCAATTGGATTCCGACGCCGCCCCAGAAATGATTCTAACTATCCCGACAGACGCTAATGGTCGAACAGTTGGCCTTGGCGCTCGATTTATTGGGATGGAACTAACCTCAACAGAGGAACTTTTCTCATTCCGTACAGTTAACGGGTATGCTGACGCCCCCCCACTTCCCATTGACTTGAACATGGATGGTGTCGATGACAGATTGTGTTGGACAACATGGTACTCCGCATCATCTGTCACGTTCGATCGGGAAGGAATGGTTGGATGTCACAATCTTGACAACGATCCGCCAACCGAAGAATGGAGCAAGGTGATGAATCGTGGCGCATCAGGAAACGACAACGATGAAATCGCTGTTTCACCCCCTGCCTGGATGGATATTGACGGAGAAGGAGATCCAGAGATTGTTATCGCTTTCGGAAAGCGAATTTTTGGCTTTGAGGGTGATACTGGCTATTCAAACGAAATCTCGGAGGGATGGGACGATCCACTTTCTATGCCCCACAGGGTATGGTCTGCACCAGCATTTGCAGACATGGATGGAGATGGCTATCTGGACATCCTTTACGGAGATACGCTCGTGTCTCAACGTATGCTCGACCTTGCCCCCCTTCCGGATAACAACGGAATATCGTTCAATCCAGCATCCCCTGACCCGGGACAAACACTCACTGTAACCGGTCAATTTGCCAACATAGGAACATGGGAAAACGATGACAGTATCGATTGTGCATTGTACATGGATGGTCAAGAAATTACGAGAATTCGTGTCGATGAGCTCGAACCCTTATCACCCACTGGGGAAGGTGGACCTGCAACCTTTAGCGTCGATGTCATCGCATCACTTGGGACACATACCTTTGAGATGATTCTCGATGTTAATCAAAATTTAACCGAGGCTAGAGAAGACAACAATATAGAATACGCATCACTTACGGTTGTCGAACCATATTCGGTATTGATTCAGGGCCCAGAACTAGTTTCTAGAATAGAGCCAGGGGCGTCCGATTCTGTGGATATCAGCATTACTGCAATTGGTTCACGCACTGCAAATTGGAACATATCATACGATACATCCAATCTTCCAGAAGACTGGGTTGTCGAACCAGAAGTCGGAACAGCACTGCAGAACATTGAGCTAGTCCCTTCAATACCTGTTGATTTCTCATTCATAGCATCACTTCCTGCGGACGCACTTGGTGACGAAGACGGATATATCGAAGTCACAGCAACACTCGTTAGCGATTCATCCGTTCATACCACCTCATGGATTCCTATCGAGGCACTACGCACACGTGGATTATCTTTGGTTGGCCCTGATGGACTAACCTCATCAGAAGGATACGGGATCCCAGGCTTCAGCGCAGAGGCATATGTTCTCATCGAAAATCTAGGCAATGCAGTTGAGACCACAACCTCAATCGATTGGACAAACCCTTCATGGGGAGGAACTCCAGTCTTGTACGATGGTTCAAGCAACGTATACTCTATTACACTCCTCCCAGGAGAAATCAAAGAATTGACCATCCGCCTTGACGTTCCGAGTTCAAAATCATTAGGAAGTGTCACTTCAACTACGCTAACGACCTGCATCGGTAGTGGAGAAGACACACTTTGTCGTTCACTCGATGCTAATTTCTCTGCTGTTGGAGCCCACACAACGCCTACACACATACGCACTGAACCCGCAACAAATCATGAATTTGAAATTAAGATGATTTTACCGCAATCTGGGACACTCAGTTGGGATCTAAATCAAGCTAACATCGCACTACCAAACTGGCAATGGAATGCGACAAGCGGCGGAACAATACAGAATGGGGTTCTTTCCGCTACAGGTCCCTCTAATTCCGCTCATACCGTAGCACTCGAAGTGTACATACCACCAGACGCACCGCCGCAGCGTCTTAGTTTCATCACACAAGAGGCAACTTCCCTTGCACATCATGATTTTGACATGAGTGTCCATGTCCTCCAAATTCACAGAGCAAGTTTGTCTGTCATCAATCCGCAACCATCTATGGAACCTGCAGGATTCAATGTGAGTACAACGCATCAAATCCTCATTCAATTGGAAAATCCAGGAAACGGAGAAGACACGTATATGTTTGAGGCGCGGGTTATTCCGAGCGATGAAATATCAATTCAAGATGTTGTGTTTACGTACTACAACCCTCAACGCACATTGGGTCCACTTGCTACGACGATAATGCCACTTGACATAATGCTGAGTGAAACACTTCCAGCAGCACAACCCTTCACAATTGAATTCGAATGGGCATCGATCATTAACAAGTCAGTTGTTGCGACCACAACACTTCTCGTCGAGGCTGAACAACGACATGAATGGATTATCGTACCGTTAGGAGGAGATCAACAATCCGTTGATCCTCGGTCGGAACACCTCCTAGAATACAACATAACAAACACCGGTAATTATCTTGACGAAGTTCAACTGATTCCGACACTCTCCGTTACTTCATCAGACAATGATACGTCGATTTGGCAAATTCATAATCCAATCAGTTCCTCAACCCTCAGTGTTAACGGTTCCACAACCCTAAGTGTGGTTCAATCAATACCCTACGCTTGGAAAGACGCAGAGGCTACGATTACCTACACTATCGTGTCAGGAGGATATGAATTAGGAGAATTTGAGATCGATCTGATTGTCCAAGAATATGCAGAATGGGGATTCAACCTTGCGAACAGTAATCTTGAGATTATGCCTGGAGGAGATTATATTCAAGTTGAGCTTGAACAAAAAGGGAATAGTCCATCTGTTCCATTCATGACAAAGTTTGGCCAAGGATGGAACATATCACTTCCTGAAGGCACTCTTATGGAACCTGGCCAGATGGCTTCGATTGACATCTTTGTTGACGCACCAGACAATGCAAGAGAAGGCGATGTCAACCTATTGCAAATTCGAGTTTCGGATGCAACTGGAAAAGGAATGGAAGTCTTTGAAGTACCTGTACGAGTCATCGGAGCATCAAATTACAACCTTGAAGCAACGATTGATTGGTATGTATCATCCGTTGGAGGATACCCTCTTGCTTGGATTGAGAACACTGGAAATGACGTACCAGAAATTGATATTGAAGTTCTGAATTTACCACAGGGGTGGGTGGCAAATCTTGACTCTCCAATGATGCTAACTCCTGGTGAAGTACAAGGATTGCCGATTAATCTCATTCCTCCACAGGATTGGAACAAGGAATCCTTTGCAATCAACCTTCAAATCACTCATTCTGAATTGGGCCAAGAGATGAAAGAGTTCACTGTTCATTCTTCGAACTTGTCGTTTAATTCGACGCCTGTTCTTTGGTCTCGAAGCGGTATGCAGTTATCCGTTGATGTCACTAATGAAGGAACATCCTCCATCGAAGAAACAAATGGAATCCAATCTGGATCATCGTATTCATTCATAATTCCATCTGGAATTCAACACATGAATCTTACCGATGGTCAAGACCAGATTCAATTGGTACTCATCGGTAAAGATTCTCCACAGATGAGTGCATCATGTTCGTTCATCAACGAGGCGTTTAATGACCTAGGAAAAACAGCCATATCAGGTGATTTCATAACGTGTGATGTCCAAGGTGACTCTTTAGCAAACACGAGGCTTTCGTTTGTAGTTACAACCAGCCGTGGAGATACTATTCCTCTACAATCCTCGTCTTTTGCCATTCCACTTAATCAAACGATGTTTGCGAATTTAAGCGTAGAAAATTGGGATCCATCACCCGGCAGTTTCACTCTTCACGTGACCGGATATGATGAATATGGGAACACCATTTCAACAATCAGCAAAGAATTGACATCTCGAGAATCAGGATGGAACATAGGGATTAGTAGTATCTCCGCTAAAGGCGATATTAATGTGGCATTATCCAGAACCAACTACGCAGTTCTCGAAGAGGCAGTATGTGTGCTTGTTGTGGAAAGTTTGGAAAGCGATTACAAAGCTGAAGTCCTGATCGATTTTGCCGGGAATCAATTCTCCCCGAATGTCCGAATCGATGCCAATGGGCTTCAAGACAAGGAACAACTCAAAGCTACAATCGGATGCAACAGCCCATTCGATGTTGATGATGATGAGAGCGATAATTCAAATTCAATCATTTACGAGGCTGAGGCTGCTTCAGTAATTAGTTCGACAAACCTTGTGTGGGGTGGGTCAGTAACACTTCTACTCGTTGGCATGTACCTCTTTATGGTTAAGAGGAAGGATAATGAAATTGTCCGCGACATGATGAAAGAACAAAACAAGAAGCCTGCAAAGAATTCTAAACCACAACCAAAACAAAAAGAGCCAATTCAACAAGAAGAAGAAAACGATAACATTTCTTTCGAACAGGAAGTTGTAGAGGACATACCATTGCAAGAGGCAATGATTGAAGAGATTCCACTTGAGGAGGATGAGACTGCATCAGGGCGATTAGATTCAATACGAAAAGAATTGAATCCTGATGAAGAAGACCAAGAACAGTCAAGTATTGAAGAACGAATGTCGAAGTTCTTCCAGTGACATCACATACCTCAATAGAGTAGATGCTTTCGGCAGTTCTATGAAGAACTCACATCAGAGTACAACTGCATTCTACACATTGGATGGATGCCATTCAGAGTTGGTCTTGGATGTGTTTGATGCATTGAACCACTGGAAGGACAATTCACACAAACTATGGAATGATGTATGCGAACACCCACGTATTCAGGAGCGTTTTCGAACCCAAGGTCTCGAGGACTATGGAGAAAGAGATGGGATTCAATGGGATGACCCCACAATTTTGTTTACATTAACAAGAATGCTTGATCGCGATGGTTTACCAATCATGTTGGGAGAGGATAAGAACAGGGAACGATTTGGTCGATTCCCCCATCCTTCGGGTTCAGCAGTTCAGTACGTTAGGGAGAATGTGCGAAATGTTAGTTCTCAAACTAATGATCTGTATAAAGATCTAACCATACATCTCGATTATCTACTTACGAGGTGTGATTCAGACGCTGTAGGCGATCAACGATACATGCGTGGAAAGGCTGGATTGAACATCATGGGATTTCTTACTGCTGATGAAGTTAAGACACTACGTTCGACATTGCTAGGCGGTGGATGGTCTGTTGCAAAGGATGAGCCTCTTGACGGAGGTGTTCGCGATGCTGTACGGCATTTGAGCGCCTTACTCTTGGCTGCTGAACGCAATGGTGCAGGGCTTATACATCGTATGCATGCTTGACATTAGAATGTCTCAGAAGTGAGCCTCTCATACATAGAGCCATAGAGAGCTGCAGTTTCGTCAATAACGGATTGTGGAAGAGCAGGAATCGGAGGATCCGTTGTCCCAGCATCACGTGCAGCTTTCAATTCTGCTTGATGACCCGTATTGATGTAATGGGTTCGAACGAATTCCTTTGAGAGTTCAATGCATTCACCGTTCGCATATGCTTCAGCATCCCACCACCGGTCTTCATCAAGTGTACCAAAGGTGTCGACAAGAACGACTTTTCTTCCAGGGCCGAGGGCGAATTCTTTCTTTCCATCAACATGGATAAGACCATTCTTTGCTGCCTCACGTTCAATGATTTCATCGATTTTCAGAACTGCCGTTACAATTGAATCGTATTCTTCATCAGTGATGTTTGAGATTTCTAATGCTTCATTGCGGTCAATGTTTCGATCATATGCTTCGAATTTCGTCGTAACTTCAACGAATGGTTTCTCCAATTTAGCACCGTATTCACAATCTGCAGAAACACCAAGTTGTTCAGGAGTGAGTTCACCTCGTTGAAAACGTCGCCATGCAGACCCGGAGAGATAATGTCGACAAATGAATTCCAATGGGACAAATACCCATTCCATGTCTCGGGGAATTGCTCCAGGTTCTTTGATTACCTCGACCTTACGAACAAGACATCGGTCAGCTGAATTGACTTCAACAAGATGCGTACCACACACTCCTTCCTCTTCGACGAGTTTGAACCAGTGTGCCGTGGTTCGGTTGAGTGATTCACCTTTCCGAGGAATCAACGAAGGAATGATTTGATCAAATACTGAAATTTGGTTAGTAAAACGAAATTCGAGTACATCTGGGTCATCTGTTGACCAAACTTGCTTAACCTTTCCTTGATAGAGCATTTCTCCCATGGAGTAAAATCATGAAGAGAGGCTCTTGAACATTCGTGTTCAACAATCAGATGATGCCAAGAGCATCTTCAATTCGATTTAATTCTGGTCCAGTCGTTTCACTACCTGCAACTGCACCCTCATTCGATGCACAAATACCGGCACCAACATATGGAGAACCAAATGATACAGTTCCAACCATTGGGGGGACTCCAAGAATTTCTTCAATGAGCAAGACTTCATCACTAGCAACATCTGGGTGAAGCAAAACCCCCTGATCGTTAACAACACCAAGACTTCCAACAACATCTTGCCCTCCGATGGTGGTTGCGATAATGTCGACACCGAGTACATCTGCTAAAATCTCCAATCCATCTTGAGGGATGCTAGGTGATGCAACGCATCCTTGTTCATTAGCCAAGAGAAGGTTACCAGCGGTGTTGACACCACCTTCCATGACGACAACGTCACCAAAGGCGGTCAATTCATCAATGTCGGTATCGGATGCAATGTCTGCTACAGCGAGTCCATTTGAATTTCCCGCTAACAGTGCACCAATTAAGTTTGATCCGCCAATGGAAATGGGAGCCATTTCCAGTTGCAGTGTGGTTTCAAGTTGTTCCATGACAACATCAGGAAGTTCTCGGGGATGGAAGAGGACTTTACCAACTGAAGCAAGATGAATTCCGATTTGATCGGAACCCAAGATGTCTAGAGTATCGATTGGCATGACCTTCACCTTAGTTACGTCTATCCATACGTAGTTTAGAAATTTTAGGTGTAAGGAAAAGAAGATCGGGGAAAACCAAGAGGAAAGAAGAGGGGCACAGTGACTGCCGTTCCCGTGGACTCTCGTACCACAGTATTGGGACAGACGCAGAAGGGCTTGACTTCCG
>PBMQ01000036.1 GCA_002722615.1 Methanobacteriota archaeon | reverse complement strand
TGCGGTGCTCAGGTCCAACATTTGAGCGCTCACTCATGAAGAAGACAAACGCTGCACCCATTGAGATGTACCCAACAAAGAAGAGGAAGAACGTGACTAGTTCAAGACCGTCGTTCACTCCATCATCCAAGAAAGGGCATGCATCTGCGGCCTTTTGGTCTGCAGTACATTCTGCGGATGGGTTGATTATTTCCGCTGCTGCTGGCATAGCAACCGCGGTAAGCGAAAGCAACAATACAGCGAAAATGACACTGTTTCGGCGATTCAACTTCAGGCTTCGTAGTTTCGATGAGTTCTCATACTGCATGTTCATCAAACTGTAATGATTTCTTCGCGAATATATACTTTCGTTTTCGCGTGTAAACCTACACGTCGATTTTCTCACCCATTTGAACGGACCATAGAGCAGCATATCTACCACCCAAGGCTACCAAATCGTCATGAGAACCGCGTTCTTTTATCTCTCCACTTTCTAACACCACAATAGAATCTGAGTGGCGAACAGTAGAAAGGCGATGTGCTACAATAATCGTCGTACGATCTTGACTAATTGTTGAGATACTGCGTTGCAGCGCCGCTTCTGTTTCATTATCGACGGCTGACGTTGCTTCGTCAAGAATAAGCAGAGGAGCATCTTTGAGAACTGCACGCGCAATTGCAATACGTTGCCGCTGACCCCCAGAGAGCCGATAGCCCCCTTCTCCGACAAAGGTTTCCCAATTGTGCGGTAATTCTTCAATGAATTCAAACGCTTCTGCAATTCGAGCGGCCTGTTTCACCTCATCATCAGTAGCATTGTTACGCCCGTATCGGATATTCTCTAGAATTGAGGTGGGAAACAGTGTAACATGTTGAGATACAAGAGCGATTGAGTTACGCAAGGAACTGAGAGTATATTGATTCAATCTCTTCCCACCCCATGCAATTGAACCACCATTAGGTTCGAGGAACCGAAGCAAAAATCGGGTGAATGTGGTTTTTCCAGACCCAGTTGAACCAACAATTCCAACTGTTTGACCAGACTCAATATGAATGTTGAATTGTTCGAACAATTTAGACCGATCCGGATATGCATAGTCTACATTTTCAAAGACAATCGGGGCATCTTTTGCAACAATTCGCTCGAGTTCAAATTCTCCATCCGTTATTGTACTTGGTTCATTTAACAATGTCAGTATTCTTACCGAAGATGCCATTGCCCGCTGATACAGATCGAAGGTTTCTCCAAGCCGAGTTAATGGCCAAAGCAAACGTTGCGTCATAAATACCAACACAGAATAAGCACCAACGGCTAAAACTCCATCGAGTGCAAGTCGTCCACCAAGCAGGAGCGTAGCCGTAAATCCAGCTAGAATTGCCATTCGAATGAGCGGTACAAATGCCGCCGAGAGTTTGATTGCAGACCGGTTTGCATTTCTGTAATCTTCTGACAATGCACGTACGCGATTCAGTTCTTTGGCTTCATTTGTAAAGGACTGGATTGTAGCCATGCCGGTCAAATCGTTTTCTAAGAGTGCATTCAATTGGCCTGCAGCAGCACGAACATCTCTGTATCGAACTTCAAGCTTCTTCTGGTAAAGGAATGAGCCCCACAGTATAATTGGAATTGGAAGGACGGCAAAAAGTGCAATCTCCCATGAAAGATAGAGGAACACTGCTCCTACAACAATGACGGTCGTTGTAACCTGGAGTAGATCATTCGCTCCCTTATCCAGAAAACGCTCAAGTTGATTGACATCATCGTTCATAATTGCGAGCAAATCGCCCTTCTGATGTTCATCGAACCAGGTCATTGATTGATTTTGGACATGATCAAATGTTTTGATTCTCAGATTGTGTTGAACGGTTTGAGCCAAATTTCTCCATAACACAGCATAGAAATATTCGAAGAGTGATTCTAGCCCCCATATGATGAAGGTGGCTACTGCTAAGACGATGAGTTGATTCCACGGGTCGATAATGCCCCATTGAGCAAGAAGAGATTCTTCTTTCTGGACAACGACATCAACTGCGACACCGATCAGTAACGGTGGCGCAAGGTCCCAAATTTTGTTGAGTATTGAACAGAGAATAGCGAGTCGTATTTTCCCCTTAGGAGCGTCAGACCTTTCAAGAATACCTCGCAGAGGCCTATCCACTTGCTCCATGAAGAGGGCTAGAAACCATTGTTTGTGAAGTCTTGCTACACAACCCGGGGACGATACCCATAACGGAACCAATGAGATGTTACAGCAAACATTCGAAGCCTCGAATACGAATGAAATCCTTTACCAACCGAGTAGCCTACAGTTGACCAGAGGGTCTTGAGGTGTGGTCGAAGAATTATCCAATGCTCTCAAGCCAGTCAGGTAAAACGAGACACATTACACTCATCGATCCGGACAAACAATCCCCTGAGATTGCAGCACAGCGGGCGATGGTTGCGGTAGAGTGCGGGACATCAGCAATCTTCGTCGGAGGTTCTACGGATACCGACAGCAACATTGTTGACGCTACTTGTGGGGCAATCCAAGAAGCACTCGAACTGGCCATGTTTGCCGCAAGCCAACACCCTGATGCAGATGAGGAAACGTGGGACATACCCGTAATCCTCTTTCCTGGCGGTGCTCATGCAATGTCAGCACGTGCAGACGGCATTCTCTTCATGATGCTCATGAACAGTAAAAACCGAAGGTTCCTCATTGAAGAGCAACTTACGGGCGCACCATACATTGCAAAGGCAGGTCTTCAAACCATTCCAACTGGATACGTTGTTTGTGCACCAGGAGGTGCGGTGGGTGAAGTTGGAGAAGCCAAACTCATCAAACCAGAAGACAGAGAGCTCGTATCTGCTTATTGTCAAACAGCAGAGATGTATGGCTTCACCACTGTGTACTTGGAGGCAGGCTCGGGAGCATCATCTCCCGTATCCACCGATCTCATTCGTATCGCAAAATCAAGTATGGATTGCACCCTAATTATTGGTGGAGGGATACGAAATCCCGAACAAATGAAGGCTGCAGCAGAGGCTGGTGCGGATTATATTGTCACAGGAACAATTACAGAAGAGTTTGATGACCTTAAACTCCTAAAGGAGCGACTTCAGTCACTCATCGGGGTTCTCTGACTCTTCATCAAAGAGAACAGGGTCTCCACTGCCACCGGGTGATGGCGGACGTGTTCCATCAACATCCATACCTTGTGGAAGTTCAGTTTCTTCAACGCTCAAATCAACGGTGCCACCATCTGCAAGATTGCGCATATCATCGGAACTAGGAGTGGATAGGCTACGTTCAACATCAGGACTGTTGGCGTAGGCTTCCCGCTTTGCCTCGCGGGCATCATGGCCTCGAACCAACGACAACGAGTCTGCAAAGACACGACCAACAACCTCTCGGGTTCGCTCGCCTCTTCGAACACTATTGACTTCTTGCATTGCAATGTCATTTTGTGATTCAAGCTCGCGGATTTCTGCAACTCTATCCGTGAGGGCGGCCTCAAGATCTGTGATGGTGAGTGACATTTGTTGAATTCGCTCATCGCGTTCAAACACATCAGTGTGCAGACGGCGCTCTCGACGTCGGAGAGATTCATACTCTCGATTTCGCTCAAGCAATCGACGCTTCATCTCTTCAATCTGTTCTACGAGATAGTCATGCTCTGCAGATACGGAACGAGGTCCTTGCATAACACGCTCGAGTTGTTCTTCCAAATCAGCCAAACGCTTGTCTCGAGCATCCAAGAGACCACGCATCCGATCTGCAATATCTCTCAGCCGTTGTCGTTCTTCATCAAGCGCATTATTGGCAGCAACTTCAGCATCGTATTGTGCTGATTTTTCATTGAGTTGATTCTTCAGCGAGCGCACTTCATCGGCGGTAACTGATGTTAATCCTGCATCCGCTGCCTTCTCGAGGGCTTCAACCATAAGGCCCATACGCCCTTCCATTTCAGCGATGACCTCATCCTGGGATACACTGAGCGTTCGAAGTTGATCAACTTCTTCGTGAAGCGCGTCTTGCTGATCTTTTGAAAGTGATGAAGCTTGAGCATCGAGTTCTTGTCGTGTGTCATTTAACAATCGATCAAGGTGGACAATTCGTGCTTCTGCTTCCTTAAGCTGTTGTTCACTTTGATGGAGGCGTTGAATTTCAGGTGCAACTTCATCTTCGCGTTCTGCTAAATCGAGTTCCAAAACACGAAGACGTTGCTTGGTTGTAACGACTTCTTCATTACGCTGACCAAGTTCATCCCATGCGATGAGGACTTCTTCGACGAGTTGGTCAATAGGGTAGCTTTTCAACATCCCCTCAAGAGCCGCTCTATCGTTACCAGAACTTGTTGGTTGCCCACGGGAGGCATCTGGATTGGAAGCGCCGAGCGTCATACGAGAGTCTATCGAACCTCAACCACTCTTGAACCTTCCCTGTAAATCAAGGCATAAAGCGTCTGATTTCAGAGTGAATTTCTTCAACCAAATCAGTTGATGGAGGTGTACATGTCATCAGGCATTTGACCTGCGAGCATAAGAGCACCTTCAGCGACCTTTTCCAATGGGTTTTCAACACACCAGACATTTACATCACCGATATCAGCGATTTCCCGAGCAACACGCTCAGCGAGCCCTTCGATAAGAGAACCTCCTCCTGAGAGGATGATGTTGTTACGTAGGACAGGTTGGTACTCAGGGTCTGCTTCAGCAACAATTCGCTTGATTGCGTTAGCAACCTTTGGGACTAACAAGTCACAAGCCTCCTGGATAAGGTCGCCAATGTCGACGTTCTGACTCTTTCCATCAACGGAGAGTGAGACTTCAACAGTTCGAACATCTCCACCGACGTAGGAGGATTCTTCCTTCCACTTTCGGACCATGTCCTTAGTGATTTGAGCGCCTGTGAATTTTTTAGCGATCAGGTTCATGAGTTCCAAATCGAGCCAATCACCAGCTTCTTGGATTGTGACTTGGTCTTCGTCGCTTGGGAATGTTCCGTGGATTCGAGCAATGTCTGTTGTACCAGCACCAACGTCAACAACAATTGAACCACCGATTTCGTCAATAGCGAATGCAGTTGCGAACGGTTCTGTTACGACCATGATTGCGTTAACTTGCCCACGGAGTGTTGCAACAAGATTGCTCTTGTCGGTAAACGATACGTGACTTGGAGAGCAGATGACACCGAAAACCTCGTCGAATTCCTCAGGATCAACAGTTTCAATGAGGTGGGAAACGAATGCCTTGGCAGCAGCGAGGTTCGCCTCATCATCCTGTGTAACTCCAGCCGCCATTGGGCGGTAGAGATTGCATGCGAGTTTGTTCTTCAGAGCGTCAGCCCCAAACAGAACGTCTCGCTTTAGGAAATTTCGTGCAACAGGGTCTTTTGGTCGTCCAACAACAGTCTCAATGGAATGCATAGCGCCAGCGCTGGATGCAATTGTCGACTGAAACGTTCCTAGGTCAATTCCAACATATAATCGTTCGCTCATCATGAACACCTCTCGGTTATCCCAGCGTGGATGCCATAAGGTTTGAAGATAGCCCCTGTATACGATGAGGATTTTAATCGAAAATCAGTCAATTTCCTCAGATATCCAACGCTGAAGAATCGTTCCAAATAGGATTGCTGAAACAATCGAGGCAATTACGGCCATAGAGAACCACGAACTCACACTGGATACAGACAATTCAGCCGCAGGCAAAGGTACGAAAATCTCGAATGTTTCTGATTCATATTCTGTTAATTCTGGCGAAGTCCACCAACTTGAGTTCATGTCTTGTGCGATTACAACAACCGTCCAGTTGCCGCCGGGCGACAATGGAAAGAAGTCCTGATTTACCTTAACAGAACATGATTGCCAAGAATCGTTTATGACGAGACGCTCACAAATTGATACGGTTCCAGGATTTGGACCTTGACGATCGAGAAGAGCCTCTACTGATACGCTATCCGAATCCAAAACAGAAAAGAGAAGAGAGATCGTTTCATTATCATGCGCTTGCAGTATCACTTCGTCGACAAAAATCCGTGGCGCTTGATTTTGTTGTGCACAGCCAGATGAGGTAACAGGCACATCAGGATGTGTGGAAAGACAGTCATCTTGATTGTCTTCAACACCGTCTTCATCAACATCGTCAATACATCCATCTTGGTCAATATCCCAGCCAGTAGCGTTCGTAAACGGACAACTGTCTTGCTCGTAGGGAACATCGTCCCCATCGGCATCTGAATGATTCAATGGGTCAATCTCTACGCCTTTGACCGCTAGGCCAAATCCAATACGATCTCCTTCAACACCGAGAGTCCCAGGGTTGTTACCCGGCGTGACATATCGTCCAGAAACGACGACATCGACATAATCAATCCCACTTAGAGTACTTTCATCAAGGTAAATTCCTACCGTGGTTTCATTTGTTGGCGGGAAGGCACTCGTGTTGAGATGGTCTGCAAAGTCGTAATACAGCATTGAACGACCATCTTGACGATATTGTTCCCCTAGTGCAAAACGACCATCTGGCAATCGAACCATGAGCTGCACATCGTCCACAAGGTGAGGTTCAGGCTTTGCTTGGATCGCGAGTCGCACATCGAGAGACTCGTTTCCTTGTAGGATGAATCGCTGTTGAAACACATCACCAGTTGAAAGGAAAGGGCCAACAGAACCAGACCCATCCCATGATTGTTGCATCAAATTTTCGATTGGTCCTGAAGCACCCATTCGTGTTGCCAATTGATTGGAAGGTGAGCCGTTTATGAGACGGTAGGAGTCATGAATCCATATGTTTTCCACGGGCCGATTTTCTTCTGTAGAGAGCGCTCGCAATTGATTAATATTCAACAATTCTTCAAGGTTGAATACACCCCATCCATCGTGTGAGTTTGGAGCAGTTGAACCACCGTCACCACCATTCCTAAATGAATCATCTAACGGCGTTGTTGAAAGTGAAAGCAATGCTTTCATCATTGGCGCCGAGGGGGTGAAACCCTCGCCCAAGAGGATGTCCTTCTGAGTTCCTTCATCTTCAAACCAAGGGACCATGTTTTCAAGATTGGTTGTTGATAGTGTTTCATTATGGCCCGTTAACCATCCATCTTGTACCATTTGCTGAACGATGCTCGCATAGGACGCAGCCATGGGCGTTGACATGCTGGTTCCACTCAATGTATGCTGGCCTGCATTGTATGAATCGGGCATTCCATCCGATCGAGCTGAAACGATGGAAACACCTGGCGCAAGTGCGAAAATACCGCGAGTATCGGCATCTGTCGGACCATGTACTGAAGACAACCACCGTTCTGGATTCGTATCTTTGGTTGAAGCTCCAATGGCGATCACGTTACGGGCGTTGGCTGGTTCCAATACGAATCCACCGTTGTTCCCTGGTGCAATCAACGGAAGAGTCCACGGGAATTCACGAGTAAAGGCATCAAAATCTCCTGAGCGCAAGGTGTAATCTGTGGTGTCATCACCCCAAGAGTTCGAATGCAGATATCCTCCATACATCGCAGACTCTGCTAGGAGAAGATCAACATCGGGTGGAAGCCACCCCTCTTCTGAAACGATGTCTTGCACAACCAGTTGCGTTTCATAACCAATCGCCATGTAAGCAGGAGGGAGATTTTCCTCAGTAGCCGTACCTAATGGATGGCAACCAAGGATTCCTGCTGTATGTGTGCCATGACGATAATCCGCATGGCCCGAACTATCCCATCCGTCAATGGATGTATTCACATGCAGCAACTTACGATGTCCATGGCCAATATTAACCGAAGATAGATTTCGGAAACAGGTGTGATCCGAATCGATTCCGGTATCCGCGACACCGATTACTACCCCTGTCCCATTCAGTCCAACGTTCCATGCAGAGGGATATTCGTTTCCTTCGGTCCCGGTCAAGAGTTGCGCCGAATTGAAATTTCGCCCCCCAGTCTTTAACTGCGGTTCAATCCAAAGAACCCCTTCCAGTTCAGCAAACCAATCCATTTGGAAAGATGTATCCCATTGGATAGTTACGGACGTCAAATGTCCTGAGTCAAAGAGTAGCTGCTGGTAACCAATGAATCTCTGAATTTGGTCGTGAAGTTGTACAAC
Organism: Methanobacteriota archaeon; assembly: GCA_002722615.1. Taxonomy (GTDB): domain Archaea; phylum Thermoplasmatota; class Poseidoniia; order Poseidoniales; family Poseidoniaceae; genus MGIIa-L2. The sequence continues at coordinate 60,870 of PBMQ01000036.1, read as the reverse complement.
AGCAGAATCGGGCAATCCGGGTTCGAAAACAAGTCTTACTGATTGACCCTCTGAAGGATAAGATTTCCAAACAGCATCACTTGTCTTTGTTTCAGCTGCAATCGGATGATATGCATCGGAACTAACCTTCCATGCAATCAATGCGGATGGCGTCAATAAACGGAGCGGGACGTAATTGAATTCACCAAGGCCCATCCAGCCTAACTGGCTCCAAACCTCACCTTCTGGTAGTTGGAGAACAACCTCGTGTTGATCGAACATTTCGTCGTCCAACACCCCCTCGAGTGGCAGGGGCGCAACAAGGATGAACAAGGCTAACCAGATGCTTCGCACATCACTAGGCTACTCTTCCACGTTGATGAAACACGCGATGCTCCACCCCAAATCCGAACCATCGCGTTTAAATCAAGAAACGAATCGCCTTGGAAACATGAAGGCATTCCGTGTTGATGGACAGGCCCCCTTCGGTCGACTACGACAGAAGTTCTCGCTTGATGTTGTTGCAACTACAAAAGCAGATGCTGAACACCGCGTTTACTCGATTATCGGGTCTCGCCACAATGCGAAACGACGAGCAATTACAATCAACTCAATCAACGAAGTTGATCCACGCACCTCTACTGAACCAACCGTTCTTCACCACTTCCGCGACGAAATCGCAGCAGCCGGTGGCACCATTGCCCCAGTTGCAGAGGAAGAGTGATTGCACCATCGTCGCATTCATGAATGTCGCACCACAGGCATTGTTGAGGCGGTCTTTTGGAACAATCTGAACTTCAACGAACAGCACGACTCGTCGAGATGAACCGTGAACGTTTTCATGAAGTTCAGGAACGGATTGAACAAGTGATCAATGTTCTTGGTGAACATGATGTTACAGCAACGATTCTCGAAACACTATCTAAGAAAAACCACGATGCAGAAATGAAAATGCACGTTTCCATCGGAGCTGGAGTGACGCTCACTTGTCAACATCCTGGAGGCGGAGAAGGAACAACAATCGTCGATTTAGGTAGCGGGATCTTCGCAGAACGCACCTGGTCCGATGCTGCGGCCTTAACGAGAGAGCGAATGGAGGAGCTTGGCTCACTCCTTGAAAATCTCCAATCCCAAAGTCAACAACTCGAGACAACGATTACTGCTTTGGCGCAGACCTTTACCGCAGCCGCTGAGGCGCAGCCGAAAATCGAAGAAGCAATAGTCGATGAAGAGCCAACCCCCTCCCCCGAGGCAACCGACACACAGAAATCAAAACGACGTCGAGGCGGCATGTTCGGTAACGAACTCACACTCGACGATTAGGTGATCTCATGGGCCTTTTCGACCGATTCAAAAAACGCGTCAAAGAGGTTGCAGAAGAAGTGGATTCTGAAGCCTTGACAGCGGTTGAAGATTCAGAAGAGGGTATTGCTGCAATAGAAACCTCTCGCTACATTGAGGAAGACTGGGAGGAAGAAACATTCGAAGAAGAATTCGAAGAACCGACTTCTAGTGAATCTCAAGATGATGATTGGGATGATTGGGATGAAGAAGAAGATGATATCGAACTTCCAGTTGTAGTTTCCAAAAAAGAACGAAAACGTCTTGAAAAATTAGAGAAACAACGCGCTAAGGAACTCAAACGAAGGAAAGCGACAACGATTGCGAAGCCAAAAGGCTCCCGTGTTGATCTTTCAATGATGAGAACCACAACAGGAAGACAACTTGTTGAAGTAAAATCAACTCCACGAGGCTCTTCAAAGACGGCAGATATGGAAACAGAAGCAGGCGCAGTATCCATCGATCTCGGTGGCGGTATTGTGGAGCAAGGAGGCCGAGTCATCAAACAAGGTAAGGTTCTCGATGATTTACTTGAAGAACTCGAATGGATGCTTCTTGAATCCGATATATCAAGCGAAGCGGTAACTTCAGTCCTTGATGCTTTGAGAAAGAGTCTCATTGGCGCAAGACTACGCCGTGGTGCAGAATTGGCGAAGGTATTGGAAGCCGCACTGAAACGTGCTCTGCGCAATCTTCTTTCAGCAGGATACTGGGACTTTGACGCCTCAATTCAATCGTTTTTGGACCAAGGTGATTCACCCGTTGTCGTGATGCTTGTTGGCGTGAACGGAACTGGAAAAACCACTACAGCTGCTAAGATTGCACATCGACTACAATCCAACGGCCATTCTGTCATTGCTGCCGCCGGAGACACATTCCGTGCAGGAGCCATTCAACAACTTGAATCACATTGTGAAAATCTTGGAATCCGCTGTATTTCGAGTCAACGTGGAGGCGATGCAGCAGCAATCGCACGCGATGCAATCGAATCTGCGAAAGCGAAAAACATCGATGTTGTACTCGTCGATACTGCTGGTCGAATGCAAAACAAAACCAACCTCATGAAGGAACTGGAAAAGGTACGCCGTGTTGCAAACCCCCACCTCGTTCTCTTTGTAGGGGATGCTCTTGCTGGAAACGATGCAGTTGACCAAGCCAAGATGTTCCAAGAGATGATGCGATTCGATGGAGCAGTACTTTCGAAGATGGATACAGATGCGAAAGGTGGGGCAGGTTTGTCGATTGCATTTGCTACAGGACGACCAATCGTCTTCGCTGGTATTGGCCAAGGCTATGATGATCTTCTTCAATTCGATCCAGATTGGTTGTTGGACGAAATGTTTTCATGAGGCTTAACCATGTTTCAAGATAAAGAAACTGAGACGTTTTTCACGGTTGTCCATATGTTCCAACGGTCTGCAATGGCTAATTTAGGACTCCTTGAACATCCAGAAGGTGGTCTGAAATTCAATTTTTCAGAAGCAAAAGACATCATCGACATTCTTCGGATGCTTCAAAATAAAACCCAAGGCAATCTTGATGCATCAGCAGAAGCAATGCTCAAAGGGGTCATCAGTGAATTACAGATGCAATTCATGCAAGGGCCGAAGCGAAAGAAGCGAATGGAAGAAGAGGAAGCGAACATGCAAAATGTACGTCAAACCTTTGAAAATCCTCGGCAAGCCCCCGTTGAAGATGTTTCGAGTGAAGAATGATTGGAATTGAAACAATTTCATCGGTTCATTGATGAGCAAGCAATGTCTCAGGGGGATTGGTCGCAATGTCATACGTTAGTGAAGTTTCTTCGGATGAAGCGCCAACGGTCTTGATTGTTGACAACAATCAGATGTCCATTATGCGTTTGCGTGAAGTGTTCAGAAAGCGAGGTTTCGCTATCGAAGTTTGTGAAGATGGAGATCTTGCCGTTGATGAATACATCAAACTCGATCCCGAACTGGTCGTGATGTCCCTCGACATCCCTTCTCTCGATGGCCATCTTGCTGCCCTGGAAATGAGAGAACACGGAGGAGATTCACGCATCTTGTTCATTGCACCAAATCGACTATCGGAGCTGGCAGTTCATGCAACCTTCTCAGCGGGAGCTGTTGGATGGCTTGCAAAGCCAGTAACCCAATCCCAACTTGATGAAATCTGGGACCAAGTCCTTGGACCGATCCCCGAAGCCCCAGGTTTGGAAGATTTGGACCAATTGTACCCAGAAGATCGAATCAAGCCAGAGCCGGACACCATCGAGTTACCTCCAATTGCAGAGTTGCCCCCTCTAGAAGAACTCCCTCCAATTGCCGAATTACCTCCTCTTGAAGCCGAAGCATCCGAATCATCAGGCCCGAATAAGAAAGGAAAAAAGAAATTCTTGTTCCTTCTTGTACTCATTGCAGCAGGTGCTGGTGCTGCCTACCAACTTGGATATCTTGACTCACTCTTGTAACTGAGAGTGTTGTACAGGAATGGCCTGAGTGTATTGTCCCGGTAATTGGACGATTTGCCCTTCCATAATTACAGATCCCTGCGGAGCCTGAATGACTTCTTCGCGTTTGTAGGTGCTCGTTGTCAATAACGACGGGTCTCCACGTTGGATTTGTCGATCGAGTTTTCTCGCATTCCAGTAGCCCCAGTACAACAGTCCAAGCAGTCCTGCAAGGAGAACCATACCGATGATAAAGAGCACAGCCTCCATATTTATCGCTCCATGAGGGCTTTCCAAGACACTTCAGCATAAGCGGCCGCTGCGGCGGCAGGATCGGCTGCACCGTGAATACCTGAACCAACGATGATACAATCTGAACCAGCGATGACAGCATCATAAGGATCGCCGTAGCGCTGGCCCATTTCTCCATCACCAGTTGCAATATTCACACCAGGGGTCCAGATCATTTTCTCATCTCCAACCATTTCCCGTAATGCGCGTACAGAGTCAGCATTTGACCCGTTTCCAATGAATCCAAACACGCCAGGATGAACCTTTCCTGCTTGGACAACAGTTGCAGTATAATCTGGATTCAACAGATTGCCACGGCTTGACATCTGAGCGAGCAATAAGACTCCACCTTCTCGTGAGGCATCACTCCAAGCAGATTGCAGCCCATCGACAATATCAGGGCCGCTGATGAGATGAGCAGTAACGATGTCGCTCCATTCTTGGATGTTGTATACTCCACCCATCTGCTTTCTCGATATTTTTCCGATATCAGCAAATTTACGATCTTCAAAAATAAGCAAATCCATTGTTTGGGCAAGATTGCAAAATTGACCCCACTCTTCTTTGTTCCAATCATCGATGAGATCGACATGTGTCTTTAGAGCAGCGATTGAAGGTCCAACTGCTTTCAGAAGTTCGAACAACTCTCCCATGGTGTATTTGTCAGCGGCGAGACAGACAAGACTCTTCTTTCTGCATGCAACTTCCATGAACGTTTTCGCCATGGGCAACGTTGATGCATCCCATCTTGCCTTCCATACTTCTGCGGCCTCCATGTTGAACTCCAAGCGTTGCCACCAATCATAGTTTGCGGAAAAGACGCAAACCGTTTATGTCACCTCTAACAGGCCTTGCCATGGCGCAAAGGAGTGGGATGGCTCTCCTCTTGGCGTCAATGATGTTGTCAATGACATTAGCAGGCTGTTTTGGCGATGCTGAAGCGGGTCCAGAACAACAGCAAGCCGAACCATATCCAGATATCTATGAACGGCACACATTACAGTGGAATTGGACCGGATCCTACTCTCGTGTTTTGGAAGATGGCCCCTATGAACCCCTTTCTGTTCAAGAAGCAACCATCGAAGTTGACACTTCTGGCACATGGGAAGGAGGGCCAAACACTGCTGAAGTCCACCTCTCCTACTGGCTACCTTCGAATACAGAAGAAGGCGAACAAGTCCCGGTTATCGCTGTTGTCAGCCCGTACTTTGATTATGGGCAACAAGGGAGTGAATCATCTCCAACCAATGTCGTGAGTGCTGGAAGAGGCGAATTCATTTACGATAATTTCGTTCCTCATGGATATGCATTGGCCCAAGTTGCTGTATTTGCAACTGAGGAGAGTACGGGTTGTTTCGATTATCGTGGAGACGGGGAAGGACTTGGCATCCACACTGCGGTTGAGTGGCTTGGTACTCAAAATTGGAGCAACGGGCATGTTGCGATTTATGGGAAATCCTACGAGGGAGCCACTGCATGGGAAGCTGCTGCACAAGGTAGCCAGTATCTCAAGACCATCGTCCCAATATCAGGTACGACGGCATTGGGCCCACTTTTGTACAAAAACGGTAGCGCAGAAGCACGAAGTCAAGTGATGCATTCGAATTATGGGGGGTCAATTCTTGATTATGATTCTGATGATTTGGACAACCTGTGCGGAGATGTTGTTGAAGGGTTCCTTGCTGGACCAACACGCTACGGACTCGGTGAATTAGATCCCTACATGGACAATTATTACGATGAGCGCAGTCATATCGACAAAGCACTAGGGACTTACAATGGAAGCATCTATTGGGTTCAAGGACTGCAAGATTGGAATGTTGACCCCCACCAAGTGTTCGGGGGCCCGCCTGGCGTAAATTGGTATCAAGAATACATCGACAACGGATACGATGTTGCTGGTATGATCGGCCAATGGGAACATAACTATCCAGACCAATGGACAAAACACAATGCGCAAGCCTCTGGTTACGGTGGCGAAGCAATTCAGAACATGACACGATGGGATTGGGGTCAAGACTTGTTTGAGTGGATGGAATATTATCTCAAAGGGATTGGAGAAAAGCCCGATCTTCACGCCCAAATACAGCGGAACGATGGTCAATGGAGAATCGAAGATACGTGGCCTCCATTGGATGTCGAACCTCACCAAATTGATTTAGGAGATTGTACGAACGACGGCGCATTTGTCGGGGGCGGTACGCCGGTTGTCGGAGGTGGCCAGTCAATCACCGTTGAATGTCCTGCAATCAATGAATTACAAGATTCACACATCGCAGGTCTTGCCACAATCCATCTTTCAGCAGTTCCAACCTTCGACGGAGGGCAAGTCTTTGTTGAGATGCAGGATGCTGTTACAGGCATTCGTCTTGGCCATGCGACCATGGATATACGATATCATGCAGGCGGATACGAAGCACAAACGGTTGTACCCGGTCAGGAAATCACCCTTCTCATGGAATTTCAGGCCATTGATGCGCTGCTGCCCGCAGGACATGGTATTCGTTTCGTTCTCACCGATCAAGGCGAAGACTACCTTGCGCCAGCTTGTGGTAACACCTGCACAGTACATGTTCTCCCCTCCCTATCAGTTGCAGAATTACCATTGATTGAACGCTCGAGTTCTGAAGTCTTGATCACCCCACAATCAGATGAAGCGGCGAACAACCAGTGACCTCTGACAGTACCAATGCAATTTTTTATGCATTTGCAAAATATTTCTCTCCGGAACAGAACAAATGGATACTCTATCCTTCTCGAACTCCATGATTATAGAACATATGATTAAACATCCTATCATTTTTTAGTCATTAAACACATAAATTATCATAAATAATGAGCAAATGTTTCATATACCGTCCTCACAGCGACGCGTATGATACCCATGAATGATAAAGCAAAACTTGAGTACATTTGGCTAGACGGATACAAACCTACACAAAACATGCGTAGCAAGACAATGGTTCGTTCGAATTTTACAGGAACACTTGAAGAATGTCCTATCTGGATGTTTGACGGTTCTTCAACAAAGCAAGCAGACGGAAGCTCATCCGACTGTCTTCTCCAACCAGTCAACATCTTCCCTGACCCACAGCGTGTCAACGGTTACCTTGTCATGTGTGAAGTTCTGAACCCAGATGGGACCCCTCACCTCAGCAACGGTCGAGCAACCATCGATGATGATGATGCAGACTTTTGGTTTGGTTTTGAACAGGAATACTTCATCATGGATGTCGATACACAACTTCCCCTTGGTTTCCCAGTTGGTGGCTACCCTGGCCCTCAAGGATTGTACTATTGTTCCGTTGGCGGTAAGAACACACACGGGCGTTCTCTCGTCGAAGAACATGCAGATCTCTGTCTCGAAGCAGGTCTCAATTTCGAAGGAATCAACCAAGAAGTCGCTTGCGGACAATGGGAATTCCAAATCTTCGCAAAGGGTGCAAAGCAAGCCGGCGATGAGCTCTGGGTTGCCCGCTACCTCCTTGACCGCTTGACAGAAAGTTACGGTTACTACATTGAATACCATCCAAAACCAATCAAGGGAGATTGGAATGGATCCGGTATGCACGCAAACTTCTCCAATGGTGCAATGCGTGACAAGGGCGGGAAAGAATTGTTTGACAGCATTTGCGAAGCATTCGGCCGTAACATCGAAAAGCACATGTCAGTCTATGGAGCTCACAACGAAGAGCGTCTGACAGGACTTCACGAAACACAGTCAATAGACCAATTCTCATACGGTGTCTCTGATCGTGGAGCATCAATTCGAGTTCCCGCAACAGTCCCAACAGATGGATGGGTAGGCCGTCTTGAGGACCGTCGGCCTGCATCCAATGGTGACCCGTACAAAATTGGGGCAGTCATCATCGAGACAACGAAGTCTGTTTGTTGATATCATCATTCGACGACTTGCTTCGAATGCGATAGACGCCCAGCGTAATCGCAATGATGAATCCTAAGGTAAGGATGTTTGAAACAATCATCGCAATGGATTTGACAATAATTCCGTAAACAAGCCAAAGCGACAAAGAAGCAGTCACGGCAAGGAAGGTTGGAAGAGAGATTCCCTCCTCCTTTTCATCGACATATACGCGTCGAATCTGAGGAATCCAAGCAACAATGCCGATGAAACCTGCGATCAGACCAATTGCTTCAATCCAAGGCTCAGCCATCATCCCCACTCCTTTGGTCGTCGAGACGCATGTATTGAATCAATCATCATCCAATCCACTTCTTCAGCGGTTGTCTTTCCGACAACATGCATTTTTGCGTTCGGACCATCCTTGCATTTCAATTCGATATTCCTTCCAGAATCATCACTGAGCCGAACTTTACTCATGGACGTCCGTAACAGGGTGAGGACTCCTCGAGGATGTTCAACATGCACCCTCAGGTCACCTTGTCGGGTTCCATCCCACTCTTCGACTCCAGAACCTAGACCGAGGTTGAGTAAATCGCCCTTAAGTTTCAAACCCCCGTGCATATGAATTTCATCCCACGTTCCAAACCCAGCCATTGTGTCTTCGAAATCATTATCTTCAGGGGAACCTCCTGTGGATTGGATTCTGTCCAACAATTGTCGTTCATTGATCATCTCAGCAGGAAGTTCTGGGAATGTCTCAGGCCATTCAAGGCGTGGGTGAGTCATAGCAACAAGGACATGAAATGACATCTCATTTTCAGGAAATCGCTGTCGGTGAATCTCTTCTAACAGCCGAGCTTTTCGAGCAATTCTATGTGCAACCGTGGCGTGACTATGGGCTCCACCTTTGTTTCGATGCTGTAAAAACTCACCATCTTCAAAGACTTCAAACCGGCCAGACCAGTGTTTTTGTTCAACAATCAAGACAGTAGTCCCAGATACGAGAATTAAATCGATCTCACGGCGACCCCCATCAGGATCAGGTATGCGGACGGAAGGGTAAACTGCCCAATTGTTGTTTTTGCCTGCTGCTCTGCAAAGTTTTTCCAAACGTAATTCTGCGTTTTCCCCAGCCTGATGAATTTCATCGGGTGGGAAAATTAACTTCCTTTTCCGCCAAAGCTTCCAACGGTTTTTGAGTCCCACTCCATCACCTAAGTAGTGCGTCAACTGAAGAAACAATGAGCGTTGGTTGTTGTTCAACGCCTTCTGGAAGAGCCTCAACATCGGCTTGTTTCGCTTCTCCTGAGAGTACCAAAATCCCCATGCATTTCGCTCGATTTGCCATTGCAATATCGGTGTAGAGACGGTCGCCCACCATTGCGCATTCTTCAGGCCGAAGACCTAATGCTTCGATCTTATGCAGAATCATGCCAGCGTTTGGCTTTCCTGAGATATGTGTTGGCTCAACACCTGTAGTTGCTTTGAACAATGCGAGAAATGCCCCAACATCTGGAAGGCCACCATTCGGGGAAGGACAAACCATGTCGGGATGAGAAGCCATCAACGGAACGCCTGCATGGAGGTACAAACTCGCAGTTTCCAGTCGTTCATATGTTGTTTCAGTATCGTATCCAAGCACAACGTACTGTGGTTCCTGTGAACGTGTTGTAATTCCCTCATCTTCCAACATTTGACACATTCCTTCAGTTCCAACGCAATAGGTTTGCGTAATGTTTTGTTGTTTGAGCCAAGCGATACAGTCGTGCGTTGATAGGAGAACATCATCTGCAGTTGCTGGAATCCCCATTCTTTCCAACTTCTTGACGTACTGTTCAACACTACGCGAAGAATTGTTGGATAAAAAGTACCGCTGAACGCCTTGCTCATCACACCGATTAAGAAATTCCAAGGCTCCATCAATGAGTTTGCCGCCTAAGTAAATCGTTCCGTCAAGGTCCAGAAAGACGGCTTTGATGCCTTCAAGGCTTGTCCCCATGATGCACCCTTAGAACATCAAGGTCTTGAACATGAACCATGGAGAGTGAAGATTTTCTTGGGCTTCCTTGCTTGCAATCATTTCGGTCATCATTTCTTGCAACTGAGGCTTACGACCAGCCTTGCCAACAAACCAGTTGAGCAACCATGATTTTCGACTGAGCGATTGCATCCGGTAACTGTTCTTTAGTTCAGCACCCAGTGTAGACCAGACTTCTTCTTGGTATTCTTCGGGCGACCGCCCTTCGATGATATGGCGTGCTGCAATCTCGCCAGTGACAAGGGCATTACCAACGCCTTCTCCCGAAAATGGATCGATGAGACTCGCGGCGTCACCGACCAGCCAAGCCCCATTCATGGCCATTCTTCGAGGTTGCAATTTCTGTTTCTTTCGTGGAGATCCGAACGGAAGTTGCCATCCTCTGGAGCTGCCTTTGACCATCGTTGCATGTTCGAAACGCTCCCTGAACTGCGGATGATTGGAAATAATATCTTCTTGGAGTGCTCTCAATTTCTTTGACTGTTTGTCCATTAAATGCATAACCATCCCACAGCCAACATTAACCCTCCCTTCACCAATTGGGAAGATCCAAAAATATCCGGGAATGATCGTATCAACGAAGTGAATTTCAATGTCGCCAATGTTCCCTTCACATCCTTTGACGCCATCCCAGTATTCGCGATATCCACCACAGTAGTGCTTTTTGTCAACCATTTTTTCGTTGTAGGTATCGACGACGAGCGAGGTCGCAACAGGGCAGAGGTATCCGCCTGCGCCGACGATTGCGGGAGCGTGGAATTCCATCACATCCCCATTTCTGCCACCAACCGTTAACCGCACACCAGTCGCTTTTCGCTTTGCTCCAGTACCTTCACCAGGATCATCGCCATTGTTGTAGAGCATGTCTTTTACAGACGCGCCTTGGATCACGGAACCCCCCTTTTGTCGGACCAGGTCTTGGACTCGATCGAACAATAAATGATCAAATTGTTGACGAGGAAGAGCATATCCAGCTTCCAGTCGAGCGACATCCTCCTCAGGCAATGGAACTCGAACCTCGTTCCCATTCGGACTTGAAAACAAAATTCCATTGACTCTGAAATGTGGCGTACTTTCGAGTGTTTCCTTGACTCCAAGCGCCTTGACATGCGACAATGATTTGCCGCCGACCGCATCCCCACATATTTTGTCTCGCGGCCAGACTCTTTTTTCGATCAACAAGACCTTCTTACCGGCCATTGAAAGATAACCTGCAGCCGAGCAACCACCCGGTCCTCCACCAACGACAATTGCATCGAATGATGCACCAGAATTTGGAACGGCTCCAGTCTCTATTGGTTGCTCCCATGACGCCATGAGGTAACCACTTCTCGGTAACCTTTGAGGCTTCTTGAACGACCATCATCACTATGCACTATGAACGAGAGAGGCAATACATGGAGGCATCCATGCGACGTAAGGCGACGCTGGGCCTTTTGGCGGTCACTCTGGCATGGGGTGCGACCTTCATTTGGATGAAGCAAGCAATGAACGCCATCCAACCAGAAATTGAGGTTTATGGGAGGACTCCAGTAGTTGCAGCACTGGTAGGGGGGCGATTCTTGATCGCCTTCATAGCACTCGTTTTGGTTTCAAGAGAGGCACAAGCAGCACTTTTCAATCCCGAGTTATGGAAAGGGGGGGCGATTCTCGGGGGTATCCTCCTTGTTGGGTTTATCACTCAAATGATTGGACTTGATTCGATTACACCGTCAACCTCTGCGTTTTTGACATCATTGTATGTCGTATTTACCGCCTTAATTACAACGAGAATGACTGGGCAAAACGTAACTCGTACGATGATTTTCGGGGTTGCACTGGCAACGTTTGGGGCTGGATTTATCGAAGGGCCACCACACCTTTCTTGGGGGTGGGGTGAAATTCTAACCGTCATATGCGCCTTTTTCTTCGCACTTCACATTCTCTTTACGCAACAAATTACTCAGAAGATGAGCCCAATTGGCGTCACAAGTACATCGTTTCTTGTCGTGGTGCTCGGAAGTTTGGCCGTCGCACTCCTCACTGCTGGACGCTCAACACCCGATACTATCTCTGTTGTAGTCAATGAGGGCGTGATATTGCCGCTCTTGTGCCTTGGACTCATAGGATCATTGTTCGCCTTACTTTTGTTGAATATTCTTCAGCGACATTTACATCCAGTACAAGCAGCAATCATCTATGCGCTTGAACCTGTTTGGGCTACAATCTTCGCACTCGGTCTTGAAATGACTGATTGGACTGGTTGGATTGCGATAGGTGGTGGCGCCCTTTTGGCTGGCAACCTTATGGTCGAATTACGGGAGACAGCTACAACAGAACACGACCTTATTCCGGAACCAAATCAATCATCTCGCCCTCCAGATTCCATTCTTATTCACCCAGGTCAGGAAGAATAATCCATTCAAAAGTAGCACATCGTTCAAGTCCTGCCTGTCACGAGGAAAAACTGGGCGAGGCTATGTCAGACCACAAAAATCAACGCGAGGCGACAAAAAACGTACACGCAGGAACCAATCACATAGGCGACTCCGTCAACACCCCCATCTTCCTTTCATCGACCTACAAATTGACTGAAGAGCGATATGCAGGTTGGGCGGCAGGTGCTCAACACACACTCCTCTATTCCCGTCTTTCTTCAGTGAATTCTGATGCGGTTGCTCAGAAAATCTGTGCAATGGAAGGTGGAGAGGATGCTGAAACCTTCGCAAGCGGCATGGCCGCTATTTCCACCACGCTCATGATGCTCCTCAACCAAGGTGATCACATCGTAGCTTCAGCCGATGTTTATGGCGGTACGTATGGGCTCATGACTGAAGAGTTGCCGCGATTGGGTATTGAAACGACCATGGCAGATCTTTGCGATCCTTCATCATACGAAGCAGCGATTCAAGACAACACTAAGATTCTGTACATTGAAACCATTACCAATCCAAATCTCAAGGTTTGTGACATTCCTGCAATGGTCGAGGTTGCAAAGCGGCACAATCTCTTGGTTATTGTCGACAATACATTCGCATCTCCGTGGGCTTGTCAGCCACTCTCAATGGGTGCAGATTTGGTTATTCATTCCACAACAAAGTTCCTTGGAGGCCATTCTGACCTTCTTGGCGGTGCAGTCGTTGGTTCAAAGGAACTTATTGCTCAGATCTTCAAAGGACGAGTTCACTTTGGCGGAGCACCAGATCCTCACAACTGCTACATGTTGGAACGAGGTATGCGAACCTTGCACGCCCGAATGCCAATCCTTACCTCAAATTCTGCTGAACTTGCACGACGCCTCCAAAACCACCCCAATGTAGTTCGTGTTCAACATGTAACACTTCCATCACATCCAGATTACGAAGTTGCACAACGTGTCGTTCCAAAGGGATGCGGGATGCTCGGGATTGTTGTTGCAGGTGGCGATGAAGGAGCAATGGATTTTATGTCAAAGTTGGACATATTCTATGAAGCAACATCACTCGGCGGTGTTGAGTCGTTGATTGAAGTTCCAGCCACATCGAGTCACATGGCTATGCCAGTCGACGTCCGTATTGCAGCAGGAATCGAACCGGGCTATGTTCGAATTAGTGTTGGTATCGAAGACGTTGAAGATCTCTGGGACGACCTCAATCAAGCCTTGGCTTGATCTGGAAGAGGCTCTTGTTGCCCCGTTGCAGTATGCAGCGCTTTCAACGCATTCACGAAGGATGAGTTATCTGAACCATCCGAATCAAGGAGGTCTTTTCCTGCTTCAAGGAGAGCCTTTGTGGCTTCCATCCAAGCCCCACCGCGGTCTCGAGCAAGGGACTCAAAATGCCAATCTTGTCCAGTTGAACGGTTAGCGGCTCGTAGCCATGCCCAACCGGCAGCGGCACTATCGATGTCATCATGACGTGCAGTAGCCTTGCGTTCTGCAATGCCCGGACCTTCAAGCAGGCCGGTGAGAATGAGGTCGTGAATAGCCCCCACTGCACCACGAAGAACACCGACCCGGTAGGGGAACTTCGCCTTCTCTTGGGCTTTTTTCCGTGAAGAATCCAGCCCCTTGAGGAAAGTTTTGAGAGGTTTTGGTTTCTTGAGTTGTTGCTCCCAAATAATCTGAGCTTCATCACCTTCAATGCCAATTGAATCGAGTCCGGCCAATCCAAAATCTTCCCATAGGGCGTTGACTGCATCAGTAAGGCTAGCACCTTCCATGACTTCGACAATGCTTCCTTCACGTTCTTGGATACCTCCTCTTGAATCAATGCGGATTCCTTCACCTGACTGGTTCATTGCTTCAAGGAACACTCCGGCAGCCAACAATTTTTCATCTTCGTTCCCAGCCATGTTTTCTAGCGATTCAAGGATTTGCTCGATAGAATCTCCCCTGCTCCATGAAGAACCAATAAGCAAGCCGAAATCCAATGAATCGAGAACTGATCGTTGACATGCATGTGTTAGATTTCCTTCAGGTACAGTCAAACCATGCCAGCCAGCAATGAGTTTATCCAGGCCTTCTTTTGCACCTTCAGGTAGTTCATCATTCACATCCCAACCGTTCGGAACCCACATTGCATCAATCTCAACAACGGATGTCAACAAAGGTGGAAGCATCGATAGTGCAAGATGGTGAACAAAGGCACTCTGCTTCTCTTTTGTTGCCTTGAGAGATTGCAAATCGATACCAACAATCGGCCCGTGATTGAAGGATAGACGAACCCACCCCTGAGTAGAAGGTATGCTGTTGAGGACATCATCGGCATTGATTTCGCCTGCCACGTAAACTTCAACCCCCTCGATTTCTTGATGCTTAAAATCAAAACGTGAACGTTCAAGGACATCCTCAAGCCAACCCTTTGGCGGTGTTGGGTTCGGGCCTGTACAGACAAATCCGTTCTCCCACGAGAAGAAGTACATCCCCTTTCGAGCATGGTCTTCCCAAGGTAACATTCGCAACGTGAGATTTTGGTGGTTCTGCAATCCTGCAAGATAGCCTTGTTTTCCGTCACCTCTGCGAATGAAGGAGCCAGAACCAAAATTTGGTGATTTGAAGTTCCCAACAAGAGAAATCTCATCATCATGAGCGGCATGTAAAGAGCCAGCAAACGCTTTCCCAACAGGGTCACCTCTTTTCGCAAGCATTCGCTTTGAAAGCCATTTCACATCATCCTTTTTTGCGACAATTTTCTTCAGATCGAGAAGCGTTTTGGTCACCGGGTCTCGACGACCCCAACTCAACCGACCCTTCCATGTCATTTCAGGAAGGTATGCATTTGGATCTTCAAGCAACTGACGTAACTGTCGACCTAGACGCTTTGCTGTGGCATCATTTGCATGCTTTGTTCCACGCATTCGCATCCTTTGCTTTTGGCCAGGGAAGGATACTTGTGCAGGTCGTGCCATATGCCGGTCGATTCAATCCAAACAGACGTCCCGCTTGAGGTCTTCCCCGTAAATACGTCTATGTTGCAGGAGCCATTCCTCTTGACATGGCCATCCTCACCTTGCTGGGTATTGCGCAGGACGGAGGCCGCCCTCAGCCGGGTTGTACACGCTCTTGTTGTGAGGGATTGACAGAGGCAGACTATCGAAGTCCTGTATCCTTAAGCATACAAACCAACAATGGAACAACTCTCCTTATCGAAGCGACGCGCGATCTTGGTCGACAACTTCGCATGATTGGAAATCCTAGTATCGATCACCTTTTCATTACCCATGCACATCTCGGGCACGTCGACGGTTTGGGTCTTTTCGGTCGTGAAACAATGTCAGCCCGAAACATCCAACTTCATTGCAGCCCGTCGATGTATTCGTTGATCGAGCGGACACCAGCATGGAATCAACTATTATTGCAAAATGTGCTGGAATTTGGCACTTTTCCGCGAACAGAAATTGATGATGTCATCGTTGAATTCATCCATATTCCACATCGAGCCGAACTTTCTGATATGCATGCAATCATTATTCGGGGAAGAGAGAAATCACTGCTTTTCTTACCCGATCATGATACTTGGAATGAAACACTCGTCGCCCATTCATGCAATACCATTCGCGCTTTTCTTAGTAAACACAATATCGACATTGCTCTTCTTGACGGAACATTTTGGTCTGGTGGCGAACTTCAGGGCAGGGACATGAGCGTAGTGCCTCATCCAACAATTGAAGACTCTCTTCAGCGCTTAGGAAGTCGCAAACAGACAGATCCTGACATCTCCTTCATACATTTGAATCATACAAACCCAGCATATGACCAGACAGGCATAGAACATCAAGAACTTGTACAACTTGGTTGGCGATTAGGTGAAGAGGGTCAGAGTTTCAACCTGTAGTGTAGGATGTACTGAACGAATCCAAGAAAACAATCTCAATTTTCCAATCAACGATTTCACTATCATCGTTATTTTGGCAAATGACCCCGCCATCACTATTTGCTGTAACCCCAAGCTCAAACGAGTATTCTCCCAATCCGATATCTCCCGGGGCTAGCCCCGCTATGATTTGAGCTTCGGAAATGGCGATGGGCATCGAATCAGCCTCCAAAAGGGATGTGTTTATCCATATTGCTCCATCAGTGATCGTATCATCAGAATCGGTCCTAGAGATGAGATATTCCCCAATTCCTCCTTCGATTGAAACATCATCATCAATGGTTGATGCTGTAAAATCACAAGCTTGTTCGTTGTCTGAATGCGTTGCAGTAAACTCATATCCAATAGGCCGCCCATCTGCACCCGCGTAGTCGGCAGTAACCTGAATCGAGGACCCACTCGCAATTTCTTGACTACCAGAAGCGATTTCTAGCGTGGTAAAACTCCAATTACCTATCGTGTACATTCTTATTTCATCACTAAAACCATCCTCTGTGGAATCAGGAGCATAGATTGCATAACTGGCTTCAGCAACTCCTACGAAGCATAGTGCTATGACTCCAAATGTAGTAAATTTCTTTCGGTGCTCTTGAGTAATTTCAAACCGGCCAAACGGATTGGATGCTGAATCATTTCTCATCAGACACATGACAATATGTGATGTAAAGGCAGCGCCAACTCCAGGTACGGACGGAAACACATCTTCACCGAGACCGAGGAGCGTCCAAATGATGACGCCTGTGAAGGCTGAAATCATCATTACAATCGAATGGAATGAATCAGGTTTGTATCCCAACCATCGGATGATGAGGAGTGGTACAAAGATGCCACCAAGACCATACACAGCGAGGACGACCAACGTAAACACAGAGTCTCCACCTGGAATGTAGAGGCCTGCAATCGAAATCAATGTCGCAGCCGCTGCTACGTAGAGCGTGACTTTCTTTGTGGTCTTGTGATCTTCGCGCCACTCGGGTTTGATATCGTCTGTAATTGCTGCAGTACATGCTAGAACTTGACTGTCTGCAGTTGACATCGTTGCTGCAAAGATGGATGCAAGGATCATGCCGACGCCGAGTGCTGGAAGGGTGTCCATTGCAAGTGCTGGAAGTCCAAGTTCAGCATCGAAATCACCGTCTGTAAACAAGACACGACTTGCGAGTCCAACAATGAACATCAGGGCAATGAAAGGCGTCTGCCAAACAAAGAACCAGATCATGGCCTGCTTCCTATCCTTGTCAGATTTGAGCGTCATGACTCGAGAAACGACTTGTGGTTGTCCGGCAACGCCCAAGCCTCCCAAGAAGAACGCCACAAAATACAGAGAGATTCCGAGTGAGATATCTGTAGGTAAGAAGTTGACAAGAGTTGCACTTTGCGATTCAAGATTTTCATGCATGCCCGAGAAGCCACCAACGTTTCCGAGTGCAACCCAACAAAGGATCACGGAGCCAACGATCATGACGCAAGACTGCGCAGCATCGGTCCAAATCGAAGCTCGAATTCCTCCAGCATAGCAGTACGCAACAACGAGAACGAATCCGATGAGAATTCCAACAAGTTCTGGCCAGTTAAGCATGACAAAGAGCGCTTTACCACCAGCGGTTAGCTGAGCTGCCGCATAGATGGCTAGGAAAAACACGGAAAGAACCGCGGCTAATTTTGCTTCAGGCGCTCCTGCCTTTTCAGCGACCAATGATGAGAGAGAGCGTAGTCCACGCTCGTTTCCTTCTTTTTGAATGAACTTATACAACCATGCCCATGCTACAAATTGTCCAATTGTTGAGATCACTCCAATCCAAATTGCGGAGTAACCCATCAAGTAGATGAAACCAATGAAACCGATGAACATGTAACCAGAATTCCACGTACTCACTGCTGAAAGTGCAGCTAAAGCAGGATGCATGCCCCGTCCTGCAACGAGATAGTCATCAGTTGTGTCTTGTTTGACAAACATGCTCGCAAGGCCAACAGCTGCGAAGAACGACAAGAACATCAAGAAGGAGACGAGGATGCCGAAATCCATTGAATTGGGTAGCAAATAAACAATGCCAACAATAGCGGATGGGCCGAGCAAAATTAGACTCCCAAGAATCGTATTTCGCTTTGCTGTATATGCTTCATGTTGCTTTATCTTGTAAAAGAAATTCATCTCTGCAGGCGCAGTGAAGAGTGCAAGAATTGCAACGACCTGAATGATTATTTTCCCAATTAGTTCAAGCTCACCGGTTGCAACGTATGAAAGAATTAACGGCGCAAAAGGGTAAATCCCTGCGTAAAGAAGGACCCACGGGCGATTTCGAACGAGCAAAAGACAGGCAATGGTCACGTCGATAACGCCAACAAGCATCAGTACCGCAGAACTCCATCCTGTTGGGAAGATTACAGATACAACAGGGATGTATTTCTCTGTGACGAGGAGCGCCTTGACTCCGTGCTTTGCAAACATCCATGCCAAGTACAAAACGGACAGAGAGTATGCCAATTTTCTCACAGAGAAGTTCCTATACCAACTCGGAGTTAACATGTTGATGTTAAAATGATAAAGCGGTGAAAGAAACGACTCCGGCTGCTCATTTACAAGCTCGGCATCTATACTTTCGCTCATTTCATCACTTCCATCGATTTATGGCTTCTAGTTCCATCTCCGACATGTTGGCTAAGAAGACCATGCAATTCAATCTCCCGCCCGAAAGGTTACGAAGACCGCCAACAGTTGTTGTTTTCAAAAATGCGTCGTTTGTGCCAAGATCGCAACACAGAACAATTTCTGAATCAAGCAGGTCCGAGGCTTGCTGTTTGATTGACTCCTCCATCTCCGAATGTTGGAGTTTCTCAATCATTTTTTCAATACTAAGAAGCGCATCTTGCGGTTGCATCGGGCTCTGATCCCCTGTTCCTGCTCCTGTTGGGTCAAGATCGAACAAGACCAGAGTGTGAAATCCCTGTGCTTTGTTTCGCAACATAACTTCGAGGGGAGAGGTGACAATCCAATCACCGTATGGGTAGGTCAATGTTGTTGAACGACCAAATTTGTAATCAGAGAGGCCGGTTGATCCAGGAACAAGTGTTGTAACAGAAATCCCGTGAATGACGCGTACAGGAATCCCTTCCTTTTCTGCGCGAAGTTGGAAATCGATATGGGTTGTTGCCTGCATAGGATCGCCGACAACGAGAATCGCTACCAATTTGTCCTTGGCTTGTTCGAAGAGTGTTTCTGGGCGTTCGACTGCGGGTCGCATGATTCGTTTGATAGGACCAATCATGGTTTCAAGGCGCTCCAATTCATCATCTGGCCATAATGCTGTATAGGCTTCGTAGAGGCGGACATCAGAATTCTTAGCTACCTCGACGGCTTCAAAGGTCATCGAATCAACCTTTCCAGGGCCCATACCTATGAGTGCAAACCCCGTCTCATCATCACTTTTCATCCTCAAACCTCTTACTTGCGATGAACCTCCGAGGCTCATGCGTCATTTGAGGGTGCCGAGTGCTCAGACGGCGCATTGGATTCAACGATGCAAAGAGCACGGCTGGTACGCAATTGGTTTCGGTGTTCAATCTCTAGATGGTGACCGGTTGATTCCTTTGGTTAATAGCGCACCTTCACGAAATGATGCAGTCTGGCAAGGCTTTCCTGTTCTCGAGAGAGAAGCAACTGAAAAGCGAATACAGCATTGGACGGCACACCTAGAACCATCATTACAACAAGAATACGCAGAAGAATTCCCCCAATCGTTTGAAATCCTTGGTGATGTCTTACTTGTCAAAATCCCTGAAGCAATGCAAACCGTTGCAACAGAAATAGCGGAAGCGATGCTGAAACGTTACCCGAACGTTCGCATCGTTTGCCATGACGAAGGCGTAACAGGGGAATTCCGTGTGCGAAACCTCAACCCAATCCACTCTCGTGACTCATCTCTTTCGACACAAACATACGTGAAGGAGCATGGCCATAGAATTGAAGTCGACCCTTCAATAGCTTACTATTCTGCACGACTTTCTGAACAACGGAAGAAAACATTCGAATCTATTCAAACATTTGCTTCGGAATTCAATCGCCCACTCAGAATCGTTGACGCATATGCAGGCGTAGGTCCAGCAATGGCTTATCTCTACACCGATGCTAAGTTGACTGAATCTGTTCATGTCAATGATATGAATCCTGAAACGACCCCCCTTCTTGAGCGAAACATGGAACGCTTTGAAAACAAGCGCAAGTCTCCAGGAATGTTTTCAATTTCATGTTTGGATGCAAGAAATCTAGCAACTGAATGTTCCGAATTGAATGGTACATCAGACGTTTTGCTCGTAAATCTCCCACATGATGGCATAACTCACCTTCGAGATTTAACACCGTTACTGAACCCAAATCGAGCATTGATTTGCGGTTGGACGATTCAAGAGAAAGAGGCATCAAGCGCGGTAGGATCTAAACTTGCTCGTCAATTTGAAGCAGCAGGTTATGCTGTTCAGTCCAACACTATTGAATCTGTGAAAGGCTTCTCACCGAGCAAGTCAATGTATCGCTATGAATGTGTAATTGAGAGCCAAACCCATCGCTGAGTTGATGAACAACAAGTGATTCGGAGACTCATGCGCAACGTTGTCCAGTGCCAATGCGGAGCCAGCATCGACATCGCAGGAGCAACTCCACGAATTGATGGAATCAAGGTTTGGTGCCGAGTTTGTGGGACAGTAACAACTCATCATCGTGAAGAGTAAGGCGCCCACTCCGGGAATTGAACCCGGGTCGCAGGAATGACAATCCTGCATGATAACCTCTACACCAAGCGGGCCGTAAACATCCTGCCGTAGCGGAACCGCTATTTAAGCCGCTAGGTATGGCGTAGTCAGGGACGGGCATGGCGACCAAGAAGACTTCTGCAGAAGAGGCCAGAGAACAAGCAGAAGAAGCCACACTTGGCTCCATGCTCGACGGAGCATTTGGTGCAATGGAAGGTATCGAAACATCACCGCCGCCCACCCCATCAAATCCTCCTGCAACACCCCCAGGACCACCAACAGGGCCTCCGAGCAAACCCCCAACAGGCCCACCAACAGGGCCTCCGAGCAAACCCCCAACAGGACCCCCAACAGGACCCCCCTCAGGTCCCCCAACCGGGCCGCCGTCAGGTCCCCCTGGGAAACCACCTTCGGAACCCCCATCTGAATCAAGTACGGAAGAACTCTCCACAGAAGAAGAGTCAGCGGAACCAGCCCCCCAAGAAATCGAAGAAGCGACTGTAGAACCTGAATCTTTCAATGATGAAAATCCCATTGTCGAAGAGGAAGCTTCTGAACCGGTTGTTGAAGAAGCCCCCGCAGAACCTGAAGGGGATGAACCTGAACAGATTGAAGAGGTAGCAGAAACCGAACCAGAGCAAGAAGAAGAATCTGAGCCTGTAGTCACTGAAGAACCACAAGAGACTCTTACAGAGGAATCTGCTGAAGAATTACCACCTGTCGATGTAGATCAAGCGATGGAAATTGCCCGGCTAACGGCAGAAATCGAACGCCTTCGTGGTGGCCTTGTAGGTGCTGTTGAGGTTATCGAAGAGATAGAGGAAGCACCTCTTCCTCCAGTAGTACTCGAAGATATTGTTGTCCCTTCACATATGGTTGCAGACTTCGCTCGAATGGGGCGGCAACTCAGCCGAGAATCCTTGATCAAAGGAACAATGGGGGCCATTTCCATGCTCCATCCAGATGAACCAGGAATGATGATCAGCACCCGCCATTCCACAATGCTTAGCCGTCTCGATGAACGAGGAATCGTCGGTGGCCGCCTTGGTGGAAATCCTCCACGCGGAGCCATTAGCGAGTGGAAAATTCACGAAGTACTCTTGGCTTCAGTTGCCTTAGTGACTGGAGGTCCAGCAGCATGTATTCATATGCAAGGGCCATATACAACCGCAGCAAGTTGTGAGAAAGATTTGATTCTCGTTCAACCCATTGATGTCCTTGGGAAAGAACACATTGGCAAAGTCGTCATTGTCGATCCAGATGATGATGCTCAAGAGGAATTCCTACGTCAAGTTGCAGAAGCACTGCAGCAAGGAGGAATGCGCTGCGTTGTCGTCCGAGGGCATGGAGCATACGCAGTCGGAGCAAATCTCGACCAAGCAATGGCCAACGCAGCAATGCTTGAACATTCAATGCATATCTTGATTCTTGCTCGACAAGCGAATCTCAAGATCTAGTTTTTTCGGGCTTGCCGGCACACTCCAACGAAGTTTTCGAACATCTCCTTTCCGAATTCCGAATCGTTGACTTCTGGATGAAATTGCAACCCAAACCGATCACCGTCTTCATTCTCCATGCCTTGGACTTCACACGAAGGACTACTTGCAGTGATGAAGAATCCCTCAGGCACAACATGTACCTCATCGTTGTGCGACTCCCATACTGTTTGTGTTTCAGAAGTTCCGGCAAAGATTTTGCCACCTCCATCGTGAAGCTCTATTTCCATTGCTCCAAACTCTGGGATAGGGGATTCTCTTGCATCCCCTCCGTAGAATCGTGCCATGAACTGATGGCCTGCACAGATACCGAGGATTGGAACATCGAGTTTGAGGAATTCAGCACAATTCCCCAATTCACCGGAAAGACCGATACGAGCTGCACCGCCTGAGAGAATGAGACCATCAAGTTCTCGCAGTTGATCGACAGGGGTGTCGTTCGTGATAATTTGAGTGTCGACTTTAAGATACTTCAACATCCTCCATTCACGATGTGTCCACTGTCCGCCGTTGTCAACAACATCGATGACAAGAGGTGTATCCTCGCCCATGAAATTCCTTGCATCGAGAACATCCTTGAACATGCCGACTTTGTCGCGATTAATATACTGTGGAAATTCAAAGATTGCGAGGAAGAACAATGTCAGACAAGATATTTACAGTTCACGTAGCCAAAGAGACCGGCCATGAGCAAGTTGCCATGACCCGTCAAGACATCGTAGACACGGTGTCAGCAAACGAAAACACATGGGTCTTTGTGGATTCACAAATGGTCAATGCACAAGAACTCGAAACCATCGATTTGAACGATGCAACCGAGATTCGTATCAACCCAGGAATGGTTGGAGGTGTTGAAACCTTCACCGTACTTGTAGCAAGCGAAAAAGGCGACCAAGCCATGCTTATGACGAAGCAAGAACTTACAGGCGAGTTGACAAACAACCGGGGCAACTGGCTCTTTGTTGATGGCCAAATGGTTGATGCAGCCACCATTGAAAACACCGAACTCAGCCAAGACAACGTCCTGCGACTGGTTCCGTCCATTGTGGGCGGATCTGAAACCTTCACGGTTCAGATTACAGACGCTTCAGGACACTCAGTCTGCGAAATGACCAAGGAAGAAATCACAACAAGTGCCAAGGAAGCCAACAACTGGGTTTTCGTTGACGGTCAGATGGTTGATGCAAACGCCATTGCAGAAACGGACCTTGCACAAGCTACCGAGATTCGCATGACACGACCGCTTGTTGGCGGCCTTTGAGTTCCGAATTTTAACGGACAGGTTCAAAACCAATGGGTCGGTCGGTTTGGCTATGTCGGAACTTGTAGACTACAAGTGTGCGCTTTGTGGCACCCACGAAAGCTTTGACCGTGAGCGAAACGGAATCCACTGCAGTCATTGTGGATCAAAGATCTTCATGAAACTCCGCCGTAGCAGCGGAGACCGAAAGAAGAAGACGCTCAAGGCAGAGTGAATTCACACAAATGGTCAAAGACCTTTGTCGCTGATTGGTTAGCATGGCGAGTTGGCTTGAGTCGTATCCACCACGCCGTTTCTCAGACTTAGCTCTCGAAGAATCAACAATTGATACCATACAGCGCGTAGCTCTACAAGCCAACCCCCCTCACCTGTTGATATCGGGGCCACCTGGTTCGGGTAAGACCGCTACTTGGAACCTTATCGTTCGCCAAGTACTCGGCCCATCATGGCGTTCAACAACCCACGTGTTGCAAGCAAAAGATCTCGCAAAGTCAGCGGGTGCAATGGCTGCCTTCGAAGCATTTCTGCGACCGGGCGGTAAGAATTCAAGCGATACTCTAGCCAGTCGAACATCACTCGATGCATTCGACTCAACATTCTCCCAAGTATCGGACGATGATATTGCCCCCGCAGGACACGAATCTCAACGTGGAACGCAAACTGAGGCCCACATATCACGAATCATCGTTATTGAGGATGCGGATTATCTCGGCCACAAACGGCAACCTCTCTTGCGAAGGATGATGGAGGCAACAAGTCAGACCTCCCGTTTCATTTTCACTGCACAAACACCTTCGCGATTGATCGATGCACTTCGTAGTCGGACGCAACACATACGGTTGACAGGAATTCCCAGGAAACGAATAGAATCCAGACTCGCAGAACTTTGCTCAGCGGAAGGTATTGAACCAGTTCGCGGAATTCTGGGAGACATAGCACACATTTCAGAAGGAAATCTCAGAAAGGCTATTTTCACAACAGAAGTACTTGCTTTACGAGAACTACTCGGACAGAGAGAAAACCTTCACCGTCTCCTTACTATGATTTCAACCAATGAAGTGCAACGTATGATAGAGGCCGCACTGCGAGGCCAAGTCGTTGAATGGCGATGGGAGAAAGACGGTTACAAGAATGCTAGGAAACTCAAAGGTGCGTTAGGGATCTATGACGAGATTATCTCCAAACAGAGTCTCGAAGCAGAGGATGTTGTTGAGCAGGTGCATCAAGTCCTCACGGGCGGCAGGCTCAACTTGCCAGAGAATCAATTGACCCTCGCACTCAGTGCGTTATCGGATTGCGATGTACGTCTGCGACGCTCCTCTCAGGGGCGAATACAAATCGAGCAATTGTTGCATGAATTTGCCGCAATGAAGCAACAGTAACCTCCTTGATAGGTGGCGTTTTGGCATCGCTGGGCGTGTAGCACAGCTGGATAATGCATCGGCCTCCTAAGCCGAAGATCGCGGGTTCGAATCCTGCCACGCCCGCCAAATTGCTTGGTTTGATTGTGGAGCAAGCGAAGAAGACATATGTGGGCTACACATAGTCGAGTTGAGTGAGATGGAGCCCGAGGAAGAATCCATTGTTGCTCGAACGCGTAGGACCATCAAATCCTTGCCCGATCCGTACGGTCATGGCTTTGCTCGAAACGAAGATCCCTTAGAACGCACACGGGAAGCCTGGGAAAAAAGCGAGCGCTTCCGAATGAAAAGCGGCCGAATAGCCAACAACACATTCTTCCTTGCATTCCGGAATGTCGTCGGCTTTGGAATTGCAACAACAGCCGTCCTTCTCGTTATCGATTCATCCATTTTACCGTACACTTCACCGATGTTTATCCTAGCAATTTGGTTGATTCCCGTATTGGCAGCATTCACACCACCCATCGCAGGAAGCGAAGCGACATGGTCTGCAGTTGAGGCGAAAATATCGCTTCGTGAACAAGGGGGATTTGGGGATGGGAAAAGACACACCTTACGTTCGCAACCGGGCATGGACAGAGTCCTGGAAGGTCTGCGAGATGGCAGAAGACAAAACAACATTAGTGCATTTTTAGCGACAACATCCCTAACGCTTCTTTGTCTTTCCATGCTCATTACACCCCGTTCTGTAGCGTGGAACTTGTTGTTGCTTATTTCGATGACATCTGGAATCGGATTGAGCATCCATTCTATCTTGACCACATACTACATTCGTTTACAGGCTGATTCAATGCCGCTTCTAATTCATTATGCTCCGACCCACCACCCAACTCAATTGGGTTCACCGCTCGGGCAACTGCTTCAATCTCACCTCGATCCGGATTCACAAATCGAATGGTCAGAGTGGGAACAACGCTTCCATCAAACCATCCTGCCTGGGACTGACCCAATCCAAGCAAGAGAACGCCTCCTGTTCTTGCTTCACCTAAATGCAACCGACATCATACCTGATCAAACTGTCCTCGACTCATTACGTGATTTCATGTCCCCTGATGCCATTGACCGGTCGCTTCTTTCAGAAGAGGAATTTTTCAATTGGCGTACACTTCAGCGCGCCCTTGAGCATGCGCGAGCATGGCAACCAGGGGCATTCCGATTGTTCGAACGCCTCCAGAATGATTTTCTTTCAGGCGCTCCAGAAATCCTCCTCTCACCTTGGAGAATGGATATCTCTCTCGACTCAACATGCTACGATGGCTCAGGCAGTCTCTTTATCGCCCTTAACAACCAAACCTTTGATACAACTCACGTCCGTGTCGAAGTCCAAGTCCCGGGTGGTGAACCACAATCGATTGACCATCGTTTCGAACTTGCACCCTGCCCGCCACCTCTCAAGGCCATTGAATTGACAAACCCATCTGAAGACGATGTGTTAAGTTGGCTTCCGCGTTATCTTGAGCGAACTGTGGTTCTTTGGGTCAACGTTGCATGGGATCGAAGTTTCAAGGGCGATGCGCAAGTTCAGGTTACGCTTAGAGACGATGACGAAGTTGTCCTTGGCTCGAGAATCGTGCGAACAAATGTACTCCCTAAGGAGAGCCGTCAAAGGACTGAAAGAATCCGTCAATTGCTACGTGTTCGACGCTTTTCTGAACTCGACATCCCTGCCTCAACGAGTTAACCATTTGAAGCGGAATAAGCGCTTTGCTTATTGCGGGGTTTTGCTTCGCTTAGGTTACCGGGGTAATGGTATGGAAGCATGGGACGTCGTGATTCTAGGAGATGGCCCAGCAGCATTGTCTGCTGCTGCACAAGCATCGAAGGATGGTGCAAGCGTTCTCATGATGAGTTCTTCAGGTCTTGGCGATGCCGGAATTGAGGCAATGGATGGTATAGCTTGCCATGTTCAAGAAGAGAGCAACAGGGGACACAGAGAAGACACCATCAAAATGGGAGGCTTCCTTTGTGACCAAGATATCGTGGCACATCACACGACAAAAGCACTCCGAATCGTCGATCTCCTCGAACGCCGTGGCGTGAACTTCCGTCGCGACGCAAAAGGAATCGTGAAGGGCCATTACGCCTCAGGACATTCAAAACCTCGCCTGTGCAATGCAGGAGATGCTACTACCCAAGAATTCCAACAAGTTCTGGAAGAACAGTGCATGAAGCATGGCGTAACTCGCCGTGGCGATCAGATTCCACTTGAGTTGGTTCACACGGATTATTCTGTGAATGGATTGGTTGCAATCGATATGCTCAACGGGCGAATTCTTTCAATCCAATGCAAAGCACTTATCATCGCCGACGGAGGCTTCGAAGGAGCGTTTACCAACGGACCATCCTCTCTTGGAATGGATCTCGCATATCGTGCTGGAGCACCGTTGAGGAATATGGAGTTCATAGCAGAAACCCCTCTAGGCGTAGTCGGAACGAACCTCATTATCCCACAATCAATTCTCTCTGATGGTGCAACGCTTCACACACCTTCAGGAACTCCATTAGAGACGAATGCAACCACTCCAACTTCCGAAATTTGTGCAAAGATGCACGAAGCAGGAATGACAGTTCTCGATGCTCGAAATCTTGGTGAACATGCTGCCTGGTGGTCCGTGATGTTTGACAACATCAAGCAACGAACAGGCATCGACATGAACCGACAAACCGTCGAAGTTGCACCAGTTCCTGCCCACACCATTGGAGGATTGCCTGTCGATGAACACGGTCGAGTTGTTCTTCAATCGTGGGCTCGATGGTTTACTGGGCTTTACGCTGCAGGTTCCGCTTCATCAAGCGGATTCCACGGTGCCGATGTGTTGGGAGGTAACCGACTACTTGACGCACTAGCCGTTAGTGATGCTGCTGGAATGCATGCTGCTGGCTGGATAGGATCCCGAAAATTCACTGCCGCAACCGCTCTTGAAGAAGCACATGGGCTTGCGGAAGCCGAACTCAGCATGCTTGGAGGAGAATCTGAAGGGCCTGTTCAACGATTGAATCCTTTGCTCACTCGCCTCAAAGAGATTCTTGTTTCGCTTCAGTCTCCTGCTACGGTGGCCGCGGATTATGATAATGCAGCAGAAATGCTTGATCAACTCTCTGTTAAGGGGGAGCAACTCTATTCCGACCAAACCTCATTGATTGCCAACCAAAATTTGCTGGAGATTCTCCGCACCCAAGCAGCTATTCGAATGGCACAGGCATACGTCCAATCAGCATCTCTTCGAACCGAATCAAGAGGCCTACACCAACGGGCCGATTTCACTGAAACCGATGCCGAACAACTTCACCATAACCTTGTTTTCGCAGATGGAACACAAGGCACTCTCGCCTTGCGAAAGGGCCCCTCAGGAAACTGGATTTTATCTCCAACCGCTGCGGTTTGATTATTTGTACAATCCAATTGGGATGAATATGGCCGAAGAAACACTCTTCGAACGAATCCTCTCTGGAGAAATCCCTTCCCATACCATTGGTTCTGGAGAAGGATGGTTCGCATTTCTAGACATTTTTCCCCGGCGAGAGGGCCACACACTTGTCATTCCAACCACTCCAGTGCAGCGAATGACCGAACTTTCTGAAGTGGAACGAAGCAATCTGATGAATGGTGTTGTAAGCGTCCAAGCGCTTCTCTCCAAATATTTCGATACGAGAGACTTCACGATCATCGTTCATGATGGCCCTCTTGCAGGCCAGGAAATACCTCATGTTCACGTCCACGTTCTCCCAAGGACAAATGGAGACTCTGGTTCAACTCTTGCAGCGATGTGGCCGCATTCTCCAATCGGTGAACCCGATCATGATGCTCTGGGTCTTTTGGCAAGCACGATTACAAAGGTGGTCTAACGATGGTAAAAGGCGTTGCCCCATTCGACGGTGTCGTTGACCATCGGGGAGAAGCTCTCCCCGTTTTATCCAAATCTTCGGCCAACATGAAGATGGAAAAGTTGCTCAACACTCCGATGCCTTCCTTCGACAAAGACACTCCTGGGAGCCCTTTCTGGACAAAACTTGCCTTTTTCTTTTGTCGCCGAACAGCCGCAAACCAATTTCGTTCAATCGAATATTCTGGAATGGAGCATATCCCTGCGGACAGGGGTTCACTTTGTGCCGCTTGGCACACAAATGGCCTCATCGATCCACTCGGTATTATGCTTGCACATCCAAAGGAATTCGTCATGGGCGGCCGGCACGATTTGGTTACGAGGCCAGTACTTTCTTTCTGGACTCGTAGACTTGCGGTTCAACCAGTTGTTCGGAAGGCAGAACTTCTCCGAGGAGGTTGCAGTGAAGAAGAAGCTACGAATCTGAATGGGCGCTCCCTCCTCACGCTCGCAACTGGTATTTCTAGCGGGTTTGGTTGTGTTCTGTTTCCAGAAGGAACAAGCCATGACCTAGCACACATGTTGCGATTTAGAACCGGGCCTATGCGAACCGTCCTTGCAGCCGCAGCAATCTCAAAAGCATCCGGCAAAAAATGCCCTGTCCTCCAACCTGTGGGCCTTCACTTCCGAACCAGGCACCATTACCGTACAGACATGTGGGTGGAATTTGTAGAACCCTATTACTTACCAGAAGATGAGATTCCACAAGATCTTATCCAAGCGGTAAAAAAACGGGAATGGGTTGAACCACCGGGCGATCTTGTTCGCTCTCTTCGCGACGGTTTGCGCCCCCACCTTCTTCCAATTACACCAAATGTCCCATGTTGGGAGGAACACGGTGCATACCATCTCATTGCCCAACTTGAATCAAGGAGGGACAAGAATCCTCTTGCCACATGGAGAAAAGAAGTTCTCGCAGCACGTGAAGTCAGGGATCGTTACCAAACTCACCCAGAGGGTGAAGACGGGAAACCCCCTAAGGTTGTCCACCCCGTAGTCGATTCCGCTAAGGCTATTCACATTCAATTGAAGGAACGGAATCTCGATGGTAGAGACTTGGATTCGTCCGGACTTCGCCTACGAAAAGGCAATCCTCTTCATGGCATAAGTTTCGGAATCAAGACCCTTCTCATGGCAGCGTTATTGCCTGCGTTTATTCTCTCATTATCTCCACAACTTACTCTTGGGCGATTCCTTGGGGATCGAACGGACGAGGGCGTCGATGCAAGAACGACATACCAGTTTTTGGCAGCGATGTTTGGTTCTGTAATGATCTGGCCGTTCTGCGCAATTGCTGGAACATGGCTTGTTTGGTTGAATGCCTCTGATGTATCTTCCATCCTTTCTATTGACATATTGACATTCGCAGGAAATGAAATTATTTCCTTAGTAGTAATTTATGTCTTGATGTTCCCTCTTTTCTGGAGTTCAGGCAGAATGTTTGGATTTTGGTGGGATGGATATGTTGACGCCCGCAGGGCCGTTTCACGGCTTACAACAGGACGAGCCTACGCGCAAAGTCTCGAAGAACGACTTCGCTCGCTTACATCGGATTTAACCTCTCGATAAGCGTTGAGTTCAAATTACCCTAGCGCTCCGCAATAACATGGTCGATTCCGGTCAGATACAACAAATCCGGCAATGGCTTGCCAGTGAGCGACTTGAAATTCGTGACAAAAACGACCCACGTGCTGATGCGCACTTACTGGTTCGCTACCCTCCAGGCCCCCAAGGACACATGTTTGCAGTCGTTTTACCCAAAGGGCGAGACCTTGTCTTTATTTCCAGTATGACACGTGTTGATTCGGGCCAACAAGACCAGATGAAAGAACACATGAATGAAGAACCAGAGGTATGGTCTGAATGGGTTCACGAATGTCGGCTTTCACTGATGCGTGCAGAACTCGATTGGGGCATCCACATGGGCCATGATGGTAAGGAGAAGCCAGGGCCACTTCAAGCGTTCAACGTCAGCCTTCCAATCTGGTTTGATGGGTTGAACAAGAATGCCCTCATGCACAGCCTCCGTCGATTGTGGCTTGCAAAATTGAGTATGATTCATGAGATTAAATTCGCATATGGCCCTGGAAAGGGAGAGCCGGGCCCTGTGGATGATTGGGCCAACCAGAAGAAACAGAATCAAACTGAAAACAAACCTTCTGAACCTGCCCAAATTGAGTACAATGATACCATGCCATTTGGCACGGGGTTGGATCCTGAAGAATGGGCCTGAAAACGGCTTCATGATGCGTTTTGAAACTGACGCGTAAGGGTCGCGATTAAGTAGTGGTGAATACACGTTCTTGTTACACAGGTGGTACCATGCGTCAAACAACTAAATCGATAACTCTCGTCAGTCTATTTCTGCTATCTTTATTTTCAGGAATGGTTCTTGGAACTGAACAAGCGGAAGCATCTCAAGTTGTCATCACTGAAGCAGTGCGAGTTGTCGACGGCGGAACAGCCTCTGACAGTCAAGCGGCTGTAGCATCGGACAGTGAAGGTAACGTCCACATCGTATGGGCTAGAAACACGCAGCACCTGTACTACTCGATGATTTCGCCACGTGGTGAAACACTTATTGACGCTACCCAAATCACAAACCCCGGACTTCACAAGGTCTGGCATCCAGATATGGTCGTTGACGACAACGACCGAATCCACTTGGTCTGGGCAGATAAATCTGGCCAGCACAAGATCATGTACACGTCCATCAACCCGTACCTTGCTCCGCTCGACGGTATGGCTGCAGAGGACACCGCAATTTCAGTCATTGACGACACCATCATTTCGATGCGCGCTCAGGACCGTGACTGGCCATCCATCGACGTTGACAGTCAAGGAAACCTTCACATCGCATGGCAGGATTCGTATGATGAACTTCAACGGTTCTTCAACCAGCCCCAAATTTACTACACCATGATTCAACCAGAATTCAATGGCGGGTCCGTCCTCACGTTATTCGAAGATACCCTTCTAACTCCGATCATTGGTCACAAGGGTCACCCTGATATTGTTGTGGACTCCAATGATTTGGTCCAAATCGCATGGGACGATACGCGTGGAGGTAAGGTTGAACTTGTTTTCGTCATCGATACATCAGGATCGATGTACTCCGAATGGGCTGATGTTTGTACTGTCATTTACGGTGGTAGTTTTTCAGGTAGTGGTTCCTTCCAAGGAATTAAGCCATTGTTAGAGGAAGGAAACATGACCGTGTACGAAACCATTTACGGTCTTGGCAACACCTTGCCAGGTGCGGCTAGTAGCGGAAATTGCGCTAGCTACAACCAGAACGCTGGCCCCCGGCCAACAGCTCTAGGGATTGTCGACGGAGATGACTCCGGTGGTATCCGAAAACTTCCTGGAACCGTTTACAACGGAAACACATACTCTGGGTACTCCGGAGAAGATTGGGGCCCAGGTACAAATTGGGCGTGCCTATCATGGAAAGATTCTAATGGTAACATTCCCGGAAATCCACCAACACAAGACGATCACAAGTGGAACCCAAATGCAACCAAGATTGTAATTCCTATTTCCGATGAAGGTCCGAAAGACGGTGACCCATCACAACAGGCTGACGATACTACTTCCATTGAGGAAGCACACGACAATTGTGTCACTGCAGGCGTCGTCCCAGTCGGCATGTATGGACAAACTTATGGTGGTGCAACTAACGTTCAATCCCACTTCAAAGATCTCTCACAATGCCCGAATGGCGTTCAGAGTGTGGCTGCGCGCAACTGCCCTGGTAACACCATACGTTCAACCGATGCTGGCGGACAAGTCTATGAGTTCCCATCAAGCGGTGCTAATACAGCCCAAATGGCCCTCCTCGTCGAAGCAATGGTTTACATTTCAACCAACAATTCTCGAGAAATTTACATGTCTGTTCTTGACCCATATGGTAAGATGAACAATGATCCAAGTTGGACACCTGGTGTCTCAGGAACCGTCACTCAGAACGGCGCCTACATTGAGGATACTGGAAGAGGAGCCGATGGCCACCTCGTTGTCGTTAACGACACACGCGTTACAATCGATGATGCATACTCATTCCACCCATCTATCGGTGTTGACATGGAAGGAAACACCCACATTGCATGGATGGACGGCAGAGACTATGGATTTGAAAAGGACGTCAACTACGAAATTTACTACACAAAACTCCGCCTCCAAGGCGCTGGTGAATTCGATGGTCGCGACGATGGACTCTCGACTTACGCAATTAAGAAAATCAACGACACTCCGATTTCAAACGTTGAGACCAACGCAGGCTTGCCACCAAATGCTCCATGGGGCGGCAACTCGGTCTTCCCTTCACTCCTTACTGACGATCAAAACCAAATCCACATTGCTTGGGTCGATTCTGCAAACACCTCTGCAGGTGAGGAACTCCTTTACGTGCGTTTGAACCATACTTCTCTCGAAGGCGACGGACTAACAGCTCTTGACCCATGGGAAACGGTTGCAATCACCTCTTGGTCCTCGAACAAATTGGGTCCGAATTCAGGGTACAAGCCAAGCATCGGTATGCCGCCCGCCTTCTCGAACGATTTGGGTAGCGGCGCTCACGTGGCTTGGTCGGATACGAACAAGTGTAACGATGAGACCAATAACAACCGATTTACGGTCTGTTATTCTCACGTATTGACTGGACAAGTCGATGTTGAATTCGATGATGGCGAGACGTTCTATCATGTGATTGAACCCGGTGAACAAACCATATACAATCTCACAATGAATAACTCAACACCGGGTCCGAAGGACTTGGTGGCAGACAGTTACGGACTCAACATTACAGGCGTTCCAACCAACTGGACAGCAACTCTGTTCTTCGCAGATAATCATACTGCAATTTTCCCAGATACTGAAATCGCACTTGAGGGTGGAGAATCAATCCGATTCTACCTCCGGGTTCGGGCTCCTTCGATTTATCAAGCAGGCGCCGATGAGCTAGCTGAAATCCGAGTGGACGCTAAGTCCTACAAGGACCCTGCAATCCGCTCCGAGATTACAACACTCACCCTGATGGACGTTGTCCACGGAATTGATCTTGATGCATCGCACAGTGTAGCAGACGTTGAACAGGGCCAAACTGCGATTTTCTCGATCACAATCACCAATACAGGAAACGTTGCTGACACCTTCCTCTTCTGGGATCCTCAGACCTTAGAAGGCCGTCAAGAGTGGCTCCTGCCGTTCGCTTGGGATGTTAACTTCCCGCTCAGTGTACAACTTGATCCACAACAAACAGTGACCAAGAATCTTGAGATTAATGTCCCTACCTCTGAAGACCCAGGGGCCTTCGTTATCTTGCTGAAGGGTTGGTCCGCAGGCGAACCCGTCAAGTCTGTCGAGAAAGGAACATACGATATTCTTGAACTGGGAGTTTTCGTTTCAATCCGCTCTTCGAACAACATTGTGTTCAACATTACAGACCAAGAAGCGATGGTAACGCCTGCTCCGTATGCCCCGAATGCATTGGATCCGAATTGTCATGTATTCGAAATTGAAGTCGAGAAATACTTCGATACTGGTGACCTCGTCTTTACAACCCCTGGTACAACTGAAAATGAAGACAATTGGACTACAGAAGTAATCTTCCCGAACGGACTTAGCTTAAACCCTGATGGTGTGTCCTATCCGTGGGTTCTCATGTCAGGCGATGATTATCGAATGCACGTTGTCAAGGTTAAGATTTGTGCGCCAGATGATGCCCCAGCGGGCCTCGGAAAGGCAGTGACAATCAAGGCAAATCTCAAAGGGTATCCTAAGATCTCAGCCGCCAAGATTCTGCAAGTTGACGTTGATCACGTTTACCAACTCAAGACCGATGTCGCCCTCGTAGATGATGAACAGCTCACCGTCAATCCTGGTGACGCCATCATTCTCCCAACCACAGTTAGCAACAACGGAAACGGTCCAGATCGCTTCGATTACACTCTTGCACGTGTAACCGATTCCTCTGGAGTCGATGTCATTTGGGACATTACCATCCCTCGTAACACCTTGGAAGAACTCGATTCAGGCTCATCTCAAACCTTTGAGGTTCTCATGGGCATTCCACAACAAGTCCCTGCTGGTGACTACACAGTGGTCTTCCACACCAAGTCCGAACAAAAGGATGAGGACGCATCAGGACGTATGACTCGCTTGCGGGACATTACAACATTGACAGTAACAGTCCGTGAATTCCATGACATGCAAATCACCATGGACCCAACTGTAGAAAACGATGTCAAGACTTCTGCACCTGGCCGTGTTGTACGATTCATCGTCAACATCACAAACGCAGGAAACGTTCCCGACGTTCCAACCCTTGACAATCACACATCCATCCGTTCAGGCTCAGACATTACAGTCAACGAAGATCCTGGAATGGGGACACTTGCTGGTTGGGATGTCGATTGGCGAATGATTCGCCAAGTTGGATTGGATCTCGAAAGTGAGGAGGATTGTGTAACAACACTCTCAACAGCAGCATCCTACCCAGAAGACAGCTGCGTGTACTTGTCGGACATTGATGAATGGAGGCTACCGGAAATGGACCCATACCAAACATACACCATGGTTGCAGTCGTATCGATTGACCCAGGAGCACAGTTGCTCACTCGAAGCCTTGGCCTCAAGGTAGTCTCGATGATGGGCAACGCTGAGGAAGGTGGCGACCATGATGATTCTGCGTCATGGGTCGGCGATCTGTTGGACTCAAACGAGAAGATTGTGACCATCAACCTACGTGCACCAGATCTCGTTGTGAAATCAGCCTCAACTGATGTCACTTCAGCAGATGTTGGTGAATCAATCCCAATTCGTATTGAGATTGCAAACACAGGAAACGTTCACGCATCAGATATCGAAGTCATTCTTTGTGAGTACGATGATGATGACATGTTGAAAGAAATTCGCAAGAACAACAACATGTGTGATGAAGAAAGTATTGTCATGCGACAAATCATTGGTGCATTGGACAAGCCAGACGATTCTCAAACAGAACGTGTAATCGAACTGTACATGCTTTACCCAGTTACTGCAGGTAGCAAGAACGTCTACGTCGTTGTCGACCCAGGAAACACCATCGTTGAGGCAAATGAAGGCGACAATATCGTCCGAATTTCAACCGAGCTCGGTTCCTCGAACCCATTCTTGGATGTTGCTGGTGAAGTTGCTGGTAAAGTTGCACTACCAACTATGATTGTCTTGCTGACCTTTTCGCTCTTCGGTGTCTTGTATCTTGTCGGCCGAGGCCGCCGTGCTGCAGTGAAGGATCGAATCGCTGAACAGTCGTCACTGATGTCTGTTCTCGGTGATGAAGCCGACGCGTGAGTGAATTAACCAAGCCACCATCGCAATTCGGGATTGTCGTCAATGGCGACAACTTCACCGGATCGGTCAGTTCGCTGACGTTCAACGAGTTCCCGTACACGGGACATGACGACAGAGATATCATTCTCAGTAAGATTGAGTTCTTGCGCCATTAATCCAAGATCTGGCTTCACTCGAGGTGTTTCAATCAAGGTGTGAACCATTGTTCGCTGAGAGTAATCTTCGAAATCAGTATCCACTGCAGCGGAAACTCGTCCCCGAATCTGCTGATGCAAGGCAATGAGTGCGTCGCGTTGTCGATCGAGTAATTCGAGTTGCTCATTCAATTGTTCGAGGTGAACAACACCTTCTGTAACGCTAATTTTCTTACGACCACTAACAAGTTCAGCAATTGGTTGGGCATGTTCAGGTAATCTCGAACTTAATCTTAGGGGACCTCCTGATGGAAGCTTTCTTCTCTCAATTTTGAAGAGATCAGGGCCTAAATCAACGCGAAGAGAAAAGGCTTCACAGACCCTGAAAATTGTTCGTGGAGGGCCGCCCCTTTCACTCGGAACTTTCATCTTTTCAACAAGATTACCTCGCTCCAGTTCTTTGAGATGCTTGACGATTGCTTGCTGACTTACGCCGATTAAATCAGCAAGTTGCATTGGATAATGTGGTTCTCGAACCAGTCGTTCAAGGATGGACCGGCGGGTCTTATTTTGAAGCAACATCAAGGAGCGTTCTAGTTCGTCCATACTACTCAACCTGTAGTTAGGTAGAGAAGGACTCATTTGAACTCGTCGGATGAAATAGCCATTGAATGTCAGTCTTCATCCCATGATTGCCAATCTTCGTCTTTGGCAACAGGAATCTTCCGTTCAACAGCAGGTTTCGACGTGACTTCAAACGCTGGTGCAGTCACAGGAGATTGGGCTACAGGAGCTGGGAATGGGTCGGGAACTTGTTGCTCATTTTGTTCCTGAGGTGTTGCTGATTCCACATCACCTCGCATGAGTGCGTATACTTGTTCAGTAGTTAGCATACTACCTGCTTGGACATCCATCGCTCCATCCATTTGTTGGTTAGCATTGTTTTGTTGCTGATTCATGTATTCGCCTGTTCGTACGTCAAAACCAATATCTTCACTAGCGCCCTGATTCATTGTATTGATTTGTTCTTGAATAACATCAGGGGTGAGATCCGTCAATGGCATCAGGTTTCCATCGGGCCCAACGACCATCATGACACCCTGTTTTCGGTTTTGAGAGAACGCGAGAAGGACACCAGATAAGGGCAAGAGGAAAATTCCTAGACAGCAAACAGCACCGCCAATCATGACCCAAGGAGTTGCGAAAAGGCCACTCTCCATTTTATCGATTGAGGTTAACCAAACCGTTTCGTTGGCACACGTTCCCACGCATTCGACTTTCAGAAGATAGTCGCCTCTCGTAAGCTCCCACGATCCAAGCACTGCGTATTCAACACTGCCGTCAGCAGACATTGCATTCCAATCAAGTTTACATTTCGATTCTTTTTCAGGCTCTTTGACATCAGACCCATCAAGTTCTGAGAGGGTAATGTTTCCTTCGAAATTTACTCCATATGCACGATAACAACCATCATCAGTGACAGTTATGAGTTTCTGATTCTCCGAGCCAGCATCAAGAGAACCTACGTTGTTGCGCTCAGGATCGAGCGCGTCGCTGATGGAATCCATTTGCCCGAGTAAGAGGATGCTTCCGAGTACGAAACACGCCATTGATGCAATGAGCATACGCAGCGGCCAAGGGTTCTTCTTCCCGCTCTCCATGTTCATTGGATGAACCACTCCTCAAAGAAGGCTCGCTTTTTCTTTTCATAATCCAAGTTGCTGGAGTTTTTCTGGAAGATACGTTTCCGTCACGAAATCGAGACCATATTTTGCCAGAGATTGCTGTTCAGCCTTCTTTCCTACTTCGAGCATCATGTTGATTTGTTCTTGCCACCAACCATCAGCAAATCTGGGATCGCTCAATTCTGCATTGAGCGCTTCAATATCCTTCTTTGATAAATCATCACTTGGCAGATCGTATGCTAATATGTCATCAGCCGTAATACCAAGATATGTCGATGTTGGTGTTGCCAAGTATTCCGAAATGTGCGCTGTCTTGATTGCGCCGTATGCAATGGATGCAAAAATTCGGAATGACCACGGATCACCGTCAAGGAAGACGACGACAGGCAAATCCCATTCTTCACTCATCCGCTTCATAATTCGACGGGTTGAACGGGCTGGTTGTCCTTTAAGATGCAACAAAGCACAATTGAAGTCTTCATCAAACCCGTTCTCAACAAGTCGATCAAACATACCACCTGTCTCGATTGCCATGATGAAGTTGATATCGTGTTCTAGGAATTCGATCTTTTCAGATTCGACATTGTATGGAACTCCATAGCCACTGTCACCAACATCGTCGCGAGCATTAATCCGCATCCATTCCCCTCGTCGGTTGCGTTCGCGTAATGTCAGATTTCCAATCATCCGAGCTCCGTCTTCTTCAGGCCTGAGTTTGAAATCTTCTCGAAGGCAACGTGTTACGATTTCTAAATCTTCAGCAAGGTTGTTGCTCTCGTTTTGGGATTGGAACTTACCCAGTCCCCAACCTTCGGAGATGTAGTACATTTCACGAAGCGTAGATGACTTTCCATCATCGATCATACTTTCTATAAATTCGATGACGTGCAATGCTCGAAGCAGTTGCTTTGCAGAACCAAGACTCGTTGCATCACGTATGGTTTGTTTCTTTCCGTATTTGTAGACTCCTAATTTTGGGTCAAAGCCGATGTTGTTCTTTGTACGCACAGGTAGGGTCATTGTCGGGGGTTCACCTTTGACAATACGATCGTACATTTCTCGAACAACATCATGCAATGCAGTCTTGGTCTCTTCAACCGATTTACGCTCAGCCATCAGTAATCACCTCCAAACAATGTGGTCTGCTTTGTATCACTCTTAGATGCAGTAGAGTCCGTTTGTGGAAGTTCGTATTCAGGTTCTTCTTCTGAATTCCCTTCGCCTTCTAGCTCAGAATTTTCGTTTGGAGGTGGCGCATTAAGTGCTTCTTCTTGACGGCGGATTTCTTCAAGCAATTTCTCATCCATCTTTGTCGCACCAATGACTTCTTGAGAACCACGATAGAATACATCAGTCTCGTTCCAATCGCCCCTTTCCAATCCATCTAGGCTGTATGTGATAATAGTCTGAGAGCCAGGTTGGAGGGTTTCAAGCTTCCATGCCCAGACCCCCATTGCTTCTTTACGTCCCCCAAGTTCATTGCCGACCATCCTTGCACCTTGGCGTTCGGGCCAATTCACGAGCATGGTGTAAGATCGTGCTCGAGAGGTGTAGTTGTAGAGAATGATATGAACATCGGTTTGCTTTGTTTCCTTGTTCCAAATCGTCGTCGTTTCCGCAATGACAGCAGACATAATTTTGGTAATCGAAGCAGCCAGATCTGGTACAGGTAGTTCAAGCAGAGAAGCAGATTTCTCGGCGATTGCAGGAATAATGTCATTGATGAGTTCGAATTTCTCCTTTGTCTTGCCCATTTTCTTCTGTTTTTCAAGATGCTTTCGCAATCCACGACCCATTTCGAGCATTGCCTTACGCGCTTCTTCCATGACAGTTTCATTATCAGAAAGCGCTTCCTTTGCCTCAGAAGTAAATTGGACGTTTGTGCTTGCAAGATGAACTAGAATCGCAGCAGGGCCCTTTGGCACACCCCTGCCACCCGCTTGGTCAAGCCCATATTGCCTCCAATCTACGCTTTCGATTGCCTTGGTGAGCAAACAGCCACCTTGTTGGTACATGAGTGGAACTCGGTTTGCAAAACGAAGGATTTCCACGGGTTTGTCTGCAGCCATGCCATCGCCGAAAATCAATCCAACTTCAACTTGGAACGGGTTTCCCTGAGATACGCTTGGGGCACGTGTCATCGTTGCAACGAACTTTGAATCAATTGTTTTCGAGAGTCCTTTTTTGATGAGTAATTCTTCAATTGGCGATAAACACGATGTTGGTGGATTGAGAAGTTTGACAGGCTTGCCTTTGAGGGTACGTTCACCCTGAAATGCTTCCAACAGAGAGCGAATTTGTTGAGCTGACAATGATTTTGGCTTCAATTTCTCTTCAAGTTCGGCAACTTCACACAATTCCTTTGCTGCTCTTCCAGAGACTCCAGAGAATGTGCGTCGAAGGAAAGTTGTCATTCGAGATTCAGAGGATTCCCCACAAAGACGTTGCAGTTGGCCCAATTCGATTCCATTCGGGTGGGGCTTGATGGCTTCAACACGTCCCGGTAAGCGCTCAGTAACACGTTGCCAATGATGCTTTTCGCCATCCGGATCGATAAAAAGAATGTCTGCATGGGGATTGACGATACTCGTCATTCGGAGGTATTGCCAGACAGATTGACGACCTCGCTGATATTTTGCCTTCATGGTCGTCTTGACTTTCAAACCGTGGAGTTTTTCTCCCCAATCGACTCGATCTTGGTTGGACTTTATCGCCTTGTTCTTCCTTGTATCTAAGCCGATGTCAACGGAAACAGCCGTTGCTTCTTTCGCAATCTTCGATTCAACGTGAGTAGGGTCTCCAGTCGTTAACTGGGAATACATGACCACACCCGTGATTCCGATTCCTTGTTGACCACGAGATTGGCGAATTGCATGGAAACGAGAACCGAACAGAAGTTGCCCGAACACTTTCTCGATGCTTGCACGAGGAATACCCGGTCCATTATCTTCAACTTCCAATTGGAGAATGTCTTTCTTGTTATCCAATTTTGTAATCTTGACAACAATATCTGGTAAAATTCGAGCTTCCTCACAAGCATCTAAGGCATTGTCAACCGCCTCTTTGACTGCCGTAATGAGGGCTCGGTTTAGGGTGTCAAACCCAAGGAAATGTTTGTTCTTTTCAAAAAATTCTGAAATTGCGACTTGCTTCTGATTTGCCGCCATTTTTTCTGCAATGCTCATCGTAATACATCCACCCCTGGTCCTCCTCCGTCATTGACTTCGGGCCAGCAGGTAACAGCAGTCCATTGGCGAGGCTACTTGATATTTCGGCCACATCTCGTAACAAACGCTTCAATTCTCGCCAAAAATACGGATGCGTTTCAGGAATCAATTTCCAATCGTTTCAACCTTCCACGAACGAATGATTCCAGAAAATGCACTCATTGCCACAGTCAACGGGCTTGCAAGGTAGAGTTTACCCGGGCCTGATCGCCCTTGGAAATTTCTGTTGATTGCCGACACAGTGACTTGATCTGGCGTCATGGATACACCCGGCCCTGCACCGATACAAGCACCACAGCCTGGGTCGATGAGCTTCACGCCGACATCGAGGAACAACTGATGCCAACCTTTCGAAACAGCCATGTCTTTGACGATTCCTGAGCCGTATTGTATGTAGAAATCAACACCTTCTTTCACAGAGAGACCTTGTTCTTTTGCTGCCTGACAGACTTGAGCATAGTAAGCAATGTCATCGATCTTACCTGCAGTACAAGAACCGC
This sequence comes from Methanobacteriota archaeon, assembly GCA_002722615.1. Taxonomy (GTDB): domain Archaea; phylum Thermoplasmatota; class Poseidoniia; order Poseidoniales; family Poseidoniaceae; genus MGIIa-L2. The sequence goes on along the minus strand of PBMQ01000036.1, from coordinate 18,910 downwards.
CGTAAGCTATGTCAATTTGAACATCCCCAATTTCATCGATGTACGCTCCGTTAGTTGGATCGCTTGGAATTCCTTCGTCTGGATTACCTGGGTGTGCGACCATGGGCCGAATCGATGAAAGATCGATGTGGTGTACACCCCCATCGTAGTTGGCACCCTCATCAGGGGCTATCGCCCGGTTTCGTTGCTCTTCCATACTAAGGTGAGGCATTTGTGCTTCCATCCAATCGAACAGGATGTCATCCGCTTCGCAGATTCCCGTTCGAGCAGAACATTCAGTAGCCATGTTACACAACGTTGCTCGCTCATCAGCAGACAATGACTTCAATCCAGGCCCTCCGAATTCCATCGAACGATTGAGAGTAAGTTCCTTGCGTGCATGATCGGCGAGGATGTGAAGAATCACGTCCTTGGCAGTACATCCATCGGATAACACTCCTGAGAGTTCAAACCGAATCGATTCTGGAACCTTAACGAATGTGAATCCAGCAGATACAAGATTTGCGTATTCAGTTGCTCCAACACCCCAAGTCAGTGCGTTCGACGCACCTCCCATGCATGTATGAGAGTCGGTTGCTTGGATAAAGTCCGACACCTCAATGAATTCCTCTCGAGCAACTTGGTGACATATTCCTGGAGATACACCGTCAACTGCGGAGTAGTCACGAACTCCAGTGTGCGCTTGGAACTTCTTCTGCAAAGACCTGAGCGTCTCTACCTTATGCATGAACGGGACGAACTTTGGGTTGTGGTGAGCGTAGAGCAAATGGTCCTCAAACACGCCAAACTTTTGCGGATTGGTAAGTTGGTATGATTCCCCGTACGTTTCTTGGAGGAAGGTATGAACTTGGGCGGTGGTGAACTCGTGAGAATATCCTCCTTGGACTTGAGCGATCACAGGGTCGTCTGGTTTCACACAAACACCTTTCGGTTGCCCGACGAGATTTCGAGCAATGATTTTTTCAGCCATCGTCATTGGACGGGGAGCCATGGAAAGTTCAGGCAGTGAAATTTCCCCGTTTTTGAGGCGCTTTGAAAATTCAAACAGACCCCCAGATTCAAGAATAAGAGCTGTCACTTCATCATACTGTGATGTGAATTCTTCAAGGGGCAGAGATTCAGCATTTTGCAGACGCTTAAGCATTTCATGGTTGCCCATGAGTTGACCAAGGTTGATGTTGTTTCGTTCATGAATAGGGGCAAACGATGCTGCGATAACGATACGAATTCCAGCCCATCGTTCACATTGTGCTGCTGTTTCTCGACTGGAACCAGTTCCTTTCCGTTGACCCGAAACAATTACTTCAAAGCCACCGTTGATGAGAGCATTTTCATTGAATACACGGATCCCATTCTGCATAAGGCCAGCATATGCATTTTTTGCAATCATCGCTGGCTCATGATCGAAACAGACCCAAGCAGGTGTCATGACATCAGTATTGATGTCATCGAGCAAATCCTCAATTCGCAAATCTTCCATTCGCAAATCGAGGCCTTCATACAATTGCTGGCGAATTAAATCAAGGTCTTTCGTCAGGAACAATATGCGTTTCCCTGGCGTAAGCGAAATCGAATCCGGCATACCCTGCATCCGCAACCCCAACCTTCTCAGAAGCCATTGAGGTTTAACCGATTCGATGCTTACGCCTCAAGTTTAGGGCTTGAATATCTAGGAATAAGGTTTAAAAACACCATGCCAATCGTTGATATATCTATTTCTCAATATTCATGAGGTGAGATGTTATGGATGATCAGCAAGTTGAAGATATTGTAAAGTGCCCTGAATGTGGCGGACGTAGCCTAACGAGAGACGAAACCCGTGGAGAAGTCACCTGTGACGACTGTGGGCTTGTCTTGGAAGACAATGTTATCGATCAAGGTGCAGAATGGCGTGTTTTCTCTCCTGAACAAGGTGACCAACGAGCACGAACAGGTGCACCAATGACCGTTATGCTTCACGACAAAGGGTTGTCAACCGATATCGATTGGCAAAACAAAGATTACTCAGGAAAGACGATTAATTCTCGCTACCGCTCTCAATTTTATCGAATGAGAAAGTGGCAAAAGCGAAGTCGAGTGAGCAATGCAACTGAGCGAAACCTCGCTATGGCTCTTGCTGAACTTGACCGAATGGCAAGCCGTCTCGAACTTCCAAAGACTGTTCGTGAAGCAGCTGCTGTCAACTACAAGAAAGCGGTCGACAAGCGCCTTATTCGTGGCCGTTCAATCGAAGGTGTTGCTGCTGCATCGCTCTATGCTGCTTGCCGACAATGTGGCGTTCCTCGTACACTTGATGAGATCGGACAAGCCTCACGAACCGGCCGAAAAGAAATTGGCCGAACATACCGCTTCATGGTACGTGAATTGAAGATGAAAATCATGCCAACAGGCCCAGAAGATTACATTTCACGATTCTGTTCTGGACTCGGATTGGATTCAGAAGTTGAAGCCAAGGCATACGAACTGATTAAGGCCGCTCAAGAGAAAGAATTGACCAGCGGACGTGGACCAACTGGGATTGCTGCATCGATTATCTACATCGCTTCCGTACTTTGCGGTAAGCGACGAACTCAGCGAGAAGTCGCTGAAGTTGCAGGTGTTACTGAAGTCACAATTCGAAATCGCTACAAGGAATTGATTCAGAACCTTAACATCGAACTTGATATTTGAGAAAAGAGGGTTCTTCATGAGTAAGAGCCGTGATGCAATCGCGAAAGCAACGTTTGAGGTTGTAGCAACTCAATTAGTGCACGCCTTGGAAGAAGGTACCAAGGTTTGGCCACTACCTGCGCCCCCAATGACGGATCCTGACTTCCCTCCTCGGAGCCCAGAGCGAGATCAAGACTTGATTTCTCAAGGTTTATCCATGCTCCACGCAGATGTTGGAATGTTCGATCGGCACTTATCCACGATTGTTGATTTGATTGTCCCTCATCGAATGAATCTCACCGATGACCCGTTCGAAGTCCATCAAAAGTGGCTTGCACGACGAACCAACGATGTTGCTCAACGAATGCTGTTCTGCATTGCTACAGATTGGCTTGCACAAGCATTCGATTCAAGTGCTCCGAATACTGACCGGTGGTGGCTGGCTGTTGCTTTAATCAACGGATTAGCATCAACGCCTTACGGGCAACCTGTCCATCAGGGGTATCATTTGGTCGAATCAATTGCATTAGCAGAACGACCAGGAACGTGGCATACCCAACCTGCGGATGGACCTCAAAACATGGGCTGGAATCCAAATGCAGTTGTTCCAAGGACAACCTCAGTGATTGCTCATGACGCCGGAGTTGCCGCCGCAACTTGGTTACTGAACTGCCTTGAGAACGATGAACTCGACCGCAGATTACTGTTGATGGAATGGGTCAAACTCCTTCTCGAACGACCATCACTTATCGAGCCTCTCGGTTTGGTTGATATCTTAATTCGACGTTCGGGAGATGAACATGAAGAGGTTGCATCGAGAGTCATTCTCTGCCTTGCTCGCCTCTTGGAGTACGACCAATCCCAAGGCCTTAGTGTCGCACAACGATTGCACCAGCGAAAGGAATTGCTTCTTCGCAGGGGAATGGCAGATGTCCTTACTCGCATTTTCCGCCGAACAGGATGGGAAGCCGTACCTTATCTTGATGCGATGCTTATGGATGACGATGAGAGCGTTCTTGCAGCCGCCTCCGCTACGGTTGGTGATTTGAAATTCCTCGATAAAGATGTATGGGCTGACCGTCTTACATCTTTGCTCGACCACGATGTCGCTATCGTTCGTCGTAACGTTGTTCTGAGCCTGCGAGATTATGTCGAAACCTACCCTGATGACACACGCGAAATCATTCCTACACTCTGGAACGATGGTGATGAAGTGGTCCAAATCCGCCTCCGAGAACTTTTGATGAGAATGGATGAGATACATCCTGATCGCTTTTCCAAGCATCTACCTTTGTTGAAACCCGAACGTCTTGAGGCATTATGGATGACCATGGATGCTCGACGACAAGGCCGTAGTCAAGCATGGAAAGACTGGCTATCGGACAGTGGTCCCTTGCCTGAACCAATAGCTCCAATTCAGGACGTGCATCAGAGCACAGGAGAAGCACCCGATGAATTACCGAACCTCGATGATGCTCTCGACATGTTGGACGACACTCTTGGGTTCAGCGATTGATTAGTTTTGACAATATACGTCATACCGACGATCAGTGTAAGACGTTGCTCTGCGATTAGAGGAGGGTATCACTCACGATTCTTCTCTAAGAGGGCCATCTGTGACCAAATAGGCATACAAACCAGTGTAAGTGACAAGCAAACCAATGAGCAACAACAACATTCCCGAAGGCTCAGGCAATGTTTCCTTAATTGAGGTCTTACCAGAAATCCATGACAGTCCAATAAATCCACATCCCACTCCAACGACAGTCTTCCAGCTCGACTTGGGGTTCTTCCACCTTTCAACCGAAGGAACCACACCAAACACGCCGAAAACATGTTGGTACCAACTGAGGTAGATTAACGCCAGCCCAAGTAATCCACTAATCCCTCTCGAAAACGACGCATCGAGCCATGGCCCTGCTGGAAGGAATTTGAAGAATGCGAATGACAAAAACACAAGGCCGCTGGCAAAAAGAATACCCTTCCGCTTCGACTCCATTGTCCTCTCGAGAAGGTACACGCTTGATAGCCTGTCGCTTACGTGCAACTTCATGGGCACGGTTCGTGATGCTGTTATCGTCGCTGCTGGATTGGGCACCAGGATGCTGCCAACAAGCGCTTACATTCCAAAGGAACTCTTACCCCTCGTTGATGTACCAGTTTTGCATCATCTTATCTTTGAAGCACGAGAAGCAGGGTGTTCCCGAATCCACATCATTACATCCCCAAACAAAGATTTCACATCGCTAGAAGAAGATCTCAACCAGATGTATCCGATGTATTCGAAAGGAAAAAATCACCTCAATCCACTTGATGGGGCGGAAGTTTTCTTCCATACACAATTTGAACAGAAAGGCCTCGGTCATGCAATTATGATGGCAAAAGACAAGATTGAAGGCCCATTTCTCGTCCTTCTTGGAGACAATATCCTTACGACAAACCACTCTTCATTGGCAGAATTCAAACCATCTATGGTTTCGAAAGAACTCGTCGAAATGTACAACACTACGCAACAACCGTGCGCTTCAGTTTACGATGTTGGTATTGACCGCGTAAGCAATTATGGTATTGTCTCGATGCAGGATGGACGTATTACGTCACTTGTTGAAAAGCCGACTGCTGCACATGCACCATCCACATTTGCTTTGTGTGGCCGCTATCTCTATACTGCGGATACTTTCGACCTTCTTGAACAATATTCTGTTGATGAATATGGGGAGTTGCAATCGATTGAATTGTTACGACATTGGATGCGTCAAGGAGAATTAGGCGCGCATCTCCTCGATTCTACGGTTGCATGGTACGATTCTGGCCTCCCACTTGAATGGCTGAAATCACAAATCGACCATGCCCTACGCCGCCCTGAATACGCTCAACAGCTTCGGCAGTGGTTGGACGGACGAATGAATTAATCCTGTCCAGGTTTCCAGAATGTGAGCGGCAGCGGGCGTTCACGACGCATTGCTCGTTTTGCTAAGTGATCAGCACGCTCATTCCATCGATGACCGCGATGTGCTCGAACATGATCCCAACTCAATTCACGCTGGGAGCCCACTTCATTCCAAACCGATTGAACACGGGCCGCAAGCTCTCGATTGGCTTTAGCACGCCACGCTCCAGTTGCAATGTTTCCTGCATATTGACTATCAAGACGGATTCTGACAGGGTCATTGTTTTCTTCGGTTAACAACCAACGAAGCGCAGAAAAAAGTCCGGAAAGTTCAGCTGTATTGTTTGAGCCAACCTCTGCTCCAATGAAATCATCATCATCAGGAGATGTAGAAACTGGACCAGAAAATTCTGTGATAATTTCACCACTACCTCGGCCAAGACCTGAATCCCCAAGGACCACGACAACACCCCAACCGGCAGCGGTTGAAGCATCCACGTTTTGATTTCCATCACAGGAACCGTCGACGTACAATGTAAGCTTGGTTGGTTCCGTCAATCTCTTCACTCGCCCAACATGCTTCGATAAGCATCTGCAGACATGAGTGTTGAAACATCATCCGGATTGGACAATCGCATTTTGACAATCCATCCATCCCCGTATGGACTTGAATTCATAAGTTCTGGAGTGTCTTCAAGGTCGAAATTGACTTCTGTGATTTCTCCTGCAAGTGGTGCGAAAATTGGTGATGCTGACTTCACTGATTCAACAATGGCGAACTCGCCCATATCTTCGAGCGCCTCTCCACCTTCTGGTAGTTCGATGTATACGATGTCCGTAAGGGCATCTTGAGCGTGATCAGTAATCCCGATGGTCGCAATATCTCCGTCCATTCGAATCCATTCGTGTTCTTTTGTGTAAAACAATTCAGCAGGTATTTCACTCATACTCTCACCGATTCCATGCAAGTGAACAAAGGGTATGAATCAACCGCTCTCATCGTATCTCATTCAGACTCATCAAGTTCTGATTTCAAAACGTGTTGTTCAAGCGAAGCCCAAGCATGACCTACATTCTTTTCTCGTTCCGTTTCTTCAACGTCTCCCTGAACTCGGCGTGTCATTTCATCATCCGATTCGTCTGGAAACTGCTGCCCTAGGGAGCCTTGCATGACACCCGCACCAATGAGCAGGATTCCAAGAAGAGGAAACATTAACCCAATATCGAGATCAAGGGAATATCTACCCTGACTTAGGCCAACTGCGAAGACAAACATAAGGCACATCCCTGTGCCCAAGAGAATTTTTCTTGCCCGTTCTGCAGGGGTCATCGATGTGCCGTAGGTGGTGTGTGGTATCAAACCAACGATATCAGTACGTTTCTCGCATCAGTTTGTGAATTTTGTATGGGAGTAAGGCACGGTTAACGGGAGTAACCTCAAGAATACGACCATCATCTCTTCGACGGATGTCTTGAAGCAGAGGATGTCTACTCTTCTTGTGAAGGGTTAGAAGCGTTGGCTTGTCGACTTCAAGTGCGGTTCGTACAGAGTTGACGAATGCTTCGGACTCAACGGCAAACTTACCGATTTCATCGATAACGATGACTTCACAGTTGTCGATTGCATGCTGAATTGCTGGAATTGCAACACGTTCGAGTTCTGCAGTGTTCAATCCATAGCCTAGAACGCGTAATCGTGAGTCAATACTCTTGTGAGCGATTTCTCCTTCGTCCCCCGTGACAAGATCACGAATTTTGTAGCCGAGTCGTTCACCGTTCTCAAGAATAGGCTCTGTACAGATGCCTCCAATGATTTCTGTTTCACCGGCAAGGTTCCGGGCAGAAAGTTCACGACCGCGCTCTTCCTTGAGCATTGATAGAACCTTTTCCATCACTGCTGATTTTCCACTACGGGGAAGTCCCGTAATGCCAATTTTTGGATGAATGCCCATTACTTGAATCCTCCAATTGACAAATACTGATTCAAACTACTGAGGGTTTGGATATAAAACATCGTATTCAAAGTACCAATCAAGGGACGTTCTTGCTTCAGTTCAAGACCTCTTCAATACCGGTTTCGACTCCAAGTTGAAGTGGAAGCATTTCCAGTTCGTAATTATTGACGTTGTTGTTTGCAGACCAAGCCTTCGCCCAATCATCGAGATCGCGTTGGTTAAGTTGTTCACACATCCACTCGAGTGCTTTCTGTAAATCACCTTTTGTTGCAGCAAGTCGATTGAGGATTGCCTGATTCATTTCGATGTGGTTTACACTGTTTCCGAGAATGCAACCCTTTGGTATGACTGCCCAGCGTAGTCGGCGCTCTTGGTGTGCATTGACGATGGCTTGACATGCGAGGCGAGGGCCATAGGATTGCACTTCGCTTTTTCCTGACCACATAGCCAATTGGCGTTCATTTGCTCGAGAGGGGATGTCCTTACGGAAGGCCGGGTGACGGATGTAAACGCCTCCCGCTTCGTCTTCAGTGAAGTGTACGCCACGAATGAACGGGCGTGATGACTTTGTTTTGTCCCAACTGGAGATGTTATTGGAGTGGGCAGTTTGATCAATCTCTCCAACACGTACCTTGACTGTTTGTTCTTGGGTAGCAAGCCAATGCTCACGGTCACCAAGCCTTGGCAGTTGCGACATATTGTCAAGAATCTTGAGAATGTTCTTCCTTTCGATTTGATCACGTGGTAATCGTGGAACAGCCCATGTATTTCTTGCCCACTGAACCCATTGGGTTTGATTGAGAGAGAAGGCAGGCACTCGAGACGAGAGCCCAGTCCCAACACGGCGGAGATCGGAACGTGTAACCGGGCCAATGATCTTCAGGCTTTGTGTACCGTTTGGCGTCGATGAAATTCCAAGAATTGCAACACCTTGAGTCATACCCGGGAACAAGAGATTAGCCTCTTCAATGGCCCAGACTTCATTCCATGAGTGCTTCTCGACGAGAAGTTTTCTCAGAGGGTGGGAGGATTGTTCGCGCAGGAGGCTGTCTGGAGCGACGATACGCATCTTTCCTTCCTGTGAAAGAACTTGCATTCCTCGCTCGATGAAGAGTCGGTAGAGATTGACGTTTCCACGCATGGTTGAGAAACGAGGACCATCAGGGTTGGTTAGGCTTCGAAGCTTCTCGCTCAAATCTTTACGACGCTGGGAACCGTCTTCCATTCCTCTGAACCGATCCTTGATTCGTAACCAAGGAGGGTTGGAGATGATGAGGCGAGGAGATTCGCCCCATGGCCAATCTTTCTGAAGTGTGTCGGAACAGATGATGTTCTCTTCGAGAATTTCTTCTGCTATACTTCGATTCAATTTTCCTTCTTGTTCACCGGATAAGGCGACGAGATCGAGGCGAATGGCTTCAAGCAGCAACCGCCTACGGGTTGATGTAACGACCAGTTCGTCGACGTCGACGAGTTGAAAACCACGGAGCAAACGTTCTGTGTCTTCTTTGCGCAATTCAGAACTTTGTCCTTCAAACAATTCACTGTGCTTTCGGAGCATACGGGCATGGAAAATTCCACCGCCGCAGGACATGTCAGAGAATGGTAAAGGAATTCCACTGCTTGTTCGCTCATTGTTTTTGACAGCATCAAGAGCACTTTCATCGAGAGTGACCTCTTCTTCACTTGGAGGGAAGTTGAGTTTCTTGATGTGCTTCTGGAAACCTGGAGGAAGGTCTGCAAGATGCATGTTTGTTGTCTGCTTCTTGACCTTTGGCTGGATGGTCGTCTCAAGCAGTTCAGATGAGATGATTGAATCTGCAAGTCGAGGAGGGGTAGGGTGTGCTCCGCGAGGTGAGCGTCCATCAGACTCAGCATCGTGACGTGCAAGAAGATGGTCGAGAACGTGGCCTGGGTCGGTCAAGAGATTTGCTGGAAGGGTTGGCCAATCTTCAGGGAGAAGCGCAGCGATAGGTTGGTGGGTTCGGAGGGAATTTTCCCAAGCATCAAGCCACATCTCGATTTGTGTTTTTCTATCGTTTAAGCATCGATCTAATCTCGCATACCAACCGCTAACCCCGTTTTGCATAGTCCGCCCCATACAGTGGGTATTCAATCATGGTTTGAATGTGCCTGTCAAAATCATGAAACGATTCATTCTCAGACTGAATCATTCCGCGCGGACAACTTTGCAAGTTGCACGCCAGTAGCGTGCCATTGCCATCCATTTGCTACCCAATCGAACAAGGCCTTTAGCTCGTCTTCATCCACGGCGGCCGCAGATGCAATTTTTTTCAAAATACGTAACTCTCTTCGGTCATATTCTCCATCTGCGGCAGCAAGAAGAACTCCATCTCTCAAGACATATCGCAAAGTCTCAACTTCAGCATTCTTCAGGAGGTTTGTTAGACGATTGGTATCGAACAGACCTTGACGAATCGATGTTCTTGCTTCAGGATGAACCATCGCCCTTCCCATGAAACCTTCTAACAACTGAATTTCTTCTCGAACAAGTTCACCATCAGCAGCGGCAATCAAGACAAGTAAATCGGCATATCGCGCACGTTCTGCAGCATCCAAATCGGCGACGCCGTCGCAAAACATAGGACTTCAACTTTCAAGAGAATTCAGCAGATCGTATCCGTCTTGCATCCATGCATAACCGATTTTGGTCCACTCGATGAGTTGCTGAACTGCATCAGGTACAAGCCCCAGATGTTCTGCAATTTCTTTCAGTACTTCGAGTTCATCATCATCGACGGAACCATCCGAAGCTGCCATGAGTACAGCATCTCGTAGCGCCAGTCGGCCTGCTTCAGGGCCTAACCCATCCAGACATTCTTCCAGTGTAGGTGGGGATTTCAAAGAACGACGAAGCACTTCGCGCTGGTTTGGTGAGAGCAAGGCCTTGCCAAGTTGTTGTTCAAACATTGCGAGTTCATCAACCGTAATTTCTTCGTCAACGCGAGCCATATATGCTAGTAAACGAGCATATGCATAGCGTTCATCACGGGGCAGATTTTGGAGAGTATCGGGTAGCATCCGAACCACTCTCGTGCTTCTCCATCAAGAACCTCTCGCCTCCTGAGCACTGGAATTGCTTGGTTTCGAAGGGAATTCCAAGCCCCCACACGATGATTGATAGGGAGGTGTGACAACGGACAATCATGCATCCGTCCGTCAATGTACTCGGCACTGAACTTAAGCCCTGCTCAACAGATCCCCTCACCGGCTGGTATCGTGACGGATGTTGCAATACTGATGACAACGATAGAGGATCTCACACGGTTTGTTGCGTCGTAACACAAGCCTTCCTAGAATTTGCCAAATCTCAAGGTAACGACTTAATGACGCCAGCACCTCAATTCTCATTTCCTGGTCTCAAACCCGGCGATTCATGGTGCGTATGTGCGCGAACATGGTTGGCTGCAGTCAATGCGGGATCGGCCTGTCCTGTTGATCTAGAAGCAACTCACGAAGAGGCACTTGGCATCATTCCGTATGATCTTCTAGAGACGCATGCGGTGTGAACTGGAAGACAAAAATCCTCATCGTCAACCAAATGAGAATACCCCAACACAGCATGTTGGGGAGCCCCATCCATTCGATTTGATCAGGATATTTCTCAGATAGCCAACCAATGCTCATGCTTGAACCAACCAAGCTTCCAACATAGACGGGGATTGCCGCAGGTAACGTCCAAGCGAGTGATTTGTGATTATCGAATGTATACCACCGATGAACAAAGTGTGCCATGACACCTGTTAATCCCCAGAATGTCCCCCAAAGGATTCGCACATCGGCCTCTGGAAGGAGTATCATTGAAACTGTCCAAGCGATGTAAAACAGAGCGCTGTTGAACGCTCCAGCAAGCGCAAAACGACCCAATGAACCTCGAGGTGCTAATTGGCTATGCAGAACCTTGAAATCAGTCGTCATTGGTCACCACATCACTTGGTTTTCCAGTAAGAATAGACCGCAAACGAGCATTGTCATTCTGCATGGCATCCATCCATTCGTACTTCACACCAAGTTGTTCTGCAAGAACGCCCAATGCTAAGGAATCTTTTGGTAAACATTTTCCTCCAAATCCTCGATTTAATCCAAAGATAGGATCAAGGTGAGAAGGTCCAATCGGTTGTGCTTGTTCCGCAGTGATGACATCACGGATTTTGTACCAATCTTCGCCTAAACCTTCACAAATATCGTAGAGTTGATTCGCAAATGTCACCTTCATTGCATAGAATGTATTCTTGGTGTATTTGACCAACTCAGCCTGTGTTGGCGTAACGTGGAATGTTTGGTCGCTACGAAGTACACCTGCTCGGCGATGTTGTTCAAACACCTGCTCAGCGACATCAGAATGGTGTGTGCCACATACGAGAATATCTTGGTTCGCAAAGTCCTCCAATCGCTGACGTTCAACAAGAAATTCCGGGGAATAGGCTATTTTCAGATTCGGATATTCTTCGTGGTATCGTTGTGTTGTACCTGGAACAACCGTACTTTTGATGACAGCAGTAAATCCGTTAGGTAACGCGTCAAGTGTTGCTTCAACAATTCTTGTATCACATGCTCCTGTTTCCGGATGAGGAGGCGTTGGAACAGCGATGTATGCAAAGTCGACGTTGTCGGTGATGATCGATAAATCGGTTCCACGGACAGGATCGTGAATGAACAATTCATGTGCATGCTCGAAACAATGCTCAATCGCTCCACCGACCATTCCTGCACCAATGATTCCAATTTTCATATGATCATCTCTTTCGATATGGATGTGGGTTAAGTTTCCCATCCTTCGCCATAATGCTTGCTTGAAGAAGGGTTTCGGGTGTACCACAATCGACCCACGTTTCGGCACCTACGGAAACAAAATTCGCCTTCCCCTCAGCAATATATGCTCGATTGATATCTGAGATTGAGAAAGCATTTCCCTTTTCTTGAACGGCATCATCAAGTTTGTTCCAGAATGTTTCATCGAACAGATAAATTCCACCGATCGCAAGATTTGATGGTGGATTTACTGGTTTCTCAACCACATCGATGATCTTCCCCTCCTCATCAAGAACAGCAACACCAAAGGCTTGTGGATTCGCTTCTTCCCGAGCAAGTAAAAGGCAACCGGGGGGTTGTTTGGCTTGCTTAAATTCTTGAACAAGATCCTCAAATTCGACGGTTGTGATGTTGTCTGAAAAATAGATCATCAGACGACAATCTTCGTTGTGAGGTCGTGCCAGCAGCAAAGCTTGTGCAACACCTTGCGGTTCTTCCTCCAAGACGTAATGTATCTGTTCACCTTCCATACTTTGTCCAACATGCTTTGCGATGTGGCCTATGTGTTCGTTTGAAATGATGGTAATTCGTCGAATCCCACCTCGTCGAATAGTTCCGAGAGCATAATCGATGACTGGACGCTTGTAAAGGGGCAACAGCGTTTTCTGTGTGTAGCGGGTAAAAGGGTACAAACGAGAGCCTTTACCTCCAGCAACAAGGATGGCTTTCGTCTTCATAATGACAACTCTGAAGACGAACATACATCTTCTTTGCCCTCAACCAAATCTTCTAGAGATGAAGCATCGGATTAATTCCATATTTGGATTGCCAAAATTGTCGTCGTTTATCGAATTCAATCAAACGCTCAAGATTCATGGTATGCCACTTGTACTAAAGTAAACATCCCTGTGCGCCTCGAAAGCATCGAGTGATTATTTCCGTAATGCTCGAAGGCGTTTCAGCATTTCATTCCGCGATACATCGGATTGGTTCTCCACAGGTTGACTTATCCTGCGCTCAAATAACACCTTGTCCCAAACATAGACTTGGCCATTTTCACAACCAACCGCCATTCGAGCATTACTCGAAGCAATGCTGTGAATTCGCTTTTTAGGAAGTGAAGCCAGGAACTCACCAGCATCTGCGGACCTGACATTCAATTCTCCTTGAGAACCGTTCCATCGTGCTATCCATATCGTCCGATAGTCCTGGATTGTAAAACCATGACTTAGAGCAACGACTTTGCTACCGTTCGAAGTCCAATTACGATTTTCATCGAACCATTCAACGCGCCCGTTCTCTTCAGCAACGATGTATGACTCGTCAAATTGATCGACATGTGTTATCGCAGAACTCATTTTTTTCAGAATCGTTCCAGAGGGAGTCCTTAGCGATCCATCAGCCAGACCGAATACAGGATTGTTCTGTCCAGTAGCACAAATTGTTGGACTATCCCAATCGTCTTCTCTATCAACAATGTCACCATTTTCATCAAAAATAATGTAGCCGTTTAGTGGCCTACCAATTCCGGTTATTACGCCATTGTCGCATGTGCTAAGTGTCCAAGGGCGTTCAGCCATCCGATGGGCTTTCATCACTTCTCCTTGAAATGAGATTACCCAAACCGCAGATTCGATAAAATCATTGTGCTCAATATCATAAACGGATGATGTTGCAAACAAACATGCTTCCGTAGCAACAAGAGAATCCGCAGAGCCTTCTAAAGCAATGCTCCATTTCTCTTGACCATCACGCAAGGAGAGACAAACGACATCCAAGCCAGATGTTACGTAAACGTGATCTTGATTTCGAACCATTGCAGAAACTCTGTTTGATGCCATCGTTGACCAGATTAGATCGCCTTCATCGGACCAATATTTGATGCATCCATCCCATCCACCAACCAAAATAGACGCATCATCAAGCAAATGAACACAGCTAACGGGTTCTCCCAATTCCCTGACCATCCATGCGCAATTGGTCAGGTCCATGAAGCCCGATGCATTTTCCCTCATAAGGAAGAGCGCATTGTTGCATCAATTGAATTCGTATTCAGAATCTTACTTCGTTTAGGAATTGCGAACGTCAGTAAGAAGGCAGTTAAACCAAGAATGCACGCAGCATAGTAATGCCCCATTCCAAAGAAGGCAAACATTGTACTCATTCTCAAAACGGCAACAGAGCCACTTCGCAATGCCCATACGACAAATCCGATGGCAATGACAGAAACTCCCATGAATCCATATCCAATCATGATGTAAATACCAGCAGCACTGGGATCCATTCGAGGATTTTCTCGTTGCTCTTCATTACGGTCAATCAAGCGTTTTGTACACGTTTCTTGTTCGAATGGGCAGGGTTCATCTGCAAAGGTATCCGGCGATGGAACCTCGAAATCTAGGCGTGTAAATCCGTAAGGTTCGATTAATGCTGGTGGAGAGAGAAGCAATCGTTCGACCAGCGTGTCGGTATAGTTGCCTTGCTCGACAGTGATATCGATTCGAGCCAAGCCTGGCTTGATGTATTCGTATGAGAATGAACCATTTGCATCGGTAACCGTGATGCTTGAATTGAACCATCCCTTTCTTTCTTCCCATTCGAGTTTGATTTCTGCACCTTCGATTGGCTCCCCACGATGATCGAATACTATACCATCGAGCATGGCTGAATTTGGCGGAGCAGTTTGTGATAATTGGTACACGAATTCATCCGGTTGTACAAGCCCTGATTCTGGAGAAGCGTAGTCTAATCCGTTGAGAAAACCAGATGCTGCAATGAACAAGACAAATATTGCAATTGACTTTGTTATTGGATGTAACGTCGTATCAGGAATAGTAAAGCTTGCGTCTGAAGAAGCAAACATCGTTGAAGGTTCGGATTCAGGCAGGCCTTCGATGCCAACCCATTCATCCCCTTCCTCTTCGCTCATACTTCCCCCCAATCGTTTGGTCTACTTGAGTTCAATGCGTTCACCGTGGGTCGAACGAAGAATTGCAACGGTCTCATCAGAGGCACTAATTCGAACCTCTATTCCGTTTTGAACAGGCTCATGATTGTGAACATAGACGGTATCAAACACTCTTGAGAGGATGGCTTGCGAAGCCATCTGTTCAACGCCCCCATCATGAATGACAAGCGTGCGTTTCGGGCCGAAAAGTGTACTCAATATGGCGGACTGTAATTCGTTCAAACCTTCTCCGGAATGGGACGAAATAATCAGAGGGTTGGAAAAACCATATTCTGAAATCATGGCCTCAATAGGGCCGAACGATCCGTTTTCAACAGTGTCTGCTTTCGTGAGTACGAGTTGAATACGTTCCATAATTGAGGTTTCATTGGCATCAAGAGCACGTTCTGTCAACTCTCGAATCGATGTGAGGAGTTTCCGTTCTATTTCATCAATTTCATCCCCAGCATCAACCAATAGCAAAAGTAGGTCACATTCAATTGCCTCCGCAAGAGTTGCACGAAACGCTTCCAATGTTGCATTTGGTAAACCATCAATGAATCCAATCGTGTCTGCTAAGAGTACACGTGGACTTGATTCAAGACGCCCCAGCGTAGACTCTAACGTCGAAAACAACCTGTCTTCAACAAGCACTTCTTTCCCGGATAAAGATCGGAAGAGGCTGGACTTTCCTGCGTTGGTATAGCCTGCGAGGCCAACCGTCATCGCATGTTGTTTCCTTTGTCTTCTCCGTTCAGCTGCTGATTTCACTTGCTTTCTTTGCCGCTTTCTCAATGCGGTCAATTCGCGACTCACATTGGTGAGTACCGAACCTGCAGCGGTTCGCCCAGCACCACCATAACCAGCGCGTTCACCTGTTGTTTGTTGTTTGACAACTTCTCGTAAAACAGTGCGATCGGATTGCAAACGAGCGATTCGAACCTGCGTTCGCGCTTCAACACTGGATGCATGGGCTGTAAACAGAGCGAGCAGCAAACGCACACGATCCCAAACCTCGGACCCAACGGCGTCGTTGACACCAACAAGTTGTCGAGGCGTTGCATTGGTATGGAGTAAGAGTAAGTCAACGCCATACCACGGATGTCCTTTCGATGCAGAACGAAGTTCTTCTGCTACATCCTGAAGTTTACCTTGGCCCATGAACCATTTCGGATCTGTTCGACCGCGCTGATTGATTCGTTCAACAATGTTGATTCCCATCGTTTCTGCGAGTGCGACAAATTCAGAACAATCCTCGTTGTTTCGGACAAGCAACAGTGCTCTTCGCCCCTTATGATCGGATTGTGCCTCATCGGTTACCAACCCACCTGCACCAGCAAGGAGGTCAGCATTCGATTCCGCCATGCCGAATCCTTGCGGGGCCAACTTTTGATTTCATGCATTATCCTCATAGGGGGTAATTCTAACGAACACTCATGCCGGCCGAACACCATGTTGTGATATCATGGTCAGGAAGTACCTCGCAATCTCAACCTCTCATTGAAATTCTCAAAGGCTTGAGTTATTCGTACAGTACGGAAGAAGATGAAGAGAAAACCCAACTCCAAATTGTCGTTGAATCAGGAACAATGCGAGGATTACGAGACGCAGTGGATGAGTTGCTGGTTCAACTGTCCTCATTGGAAGATTGAGTCTCTTCCATCAACTTGGAAACTGCATTTTGATCGTGATTCTTTTCGAAGTAATCGGTTGCTACAAGGTCGCCTAGGCGCTCAACTCCAGCTTCGATAAGATCTGGATCATTACGCTCAGCCTCCTCCCAGCGTTGCTGAGCATGTTCTGCATAGCGTAGATCCGCTTCTGCTTTGACCTGCTGAGCAACAGTCAATTCTTCTTCAAGTCCTTGATACTCTTCTCGCTCTTCGGCTTCTGTAAACTCTCGATCAGTATCCAAATCGGATTCAACGATTCCAGACGTGAATCCTCTCTCATCGCTTCCTCTGGTCATCAATGGATTGGACCGTTCTTTCTTCATCTGGGATTCCCATCGCTCAAGAACAAGCGCTGGAGTAAGTTGAGTTCCCAATTCATCGACATCGAGGTGCAAATCACTCAACATTTCTTCAATCCAGATGTCCGTTGCTTTTCGTAGTCGAAAATAATCGAAGAAAGCAATAATTTGACCAAAAAGAAATCCTGTTGCAGTGACTAGCATAGATGCTGTCAACAAGTAGCCGAATACAGCGCCTATCCCTCCAAGGACAGCAACTGAAAGCATCCATCGATTTCGAAGTGCTTGGTACGAATGGATTCCTCGTGGGACGGAGACCATTCTCAACCCTCATTTCGATTTGCAAGCTCTCGTAATTTCGTCATCGAATCTTCATCATCCAGAGCTTCGAGTTTCCATCCAAGTTTCTGCATGTTTTCCTCAATCATTGCATCGGCGGCGACAGTCATGCGTTCATGAGTCATTTGCAAAAGAAGGGCGATAAGAAGGCCCCCTCCAAGTGCAAATTGCCAGATTGTGATGTAAGCTACTGCAATCAAAAAGATGACTGCGATTCCGAAACCAATCACCGTTCTACTCTTCAATCGAGCCTTGGATTCAACAGCATCAAGAATGGCAACAGCACGCTCGCGTTTGGTCGCCATGAATCCTCCAAGCATCCTTGGGTTCTCAAGATACCGCTAGTCAAACAATTCTGCAATAAATTCATCACTCATTCTTCGTAATTGTCTTCGCATACGCTCTTCCTCATGATTCTGGACGAGTACACTATCGGTCATCGTCACATGTTGACGTGGCTCTGAAGCCAACTGAGTTAGTAATTCAGCAAGATTCTGTTGTATTGCAGCAGTCTGTTCTGTTTGAAAGGCAAGAAGCCTCTCCATCGCAACGAACATACGGTCCTGGCGACTCGTTCGATCTTCTAATGCTGAAGATTGAGCGTTCATTGCCTCTTCTTGTCGCTTCAACAACTCTCTTGCCGCTGGCGTGCCAATGATGTCCCTTCGATGTAGCTCAGCCTGGACGTTTGTCAAGGAATCTTGCAATTGGTTGATGTTGTGAGCAGATAAACTGAGTTGCTGACGTAAGTGTAGACGCTCTCTCTGCAAACCCTTTCGTTCTGATCGGTGAATGCTTGCCTCACAAACGAAAACACCCATTATTCCTGCTAACAATGCGACTTCTGGATGGGCTAATTGCCAGGTCACAAAGCAGAACCATACCATCCAGCCACAGAAAACACTCGCTAGAATTCTCATGTTAGGAATATGTGTCGGGACACTATTAACACCTTAATGGGATGTCCATTGGACTCCCAAGAACCAAGCAAAGGGTAGGCACGAACAGGGCGAACGGTAATCCCCTGTTTCCGCAATTTCGTTTACATGGGTATTATGGATGACCCCTTGTAAATGTGCCTAAAATACACCTGCACTTCTTAATGAGAACAAGGCAATAATCTCACATACAACGTAAATGAGAATTCCAATTGGGCCTCTTTTGAATTTTGAGAGTGCCTGTGTTCCAAACGATTTGCCTGTATCTATGGGGCCCCGGATTTTCAAGTTGTGATGTGGACGCCCTAACTAATCATGTTGGATCTGAGTTTACGACTGAACCATCAGTCCACTTCGTGGATGAAAAAGTGCATGAATAGAAGTAGATGTCCGAGACGTCGGCGTCTTCAAAGTCTGCAAAAGTTAGATCCGAGCTACTAAACTGTG
>PBMQ01000035.1 GCA_002722615.1 Methanobacteriota archaeon | reverse complement strand
CCATGCACCATAACGGATTTCAGAGAGTGCCTCACGGAAGGTCTTGCCGTTGTTGCTGCTTTCGATTGCTGCGAGTGCCTTTGCGTTGGCATAGGTTGCTTGTGCCATACGGTTGAGCATTCGGCCACGTTCTGCTGGATCCATTGCACTCCAACTTCTGTCAGCGAATGCCGCTTTTGATGCAGTAACACAGCGGTTAACATCGTCGATGGTTGCTTTCGGTGTTGTTGCAATCGTTTCGCCCGTTGCTGGGTTCAGAACATTGTGGGTGTTGTTATCTGAGGATGCGCACCATTGGCCATCAATGTACATCTGTTTCTCGTCCATGTACTTTCCACATCGATGAACCTCATGAGCGATTCGGTTGATTCCTTTGCCCTGAAAGAACGATTCAATCTGTATCCAAGACCCAATAGACTCATGAGGTGAATGCTACAACTCGATGCATGGTCGAACGTGTTGGTCTTGCAACAGAGTCGGCTAAGTCGATGAGTACTGTTGCACCTCGATTGTTGATTCTCGCCGGCGCTACTGGGGTTGGAAAGTCAACGGCTGCGAGAGAGATTGCGGCCGCATCTGGTTTCTCTCGAATTCTATCAACGGATGCAATTCGGGAAATCATGCGTACCTGCATTGATGTGGATGAGGATCCGGCATTGCATCGATCTTCATTTTCGCGCGGTGAGAATGGGGAACCAGTCATCGATTGGCAACGTACCTGTGAATCCGTTGAACCTGGTATTTCTGCTACAATTGAACGTGCTCGCCGAGAAGGGATTGATTTGTTGATTGAAGGTGTTCATATCGTCCCCAGTGACCGATTGTTGCGGGCTTGGAGGGAAGGTGGAGGGATTGCAGTTGGCTTGTTGATGCAAGTTGAATCCGAAGAGAAGCATCGTCAAATGCTCAAATCTCGTGATGCGCATTCCTATCGAAGAGCTGATCGATATCTTGCGGGCTTTGATCGGATTCGTCGAATCCAAGAAGGTCTTCAGGAGCGAGCCAAGATCGCCTCATGGTCTGTTGTTGACCCTTCATGGGGAAGTGATGTTGAACGAATCAAGCACTTCCTTAATCTTGCTTGGAATGAACGAAATTCCTGACCTCTATTTCTCTCTACAGGAACGGCACAGTGCCCTCAATCCTGAATCAGGATTGCCGACAATAGAAGATGATGACCCACAACGTTCACATCTTTTCCTTCGTTGACTTGAGTTGCAACGTGTGCATCGAGAACCAAAAAGGGGTGCGTAACACCGGTCGCATCGCTTCATAGTGATTCTGTTTTCGACCAAATATAAACCAGACACGATTCCATGAAGCAACTCACAGTTCGACAACGAACAGAATCGGCTTCTTGAGCATTGCATCACTATCAGAGACACCGAGTTCAGCATCGACTTGAATTTGATTTGAACCTAGGTCGGTGATTGTGATGTTGATGAGTTTCACTTCAATACCGCTAATTTCTCCATGATGGAGAAGGTCTTCATGGGAGGAATCCATCGCTTGAGTGACCGATTCAAGAGCTGAAACTCCGTTGTCGTACCAGACCTCTGCTCTTGCCTCTACAAGATCGGGGAGAGATGCTTCAACATCTTGCGAGGTTTGGATAACAGCGTCACTCGCCACATCGTGTGGAACGGACATTCCTGCGAGTTTGATGGCGAAGATTGCCATTGACAGCAAGGACATCATGAGAACAACACCTGTTGCGAGCAACATCTGGGCCTTGTCATCTTTCAGCGAGGGTTGCATCAGGACACACCTCCACGTGACCAAACATCGAGACTAATTGTCCATACATCCGTATCGACAACAAGCAATTGATGCACAGTAACCGTTGCCCCATTCGGCGTTCCAACTTCGCCATACGGCGTAGCAGGCATCGCATTTTGAGCAAGCCAGCAATTCGCTTCTTTACCTACGGGAAGCATATCTTGCAGGATTGAACAAGCATCGTCAAACGAATCTTCGGAAAGAAGTTCATGCAGACGACTCTCTCCTGTAAGTTCCGGTGGAAGAGCCATTGAAGCAGTGATTGCATCTTCTCCAGCAGATTCCAAGGAAGCATCGATCGCTACAGACCGAGCATCAGGAACGTTCACTCGAATGAGGAAGGTCGCTGACATAAAAAAAAGCCAAAAGAGCGTCAACATCTCAAGAATGTGGACTTGTGCGTCTTCGTCCTTACGCACAGCATTATCCCCCAAGATTCAGAGGCGCGGGTACGAACGTTCCTACCGATGGATTCAGCCCTGGTGTTTCAGTAATACCAATGAGGCTTGGAGAGAACGCGAGAACATTGAACACAACCAGTGCAACAAGGATCATCATCCCTGAATGTTTGAATCCTGCAGAAAACCGTCCAGTTGCCATCAAACCGGCCATGCATCCGTTACCAATTGCTTGCATGGTAACTCCGTAATAGAAAATTGTCAAGAAAAACAACGGATCGACATTCCGAATCTTCATGTTTCCAATGTTTTGTCCACCGCCACCATCATCGGACGAGTTTGAATTTGCGATAGCAGGAATAAAGACCGTTGAAAGAACGACGATAACCCCGAGGAAAACGAAATACGACGTCCAAATAACAGCAATGTAGGAACCAATTGCCCGTTTCCGTTCACCTTCAAGGAACTTGATTTCACGAGAGTCGTTTGCTGCAGTAACAAGAATATCTGAAATCTTACCACCGGCACGATCTGCCTCAGAAATCAGGGAAATTGCACGTTTGACCAACGGTGTTCCAACACGTTCGGCGAATTGCAAAATAACGTCACTGAACTTGATACCCCAAGACAATTGATCACTCATCTTCTTGACTTCGTCATTCAGGGCACCGTATTCCGATGTTGCAAGTGTTTGAACTGCAACCGTCATGGAAAGACCACCTTTCCAGTACTCAGCAAGGTCACGCAGGAAATCAGGGAACTTCTCTTCAATCTCGTTCTTCCTGCTTTCAACGCCTTCCCAATAGAACGATGCTGGCCAGAGGAAGAAGAAGAACATTAATCCAAAGAAGTTGAGGAAAATGGTTGGGTGGACACTCAATGGACCAAGACTTACTTCAGGACCAATCCAAAGCGACTTATTGTTCATGTTTGCAGGTATTCCATCAAAATACTGAATTTCCATCGTGAATGAAAATTCATCGAGATAGACGTTTTCTGTGTCGGATTGAACAGCAATCTCGTAGCGCTTTCCTGCCTCGATGTTGTTCATTTCGATGAGGCATTCATCAGAAGTAACACCGGTATTTCCGAGATAATAATCCAAAACCTCACCATTTCGATTACGGATTGCAACCGTATACAACGCTGGTTCACTCGCTTGAGCTTCACACGTCAAGGTCATCGGTTGAAGAACGACTTCCCCGCCGGTTACCTGTGGATCAACACCAGGAACATCGAAATTTTTCCCACGGAACATGATTTCCTCCCATGGTTCATCAGTCCACGTTACGACATCAGGGCTGTCTTGAAGAAGCGAGCATGATTGATTCTGGGCGTAGGTTGGCTTGGTATTGCCATTGAAGGCCTCATTGTCACCAGTGATGATTCCACATGCTACATTGGTAAACATAGGTTCGCCATTTGTGGTAGGAATAAATCCAGAGTTGGTCGCCCAGACAACGGCGGTGGTCATACCGAGAAGAATCGAGACGAACAGGATACCATACAACTTGGTCATGGTTGAGTCGTCTTTCGGCAAGTCGAGGTTGACGACAATCTTGTTCTTCTTCTTTCGAGCCAAGTTTTGTCACCCCCTACATATCCTGTTCTTTGCTTGAGGTGTACACGAGTACAGCGTAAGCAACGTGAATCATTGGAACGAAACCAAGGACGATTCCGTACAGCATTCCTTCAGACATCTCTGCACCTGAACCGGATACCCAGAACATAATGACTAGCATAACAATCAGGAACAAAGGCATTGCAACAGCGACGACAATGTAGGATTCTGCCAGCAAAGCAATCGATTCGAGGAACTGCCCAAGGCGTGTCCTGTTCTCACGCATGTAGTGCTCTGCACGGTTCAAGAAGTAGAGTTTCAATTGGCCACCAGCAGTGAGGGTACCAACCATTCCTTGGAAGAATTCGGTAAGCCAGACCGAAGCAGCACGATCAACACTGAGTTTCATCGCGGTGATCAAGTCGTACCCGAGTAATGTAACGTCACGATAGACCATCGCAGCATCATCTGCAACGTCACCGTAGATGTCCTTGTTCATAGCAAGAGAACGGAAAATCTTGGCAGGAGTTGCATTTGCTGCAGACATAGCAGCAGTATAGGAAGCAGCGTACGGGAGATACTTCTCAATCATGTCACCTCGACGCTTGGCCTCACGTTGAGCTCCACCCTTGTTGAATTTCCAAGCTGCAAACGGAACAATCACTCCACCTATAGTGACGAGGAGGACCTTGAGAACCGGTGGGAAAACTTGGGTCTTGTAGTCTGGACAGCCGTTTCCTGGTTTCGATTCATCAATTTGATCAGGGAACCAATATTCCCATTCGAAGCAAGGTGCTTCTGTAGTGGGGTCTTGCTGGCTCTCCCAGAGATCGATAACTCCGATTTCAGGAACGAAGAACAGGGCTACGAATCCAATGCCTAAGGCAGTAATGACGAATGTTGTCACGAAGACTGTAGCCATGTAAACCTCAGGCATCATCGGCATCGATGCTTTGACAAGGTTATCTGATAGTTCCTTGTCAGCACGAGCACGCTTCTTGAACACACCACCGAGGAGGCGATGACAGATGCGTTGCCAGGCGGTTAGATCCATTGATTCACCTCAGCGTAGACCATCAACACGTGCAAGAACTTCATTTGGACGAACGTAGTATTCGGTAACGATTTGCGATACTTGGTCCGCCTTTCGAATGTCGTTGAGAACAAGCCACTCAAGAATACGCTTACGAGTTCTCAACTCACGGCGCATCTCATCTTGTGAGAAGTTAATCTTGACCATAATTTTCTCAAGAACGTAGGATTTTCCACTAAAGATGAAGTCGTCGGAAGAGACATCCCAACGGAACACTTCGTTGGTGATAACTTCCATCGAGTTTGGATCGATACCAACAATTTCGACAATTTGCTTTGTTCGTCGAACACGTCGTCCATTGATACGAGTTTGAATCTGAATTGCGCATGCTTCAAGCGCAGGTAGCAGAACTCGTGGAATGTCAATCGGTTTGTTCTCCAATCGGTGAACGAGCGATGGAACGGAGTCTGCGTGAACTGTCGAATATGCGCAGTGACCGGTCGCCATTGCTTGGAACAGAACATATGCTTCAGCACCACGAATCTCACCCACAATAATGTATTCCGGCCGCTCACGTAACGCGGCCTTGAGCAACTCGAACTCCCCGATTTCACCTTCACTCGATTCCCCACCGAACCCTTGTCTTGTGAGACCCGGAACCCAGTTTGGTTGTGGAATGTTAACTTCACGAGTGGATTCGATTGAAACAATCTTCATTTGCCAAGGAATAAAGATACACATTGCATTGAGGGTTGTTGTCTTTCCAGAAGCAGTACCACCGACAAAAAGCATAGGAACTTCATTCTGGAAGGCAATCCAAAGATATGCGACCATCAACGAGGACATGGTTCGGAATGCAACAATATCCGCTGGTGAGAACGGGTCATCCTTGAACCGACGAATACAGAACGCTGAACCACGAGTCGAGACTTCTCGACCGAGTTTCATAACGATACGAGAACCGTCCATCAGCGTAGCGTCAAGCAGCGGATCCGCAACAGAGATGTGCTTACCACAACGTTGTGCGAGTTTGATAACGTACGATTCGAGTGCATCGTCCGTATCCCACACACAGGTGGTCTCAACAGATTCGAACTTTCGGTGATATGCGAAAATCGGCACGCCTGTTCCGTCGAGGGAAATATCCTCAACGTTCGCGTCATTCATCAGAACATCCATTTGACCGTAGCCAATGAGGTCACGTCGAATGTAATAGAACAGTTTGGACTTCGACTTCTTAGTGATTTTCATTCCGTACGATTTGATGACCTTGTCCATCGCAGTACGAAGGTAAGCCTCAGGGTTGCCGTCAATCTCTTCGATGTTGGCCGTAAGTGAACGGATGAAGATGTCCATAATCTCTTCACGTTGTTCTTGCTCTTTCTTGGTCATTGGTGGTTCAATGATTTGGTAAATGATGTTGAGAGTTCGCTTGTCACGAACGATACGCGCAAAGGCATGGGGAGGCATGACAGGGTACTTGTCAAGCTCGTCATATTGTGCACGTTGTTGTGCTCTTTGTCGGCCTCGTCCGCCCCCACCTTTTTTCCTAGCCATAACAAAACACCGCCGAGACGTTCCTTGAGAGGTTGCGCCCGACTATAACCTTTGGTTGCCAAACGAGGACGAGAGGCTCAGATGAGCGTAGCCAGCCAGGACCGAATTTGGTTCTGAAATTGCATTAAATCGTCGTTGTTCTCAACCAGCACATCTGCTTGGCTGATGAGTTCTTCCAATCCCCAACCTTTCTCACGCTCGTCTCGAGCCTCAAAGGTGGCAGTCCCACCGTCTTCACTGCGACCTCTGGCCATCATTCTTGAGAAGCGAATCTCCTTGTCCGTATGAATAGCAACCGATTGGAATCGTTCGCCCCATGTTGATTTGAAGACACTGTATTCTGCCGTACCCCGAAGACCATCGATCAAGACCAACGGATGTGTTTGAAGCAAATCATCCACTGCCGCCGTCAAGCGAACTGCGAGAACATCTTCCCCAAATTCGCGTCGAAGATCGGCCGCAACTTGACCAAACACTTCTGGAACGACTTCGAGCTCTCGGCGAGCGACTTCTTCGCGAACCATGTCTCCCATTGAACGAACTGGAATCCCTGCATTGGTGAAGATTTGAGCGAATTCGCCCTTGCCTGAACCCGGCATGCCACAGACAGCGAAAACCCGACTCATGCTTGAAACGCTGAGGCGAGGACTCATCAATGTTGTTAGTTATCAAAGGGCGATTTGCCCCAACGTCGGTCCATCAACTTCCACAGAAGACCACTTGCACCAATCAAGGCCAATGAAACGCCAAGCATCCCCCAGAACCCTTGTTGCATCTGTTCACTATCGAAGGTAACCGATTCAGCATCAAGGCCGCTCTCCCGAACTTGTGAAAACCAATTCTGGTAGAATTCAGTATCTCCTTGTGTGAAGGAAAGAAGAAACAGCATGAGGAGAGGGAACACTGTTCCAATCCAAAACTTGGTCATGATTGCACCATCGAAGATGGCCTTGTTGGGTCTCAATCCCATCAAAAACGCCGTGAGGGCAACGATGTAGATCGAGTTTGCAAACATGATGATAATGCCGATCGGAAGAGCCCCCCATTCATCCAAACGCCATGCCATAACAACAAGGAAAATGAGCGAAATCCACGAGGTTGCTAGGAAATAAACCACGACCTTTGCTCGAATCAATTGTGGGACGCTCAAGGGAAGTCCGTTCATGAAATCTGGTGAGTCGAGAGCTGTCAACCATGAATAAAAATTGAATCCAAAGAATCCAAGAAACGGGGCATAGGATAGCAGATTGATGGGGATTGGAGCCTCTGCGAAATCGACCAGCCAAGCCATTCCAAGAAGAACGAGAAGTGGAATTGAATACGAAACCGTCATTTTCTTCAAGGCTCCTGACCTACGCAAGTCTACGAATTCTTTAGCAACCAACAAACGTACTTCGCCACGACCAAGGAAATTCATCCGGCCATAATACGGTTCAAACAAATCAGCATGCTCAATGACTTTTGCTTCAAAATCATCGAGAATAAGGGCCGCTGAAACCAATCCTATCAGTGCACATCCAATAAGGGAGGCAATCGCAATCCACAATGCTTGTTCACGTTGAATTGCAAGTCCCCAAAGGCCAAGCTCTAGATCGATGAGGCCTATTCCGACTGCAATACCCAAAAACACGATGAGAATTGGTCCAAAAATCGTAAACGGCCGGCCTCGCATCCAAAGGGAGGAGCCAAGAAACGAGATGGCAAGACCCTGGGCAATAGTCGTGAACATCGCTAACCATGTCCAAGGCAGGGATGACCACTTAAGCGGAGTTGTAACTGAACCGAATTCACCCAACACGATTCCAAGGGACATTCCGAAAACGATTGGTGTTAGGATAAGGAGAGCGTAATAGACCAGTTCCTTGGCAAAGAATGCGTAATGCGCCATTGAATTTGGAAGGGGTTGGATTGCAGGAGCTGCGATGAGATGGTTCTTGTTTCCATCTCGTTGAGAAATCGCTTCTCGCCCTCGGAAGGCGAACGTACCCATTCCCAAACTGAAGAACAGTAACGGGAGATGCAATCCGAATCGCAGTTGATCCCATGTGAACGATTTGGCGTCCATATCCGAGGATTGTGCTGCCGAATCTCCAACAAGAAATTGTAATCCAATTGTTGTTACCATGGTGACCAGTGTTAACAATAAAGGAAACAAGACGACCTGTCGCTTCTTTGCAAAATCTATGTTTTCTCGCCATTCTTCTCGGAACATGAAACGAAACGTCGTTGCAAATGCCGCAAATCCTCGCTGAGGTTCAAGCAAACGAACGCCTCCTGCTGATGTTCCCAAAGAAGGCGTGGAATTGTTGTCATACGTCTCGATAACCTCATCCCAATCTCGTGAGATGATGCTTGAAGTGGACATGTTCACTCCTCCTCTGTGCCAATTCCTTCCTCAGTGTGACGTTCAACCTCTTCGATGGAATGTCCAACAAGTCGAATGAAGACGTCTTCCAAGGTTTCCTGCTCAGATTCTTTGAGCCCTGATACCGTTCCAGCAGCAAGAACACGACCGTGATTGATGATCGCCATACGATTGCACATGCGTTCTGCCATCTCAAGAACGTGAGAACAGAGGAAAATTGTGCCTCCTTTTGCTACGTGATCAAGCAACCATTCCCTGCATTTCCGTTGATAGATTGGATCGAGATTTGCAAACGGTTCGTCCAAAAACAACAGTTTGGGTTTGTGGATAAATGCGGAAGCGAGCATAACTTTCTGTCGCTGCCCTTTGGAGAGATCCTTGCACATTGTATCGCGCTTCTCTTGCAAGCCAAACCAATCCAGCCAATACTCAACCTGTTCATCGAGATTGGCAAGACCGCGTAACCGTGCAACGAATTGGAGAAACTCCGTAGGCGTCAAAAAGGACGGAGGCGATTCAGATTCGGGAACAATCCCAATGTTCGCCTTGAGTTTCTGAGGGGATTGCTTTGCATCAACGCCCAACACTTCGATTTGTCCAATCGATGGTTGGAGTTGTCCAGTCAAGAGTTTGATGAAGGTTGACTTTCCTGCGCCGTTGGGACCAAATACGCCAAAAAACTCACCGGAATAAACCTCGACGTTGAGTGGGTGAAGTGCGATAAATTCGCCATACCTCTTACCCATGTCGACTGCGCGCACAAGTGGTTGCGAGTCTTCGCCCATGGCTCAACGAACTTACTTCGGGTTTTCATTGCTTGCTTGAACCAGGTAAGTGAAGCATCGGTGAACTCTTGAACTTCCTTCACCAGCGACTTGTATGACGCCACCTCAATCTGATGTTCTGACCATCGAAACCCTAACCGTTGACGATTGTGAAGATGGGACCGTTGTTGCCTTAGTTACCATCAATCGCCCGAACAAGTTGAATGCACTGAATGCAGATGTTACGTCAGCGATGAAGGAAATGGTCGCTTGGGGGGAGGCAGAGGATTTGGTTCGCTGCATCATCATTACCGGGGCTCAACCTCTCGAGCCAGAGGAAGGTAGGCGAGCAAAACCAAATGCATTCGCTGCAGGTGCAGACATTACCGAATTTCTTGGTGCAGGCAGTGAAGAAATCACGGTGAAATTCACAGATAATGCGATTGAAGCATTGTGGAACATAAGTAAACCAACGATTGCAATGGTCGATGGATTTGCACTTGGCGGTGGTCTTGAAGTCGCTTGTTCCTGCGACATCCGTATCGCAAGTACTCGATCGAAATTCGGCACTCCTGAGATCAACCTCGGACTTATCCCTGGATACGGTGGCACCCAACGTCTCGTTTCTCTTTTAGGCTACGGCAAGGCCCTCGAAATGGTCTATACAGGAGAAATGATTGGAGCTGAGGAAGCACAACGCATCGGTTTAGTGAACCATGTTGTTGATGCAGAGGAATTGAAGCAAAGGGCATTAGACATGGCCTGTTTGATTGCCACGAAATCCAGCAATACGCTCAGGGTTGCCAAAGAAACACTCCGTTCCGCTCTCGATGAAGGCTTGACAGAAGGTGTTGCTACAGAAGCAAAAGCCTTTGCGAACTTATTCAATTCTGAGGATAAAGAAATCGGAGTCAAGGCATATCTCAACCGAGAGCAGCCAAAATGGAAACACGAGTAATCAGAAGCCAACAATAAGGTGCCAAGCGATTGCAAAAATCGCAACATCGGCAATGGCATGGGCGACCCATACAACCCAAACGCTACGATATTGCACGTAAATCCAGGAGAATATAACGCCACCAGTGAATACTCCAAGAGATGCTAATGCATTGCCGAGTGGATCAATGAAGAAGGCTAATGCGATGGTGTGATGGAGTGTAAAAATTCCAGCCGAGAGGAATATTGGCAGCCATGTACCTCCAACGACCTCTTCAAGTTTTGATGTGATAAACCATCGAAAAACATACTCCTCCAGTACTGAATTTATGAAAATCCAAAACACAATTCCAACTGCTAATTTCCATGGCACAGTAAGCCCGAACGGTTCAAGAATTTCAGCTAAATCTTCTGCACGTAAGACAAGATCGCCCAAGAGGAAGTAAGCTATACAGATGACAAATGCCATGCCCAATCCAAGGTATGTGGAGACCATCCAACCTCCATTACTTGGTAGTGATGAGGAACGTACACCACCTTCGACCTTGAGGTACCAGAATGCGGGTAATCCGAACATCCACAATTTGGTGAAAATGAATACCAATGATCCAAGGAGGCCTGCGTTCAATCCAAATCCTGTAACGACTGATACGGTCGGAGCAATGCCAACAAGTGTCAAGCCCACCAATGCACGTCGTTTGTTGAATGAGAAGGTTTGGTCTGCAGTTTCCATCAGCAGTCCTCAATCTTCATCCATTTCCATCTTCAATGCTGCAAGAGCTCCAGAGGGGCTCGGTAAATCAGGTAATGGAAGTGGGTTTCCGTCAGGACCGATTAATGGAGGAAGGTCGGAGAGTGATGGCTCAGGCTCTGCTTTTGGAGAATCAACCGCTTCAAATCCTGCATCGAGTTGAGAACGGTATTTGAGGACTCTTTGATCATCGATTCTGATGAAGGTTGCACCGTAAATGTGACCAGGGTCAGGTTGCAGAGGTTCATCGAGAACTGTCATACCGTGGCCTTCGTTTTGGAGCAACGCCACAAGATCTTCTCGAACAACATTCTCTTCCCACATGCGAGAGGTCGATGCGCGAATATCAGCCATCTGAGAGCGTCGACGTGCTTCGATTCTCGCTCGAATTTCCTCATGTCGGGAAGCACGTTCTTTGACCGTTGCTTGAATGTCAGCCTCCTCTACTGACTCAGGACTGACTTCGACCACGTACTCGTCTGCAACGTGGACCGCTTCAACTTCAACGATAGGTAAGACTTCCATGACAACCTCGTCATCGCCATTGGCGGCTGCCATTGCAGCACGTTGTGCTTCCTGTGCGGCTTGAATCTTAGCGGCTTTACGTTCCTTGAGAGACATTGTCTGGACAGGTTTGGACTCAGGAGTAACGGATTCTTCAGAGGCCACCTCAGACTGAGGCTCTTTTGCAACAACGTTCGCAGAGGGGGATGCTGCTGCCTTGGGCTGAACAGGAAGTTCAAACGATGGAGAGCCAGAAAGAATGTATCCAAGACCAAGTGTCACCATCACACCGATGGTGATCCATTGTTGAGCCTCTTCCATTTCACCAACGGATACAAAATAGAACAACAAGGTAGCAACAAACGCCATTGCGATTGTATTGCGTAAGAACCCCATGCCTATCATTCCCTCCAAGAACTCCCTGCTTATGACGATGATGCCGCCTCGGTTGTCAAGAGTAGTTCGATAAGACCGTTCAATGCTTTGCGTCGATGACTAAATTGTTCCTTGACAGAAAGGTCAACGTCGGCAAATGTCAACCCCGATGTTGAACTGAAATCTCCATCGACTTCGATCGCATCTGGTATAAAAATTGGATCAAATCCGAACCCTTCGTTCCCGCTTGCTTCAAATGAAAGTTGACCACGACATATTCCTCTTGAGACATGAACTTCTCCATCGAGAAGGAATGCTGCAACGGCCTCAAATTGTGCCCCTCTACTTGCTTCTCCAACCATTAATCGCAGCATGCCCTTGCAGCCTATGGTGTTGAGAACATACGCTGAGTAAACACCTGGGAACCCTTGCAAAGCATCAACGAACAATCCTGCATCTTCGACCATAAGCGCATCGCTTGAGTTGGGAAGATACTGTTGAGCTTGGTCCAGTTTGGAACGGGCAACATCCTCCAAGTCATCGCATTGTGGCTCACTGACTTCAACACCATCTATGACAAGTTGCCGCACATCAAATCCCAAAGGTTCCAATGCATGCTTTGCTTCTCGGACCTTTCCTGAATTTCCTGTCATAAACCAGACCGTTCGCATGGGTTTGGCTTGGAGGCCCTTATTGATGGATTTTCGGTTCAATTTCGACACGAACTTCAAGGCCTTTGTTGCAGAGCAAGCTGCATGCTCCAACAGGTTGCGATGGTTGCGTTGGGTGGTGGAATCGGTGCAGCCGTACGATATTTGACTTCTGAGTGGGTTTCCAATGATGGTTTTCCGTGGGCGACGTTAGCCGTCAACATTGTTGGATCATTTTTGATGGGTGCTGTTGCAATCGGACTTGCTGAACAGGTCATTTCCAAGGATTTAGCCCTCCTCTTAGGTACTGGGCTTCTTGGTGGGCTAACCACCATGTCTGCGTTTTCCCTAGAAACAATTCAGATGATTGAGAATCAACAAACCACCCTTGCTCTAGGCTATGTTGGCACTACGTTGCTTCTTTGTCCACTGGTCGCATTGCTCGGCTGGAAGCTTTCTGAAAGCGTTCTGAGTTCAACCTGAACTTTAAGTGGAAGCACAATGAGGGGAAGACGATGACAAACGAACACTTGATTGCAAAATTGAACGAAGCACTCGGATGGGAACTTCGTGCTATCAATATGTATGCCCACTATGCGGCATACATACGAGGCATTCATCGGCTTCAGCTTGAACCTCACTTTACTGCTGAGGCCAACGAATCGATGGTTCATTCCAACATCGTTCGATCCGCCATCGTCAAACTTGGCGGCGTGGCTGTTACAGAACGAAACCAAATGCCGATTGAACACGTTTCTTCTTACCTTGACATGCTCGCAGAGTCATTGAAAACAGAAACAAAGGCTGCTGAAGTTTACGGTGAACTAATTCCAATGATCGAAGAAGCAGGTGAGGCTGACTTGCACGACGCTATCGAACAAATTTATCTTGCAGAAGTTCGTAGCGTGGAAGAACTCCGAAGACTTGCAGAGTAATCAAGCACGAATGCTAAGCATGCGCTCCAATGCGAGCAAGGAACCTTCCTGCACCTCATTTGTAACGGTTATTTGGTTGTGGATTTGTCCATCTTCAAGTTTTTCAAGGAGATCCATCAAGTATGCTGGATGAATCATGTACATTGTTGAACATGGGCAAACTTCTGGGTCGAGGCATTCGATATGCTTGTCCGGATGGTCGTCAGCTAAACGAGCGACCATGTTGATTTCCGTCCCAATTGCAACGGTGGAACCTTCTGGAAGATCGTTGACGAAATTGATGATGTATTGTGTCGAACCGTTGGCGTCTGCAACTTCAACCGTCTCCTTGGGGCATTCAGGATGAACAACAACGACACCATCAGGATGGCGCTGTCTGAAATCAGCAATTTGACTTGGTTTGAACCTCTTGTGGACTGAACAGAAACCGTGCCAAAGGATGATTCGAGCATCATTGAGGTCAGAGCTGGCACCTATATCGGGCGCCCAGGTTGGCATTTGTTCCTCGGCAATTCCCATTCGGAGACCGGTGTTTCTTCCTAAGTGTTGGTCTGGGAAGAAAAGTACTGCTCCTTTTGGCCCTGCTCGTTCAAACGCCCATTGCAAGACACCTTCTGCATTGGAGGACGTGCATACGATACCACCATGGCGTCCAACGAAATCCTTCAGATCAGCACTGCTGTTCATGTATGTGACCGGCACAAGATAGGATTCACCTTCCATTGCAGGAGAAATGGGGTCCTCTTTGTTGATTGGATCGAGAAGGTCCGTCGATGAAATCATCTCAGACCATGCCTCCTCTACATCGACAAGTGTTGCCATGTCTGCCATGGAACATCCGGCTCGAAGATTAGGAAGCATGACCACTTGGTCTTCTGAAGTAAGGATATCCGCTGATTCAGCCATGAAATGCACTCCACAGAATACGATGTATTTGGCATCTGATTCTGCTGCTTTTTGGCTCAACATGAAGGAGTCGCCGAGGAAATCAGCATGCATGACAATGCTATCTCGTTGGTAATGATGACCGAGAATCAAGAGGTCGTCACCAAGTTTTTGCTTCAATTCAGCAATTCTCTCAGCAATCGCCATGTCCTCAGGAGACATGGATGTCGAGGAAAAATCGACAGCACACATAGCAAGTGAAATAGACATGCGTATCAATACTTCCAAACCGCCTTCTAATTTCAACCCATTGCCAAGCGTTGACCTTATGAAAAGGGAAGAATTCCAAGGTCACAATGGCATTCATTGCTGATGAGCGACTGTACCTTGGCGCAGAAGCAGAAGTATGGCGTGGTTCATGGATGGGCCTGCCTGCAGTACGGAAGCAACGACGTCTTCGTTCTTGGCGACACCCCGATTTGGACGACCGACTGGGTCGTCGACGAATGATTGCTGAAGCTCGCCTCATGGTACGTCTATACAAGAGTGGACTTAACATTCCAATTCTCTACGATTGTGACATCCAAGAGCAACAATTGGTCATGAGCAACATCCCAGGCAGACCGCTCATTGATATTCTGAACGATGATTCTATTGGAGATACCACTGTCATTGAACATCTCAAAACAGCGGGCAAAAGCATTCGAATGCTTCATCGACAAGCCATCGTGCATGGTGACCTTTCAACAAACAACATCATCATTACGCCAGAAAACGATGCAGTCTTGATCGATTTTGGCCTCGCCAAGATAGAGTTTGAAACGGAATTGTATGGGATTGATTTACACGTTCTTTTCGAGATTCTTGGTGCATCCCACCCACATCGAGGAGGAGCGATTGAAGCAGTCCTCGAAGGATATGCAGAATGTGAACGCACCCTTGGCCCTGCAGAAACAACCCCTGGCGGAGACCCTGTTTCGATGGACGATGTGATAGAACGATTCGAGCTTATTCGGACTCGAGTACGCTATCATGGATGATTCGACTCGTTTGCTCTTCGTTCTGTCGTTGCAAGATGAAGATAAACGTCAACACGATCAGTAAGATGACCGACCATTGAAGAACGACACTCGAGTATGTTGCAAGTTCAGTCCCTCGATTCAGGACATTGATTGTCACTTCTCCATCGGTTTCGACTTCGATGTAGGCAAGACCACCATCAAGTGCAATTGGATTGATTTGATCGATTGTATCCGACGTCAACTGTTCTGAATAATTCGTGAGGAGATACAATTGATGAATCTCCCAATCACCATACTTGTCTGCGAAACTCAATGGATTGTAATGGTCTTTCGCTTCCCATACAACATAGCCGTAACCAAGAGAAATGTTTCCAACGGGGAAAATTGGGTCAAAGCCAAGCCATTGTTCACCAGTTGAGCGATCGTACAATACCAATCGATCTAGGGCAGATACATTGACTCGAACAGCAATGTGTTGTGAATCAAAAGAAATTTGCTCAATGCTTGAATTAAGTTCATCAACGGTTTGTCCCCATTCTTCGAGAACACGATTTTGCTCAGTTGTCGTTGATGCGTTCACTACAATATTTTGAGAACCTGAGGTTCCAATGGATCCAAGTCGCAGTACTGTTGGCTGTTGATTTGAAACCAAGAGGAGTTCAATACCGGATACGGACATCAGTTTGACTGTTTCACCGTTGGGTAGGGTTGGAGTGAGCACCGTATCACCATCAAGGTCAACGGCATGAAGGACATCTCCTGCAATGAATAGAACCACTGGCTTGCCTTGTAGAGCTGTCATTTGTAACGACTGGATTCCTTCATGCTGCTGGTAAAGAAGAGCATTGTTTGGCTTTTCGACATCGATAAGACGCAGTTCAGTATCATTGGCAACTGCAAGATAATTCTCATACAAGGCGTACGGAGAATCGAGTTGCATCAAGGGTTGATCGACAGTATTGGGTTCACTCAATGGATCCGATACATCGTGAATCAGTACAATTGCCTCGCCAGATTGATTATCCATGGTTGCCAACCAACCTTCAGATGCAACAGCACCTTGAGCAGATTGTACACCTTCTGCTGGAAGTTCATTGTGGGTTAAATCCCAAGTAATGACTGCACCTGTCAAGATAAGAATCACTACAATGAATGTTCCAGTCTCCGTACTGCTTGGTTTCATTAGCTTCGCAAAGTATGCTTTTACTCGACTGAATACGAAGGACAGTGAATGACCAGGACGAGTCAAAACGGTTGCTAGACGACTATTGATGGTACGTTCATCGAAGAGTGTCCAAACAGGTTTGGTGGTTTTGTCCGTCAAGTGAACTGCGAATGTTGCAAGGATCATTCCACCAATGATATCAACAAACCAATGGATACCGAGATAGATAATTGCAAATGATGTAAGGATGATGTAAATCAAAACCATGTTTTGATATCGATGCCAACGACCGTCATGATCGTATCTCCGGAATGTCAGCCAAATGGCAAATGGAACTGCAATGTGTAGGGAAGGCATGCAATTTGTAAACGCATCAATACGACGGAACCAATCCTCAATCTCTGGATTAAGCGTGTAGGCGATTGCATCCATATCTTCGATGTAAAATCCAGTAACTCTCACGTTGAAAAACAAGTAGAACGGAATTGCGAGAAGATAAACCCAAGCAATGCACAATGAGATGCGATCAGCCATCCAGCGATCATCGAAGTAGGTCACATAGAAGATAGATGCATACGTGATAAACATGAATCCTGCAATGTAGAAATGAGTCATGAAGATATCAAGCCACGTTGCCCGGAAGGTGTCTTGGAACCAAACAACGAGGTCCCCTTCAATGGCATAAATGTAAGGAGTCATATCCAAGCCTGTTCGAGCCATCAAGATTCGATCGATTTGGTCAAGGAAATCCTTTGCGTTGTATATCGAGAGGGCGATTAACAAGTGCAACCAGTAACGACGGATGAAATCGACAAACCCAGTCAGTGTCAACCTCGCCCAAGGTGGTTTGAAGTACGGCATAAGGATGACACCAACGGCTAATGCCGAGATGAGCCAAGTGAGATAGACGCCATCCATCCTAATGCCTCCTAAATGCAGGGTGATGGCTTGTGCTCAAGAAACCAGCACATGATTTCGGGCTGAAGGACGTGAATCACCAAGCGCCGTGAACGTAAGGACGTCCACGGTCAGGATCACGGCGATGTGCAAGATCCCAAATTCGTTCATATCGATAAATTCCGCTTGAACATCCTGATTCCCATTCAAAAGAAACGGCATAATTACCGACTGTACGCACCAACGGCTTTTGTTTTGGAAGGGCCTCGACCGTGCGTCGAAGTTGCATGCTCGTCTCTTCTTCGTTGCGAAGTGGTGCACACTTTGCACATGGGCATGCATGACGGAGGTCATCGTATGCAACAGTGAACGTTGTCCCGTCTTCATAGGTCAATTCCATGTCTGTATCTCGACGCTCGAGGCGTCGCAATTCAAGGGGTTTATCAGCCATACGTAGACCTCAAATGATTTCCAAACTGGAGGAAGTGGAACCATCCAATTGGGATTGAATCGAAGCAACTACATGTGAAAATGCAGATGCGGATGCACCCTCAGGTTCACTCACAATTCGATGTACTCCGTCATCTCCACCGCGAACGAAGCCAGGATCGAACGGTAATGCTCCCAAAAACGGCACCCCAAATTCCTCAGCTGTTGACTTTCCTCCACCTTCTTTGAAGATGTCGAGAGTGACGCTAAATCGACCTTCATCGTCACAGGTGGCACGTAGGGTACGACCTGCAGGGGCTGCAATTTCAACCTCAGAACCTGGCATCCCTTTGCCTTGAATGGTATAGCCACTCATGTTCTCAACTACGCCGAGAACAGGTACTTTCAACGATGAGGCGAACGAGATTGATTTACGACTGTCCAGAAGAGCAACGTCTTGTGGTGTTGTAACAATGACCATTCCATCAATGTCTGGCAACGATTGGGCAACTGTAAGTGGTTCATCGGATGTCCCTGGCGGGAAGTCGATAATCAGATAATCGAGGTTGCCCCACTCAACATCGCCGATGAATTGCTGGATTGCACCGAGTTTGATTGGACCACGCCAAACGACCGGAGTATCTTCGTCTTCAAGAAGGAACGCCATGGAGATGACCTTGACACCGAGGTGACCTTGAGCAGGATGGATTCGCCCTGCTTCAACGTGTAACTTTCTTCCATCGAGACCCATCATCTTCGGAACGTTTGGACCCGTGATGTCGATGTCAAGAATACCAACCTTGTGACCTTGCTGAGCAAGAGCGAGTGCAAGTCCTGTTGAAACCGTCGACTTGCCGACCCCACCTTTACCTGAAAGAACCATGATTTTGTGCTTGATTTTCTTTCCGATTTCGGCCATTGCCATCTTTCGCCTCATTTGAGCGTAGGCTTGTTCCATTTGTTTTTGTGCGGCAGGATCAGGTGCTTCTGGTGCTTTATCAACATCATCATTTCCTGGAGTATGCATCGAAACTGGGGAATCGGACATGTCCTTACCACGTGTTCTGCCTACTTCAATGCGTTTATTTTCCCTTCAAGAACAAGAACCATCCACCATGCGTAAATGAGGTTAGCAGCAAGGCGATGATACTAGCATTGAGTGCGAATTCCATCCCAGTGAATGCATAAGCGATTCCGAGAGAGAGAGGTAAACTGACTGCGTATCCGAGTTTTGAATTGTAAAGAGACGACGAAGAAGTGTCTCGATCGAGAAACCAAAGAAGAGGACCGCACAGAAACGTCATGCAAACCAACATCATCGCAACGATTCGGAAGAGTACGTCCAAATCGTTTGCAGCAAAGAGGATGTGAAGAACAAACAGAATAACATACGAGCCCGAGAATACGAGTAACGGCCTCATTTCAATTCCTTCCTAATTGTTCTAATGAGTCAACCTTGATAAGATACATCACAGTCATCGATTCATGCGATTGTTGTTTGTTTGTGTTGGAAATTCGTGCCGCTCCCAAATGGCTGAAGGCATTGCTCGCGACCTAGGTCACGAAGCAGCGAGTGCGGGAACACACCCTGCAAGCCAAGTTTCTGAACACGCACTCAAGGTCCTTGAATCCAAAGGAATCGCAACCGATGGATTGGAGCCAAAATCAGTTGATTTGTTTAACGCAGAAGATTTTGATATGGTCATCTCAATGGGTTGCGGAGTTTCCTGCCCCATGATGAGGATCGACCAAGATTGGGAACTGGATGATCCTGTAGGACAGTCACTTGCGGTCTTTGAAGCGACTGCTCAAGAAATTGAACGTCGAATGGCGTTGCTGTGATTATTCCTCTTCAGCCATATCGCCTTCGCCGAGAAGATCGATGAACATACTACTCACCGTCTTGGCTCGACCGTCTTCATCTTGAAGTTCGACCGAACTTGTTTCGATATTCACAATTGAGACCGATTCCGGTAACATCGAAGCAAGAACGCCGTTCCGTCTGCGACAGATTTCAGCAACATCTACTGCCCTGCTGATGGCTTGCCCTCGGGCTTGTAGGCGTACGAGACGCTCACCCTCTTTCATCGCCATCAACACGGCTTTGACATAGGAGAATGAGGGTTTTTTTCCGACGTAAACGATGCGAGCTTCAGTCATGTACTGCCATTGCACAAGCAGTATGTAAAGACTCTTTCATTGGATTTTGGTGCGAGCGCCGGGACTCGAACCCGGGTTCAGGCGTTGGCAACGCCCGGTGATAACCACTACACTACGCTCGCAGGTAGTAACCAACCCACTGAGCAGGGGTATAAACGATTGTCGGAGGAATTCTGTGCTCATTGGAAACCGAAACGATCCTGTCCTTCCTTTGGGGGCTGACGTTGTCGGAAATAGACGAGCAAACCTGCAACAAGAGCGGCAACACCAACGAGAATTGCAATGAGTGTTAGTGAAGATTCATCCCCAGTCGAACCGAGCCCGCCTTCATCGGCTTTTTCTACGAATACGATGTAGGAAATTGGAGGTGTGGCATCTCCAAAGGAATCCGAGGCTTGGATGAAAATTTCATGAGTGCTGATCGGAGTTGAGGTGCGAATCGAAGCCGAAGCGGTATAAATTCCGTCATTAGCTTCATTGTCCAAGCCTTGTCCGTTGTCGTACAATGTAACCCATCGTGCAGTTTGACCAAGAGGTTTGAGGACACCAAGGTCTGCTCGGACCAGAAGAATTCCATCGGCATCTGCGACTCGAATCTCAATGGCTTGTTCAGAATTGGAATCCCCGCGCTCCAATGCTTCGCTTGTGATCAGAGTAAGTGTAGGGGGTGTATTTTCAACTGTTACTGCCAAATCAACGTCGGTTGAACTGGGTTGGAAGTGATGCTCGGATGCTTGGGTTCTTGACACCAAAATCGTAGCCCCAAGATCATCAGTTAATCGAACCTTGAGTAATTGAACTCCCGGCGTCATTCCATCAGGAATAACCAGCTCACATGTCCAGACATCGAGTTTCATGCATGGGATTTCATCACCACCGTACTGACGCAAATCCACCACAACAGAAGCGACACCATGATAATCAAGAACATCGAGTGACAGAAGCGTAGCTCCTCCACGTACAACAGTTTCTGGAGTAATCGAAGTGCTGAGGATGCGCGGCGCTTGATTTTCAACCGTCATGGTTGTTGTGAGGGTATCGGTTTCACCCCATTCATCAATCACTTCCACGCTAATTGAGACATCTCCAACTTCCAGTCCCTGAACTGAGACCATAGCTGTCCATTCATTGTCACCAATTGTCTGATCACCATTAAGACCACGATCATTCATAGAAACGGTTCCTAGTCCAACTGAGGAAAGATCAACAATTACGCTGACAACATTCCAATCTATATCATCTACAGCA
Source organism: Methanobacteriota archaeon (assembly GCA_002722615.1). Taxonomy (GTDB): domain Archaea; phylum Thermoplasmatota; class Poseidoniia; order Poseidoniales; family Poseidoniaceae; genus MGIIa-L2. The sequence continues at coordinate 48,730 of PBMQ01000035.1, read as the reverse complement.
GCAACCAAACGAGAAGGTGATGCCCCTTCCCCAAAGACAAGACCTTCGGTTAATGATAGATCAAGAATCTGAGGCGCAGTATTATCGTCTGCTGAAACAATGCTTGGAGAAAGAATGGCATCAACTGCCTGCGATTCATTGAGGAGGGCAAGTTCGCCATTGTCACCAAATTCAATCTCAAAGGAACGTGTTGTGCTTGCGAGAAGGCCCATCAGTGGTCCCTTGTGAACGATTGAACCGAAAGCGGTTCCTGAAACACCGTCGCTGTATACCCCAGTCCACTCAATTACACTGAGGTTCTTTGCGTCCCTGGGCTCAACTGTTTCTTGGCCAGCTGTTACTGTCAGAACAATACCATCTTGGGCAAGGAGGCGGACGACATCGCCAGTTTCCATAGGAACTGGTGCAAATCCGGCCTCTCGTCCAACAGAGATGTTACCAAGAGCTTCTTCCACTTGTGGGGGTGTGGGGTTTTGTTCGATTGGACTGCGTTCAGGACGTTCATCTCCATTTGAAGGATCAGGCCCTGTTTCGGTCCATACGAGACGAACCGTTCGATTGTCCCAATCCGCATTAGTTGCTTGGTAGATGTAGGAATTGTTGTAGTAGGAACCCGCTCCACTTCCACCAAAGAAATTGCTTCCACCAATACCAGTCACGTTGAACCAAGTCTCACTATGAATAACGTTTACATCGTGTTCGACAAGGGTGTGATTGCGTTGTGTACCTGTTTCTTCTATGGTTTGTAGGGCACCAAACGTACCTTGGACATCGCCCGATAATGTACCATCCACATGAACGTCATCAATCAGTGTAATTCCGTCCTCAACGAGACTGTGGAACGTGTGGACTGTTCCATTGACGACCATTGAAGAGTTTTCTTCCTCGTCCTCAAATCCAAAGGTCCCATCACCTCGAGTCAACTCCAGATGGTCGACTCGGACACCGTTTTCCCAACGCTCGAGCGTCTCAAATTGGTCCAACTGAAGGTTGAACTCTGAGCCATCATCGGTTAGCAGCATGTCTGCAGTTGCTTCAATTTGGGTATGCTCGAGAACACGTACTCCATCAATATCGATTGTCTCCAACAAAAGAAGGCTGATATCACCATCAACATCGAATTGAGCACCGTCGTCTTCACCGTTCACAAGAAGGGAGCCAAAGGCCTCCAAACGAAGGCGTTCTGTTACGACATTGTCGATGTTGGAACGGTTCAGGAGGGCGTCAACAACTGTACCGTTGACCGTTGTCACCAGTCCGTCTTCTTCGAGTTGTAGGATGATGTCACCGGTTCCACGAGCCTGAATGACTTGCGAAGTGAGGACTCCGGAGGTTACTGTTTCATTCTTCCAAAACGATTCAAAATCCAGATCAAAGATCGTTGTCGAATTATCCGTGTTTTCAGAAGTTGTGAGTGTCCCGTCCCCGAGTTCATAGGAATTCAACACCTCACCGATGCGTTGTTGCCAACCGTTGCCCTCAAAGAAGAGGACGAAGGACTGGTTTCCATCTTCAGTCTCATAATTTTGTTCAAGTGACCATGCTGTTGTCGTCGTCACTTCATGATCGGCCATCGGTTGATTCCATGAACCTACGGTGAACATTCTCTCAATGATGATTGGAGCAGGAAGAGGGTTGCCATCATGACCGTTAATGGCAATCGATATCGAAACCGAATCGTTCCAAGCGAGATCAGTATCGAGAACAATTCGTGCAGTCAACACGGGAGTGTTTTCAAGAAATGTCGTCTGTATTGATGGGCCAAGGTCTGCAGAATCACGGATATGTTCAATCGTAACATCATAATCGTGAGCAGATGCATCTCCGAATGTTAGGATGTATGCATGTTCATTTGACAGGGCCGAATCACTTGTCCAATCGGTTGTAATTGAAACGGTTGGCGTATCTTGAGCAGAAGCCAAGAACGACATTGGCGCAAGCAGCAACATACACACAAGCAGAAGACTTCGGTGCCATCCCATATCGAGAACTTAGACCCGCTCATCTCTAAGGGTTTGGGGGCGTTGTTTCAACAATCATAGGTTCAAGATGTAAGCAAACAACAGCGGGGCGACAATCGTCGCATCGCTCTCAACGACAAACGTTGGCGTTGATGCATCGATTTTACCCCATGTGATTTTCTCACTCGGTGGCGCACCTGAATATCCCCCATAGGACGGTCGTGACTCTGAAATTTGGCCAAACCATGACCATAGTGGAACGTTTCGTTCAAGGTCCTGATTGAGCATAGGAACGACACAAATAGGGAAATCGCCAGCAATTCCTCCACCAATTTGCAAGAAAGCTAGTGCAGATTCTTGCTCTTCGTACCAAGTAGCGAGGTCTTTCATGTATTCAATTCCAGACAAAACACAGTCTGAATCTACTTCACCTTCCATCGATCGAGCTGCGAAAATATTCCCCATCGTCGAATCCTCCCATCCTGGTACGAAGACAGGGAGATTGGTTTCTGTCGCAGCAAAGACCCACGATGCATCTGGGTCCCCCTTTGCCGTATTCAACAATGTCTCATTTCGAAGTATGTCATAGAAATAACGGTGAGGAAGTTGACGAACTCCTGCTGATGAAGCAACTTGCCAAGCATCAAGGAGGGGCGACTCCAATGCTCGAATTGCTTCCTGTTCAGGAATACAGACATCCGTAACTCGATTCATGTTGTTATTGAACAATTGCTCATCATCTCGGGGTGATAATCCCCTCCAATTTTCAATTGAGGTGTAGTGAGGAAAAGCCATCATTCGAAATACATCTTCTTCCAAATTTGCTCCCGTGCAACTGATTCCGGCAACGTACCCTTTGTGAATCATTGGGGCGAGTATTTTCCCAATCCCTGCAGTACTCATTGCACCTGCCAAGGTGATGAACAACCTTCCACCAGATTCAAGATGCTTCAACAAAGATGCGGACATCTTTGACAATTCACCAGCGTTGAAGTGGTGAAAGTACGATTCAATGGTCGAACGGATCGTCATCTTCACACCTCAGGTAAAAGGAAGCGTTCGACGCACTTCTCTTGCATCAAAACCAACGTTGGACAACACTCAGAGAGTGCATCCTTCAATTGAGAAATGATTGTTTCCGGATTTGTCGTTCCGCAAGTGAATGCATCGATGGCGAGTAGCCCTCGTTCAGAATAACAATGAGCACTTACATGGCTTTCGTCAATAAGAACTGCTGCCGCAAAGCCTGGTGGAGATACAGAGCCATCAAAATTCTCGACATGTGCGTGCACTTCTCTGGCTCCACTTCTTGATACGGCTTCTTTCATCAGATCAAGCATTTGATCTCCATCGAACATTGACGATGGGAAAAATTCTGTATAATCGAGAAAAATATGTTTCCCTTGAGATGTTTTATTCAACGTAACCACTCCTTGTTTTGTGTTCAATCTGCTTCTTAGCACGTGGTTTGTTCGGTGTTTCTCCGCATTGGGGGGTCGCCTTTGAGAATCGAATGACTTCTTTGCCAAGCAACCAAATCAAGTATTTATCCCCTTCTTTGGTCATGTTTTCGAAAAGTGTTGATATGAAACGCTTGACCGAAACGCATCAAATGGAGGTGCTAACGCCTCCCACCTTCCTTCTTTACGAGCCAAAATATGACTTGCAATGACTTTTGTTGCCAGCATTGCTGCTGTGAATTGGGTAAGAGGAGATTCCTCTTGGACCCCAATTTCGTTAACATCAGCACTTACAATCAGAGCATTTGGTGCATTGAACAAGGTCTGAATCGTTTCATGTACCTGCCAGAAGGTCAGCCCACCAGGAACTGGGGTTCCTGTTGTTGGAACCAAGGCTCCATCAAGACCATCGATGTCGATGGTGAGGTGGACTGGTCCCTCAATCGATCGGAGGGTTTTCAACCAGTCTTCCCAGTGTTTTGCTCCGTTGTAAGGAGATTGAGTGTCTTTAGCGAAGAAGGTCGTAATGCGCTCGTCGTTCAGCATGAGATGATGTTCCTCTTTACTGAACGCGCGAATGCCAACTTGTAGAAGGGCGCCTACTCCAGCATCGAGTGCTCGTGCAGCCGCGCACGCGTGAGAATAAATCTCTCCATCCAGTTCATGACGTAGGTCTCCATGCGCATCGATTTGGACGATGGTGAGGTTCGATAGATCATCGTCCACTGCAGGATGATGACGCACAGCTTCCATGATAGGAGGTAGTATGCCGTGTTCACCGCCCAGACAAAGTGGGAAGCAATCGCCCTTAAACCAAGGAATGAGATAACCGCTCATCGAATCCAGTTGTTGCAGAAGCGTAGGTTCTTCCCCAACCCATTCTGGAATGGTGTGAATGGAATATCCAGATGGTAAATCATCTCCGATTTGTTCATCGTACAATTCCACCTGTGCCGATGCTTCAATGCATGCCATTGGGCCTTGAGCAGTGCCTTGCCCGTATGATGTTGTCAATTCGTAAGGAAGGGAAAGGATGGCGATATCGACATCGCCTTTACCTTGGTCAAGTCCAAGGAAGGTTGGCATACCCTCGTCCTCCATGATGTCCGCGTCTCTTGTTTGCTTCTAAGTATTCCCAAAATCAAGCCAAAAATCGCGCTCTAAACCTGATTTACAAGAAAAACGGCCGATGTGTTAATATACTTCGGCAACCAATATACATTAGTGTACTCGGGGGAAATACCGAGGCGAGGTGATGGAGAGATGGGAATGACACTACAATCGTTGACGCAAGCAATACAACAACATATCGATACTGAAATGGATGCAGAGGTTGCTGCAGGCATGGCAGAACACGCATTAGGATTCTTTGGCTTTTACAATCGCATTATCGACAATGCACTCGAGCCAACAGATCGAAACTTGTTTTACATGTTCCAAGATTACGATCTTTTGACGACCGAATCCGAAGAAACCACCCTATGGGACGGACGTGAATGGCGAATCCATTACTGGAAGTTCAAGCCTGATCTCAAGGAGCGTGTCGAATCCTACATGCAACGACAGCGCAAGCCAGAGGACATCGATCCCTTTGCGGATGTATACGGGACTGATGGTCATTCGATTTGGACTCGTGAATCTGAGAAGGTTCAGAACCCAAACGCCTTCACCAGCGATTGGTGAACTGCCTAAGCAAGCGTTTTTGATTCACCGCTGAGAGGCCCTACCATGCGTGTCGCAGTTGGTCTCGTTCTTTGTTTCCTTCTTGCGGGCCTTTCGCCGCTGGCTAGCGCTTCCTCAGATTCAGAAGAGGCGTGGCCAGGTGAACCCATCGACAACCACGTCCACATGACTTGGGCGGCTTTGACCATGGAGGTTAACGACTGGGCAGATAACAATCCCGATGTGGTTCAATTGGTGGATGTTGGTAACTCGGAACTCGGTAAGACGTTGTGGGTTGTCCAACTTTCTGATTGGTCAATGGAAACAAAAGCCGACGGAAGCAAGAAGGAGATCGTTTACATCGATGGAGGCCACCACGGCAATGAGTACCTTGGCACAGCACTTGCTTGGTTATCAGCAAAGTGGTACATTGATGGATGGAATGAAGGCAATCAGGAAGCGATTGATGCACTTCAAAATACAGAAATCCACGTTCTTATCATGCTCAATCCAGATGGTAACGACTTCGACACACGTTGGAACATTAACCAAGTTGATTTGAATCGAAATTACGATCATTACTGGAACACCTGCCCCACAACCCAACCAGGAAGCGCAGCATTCAGTGAATCCGAGACTGCAGCAAATTCTCAATACATGAACGATGTTGTTTCGGATGCAGATCTCTATGTCACGATGCATACCGGTGTATGGATTATGCTCTATCCTTGGGGCAAGTGGGCACATCAACCCGCTGATTGGGAATTGTTCCACGGCATCCGAGAAGAGGTCCAAGCCAATATCTCTGAGATTCCAATTCAAAACGCCAATCAAGGATTGTACCCGAACTGTGGGACGAGCAGAGACTATGGATACGGCGTGATGGGCTTCCCTACCTTTACCTTCGAAACTGACGACGAACAATTCGTACCTGGATCTGTTGAAGCGCTCAACGAACGATTAGGTGAAGAGATGGATGTCATGCGCTACCTCATCACCAATGTATGGTATTGGAGAGCACGTCTCGATGTTCAGTCGATTCAAATTGATGACAACGAGGTCATCATCGATGTGGATAATCTTGGACATGCCTCCACGACGAACGCAAGTCTACAATATGTCGATTCGAGTGGTCAAGTGGCATGGACATCTTCGTTATTCTCCGTTAATGCAAGCAATTCTACCGTTGCTACACTCGATGCTACGAATCTCACATACTCCACTTCAGGATCGTGGCAATTGTACTATCAAAAGCGCGTCATTGATGCCTCCAAGTGGGTGTCTGAGCCTCTCAATATCAGTACCATTGTTGTAAGAATTCCTGATGAGTCCAGTTTCCTCATCGGCTATGGATTGTTCAGCCCAACAACGATCCTCGCTGGTTTGGCTGTTATCTCATTACTCCGAAATGAGGACGAAGAAACGGCCTAATTTGCTGAAATCTATTCGCAAGGTTTCAAGACCTTCAAGAGGTTGGCAATGACCATGCAAATCAGCGTAAGTCCAAGCCACAACATCGATGGAACCCTTATTCTCCCCCTCTTTGAAGGGACAGATCTCGTACCAGAAGCCCATGCTACAGGCTTGCATGTTGCACTTAAGGCCCAAATCAACCGTGTTCTTGCCGATGGAGATTTCAAAGGAAAGGCAAAGTCCACTATGACCCTTGTTGGTAGTGAAGGCGGAAAGGCAATGCTCGTTGGCCTCGGCAAGGAAGATGACGCAGATGCTCACGCTTACAGAAAGGCAGGGGCTGCAGTCGTTGCGGCTCGCAAGAAGACGCACGGCACTGATCTCACCGTTCGCTTTGCTGGTGCAGATGTTGAATCCATGGGCGCTTTTGCTGAAGGAATGCTTCTTCGTGATTACTCGTACGATGAGTACAAGATGCAAAAAGAAGAGGACAAAGAAGCAGAACGAAATGTTCGAATTACTTGCGATGAAGGCCAAGAGGAAGAACTCGAAGCACTCGTAAGCATCTACGCTGGCGTTGCTTCCGGAGTCCATCTCTCTCGTGACCTTGGAAACTGCCCTCCAAATGACATGTATCCAGAAGCATTCTCGGACATGGCATGGGAATGGGCAAAGCAATACGAAAACGTCGAAGTTACCATCATCAACTACGAGCACGCCATCAAGGCTGGCATGGGTGGACTTGTTGCAGTCGGAATGGGTTCTTCTCGAAAGCCTTGCATGGTTATCTTTGAGATGAACAAAGAACTTCCAGGCCGTTGCCCGCTCCTTGTTGGAAAGGGTATCACATTCGACACAGGTGGTATCTCTCTCAAGCCAGGTGCAAACATGGACGAAATGAAATACGACATGGGCGGTTCTGCTACCGTCTTTGGAACCATGCAAGCTCTTGCATCGACTGGATATGAGGGCAAGGTCGTTGCAATCACCTGTATGGCAGAAAACATGCCTGCAGCAAATGCACAACGTCCAGGCGATGTCATTACCACACTCTCTGGAAAGACCATCGAAGTCCTCAACACAGACGCAGAAGGTCGACTCGTACTCTCAGATGGACTCTGGAAGGCTGGTGAATTCGATCCTGAATTCATCATCGATTTCGCCACACTCACCGGTGCGTGTGTTGTCGCTCTAGGTCACGAGGCAACTGGACTATGGTCCAATGATGATGACTTCCGCTCCAAGATTCACGACGCTGGAAATGCAGTTGATGAATTGGCTTGGCCAATGCCTCTTCTACCTGCCTTCGAAAAGGAAATGACCGATTCAAAGATTGCTGACACTCGAAACCTCGGTGCAGGACGCTATGGTGGAGCAAACACTGCGGCTGCATTCCTCAAGCAGTTCGTACCAAACCGAAATTACGATGAAGATGGAGAACAAATCACTTGGGCTCACATGGACATTGCAGGTACGTACTGGGGAGCCAAGACCAACACCATGGTCGGTAATGGAGCCACAGGAATTCACGTCCGTACCATGTACCATCTGATCACCAATTGGAATAACTGAACGTGATGGCATGCATTGGCCACTTCTCTTTCCGGGATTGGTCTGTCTCATCCTCTGTTCGGGTTGCCTTGGACTTGTCTCGGATGAAGAGATTGAAACCAATCTCATCGTATCGGTCGACCAAGAGCGTTTGACAATCGAGACGTTCTATGAACAACGTGAACTCATCTCTTCTTCGACTGCAACATTCGTTGTTGATTTCTCCCAAACAACCTCAGATGTTTCGATTGAAACGTTTGGAATCACAACAGATGATGGGCGTTCTTTTACCATAGATGCAAGCAAGGAAAAGAGCATCTCACTGGACTTTGAGCATCATGGAACCTACAGCATCTCTGTTTACGTCATCGACTCCAACGGTTTGAAACTGCAACAAACACAAACCTTGGTCGTTGAACAAATCATTACTTGGACAGAAGAGGATACCGGGAATCCGGAATCAGTATTTTTTGAAACAACACCTGGTAATGATGGGCCTTCTCCATCGTATTTTATTCTCAATTCGACCGTGAGCAATCCGACTTCGTTACTTGAACTCAATGGACGTGATGTTGATGTTGAGTGGGCCGTAATCAACGTTGATGGTCAATGCTTAGGTCACCGAGAAATCATCGAAAATGGTGATTCAGTCACATGGAATACACTTCATTTCGCTCCGATCGAAATGCATGAGGTCGAACTTACCATTCACGAAGGCCAGGATTCTGTGAACGTAGACCACCGAATCGAATTGCGATATACCGAGTAACTCCTATGGTTTCTAGCGAAACTGCAGTGTCGAGGACAAGCCGAGAAAGACTTTGTATCGCCATTTTCTAAGTTCGGATAAGGTGAGATTGTGATTACAGTTGCAAATGTCGAAGATGCTCAGCGTAAGTGGGGAGATGGAATCGTAAGGATCGCAACAGCACACGAGGATGGTGGCGATTATACTGGAATTGCTACGAAGCATGTCGAGGACCTTTATGCCTACGATTGTAGTGAAGTTCTCTTCAAGCCGACGATGGCTTCGATTGAACAATTTCGTCCAACGTTTGAAGGTGCATTGTCCTATTTTGTTGCATCAAATGGTGCTTGCAACGAGGATAGTGGTTTTGCAATCAAGGGCTGGACATCTGTGCGGTTCGAGAACTCAGGTATTATCATGAATGAAGCCAATGCTATCGCAATGGGCAACTACTTCTTCACAGGTGCTGATGGAAACGAGACCAAAGTCGAATACACGTTTGGATACATACTCGACAAAGCTAGCAATCTTCGCATCGTGCTTCATCATTCATCGCTACCTGCATCTGCTTGAAGCACCTCTCCTCTGTAGGCACTTCTAAACAGGATTATCCCAAGGGAACCTCATGCCGACTTCGCACACCAAACTTGCGAAGTTCATTCATTGGACCTTCATACTCCTGTATCTCTATGGTATTGTTAAGCAAGTGAATGAATTAGGAGATCTTGAAGACAATCAACTTCTTCTTTTTGAGATTGCATTTGCGACTGTGTTTCTCATCATCGTCATCTTGAGATATTCCTACATGAGACGTTTCAAAACATTCCAGGGAGCAACAGAACCAGTCCATATTGTCCACTATTACTTCGCAAGAATCGTTCATCGAGCCATGTATGCTTGCTTCATTCTCCTTCCACTTACGGGCCTCATTATTGCTGGATTATACAGTCAAGGATACACCGTGAACGCTACACCAGACGAGGAGCAAACCATCATGGATGTAGTTTTGGATTTGCATGGGGCCGTTGCTGACCTCAGCTACATGTTGATCTTCCTTCATATCGCAGCGGCAATTTATTCACGAATCAAAGGCGAGGGTGTGTGGTCATCGATGGTTCCAATTTTGAAAGAGGATGGCCCTACAACGAACCCGATCGTGGAGAAAATCATTCAATTTGAACACACTATTTATGATAAAATTGATGCCCTCATTCCAACTGAAAACAAGGAATGAAGTTGTCTGCAATCATCAATTTGTATGCCAACAATACCCATCAAGGCCCACCCCAACCTGACAAACCTCCTACGCCCATTCCTCCCCATCCACCACTCATAAAAGAGTCAAGAACGAAGGAGAACACGATACCAAAGAAAATGAGAATGCCCACGATTCTCAGAATAGTTACTCCAACCCTACCTTTGCTGTTTGCCAACATGGCAAGACATCCCATCGAGAGGAAAAAACAACAGGCTGCAATAGGCCCCTCACTGACCGTGTCGAACCCAGCTAACAAGAAAAAGAAAGCAGTAATAATCGATAGTGGCGCAAGCACATCCAGGGGTCCGATATGATCCTCCGCATCTGGTAGGTTGATTCGCTTCGTGTTGTTTTCTTCCTCAAGTGGAACCCAACTTGAACCATCCTCGCTCAATTTCAATCCATTTTTGCGCATGTTCGAGAGTGCTTTTTCACGCATCGCCGAAGCAATTCGATTGGCTTCATTGCTTGACTCACTGCTCATTGGCTCGACTCCATTGCTTGACAGGGACACTTTTTGCCGTCATCATAATCTAAGCATCATCAGAACCCATCAACTTGAAACCAACCAATGAGTATCCCGAAGAGAATAATCCAAATCGTTAACGGAATGGCATACATTGCTCCGATGGCTCGATGATGTTTATTTTTCAAATGGTACCTAATCGTAAGTATAAGGGAAATCATGACAATAAAAGAAATCGGAGGACCGTCGTCTAAATCGCCAAAAAAGCCGATGATCACTAAGAAATACCCAATCAATCCGTAGCCAATGGAAAAAAGTAGATGAAGTCCAAATCCTTTCAAGAATTCAAGACCATAAAGGCCGATACCAACCACAAAACCAACAATTGGCAGCATTATTCCAAGGAACAATGCATCATCTTCGCCTCCCTCCATCACTGAATTAACCACGATAAGGAAGTAAACTACGGGAAAATAAAACAAAGCAACCTTAGCAGGTTCGATTTCTTGTTGTGGCGCATGTATGATGCCATGTGAGTTCTGTGACAATTCTGGTCCATTGAGGTGCGGAGTGAATGTATCCTTGTGAGAACCAATGGTTTCAGGAATACGAATGAGTTTGGGATCGAGAAGCAATCCTGCGAATCCCGCAACCCAGAATCCGAAACAATCGAACAGAACATTGAACTCCCAATAATACGAACCGTTGAGTTCGATATTGATGTACACAAGCTGGACGGCCATGATTGCGAAGTATCCTCCGTAAAACAGGGCTACCTTTCGGAAAAAATCGTCACCCTTGTCTCTGTTCATCCAAGAAAAAGCAATCGTTCCAATAAAGACGAACGGCATCAAGTCGCGCATGATGAACAAAGCAAAGACAGGACCCACCAAATCTGCTACATCGCCCCAAATCTGAAATCGGAAGAAGAAGTTCAAGATTTCAACAAAACCAATTCCGCCCTCCCATGCAAATTCTCCATGTACGAGATATTCCCAAAGAGCGTTGTGGTAGCCATCATCCCACCCTTCACCATCTCTGCTTGACACCAAACTTATCGTCCAATTCAACCAGTACTGATATCCCCATTGAAAGAACATTGACACCAAAAGAGCGATTGATGCAAACTGTATTCTTTTTGTCTGATCAATTGAAGAGACAACGATGTTTTGAATATTGGGTTTATCTGCTAGACTTGTAGCTGGTGCATCAGCGAGAAGATTCTCACTTTGCGGGAGGTTGATGACCACTGCTTCAGGCTTGACCGGCCTTTGCTTCGTAACCTCCTCGTCGTTCTGCACGAGGATTGTTCTGTTATTCATATAATAAATTCATTCCCTGCATATACGCTGTGGTGATTTTTACAACGCACTGAAAGTCAGATTCATATACCTCGTTGCACTCGGGACTATGTAACCTAAGGTTAAGTAGTGGTGGATTCGATGGCCGGAGACGATTGGGAAGAGAAGATGTTGGATCAACTCGAACGCCTGCTTTCCAACATGGGAATGAACATGTCCAGAGACCAACTGCGATCCCTACTGCAACAATTTCGAGGCCAATTTGAAAAGATGGGTATCGACGAAGAACGCATCGCAAAAGGCGATGTGAACTTCAATTTTGACTTGAGCAACCTTCGTGATTTGTTCAAACCAGGCATGGACTTCAATGAGTTGTTCAAGAACATGGGTGTTGATGTTCGAGTCGATGCAGCCCCAGTTGAAATCGACACTCCAGAAGGAGAAGAAGAGGACAACATGGTGCTTCCCGCAGATGACATCTATCTCGAAGGATGGAACATGACCGTAACTGTTGACTTCGCTAAAAAAGGTGAACTTGAACAAGATCAAGTTGAATTGAACCTCATTGACGGTGGAACTCTGGTAGAAGTCCACCGAACAACACAACTTGCACCTGTTGCACGCATTGAGCTTCCTCATGCTTGTGAAGACGTTGTTGACTTTACGCTCAACAACGGCATCCTCGATATTACATTGCGATTGATTCCTCCTGAGGATGCCCTCGCAGCCCTTCCACCGTCCGAAGATGGTGACGACACCATTCCCCTGAGCGGCGACATCGCCATCGACCTAGCCGACGATGACGACGATGACGACGATGACGGAGGAATCCCCATTCTGTGAAAGGAGATGAATAAAATGAGTAAAGTAATCGGAATTGACCTAGGAACAACCAACAGCTGTGTAGCAACCATCGAAAACGGTGAACCCGTTGTTATCGCCAATGCAGAGGGTGCACGAACCACACCCTCCGTTGTCGCATTCAACAAAGACGGAGAACGTTTGATCGGTATTACTGCCAAGCGACAAGCCGTAACCAACCCAGAGCGTACCATGATTTCTGTCAAGAGACACATGGGAACCGATTGGAAGACTGACATCGATGGAACCAACTACACCCCTCAAGAAATCTCTGCATTTATTCTCCAGAAGTTGAAAGCAGATGCTGAAGCCTACCTTGGACATGAAGTCAAGCAGGCTGTCATTACATGTCCTGCATACTTCACCGATGCACAACGAAAGGCAACAAAGGATGCTGGCCGTATTGCTGGAATGGATGTTCTTCGAATCATCAACGAGCCAACCGCTGCTGCACTTGCGTACGGAGCAGACAAGGGCGAAGATCAAACCATCCTCGTTTACGACCTTGGTGGCGGGACATTCGACGTCTCCATCCTCGAAATTTACGACGTTGATGGGCAACCGCAAATCGAAGTTAAGGCTACTGCGGGTAACAACAAACTCGGCGGCGACGATTTCGACGAGCAAATCATTGATTGGCTTGTCAGTGAATTCAAGCGAGAAACAGGAATCGACCTCTCTAAGGATACACAAGCAATGAGTCGACTCAAGGAAGCTGCTGAGAAGGCTAAGATCGAACTTTCTGGAACACAATCGTCTCAAATCAACCTTCCATTCATCACCATGAAGGACGGTAACCCCGAACACTTGGACATCACATTGTCTCGTGCTCGTTTTGAAGATCTCATTGCAAAACACATCGAGAATACGATGGCTCCAACACGTCAAGCCATGAAAGACGCTGGTGTCAAGAAAGGCGATGTTGACAAAGTCATTCTTGTTGGGGGTTCAACTCGAGTCCCTGCTGTACAAACAGCCATCGAAAAGGAAACTGGGAAGGCTCCATACAAAGGAATCAACCCTGACGAAGCTGTAGCAATGGGTGCTGCACTCCAGGCTGGTATCATTGCAGGTGACGATGAAGTATCCGATATTCTCCTTCTTGACGTCACACCGTTGACGCTCGGTATCGAAACTCTCGGAGGCGTAACAACGACCATGATCGAGCGCAACACAACAATTCCTGCTCGCCGCAGTGAAATCTTCTCAACTGCAAGCGACAATCAACCTGCTGTGGAAATTCATGTTCTCCAAGGAGAGCGCGAATTTGCAAAGGATAACGTCACATTAGGACAGTTCCACCTCACCGATATCCCGCCAGCACCACGTGGCGTTCCTCAGGTCGAAGTCACCTTTGATATCGATGCAAACGGTATTGTCAACGTCAGTGCGAAAGACATGGGGACAGGAAAGGAACAATCGATCAAGATTGAATCACAAACTTCCCTCTCAGAGGATGAAATCCAAGCAAAGATTGCAGAAGCTGAATCCTTCGCAGAAGAAGACAAGCGTCGGAAAGCTAAGATTGAACTCCGAAATATGGCTGATCAAATTGTCTACCAAACCCGCCGTACCCTAGATGAAAACGAGGACAAACTCGATGCTTCCGACCTCGAACCTGTCCGTGAGAAACTCACCGAACTCGAAGCCCTTGTCCAAGATGGTGATGGAAAACCAATCGATGATGATGCTATGGACGAGGCTGCTATCCAAGCCAAGGTCAAAGAAGTTGAGGAATCGATGCACGCAATTTCATCCAAGTTGTATGAAGCAGCGGCTGCTGAAATGGCAGAAGCTGAGAACAACGAAGGGGACGGGGACATTAACGTCGAGAGCGATGATGTCGTCGATGCAGACTTCGAAGTCGTCGACGAAGAAGACTGAAACATCGCACTTATGTGCAAGTCACCGTTGGTGTGGCCATGAGCGATGCTCCGATTCTCGAAGCGACCGACCGTACAACCGGTCGAGACGCTCTTCGCAAGAACATTCAGGCTGCTATGGCCCTTGCTGGAGCGGTACGTTCCACGCTCGGTCCAAAGGGCCTAGACAAGTTACTTGTTGATGATGAAGGGCGGAGCATGGTCACGAATGATGGAATCACCGTCCTTGAATCTGCAAAGGTTGAACACCCCATTGCTCACATGTTGATTGCAGCGAGTGCCACTCAGGATCAAACGGTGCGAGATGGGACGACAACGACGGTTCTCCTCGCCGCAGAATGGCTCCAGAATGCTTGGCATCTTGTCGTCCAAGGCGTCCATCCTGCCACCATTGCTCGAGGATACCGCATGGCGGAATCCTACTGTAAGGAGCATCTGAATGCATTGAGTTTTGATGCCAGTCGAGACGATATTCAATCGGCAACAATGACCTCGCTTGCAGGAAAACTTCACCAGAAAATGCAGTCCACGATTTCAGCATGCGCAGTCGAGGCTGCTGATGCCATCATCATGCAATCCGATGGCAAGATTGTTGCAGACCCTACGCGTGTCAAAGTCATCACCCGAAGTGGCCCTGCACTGGAAGAATCGAAACTAATTACTGGGCTTGCACTTCCAAAAAAGCGTGCTCATGTTGAGATGCCGTCTTCCCTTGGAGCGGGATCGATTCTCCTTGTTGATGGTGGGCTTGAACTTCGCTCGTTGTCAACAGATGTTCAGTTGAACGTAACATCAACGAGTGTACTGCAATCATTCAGAGATGCTGAGCAAGAGCGACTTCTGGAACAAGTCAAGATGCTCGTTGAGCTTGACATCACTCTCCTTGCTTGTCGCGAAGGTATCGATGATAGTATGCATGCGCATCTTGCTGAAGCGGGAATCAAAGCATTCCGTCGTGTAGCCAAGAGTGACCTTGAACTTCTTGCTCGAGGTTGTGGTTCTCGTCTTGTTCCTTCCATTCATCAAGCGAAGTCCGAGGATGTTGGGGTTTTCATTTCGAGTCGATGTGAACGCTGGGGCGATGTTGACCACTGGATTCTTGAGACTGATGAAGGCGGAGCAACCTTTGTTGCAACTGGAAGTACCGATACAGTTGTTGGCGAGGTCGAGCGTTGTTTTGCTGATGCCTTGGGCGTTGCCTGTCGACTGAAGGAAAATCCACGATTGGTCCCCGGTGGGGGAGCAACATACATTGCCTTAGCACGACGTTTGAGGCGATACGCGGAGACAGTGCCAGGACGTGAGCAACTCGCCATCGAAGCCTTTGCTGATGGACTTGAGACCATTCCTCGTGTACTAGCTGAAAATGCTGGAATGGACCCTATCGACACACTCTTGCAAATCGTTTCCATTCAAACCACTGATGATGATGATTCAATTGGATTGAATGTGATCACACGACAGCCTGAGAACATGCGCACTTCAAACGTCATAGAACCATCTCGAGTTCTTGAACAAGCCATCTCGGGTGCAAGTGAAGCTACAATCGCCGTGCTGCGTATCGACGATGTCTTGTGGGCTAAGCAAGAAATCAGTGTTCCGGGTGATGTTCAAGCGAAACTTGACGGTACTGCCCCAGACCGTAGATAAGTTCGATGGGGATAGCCCTGTTCAGAACCACCTTATAAATATACCAAAATCGGCGCAAGTACATGGTCAACGTTGGAATTGATGATGTTGCGATACATTTTCCTCGTCTGTACATGGACATGCGTGATTTTGCTGAAATGCGAGGCGCAGACTACGGTAAACTCAACAAGGGCCTTGGTCTGAAAGCTATGGCCATTCCTGACGTCCACGAAGATACCGCAACTATGGGAGCGATGGCCGTCATGCGCCTCATCGACCGTAATGGAATCGATCCAAGAGATATCGGAAGAATGTACCTCGGTACTGAATCTGCTCTTGATGGAGCAAAACCAACAGCTACCTACATTCTCGATATGCTTACACAACGCTATCAGGATCGTTTTGGCGTTGATTGCTTCCGAAACTGTGACGTTGTCGACATGACCTTTGCCTGCATTGGAGCAGTTGATGCCCTTCATACTACGCTTGATTGGGCTGCTCGATCAAGCAATGAAGACGATCGTATCGGAGTAGTCATCTTTTCGGACAATGCGAAGTATGCTCTGGAATCGAGCGGAGAGTACACGCAAGGAGCAGGTGGTGGTGCGTTGTTGATTCGACGAAACCCACGTCTGCTCGAAGTCCCTGACTGTTGGGGTGTTTCGACGACACCTGTCCACGATTTCTTCAAGCCACGTCGAAATGTCAGCCTCCGCTCTGTGATTTCCAATGTTATGACACTCGCCCAAGAGACCGGCCAATCGCTCAAGAAAGGAATTGTTGAACGTATGGTCAAGCACCTTCCTGAATCTACTGTCCGACGCCTTGGAATCTTTGCACATGGTGAGGAAAGCGTCAGTGTGCATCGAGACGAACCCGTCTTTGATGGTCAATTCTCCAATCGGTGCTACCAACAAGCCGTACGTCAAGCCTTCCACAACTTCAGTCAACGTGCCATCAAGCAGAATCGATGGGATCCTGAACTTGATACTCAATTTACCGAACAATGGTCTCGTATCATTATGCATCTTCCTTACGCATTCCAAGCAAAGCGTATGTTCCCTGACGTATTTCGTCATGACCGAATGAACACAGATATGTGGCCAGGAGTTGTTGAACAAATTGGAGAACAGCCTGTTAAACCCGACACCGAAGACCCTGAGGAAATCATGGCATGGGAAAAGGAAATGGACGGCTATCGACGTGCAATCTCGAAGACTCCTGAATATCTTCAATTCCATAAAGAGTGCATTGAGAAAGGTCAACGTGCTTCGAGTTTGATTGGTAATCAATACACTGGTTCAATCTTCCTTGCATTAATGTCGACCTTCGAGTCCGATCTTGAAGAAAATTCCAAACTTGAGGGAGAGTTGTTTGGCCTATGTGGTTATGGATCCGGTGCCAAAGCGAAGGTGTTTGAAGGAAAGGTTGCCCCAAGATGGCGAGAAGTTGTCGCAGGTTGGCAATTGTTTGAACGCCTCGCTGGACGTGTCGCCATCGACCAAGTCACCTATGAAAATCTCCACAAGGGATTGCAGGAAGAGAGTGTCGTATCCCCTCGAGGCGAATTCGCACTCGTTGAAATCGGTGAAAATGGAACCAACGAAGGTGCTCGAACCTACAAGTGGATTTCGCAATAACTCCAAACCTTTGGTGTTGGAAGATACGTTCATTGATTAGAAAGGCCACTCAGCATTGCCTTCACCGTCTCCTTAAGTCCAAACTTTGGTGCCCAGTTCCACTCTTCCTCAGCAACAGATCCGTCGATGGAATTTGGCCATGAATCAGCGTACTTCTGACGCACATCAGGAACAAAATCGCATTTGAAACCGTCCACTTCAATCGCTATAGCATCCACCAATTCTTGGGCAGTAAAGGAATGACAAGCAATGTTGTATCCACCTCTTGATGGCCCGAGTGTGTTGCTCGGTGCATCCATCAACATCAATGTCGCCCGTATTGCATCATCCATGTACAGCATGGGCAAACGGGTGTCCGGTCGAACGAAGCATTCGTAGTAGCCTTCGTTCAATGCAGCATCAAAGATCTCAACAGCATAATCCGTCGTACCCCCACCCGCAGGCGCTTTGTATGAAATGAGACCAGGATATCGAATACCTCTAACATCGACACCGTGGTTATTCCAGTAGTCTTTTGCTAACGATTCACCAACCACCTTTGTCTCTCCATAGACAGTTGTTGGGTTAAGCTCTGCAAGTTGCGGAGCAT
This sequence comes from Methanobacteriota archaeon, assembly GCA_002722615.1. Taxonomy (GTDB): domain Archaea; phylum Thermoplasmatota; class Poseidoniia; order Poseidoniales; family Poseidoniaceae; genus MGIIa-L2. The sequence goes on along the minus strand of PBMQ01000035.1, from coordinate 30,308 downwards.
GTTTCGGAGCATCTGGGCCAAAAACTGCAATCGATGATGGTGAGAACACACGTAAAGAACACATTTTTGCAGCCTCAAGAACGGATTCTGTTCCGCCAATATTCACTTTACGACAGAGTTCTGGGTTCTTTTCACCTGTTGCAGAGAGTAATGCCGCTAAATGATAGACAGTACCGATGTTTTCTTCGATGCAAACGTCGATGATTGAATCGGTATCCAAGACATCAAGCGAAACATATGGACCTTGACTGGTTGACTTGTGGTCACCTTCGCTGCGGATGTCTGAAGCTATTACACTGGAAGAACCGTGTTTTTCCCTCAACGCTTCAACCAATTCTGTTCCTATCTGTCCTAATGCTCCGGTGACCAAAATCCTGTCCCCGGTAGGTTCCGACATAGACTGGGCTAATTCTGACGCTACTTGAAATTAAAGCACAACCATAGTCAATCGTCATAGCCAATATTGATATGGTATGCGCGACGGCTTGAAATCCCGTTGATGGGTTTGAAGTACGTAATTGTCAGCGGGGGAGTGCTCAGTGGACTGGGCAAAGGTGTTACTGCAAGTAGCATCGGCGTTCTCCTCAAGAGTGCTGGGCTGCGAGTCACTTCCATCAAAATTGACCCGTATCTCAACAGCGATGCTGGAACAATGAGTCCATTCGAACACGGAGAAGTTTTCGTTCTTGATGACGGTGGCGAAGTCGACTTGGACCTTGGCAATTACGAACGTTTCCTCGATCTCAATCTCGCTCGAGATAACAACCTTACGACTGGAAAAGTCTTCTCGAAGGTCCTCGAAGCAGAACGACGTGGCGACTATCTCGGCAAGACCGTTCAAGTCATTCCACACATCACCGATGCAGTACAAGATTGGATCATTGATGTCGCTCACAGGCCTGCTGACGGTAGTGAAGAAACGCCTGAAGTTTGCATCATTGAACTTGGTGGCACTGTTGGCGATATCGAAAGCGCACCTTATCTTGAAGCACTTCGCCAATTCCAGTTCCGTGTCGGTCGAGAACATGTTACGTTTGTTCACGTATCGCTTGTCCCAGTTATGGGGCCTGTTGGCGAACAAAAGACCAAACCAACACAACACACAGTAAAGGAATTGATGGGACTTGGAATTACACCCGATGTCTTGGTTTGCAGATCTAGTCAACCGCTCAACGATGAAACCCGGGAGAAACTTTCTGCTTTCTGCCACGTCCATCCAAACGCAGTCTTTTCGACGCATGATGTTCCGAACATCTATCACGTTCCACTCATGCTTGAAGAACAAGGTTTCTGCAACATACTCGACATTGATTGCAACAAAACAGGTCTTCTGGAAGAATGGAGAGCAATGGCACATCGTCTCGATGAGTTAACGCAAGACGTTCACATTGCCATGGTTGGAAAGTACACCGACCTCTCGGATGCCTACCTTTCTGTCATTAAGTCCCTTCAACATGCTGCACTTGCTGTCGATCGCAAATTGACCATCGATTGGATTGAAGCAAGTGATCTAGAGGATGCTTCAAACTCTACTGCATGGGGACACCTCCGAAATGCCGACGGCGTTCTGGTCCCAGGAGGTTTCGGGGATCGAGGTATCGAAGGCAAAGTTTTGGCAGCACAATACGCTCGAGAAAACAATGTCCCTTACCTTGGAATATGCCTTGGACTTCAAGTTGCAACCATCGAATTCTGTCGCAACGTTCTCGGAATTCAAGATGCAACGTCAACCGAGTTTGATGCAGATGCCGCCAATCCAGCGGTCATCTTCATGCCAGAAATCTCGAAAACACATCTTGGAGGAACGATGCGATTGGGTTCACGTCCAACCATCTTCCAAGTTGATGATTGCATTACAAAGCGACTCTATGGTGGCCATGATTCCATCAATGAACGTCATCGTCACCGATATGAAATCAATCCAGACCTCGTGGATCAAATCGAAGCTGCTGGGTTGAAATTCGTTGGAAAAGACGAGAGCGGGCAGCGTTGTGAAATCTTCGAATTGGACGGGCATCCATACTATGTCGGCGTCCAGTATCACCCTGAATTCAAGTCAAGACCTGGCCGCCCTAGTCCGCCTTTCCTTGGTTTACTTCTCGCTTCAAGTGGACAAGAATTGCCTTAAGATTCGAGGACCCGAATGACCCGGGTCGTCCGATATCCTTGCAACAGTTTGACGAAACGACGCTGTTGAAACTCTTCGTCCAAAGAAACATCACCTGTATCGATTCGAACACTCGATAGTCCAAGCAATTTTGATGGTGTTGCAACACCAAGAATCGAATCAAGTCCGATTGTCCGCAACACATCTGGAGAGAGTTGAAGGTTACCGCGCCCGATGAGGAATCCCTGGCCACCCATTGGGGAAAGAAGCAACAAGCGCCGTCCCTCATAGTTGACAAGATGCTTGAGTAAATCGGCTTCATTCAAGTCAGCGTGAACTTCTCCCTTGTGCTGGATGTCAATGCCAAGAAGTGTTAATTCCACATCGAGATGCTCCCCCATTCGACGTAGTGTTCCTCCACTCCCCCAAATCACCATCAGTTCGGGATCATCTTCAATGAGGTTTCCAATGTGATTGGCGAGCCCTTCAATGGTTTCAGATTCGCTGGCTCGTTCAACTTGCTCCTTTGCCCCTTGCATGTATCGAGGACTCGAAGGAGTCCATGCTTCGCCATACATTCGAACTTTCCACTCACCCCGTTGGTAAATCTCCTCATCAAGATCCATTACCTCGGTGATTGCGACCATCAAATCGCCTTGAAGGAATGCAAGGAGGACTTCTGCGGCCGCATTTGGAGTTGTTGCAAAACAACCTGAATGCATTTTTACACCTGCAGGAACCCCAATAAGTGGAGTTTCATTCTCACCGAGAGCATGAACAACGTCTCGGGTGGTTCCATCCCCTCCAGCATAGAGAATTGCATCCACTTTGGCTGAAATTAAATCGTGCACAAGTGCAGCAGTATCGTCAGCAGTTGATTCTGATGGAGAGGGTTGACGTTGCTCGTAGTCGATACCATCCAACCAGTCACCACCCATACGGCCTGTCCATGCAACAAAGGTGGGCATGACGCCCATTCGATTCAGACTGGACTGTTGTAAGTCAATGAATTTTGTAATGCATTGTTGCATACGAGGGCCTGAACGGTCAACTGCACCAGCTTCCCTTGCTTCTTTGGCCCGACCGTCACTTCCCTTGAAGCCCAACCGGCCACCAAGTCCTGCATCGGGATTGACGATGATACCAATTCGCATGGTTTCACCTGGCTCCGATTTCATTTCAAGGATTGCACACGACCTTGTGGAATCAGTTCACCGATGTTTTGATGTGGTTGCTGTCAATGGAGAATCATGGTCAAGCGATCAGAACCTGACGAGATTGATCTCGATGAAATCATGCAAGCAAGTCTGAAGGAGATGGGGAAAGGCGAAACAGTATCTGAACCCATCACTGAACAACCCACTCCTGAAACACCCACATCTGAACCACCGAAACCACAATTTGGATTCAAACTCGGAGAAGTGAAAACGCCTGAAACCTTTGTTGTAAAATCGAAGAAAAAAGAACCTGAAGAAGTCGCGAAGAAGCAAGTCATTCTCGACAAACCGAGTCAAGGTTTAGATGATGACATCAGCGTTGACTGGTAATTTCAAGCGTCGCATTCATGAACAGGACCGTCGAGGCGTAGGTAAGAGGCGTCCCTATGACAATGGTCCACGTTACCCTTCCTGATGGAACAATCAACGAATATGCCGCAGGCGTTACTGCTGGTGAAGTCGTGGTTGATGCACTTGGTAAGAAGCATGGCTGTCTAGCCGCACGAATCAACGATGTTGAGAAAGACCTCTCCACACCGCTCACCAATGATTGCAATGTTGAGGGCATTCGAGCAGAAAGTGATGAAGGGATGTACATCCTTCGCCATAGTGCGGCACACCTTCTAGCACAGGCCGTCATAGAGTTATATCCCGATGCGAAGCCAACCATCGGCCCTCCTATCGACCGTGGATTCTACTACGATTTTGCAATGGAACCGATCGGTGAGAGCGACCTCAAACCTATCGAGAAGAAGATGCATGAAATTGCTCGACGAAATCTCAAGGTTGAACGTGTTGAATTGGATGATCAAGAACTTCGCGACCATTTCACATCAAATCCGTATAAGATTGAAATCATAGAAGACAAGTTGGAGGATGGGGATGGTTCAACCATTTACAAGCAAGGTGAATGGTACGACCTTTGTCTTGGACCGCACGTTTCGAGCACTGCAAAATTAATGTTCAGTCGGCTCACGTCCGTCTCCTCAGCATACTGGCGAGGAGATCAATCTCGAGAACAATTGGTTCGCATCTATGGCATCGTTGAGCCGACAAAGGAAGCACTGAAGGCAACCCTACATCGTATGGAACAAGCAAAACTTCGCGACCATCGAAAACTTGGCAAAGATTTGCAACTTTTCCATGTGGATGAAGAAGTCGGTCAAGGACTCATCCTCTGGACACCTCGTGGAGCCATTGTACGACAGCAATTACAGGATTTTATTTCACACCACTTGCGACGACAGGGTTACGACCAGGTCTTTACTCCACACATCGGGAAATTGGATTTGTACCGTACCTCGGGACACTTCCCTTACTATCAAGACAGTCAATATCCACCGCTGGTTGAACGCGATTTGATGAAGAAGCTCGCTGATGAGGGATGTTCCTGTTCTGAATTATCGAACATGATGAGCACTGGAGATATCGACGGATACATGCTCAAACCAATGAACTGCCCGCACCACGTTAAGATCTATGCCTCTCAAGCACGATCCTATCGAGACCTTCCCCTACGATTGGCAGAATTTGGAACCGTATACAGGTGGGAACAGTCCGGTGAGATATCTGGAATGACTCGTGTGCGAGGATTCACACAGGACGATGCCCATTTGTTCGTCACCGAAGACCAAATTGGCGATGAAGTCATGGGTTGCATCGAATTGGTTCAAACCATCTTTGATGTCTTAGGCATGCACGATTATCGCGTACGTGTTGGATTGCGTGACCCAAACAGCGACAAGTACGTGGGCGAATCGGATCGATGGGATCGGGCTGAAGAAGCATGTCGCTCAGCTGCAGCCAAACTTGGAGTTAATTGGTCAGAAGAAGAAGGAGAAGCCGCATTTTATGGGCCAAAAATTGACTTTGTTGTCAAGGACGTGATAGGTCGCGAATGGCAACTTGGAACTGTCCAAGTAGACTACAATCTCCCCGAGCGTTTCGACCTTTGGTACAAAGGGAGCGATGGAGAGAACCATCGCCCTGTCATGATTCATCGCGCGCCATTCGGTTCTATGGAACGATTTTGTGGAGTTCTCATCGAGCACTTTGCAGGGAAATTCCCGACATGGTTGTCGCCAACGCAAGTACACATTTTGACCATTTCTGAAAAGCATAAACAGTATGCATCGAATGTTGCTGAGCAATTAAAGGACAGAGGTGTACGCGTGAAAATTGACGATGGTGACGATACCATCGGAAAGAAGATTCGAACACATCGGAAGATGCGTCCCGCATACCTGATGATTCTTGGTGATGGTGAAATGAACAGCAATTGTGTCTCTCTTCGTTCGAGAACAGGAGCCCAAGTGTCTGACATTCCACTCGAACAATTCATCAACGAACTTACCAAGGAAATCGATGACAAGATTGCAGAGCCCGGGTTGGTACCAGAACCTCAGGAAAACTGAGTTCCTTTGCAGTATCCATTCGCATCTCATAAAAGGAAGCAACACGTGGGAAAAGTATGACTGGACCAGTGATTGTTGAGGGTTTTGCCTCAATTGCTGTCCTTCCATTGATTCTTGCAGCAGTCATTGCTCTTTTGTTCTGGAGAACTGTTGTCCCTCGCCAATTGCGAGGTTTACAGGTCGCATTCGAAACAGGACCCAAGCGATATGAGGTCCATACGGTAACCGAATCATTCGGTGAAGCACGCGACCTACTTCGCAGTCGAGGGATGCGTTTTGGTGTTGCAACCTATCTTTTTGCACTTACTGGAGCGCTTTTGTTGTTCTTTGAATACACTATCTATGCACAGGGTTGGAGTGATGGATTCCATGCACCAAACATTGCACTGGCACTCATCCTGATCATTCTTCCTGCAGTGATTTCTTCGGGTTCCTCGCTTGGAGCACAAATCATCAAACCAATTGGGCAAGGGAAAGCAAAGTTGCAGGAATCGAGTAGTGCAAGAAACACCGCATACATTGCACTGACCGTTTTTTGGTTCATCGGTGTCGCATTTTTCTACTCCGCCCTAGGAACTTGGGATGTCGCCTTTACGCATCGATTGAGTGCTACACTTCTGCTTGCATTCTCACCTTCGATTGTGGCCTACGGACGTGTGATGGGAACGTCATGGCAAGCTCTGCGTCAGTCTTCTGCGCAAATTGCGCAGGGTAAGGCTTCACCGTTTCACAATCATTCACCCAATGCACGGCAACAGGTCATTGCACGAATTGTTCATCTGAATACGCTTGCAATGCCAGTTGTTGCGATCAATACGCTGTTATCCCTGATTGCCATCGTTGTTTCTCCAGAATTGTTCACACATTCCGACCAAGTGATTGGCCTTGAGGAATATCGAGAACAAGCAACCATCATGGAAGAGGGTGGTATTCTTGGATTCTTCCTCATTGAATTGTTCTCAAACATCCCTGACCCTGGGTTGCGAGTCCCATTGGTTACGTCGATTCTCTTGTTCCTTCTTCTCAACGTTGCTTTGGTTGGTTTCCTGTTCGTTTATGAAGTTGCCCGGATTCTTTTCTTGGACGTTCAGGATGTATCAGGCCGAGGTGGTATTCGTCTCGCAGATAGTCGATTGCTACGGGCGGAGCGTAGTCAACAAGCCAAAGTTCTGAACTTTTGTTTCACTGGTTTTGCAGGGCAATCCATGCTTCTACTTGCCTTGGCAATGATCACATTCTGGGATTCAAGTTTCCTTCCTCAAGGAGCAGCCTGTGGCGACTGGGAGAATACATTGTGCTCCTACGTCGAAAAAGATGCTATGGAAGAACTGACATGGATGTTGGCATCTGGAGGACAAATCTGTTTCTTGCTGATTTGGTTGACATCGCTTCAAGTTGGCTCAAAACTCGACGACATCTCCTTTGATGCAAGCATCAGCGAGCAACGCCAGATGCTAACACAGATGGAGGACATGATTTATCTCAAACAACGTCCTATTACAGAACTTATCGGCAAAGACCTGTGGACTCGAGCGATTGAACACTACGATGATATCTTGAATCCAACTGAAGAATCGACCCAAGGACTGGATTTGCTTCGTCAAACTGGAGCAAAAATGCAGTTGTTTGCTGGATTAAACCGCTGGGAGGAGGCTGAAGAAAATGCAGTTTCTTTACTGGCTCTGCAAACTGGACGTGATGCTCAAGTGGCTCGATTGATTCTTGCCGCTGCAAGTCTTTGCCAACGTGATCTACCCGAAGCAGCTCCTCGGCTTGCTCTTTTGAATAAGAGCGATGTTGAAGCTGCTCGTCTGCAATGGTTTTCGGCAGTTCTCGATTCGAAGAGAATCGTTCCAGAGACCTCACAACCTGTTTTGAGTATTGATCCAATCACACGCAGAAACATCGACCTCATTCGCCGAACTGCAAAAGGAGAACCTCAGAGCAGCACAAAATATCGGAACAAACCTGCTGACCGTCTCATGTTGCTTGGAGATTGTGCACGCATGCGATTGGATGGTCGAAGCGAAGAGGCACTCTCGATGCTTGAAGGATTCATAAAACAACATGAAACCAATGACGACTTACCGACTTCGACATGGACGCAAGGACGAGTTGTGACTGCATTGTTGCATCTAGATGCAAATCGGCCAAATACCGCTGTCCGGATTGGCCGAGACTTGCGTGTGAAAGAACCACGTCACCCACACGTACGATCATTAATACGAATTCTCAACGAACTAGGCCTCTTGGACGCTATGGCAACGGAACCAACAAAGATGACCATGCTCATTGATTCTGAAGGGGATTGGATGCGTGAATGGCCGATTCTTCACACCGTTCACATCTCTCCTCGACTTGGATCAACACAATCCAGGAGGCATGCAGGACGTGCGAATGCATGGATTGTTCACTCACAGAATCAGTCTGTTTCGAAATACTTCAGCAAATCCAACCTGTGGAAGAAAATTCCATACAATGGAGAACATCAGGCACCTCTCGGACTCTATTTGCATCTCTATGGAGTGATAACGACCATTGCTGGTATGCCAGTCGATCTTGGTTTACCTAGTGGAATCAACATTGACGATTTGATTCGAAGAAAACTGGTGTAATCAGACACGCCTTCGTAGTCGTTCCATTGAAGCATCTGCTTGACCGAGTTGTTCTAGCGCTGCTTCAACCTGGCCACCTTTGAGTCGCCCTTCAGCGAGGGCAATGGATGCCTCAGTTTGCTTCATGTCCTCATCAGAGACTGGGATGCTTGATGCGTTGCATTGGTTCCTCAAAACAGACCACTCTTGACGAACGAAATCAAGGAGGGCTTGAGTCTCATCCTGCTCGTTACCGAGTGCATCGAGATCGATAGTCAATCGTTCAAGAAGTGTTGCAGCATGACTCCATTGTCGTTCATCTGCTGCCTTTTGTACCAATTTGAAACGGTTCATCCATGATTCTGAATCTTCGAATGCTTCGAAACGTTCGGTGATTTTCTTTCGTTGACGCAGTGCTCGTCGGACACTTTCCATCGCTTCACGTTCGACTTGAATGACTCGAATCACGCCTTCTGCTAGGCCGATTGATTGGCCCGTATCGCCTGCATCAAGGGCTGATTCCGCTTGCTCAAGTCGATGTGACAGTTCAGATGTATCAAATCCATCTGCTGCTTTGAGTGCTTTGGCCGCATCGCTGAGGACTTCAACAGCACGTTCACGTGCGTCTCCATCTGCCTGCAATTGAATCGGAATAACAATGGCCAACTCAAAGGCCTTCTTGGGAGCTTCTCGGCCGAGTTGTTTCTTGGCATCTCGTATAATCTGACGTAGGTTTTCAATGGTCGCTCCAGACTTACCTGTTAGCAATTCTTCGGCGTTTTGGATGGCTTCCTCGGCTTGAGCCCACCAGGTTACGATTTCTGACGCTCGACGTTTGGCTTGACGGAAAAGACCCTCTGCCTCTCGCAATGAACCTAGCGACACTTCTCGTTCTCCCATTTCGTAGGATTTACGAGGTCGCTTCACAAGAGGAGCCAAGTCTTCTGCGTGTTGAATAACAAGGAGAGCCTCATTTCGGACCACATCAACATCTGTTGCTAGGGAGAGTGAACGGTTGATATCTTCTGTTGCTTCATTGAGAAGTCGCATACCAAACGACGGGTCGATATGACCTTCCTCCTTTGCAGTCATGACAAGACTGCTGGCTTGATCGACAGCAGCACCTTGTGAACGAAGGACGAGAAGACGGTTTTCAATTGCATCCAATTCTTGACGGAATGCCTTGCGTTCTTCACGCATATCGTCACCTGCTATCCAGAGATATGCTACATGGATGAGAACGATGCCTGAAAGGATAGGATGAGCCCAATCCTCCGGCTCTTGAATCCAAGTTTCTCCTGCCCTGTCTCCAACGAGCATTCCAAGTACGGTTAATGCTCCTATTGCGGTCATCATGGCTCGGAAGCGCATCACATCGATTCCGCCTCGAAGGGTGTTGGCTGAAGATTGATACATGGCAACACCCAATCCTGCAAACATTAGTGTTGCAACAATGTCGGTTACATCGGAGGAATATGCTCGTAAAGCAAACATCAACAACACGGGCCATACAACACTGGAAGCAGCCCCAATTCTTGTCCGAGCTCGAGGATCATCGAGAATCAAATCCTGAATAACGATGCCCCATAATAAGACGAGAACCGGCATGCCAAGACCTGTTAATAGGCTTGCATCACCAACAAACGCGTCTTTGAGAACTGGCCAAGCCAACCAGATAGCACCAGTCAAACAAAACAAAGCACAGATCGTACTCAATCGCTCGATTCTCTGTATACGTAGCAATCGCTCGGATTTAATGGCCTCCTCGACATCGCCCCAGAGCATATTTCTACCAGACCGGGGTTTCGTCATGAAACCACCGACTGTTTGCATACTGTTTGGCAACAATGTTCAAGGGTATGCTTGGATGGTTGAAGAAGAAGGGGACATCCTATGAAAGGACTCATCACGATGGACGATTTGACCAACGACGACATACACAACATCCTTGCTGATGCTCAACGGCTTCTCCCAGTAGCCCGAGGAGAAACCTATCTACCACTCTTACAAGGGCGAATCCTTGGCAATCTCTTCTTCGAACCAAGTACCCGCACAAGGATGTCATTCGAAACTGCAATGAAACGTTTAGGTGGTGATGTCGTGAATCTTGGTGATGTCAAGACTTCATCGGTTGTCAAGGGTGAAACACTGTTTGACACCATCCAAATGGTTGATGGCTACACCGACATCATCGCCATGCGTCATCCTCGCCAAGGTGCGGCTCGCTACGCCCAAGATGCTGCTCGCGTTCCGATCCTTAACGGCGGAGATGGAGCTGGCCATCACCCTACTCAAACCATGCTTGATTTGTTTACGATCCAACAATCCCATGGTACATTGGAAGGGTTGACTGTTATCTTGGCAGGAGATTTGAGATACGGCCGTACCGTCCACAGCCTCTCCCATGCCCTAGTTCGATTCGGTTGCCGACTGATTTTTGCTTCTCCAGAACTGTTGCAAATGCCTACAGAGATTGTGGAAGATCTCCGTGAACATGGCGCCGATGTAACCGAGACAGATGATTTACTTGGCAACATCAATCAAGCAGATGTCGTTTACATGACTCGAATTCAGAAGGAACGATTTGCTGATGAAGACGAATACGCCAAAGTCGCTGGAGCATACAAATTGCATGCACGTGACCTTGGAAATGTGAAGTCGGAAATGATCATCATGCATCCTTTGCCACGTGTTGATGAGATTCATCCAAGCGTTGATGCAACCCGTCACGCACGCTATTTCGAACAAGCGTTCAATGGCGTTGTAGCCCGTATGGCACTGCTTTGTCGACTGCTAGGAATTGAAGTTCCTGCTGAAATTCAAGGAGGTGAGGCCTGATGGCTGAAGAACACAACATGCGAAGAGTAACGGCAATCAAAAACGGGACAGTGATTGATCACATTCCATCTGGACAGGCCCTTAAGGTACTCGAATTACTCAGTCTTTCAACAGATACATCCGTTCCAGTGTCCTTGGTTATGAATGTCCCTTCAAAGAAAATGGGTGCAAAAGACATCATCAAAGTTGAAGATCGTGAACTCACACAATCAGAGCTTGATCGATTGGCATTGGTTGCTCCTGAATCGAGTATTGCAATCATTCGAGCATACTCTGTTGCAGAGAAGTTGAACGTTAACTTGGGCGATGAAGTCCGCAATGTCGTCCGATGTACGTTCTCAAACTGTATCACACAAAACCCACGTGAACCTCTAGCGCACCGATTGAAGGTCACAAGAACCGACCCGTTAGCGTTGCGTTGCCATTACTGTGGGCGACCACAAAATATGGACGAATTGATTCTAAACTTACTCTAACTCAACATCAAGTAAGTCTCGCATATCGCATGCTTTGCATGTTGAGCCCGATGTCGGCGAACCACATCGTTGGCATTTGATTGGATGAGACTGAACTGGTGGCCTCTCTTGGCGAGCAACTTGTTTGATGTTGTCCGACATTCGAACCAAACTGTGACGTGTACCAGGGACATCCTGCTCAAGTTGAGCGACAATGTCTCGATATCGCCACCGAAGTGCACCTTGGGCATACGGGCATTCTTCATGATGTAGTGGCAGTTCCTTATGCATTGCAAGCAGATGGATTTCTTGTTCTGGAATCCAGCGCAATGGGACAATTCGAGGAGGCAATCCATCAACAGGTGCATCGGTATGTGGTGCAAGTCGTAACGTGCGGTCAATGTCACCGTTCGTCATATTCATCAACACTGTTTGGGCCATATCGTCCAAATTATGTCCGAGTGCAACTACATCAGCATCAACTTGTTTCGCAAGTGCATTGATTCCTTGTCGACGAAATACACCACAATACGAGCATGGCATCATAGAAACACCTTCGTTGGACTCCGAAACCATTGGCAATCGTTTCACAACTTCATCCATTTGATGGAATTCAAGATCGACGTAGCTTGTAGAAATGAATTCAACACCGAGTGTTTCGCAGAGATCAATCGCACATTGCAGAGAAGGTGGCCGATAGCCGTCTATGCCTTCATCAACACAACCAGCAACAATCCGAACATCTCGACGCATCCCAATCAGTTCGACGAGCAGTGTCAACAAGACTGCTGAATCTTTTCCGCCAGATATTGCAACAAAGACTGTGGTTGGTTTTGATTTGTCAAGGTGCAACTGCTTACGCAGTTCCTTTGCCACTTTTTTACGAATGGACTTCTCGAGGTGATGGCCGCACAATATACGCCCAGAGTAGGCTTGCTCTATCACAGCATCCTTTCCACAGACATCGCAGGGTGGTGCCTGGAATGGACTCTGAGTGGACTCCGCCATGTTGATTCGTCACATCACCTCCATTAAACGCCTCCGATGGACGAAATTATTGGTTTAAAATTACAATTGGATTTTGTGATTTTCAATTGGGTTTTTTTCCTATTAAGCTCTGGTTTGAAGAGGGTGCTTGCGCGGAAATTGATGGTCAAATCAGCATCCGCGCCCTATGTTTTGTATATTTGCAGTTGGAATTTTGATTTTCGTTGCCAAATCCCCCTACGGGGGAAGAGTTTCGGGAAAGTTCTTGAATGGCACGTTGTTGTCAAGGGGTTTGGGCTAGCATGCTAAACCGGTTATTTTCCCAACTTTGCGAACTTGATGGTGCAAATCATGTTCGCTTGTCGGATCAATTCGGTAGCGTCGTACAAACCACGACAAAATGGCCCGATTCCAGTGAAGACCAACAACGAGAGTGGGCAGTTTGCTCATCGATTGCAGACAACCTCGGCATCGGCCAGTTGTTTGAGATCTGGATTGAAGCTCGACGATTAACTCTCTGTGATCGATTTAGCAACAATCTCTTTGTCTACCTGTCTGGGAAGGACGGGAAGAAAGGTGTCTGGAGATACGAACTTGAACGCCTTCGAAAAGAATGGAACGCACAGCAACCCCAGGTGATATGATGTTTGACTTACCACACATTGAACGAATTGATGATGAATTGGATGTTTCCTCTGGTAGCATTCAGCCCTTCGAACATGGGTTCATCACAACGTGGGTTGGGCGGCGAAAAACCCCCTTTGGTCATCGATTGATCCGTGCTGGCCGTATTGTAGGTTGGCTTTGTGAGGGAGCGAGTGCTACGAAACTTCTCGGTGGAGCAGATGCTCGTAACGCTCTTGAAGAGGCAGAAAAGAATCAACACCGATTGGTTGCTTCTTCTTGTTCCCTGCAGGGTCTTGCAGAAATTGCCACCCTGTTGCCAGAAGCATTCGAATTTCAGGCGGATACACAAGGTCTTAGTTCAGGTAACGCAGTTACGGATCGCTTGTTTGCGCGAAACATATCCGCAGTACTACAGGCTCTCTCAGAGTACGAGCACGTCCGAGGCGCCTTGGCTGCAGACCAAGGCATCCTAATCGACAGTATGGGCAAACTTCCAGGAGAACCTGAGGATCTTTCTGCTACTGTTGCATCCCTTTCGATTGCGATGGATGAACAACAAATTAAGCTCGGAGGAGATGGATACGGGTATGCCTCATTGAACATGGAAGATACCTCCTTACTTCTTGCCTCAAGCAGCACCATTGTCCTCGCAATTTGGACTGAACTCGATGCAAACCATGCCCGACTACTTACCGACGTCACAGCAAAACTCGATGGTGAAATTGGAACATATGCAGAAGGATCTGCCACTCTACCGGACGGATTTGTTCTGCGGGAAGGCAAAGGCGGAGCAGATGCTGTGATGTCCATGCTTACGGCTGCGCTTGAAGAACGAGTTACCGGGCATCTCAAAGCGGGAGCAAGCGACAAAGCAGTTTCACTGGCTCTCAACAACGGCCTTCCGGTTGGAATGGCTGCGAATGGGCAGTCCTTTGAGGACGCAATGCAAGGACTAACCGAAAGCAAGCGTGTTCTGAAACTCCATCGACTTGCCTCAGGAACGATGGTTTCATCGTCAACTGGCGATGTTGAGAAATTCACGCTACAACAGTTCGTTGAAGCACTTTCAACCGTGAGAACACGCTCTGAAAAGCGCCGTGAATCAATGATGTTACGATTGAACAACATGTACGGTTTCGAAATTGGACTCGACGAAGTGCGAGTTGTTCGTTCGAAACTGAGCATCTATGTAGGAGGTCAAGAAACAGCACAAACGCTTCCCAGTGCCGCTCCTTTATCTGGTGTTGATTCAGGTTTGCGCCGTCGCTTAGAGGAATCCGAACGTCGTGCAGATTCTCTGATGCGTACCAACGCAACGCTGACCAGTCAGTTGCAAGATGCAGAGAAGGATCGAACTGAGGCAATGGTCCGTCTCGATGAAATCAAACAATCGACAGGTGTACAAGTCGAAACTATTCAATCAAAGAACGATGAACTCAATCGTGTACAGGTCACCGTATCAGAATCGAGAACACGAATGGAGCAAGCTGAAGAACGTGCAGATCGCCTTCTTCGCCGCGTCAGCGAACTTGAGCATCAACTCAGTGAAAGAGCCTCTGAATTGGCCAAAGCACTCGGCGATACGCAGAGCAGTGAAGCGCTTCGAAACGAACTTGAGACGCTCTCCAATCAAGAAGCGACTACCCGTGCAGACATGGTTGCGAATGCTGAGCGACTGTCATCAATTCGTGAGCAAATCGAACTTGAGGAACGCCGACTACGTGCTATGGAAGAACAGGTGTCATCACTGCGTGAACGGCAAGCTGATGCTCAAACTAAGAGCAATGCTTCTGAAGAAAAGATTCGTGCAGCACAGGCTCGATTGGACCAAATTGAAGCAGAAACACTCTCAAGTCGTCGACGTGCTGAAGAAGAGCGGCAACGCTTAGCTGAAGATGAAGCTCGTCGAATGCAATTGCATTCAGAGATGCGCGAATTGATGGGTGAACGAAAGGAATTGTTGACTGAACTTGGAAATCTCGGTGCACGACGAGGAAATGCTGAGACCGAACTTTCCGGATTGATTTCTCGTGCAGAAGCACTTACAGAGGCACATGAAGAGGCAGTGTCTGATATCGCAGAAGCGGAACGACTTCGCGCTCGCTTATCAGAAGAACCACTTGCACAGGCACTACTCAATGATGATGCAACCTTCCGTGGCCTTGGTCCTGTTCTTGACCGACTTGAACACGCACGCACGCTCGGATACTCGGTGATTTTACTCGACCGAGCAGTTGAGCGTGCTCTACAAATCGTTCAGTCGACCGTCGATCACATAGCGGCTACACCACGTCATTTGCTCAGCAGTGAGGTGATGACACTTCTTGAGCGACAAGTTCCGCAAACTGCAGGTGCTGTGCGTGGCCTGGCTCGCTGGTCAGTTCAACAACGATTGGAAAATCAACTCGGAGAAACTGTTGGTCATCTGATCCTTGATTTGGAAGGAATTCTCGAAGATTATGATCGCTCGATAACCATGCTTCGTCGCATGAGAAATGTACTCGATCAACTTGGTACTCTTGGTGCTCCACCTGAAGAGATTGATGCATTGCGCATGAACTGCATGCGCCCTGAGGCTCTACCGAGCGTGGCTGTTGAGACTCGACGATTGATTCGAGTTGCCCTTGACGACATCTATCTAGAGGCAGATCAACGTGATGCTGGTGAAGCGATTGCTCTTGAGCAAACAGCACAGGTCCTTGAAGAATTATTAACTCAAATCGATGCATCTGGATTAACAAAAGGCGTTCCTCGAGGAGCAATGTGGGATTTCCAACGAGATGGATTCCTACCCTTTGAACGCACATCAATTCCGGTTGGTCAGCGAACTCCTGTAATGGATGATATGATGGAACACATTCAACCCACCTTGGTTGTTGAAGAAAGCGTCTCTCTCGATGCTGAACCTGCGGTTGTAGAAGTAATTGCTGAATGGGAAGAAATGCCTGCACCTGAGGACTCTACCCCTCAAACTGCATCTGTTGAAGAGACTCCAACTGTTCCTTTGCAAGAAGATCGTGCTGATCTCGAGGCTGAACTTGCTCGACTTGATTCAGAACGCCGATTACGTCCCGCTCCTGCCGAGGAACCTAAGAGAGACCCTCGATTGGAAGCCTTGCATGATCAACTCTCTGAATTGGACTTCTGAGGCGATAGCATGGTTGAAACCCTTCTCTTCCGGAATGAATCAAAGGGCTCATCGTATCCAATGATGCTCGAAAAGCTCGTCTTTTTAATCGCCATTGTTGGGTTCATCTATCTCAATCAAATCCTATGGTCACGCATAGACGTTGTCTGGTATCAATGGCTTGCATCTATAGGATTAGCACTGTCAATGTTGATTCTTACGGAAATCGTTGGACGATTGATTCAGTCGATTCGTGCTACGAATTGATCAGAATTCTTTTTCTTTAACTGGTTCAGGCGTTTTGTTAGTCATCGACTCAATCAATCCCCAAACACGTTGCCATGGAACAAAGAATCGCAATACTGCAACGAGGCTCAAAAAGAGAAGAGCAGAGATGACCAAACCATAAGTGAGGGATAATTCAATGGATTCCGAAACTTGTGCAGCCCATTGACTTCCTGTTGAATTCCGTACAAATTCCAAAAGGACACTGTGAAAGCCCAAGGCTACAACGGTAACAAGTCCTGTAACGGTTAGGAATCCTGCTGTGTGTCGAAGATGACCGTTCAAAACATTGTCCATTTGTCGGACATATTCTGGGTCTCGCTTGCAAGACTCTGGAAGACGATATGCGTACTCAAGATAGCGGATGACACCAAATCCAGATTCTTGGAAGACCATGATCAGGACTGCAATCGAAATGAGAGAAAACTGCTCTTCGGTAACGAAATAATATCCAAATATCCCAACCGTTGGATCACTTACTTGAGATTCAAGCGAAATCAAATTCGACCCCCAATCACCTAATTGGGACTTAATCAACGGGAAAGTGAGGATGGCATGGATGGCGAGAAACAGGAGCGTGAATCCAATAGCCCATCCAATCGATCGTCGAGAAAGACCCCATATTCCACGCGTCCCCATAATCACAGGGAGGAGATAGATGAAGAGGATAATCAGGGATAGAATCATCAACAACGGCCATTCGAGTGTCTTGAGTTCGCTTTCGTAAGGTGCTCTGAATTCTAAGGAGAAAAGCATCGAAGGAACCCAAGTCAGAATCAGACGACCGACAAGGAGTACCATGAGTGTAATGATGAAGCCCAATTTGATTCGTTGCTGAACTCTTGGCGACTGGAAAGCCATGATCGCCATCGAGCCACCGAGGCCCAAACCCAGTACAATAGGAACATAGAAACGAGCAAGACCGGTTCTCCCTGAACCAATTAACCAATCTCCGATTGGTACCTCTCCAACAAGCGATTCAAGTGATTCGAACAGCATGGTGTGATCGATGCTGTTGACGACATATGTGGAGACAACTTCGAGATACATCCAAACGAGAGCAATGGTCGATACAACCTGCAATGTAATGATTTGCCACTGCTTACGCAAGGCTTTGAGATGAAGTGTTCGTGCACGCCCTCCCATCAAGGAAACGTCACTTTGTGGGTCTACTTCACCTGCCATCTAATACCCCCTTACCTGCATGATTGCTTGCGATAGGTCCATGTCAGGCATCCAATCGATAACTTGTGCTCCTGAGCCTGCGAGAGTCGTCAGCCTGTTCTGGCGCTCCAATTTGAGAACTTCATACGACATACGTGGTATACGAGAAACGAGGCGCTCGAAATCGATGCTTGACGGAGATAGGACGGTTACTTCGTGACCACGACCAACTAGGTCTCGGACTGCAGCAGGAACGGTTCCATCACCTTCACAAGAGGAAATGACGAAAACTGGGCTGCCGCGACTGAAACGTCCACTTAGAGAATTCGTAACAGCTTGCAATGGCATGGCACCCTCAGGCTTCACTCCAGCAAGTGAACTGAGGATTTTGAAATACTGCTTGTCTCCTGTGTCAGGAGGTAAATAGGCCAGACCGTCACCGTATATTCCAAGTGCAACACTGTCTCTTCGCTTCAAGAAAAACGCTGCAAGGCTTGCTGCACTCACGGTTCCCATCTCAAGTGGATTCTTCAGAACCGTGCCTATTCGAGATACGTCGCGTGAATCGAGAAGAATGTACAAATCAGTAACTGCATCACGACACTTTTCATTGACCATGAGGTCACCTGTTCGCGCAAATGCCTTCCAGTTGATGTTCTTGAACGGATCCCCAGGCACGTATTCTCTCAAAGAGTAAAACTCTGAGCCTTGTCCTGGAGTTCGCAATGTTGTTGCACCAGTATACATCTTTGGAGTACGTGAGCGCAGAAATGCTTCCTCGACTTCCTTGATTTGAGGGAAGATGACAATGTCGGAATGATGGTCAACGTACATATCCTCAACTCCTAGGTTGAAGGTGTTACGAACACGCAAGGATACAGGTCCAATGGAATAGTGCCCTCGGAGCGGACATCGAAGGACGTATCGAATTCGTGCACTTTCTCCTGGACGGAGATTAAGTCGCATTTGATTCAATCCACTTCGGAGTTTCATTTCGTGAGGAATGTTATCATAAACATCCAACAATTGTGTTCGACGGTTTGATCGGTTGGTCACCAATAACTCAACGTAAAGATCGTCTCCTTTGTACAAATTGTCTGCGGATAAGGTTCGCTGGACCTCAATATCACCATGACCCGACACCCATGAGTTCACCACGATGAACGTAATGAGAGCCAAACCTAGAATCATCATCTGGTTGTTGGTAATCATCATCCCAATGAGAATGAGTGCAATACCTCCTGTGAAGGTAAAGGCTGCCTTACGTGTCCACATGATACTCACCTACGCCCCCATGCTTTGATTCGTTTAACTAAAGCCACGGATTGTTCCAAGGAGTATTTTCCTGGTTCAATCGCAAATTTTGCCAACACTGGATCTTGAATTAATCCTACAAGTTCTTTCGCAGACATTGCGTGGAATTCTTCGACTGTCAAACCGTTCTGGTTGCGGACTTTCGAAAGGAACACCTGCCGTATTTTCTCCGTTTTGGCATAGTACGTGTATCGATTTGCATCGCCAAATCCGTAGTAGATGATGCTGAAAACGTGACGCCAAGGTTCTGGATCACGCTTCTTGAGAAGAACTGCTTCGAAGGTAATGAAGAGGACAACAAAGAGAGCAAGCATTGCCAAGCCCTCTCCGGTGAAATAAACCAAAAGGAAGTAAACTGTGTTGTAGGAATCTGCAAGGAGAGCATTCTGTGGGTGCCTACTTTCGTCAAAGATGACCAAGGCATTCTCTGCAGGCTGTCCATCCTCGCCTTCAATCGTGCTCATCAACGCTTCTGCAATGACGTCAAGCGCCCACTTTCGGTTGTCGTTTGCTGGAATCAACTTCTCAGTTGCACCATATTCTCCATTGTTGAATCCTTCATAGTCGTAAATCGCGTTTATGAGAGAACTACCGTCTGCAATGAAGAAAACGCGCCCTCCTTCATCTGGGTCACAGTTTGTTGAGGCGCATGCTTCAATGGAGAGATTGAATTGACCCCACAGATCGGGAGTTTCACTATTTTGTTCGTTACCAATCCACAACTTTCCATCACCATTAACGTCAACTGTAGCTTGGTTGCTGGTCACTGCTCGAACGCTGACATCTTTGAGAGCACCACGCACCCCCGGTACGATTTCGAGGCCTGTCACATTGTTAAGCAACATTGTGTAGGTCGCATTGTATTCAATTCTTCCTAGGTCACCAGCGCTCTTGACCCAGTGATGCGAGCAAACACCTGCTTCTTTCTTTGTCATTGATTGTCCATCGAGTTGTGAACAAGGGTGTGCACCTACTTCGGAGGACCATCGCTCGTGTTCTTCAATTGTTGAAGGGTCAAGCACGGTACCATTCATACCACAGGGACTTGCTTGAACACACATCCAAATGTAGTTGTAATCAAGTTCAGAAACGTAATTCGTATCGTACAGTTGGTAACCAGAATATCGAACACCGTAGGCTTCGCCGATACTTCCTGCATAGCCAAAGTCTTCCAGTACGATGACGGTTCCACCGTTATCGACAAACTCTACAATTGCATCAACTTCTGATGGGGAATAACCGTCTTCTGTAGCGATCGTAATGAATCCATCTTCATCGAATTGAGGGAATGAGAGTGTATCTCGTTCAACGCCGGCGATAATATATGTCGTGTTGCGAGGATCTTCAATATCAGCCAAAAGAAGTGGGCTACTTACCAATGATTTTGTTTCGACACCCATGTCATTAATGTCTTCACGGAATGCTGACATGTCGTCCCAGTCATCATCATATGCCGACAATTGTGTTGACTGGCTGATGTTGATAAAGTTCTGAAGAATGGTAAGAAGGAGAATTCCGAGAACTGCCCAGAATGCCAATTGGAGACCAATTCGCCTAAAATTTCTGCTTCGCTCGGCCGCCATTTCAACACCTCCCTAGTACACCGTTCATACATACACGGTTTCACATCGGTTTAGAAGGTTGTCCAGCCCTGTTGCGATAATGCTCATCAAATTTTGAGCATAATCACATGGCTGAATGTGGAAACTTCGGTTGAAGGGATGGCTACTGCTCCTTCTTTAACAGGAAAGGGTAGACGTGTTGTATCGATATTATCGGAGCACTTTACGAGAAGTTCAGAGATTTCTCCGTTGGAGACATCAACAACAAGGTCGACAAGTTTGCCGAGTTCCTTCCCTTTCTTATCTTGAACAGTTCGCCCAAGCATTTCCTGTCCGAAACTCGATGCCATGCGATTCGCCTTACATTGTGGTCGACATCGGCAGGACTTGACCGTTTCCGTGCTCACATTGTTTCCATACCGAAACCGTAGTCTCGTGTTCGCTTGATGTTCGACAAACCTGAGGTCAGCCGTGTTTCCATCTTCTGATAGTATTCAAGCATCTCAGGAGTCACCGTTGGACGAACACGTGTGACAGCCTCGTCAAAGTGTTTCTTTGCGACCTTCTTCTTGTCTTCTCGCATTGCGATAAGGGCTGCTTCACGGCAGACAGCTTCGATATCTGCACCAGTAAATCCTTCCATTTGTGTAAGGAGATCTTTAATGGAGAATTTCGAAAGAGGCATTCCTTCTGAATGGATTTCGAAAATGGCTTCACGTGCTGGTGCATCTGGAGGTGGAACGTGCAAGACACGCTCAAAACGTCCGCTTCGCAAGAGAGCAGGGTCAATCATCTCGGGACGGTTGGTTGCTGCAACAACGATGACTCCGTCTAAGGACTCAACACCGTCCATGCTGGCAAGCAGTTGGTTAACGACGCGGTTACCTACATCGCTGCCTTCGCCATTTGAAGCGTTTCGCATGCTGGCAATGGATTCAAACTCATCAAGGAAGATGATTGATGGAGAGGATTGCTTCGCCTTCTTGAATATCTCTCGGATACCACGTTCGGATTCACCCACCCATTTTGAAATCATTTCAGGACCTTTGATGGAGATGAAATTCGCCTGAGCTTCGTTTGCAATTGCTTTCGCAAGGAGCGTTTTACCGGTACCTGGTGCGCCGAATAGAACGATGCCTCGGGGTGGCTTAATGTTGAAGTGCTCGAAAATTTCGGGCTTGGTCAATGGCCACTCAACGGATTCTTTTAGGCGATCCTTGACCTCATCAAGTCCACCGACCTCGTCCCATGCAATCTCTGGCACTTCGACGTAAATTTCTCGCAAGGCAGAGGGTTCAATGTCCTTGATTGCGTCTCGGAAATCTTCCATTCGAACTTCCATTTTCTCGAGGACTTCTGGAGGAATCGTTTCCTCTTCGAGGTCAATTTCTGGGAGGTATCTTCGAAGTGCCTTCATGGCTGCCTCTCGGACGAGAGCGGCTAGATCAGCACCAACAAATCCGTAGGTGTTGTCAAGAACCCAGTTCACTTCAAAATCATCGGCGATTGGCATTTGACGAGTATGAACTTCCATGATTTCCTTTCGACCTTCTCGGTCGGGAACGCCAATCTCAATCTCTCGATCAAAACGTCCACCACGACGAAGTGCAGGGTCGAGCGCATCACGTCGGTTGGTTGCACCAATAACGACAACATTGTCCCTTCCTTGCATTCCATCCAAGAGAGTGAGCATTTGCGCAACTACACGTCGTTCAACCTCTCCGCTTACATCTTCACGCTTGGGACAAATTGAATCGATTTCATCGATGAAAATTATCGCAGGAGCCTTTTCACTGGCTTCATCAAAAATCTCACGGAGTTGTTTCTCAGATTCTCCGTAGTACTTTGAAATGATTTCAGGGCCATTGATTGCCTTGAAGTGTGCGTTCACTTCTGTTGCTACTGCCTTCGCAATCATGGTCTTTCCCGTACCGGGCGGTCCATGGAGAAGAACCCCTTTTGGTGGGTCGATGCCCAAACGACGAAACAATTCGGGGTGCTTAAGTGGCAGCTCAATCATCTCACGAACCTTCTGGAGTTGTTGACCTATACCGCCAACGTCTTCGTAAGTGATGCCTTCAGACTGACCAACGTCTTCGTCGTCAATGGCCTCATCCTTGATGATAATGTCCGTGTCGCTGGTCACCTTGACGATACCCTTTGGTGTTGTTTGAACAACAGCGAAAGGCAATGCTTCTGCAAACAGAGTCATACCTGGAATAAAGATACGATCGCCGGCCATTACCGGTCGCTTGGAAAGACCTCGGCGAGCAAAGCCTTCAATTCCCGGACCAAACTTGACCTTCTGCTTGTTGGCCATGACAGGAGATAGGGTGAGCTTTGTGCATTCCTTCACTTCTGCTTTGGAAATTGTAACACGGTCTCCAAGGCTGACACCAGCATTCTTTCGGATGATTCCGTCAATTCGAATGATGTCCATCTTTGCATCCTCTGGGCGGCTACGCCAGTAGATTGCTGCTGTAGAGCGTTTTTCGCCTTTGATTTCGACAATGTCCCCTGGTTTGAGGTCGAGACCGTGATCGCCAGAGATTCTGGCTCGGCCATGACCTACATCTGAAGGTATTGCTTTTGCTACACGCAGTGAAACTTCGTTATCTTCGCCGGACATAACTTATGCAAGTACCGAGAGTACTAAAACCATGAGTTACGAAAATCCCTTGTAATTTCCTTGCGATTCAATCGCAGCCTTCATGGAGGGTATCGAACTCGACGGCACATGGTCCACGTACTCGAAGCAGGTCTAACGTTCATCGAAGCCAACAATCCAAAGAATCGTCCTAGTGTAAAGGGATTTAACATCATCAACGGACAACTCACAGAATCGAGTGATGGAACCACATTTGAATCCAAAAACCCAGCCTTGTTGAGTGACGTTCTTGGATCATTTCCCCTCTCAACTAAGACCGATGTCGATGCAGCACTTGACGCAGCTCATGCAGCATTCCCTGCATGGTCGGCAACGCCTGCTCCGACTCGTGGTCAAATCATCGGAAACATGGGCAGATTGTTGATGGAACACAAAGATGATCTGGTCCGACTTCAAGCCCGTGAAATTGGAAAAACACTGAAAGAATGTGGCGGAGAAATTCAAGAAGCAATCGACACGTGCTTGTTTTTCCAATCCGAAGGACGACGATTGTATGGGCAAACCGTCAACTCTGAACTTCCTGACAAAGAGTTGTTCACTTACCGAAGAGCACTGGGTGTTTGTGGAATCATTAACGCATGCAACTTCCCTTCCGCAGTCCCATTCTGGAAGATGATTCCTGCCATCATGTGCGGGAACACCTGTGTTTGGAAGTCACCTCAGGATTCACCATTGCTCTCATTCGCTCTTGCTCGAATCATGCACCAGGCTGGCTTACCTGATGGTGTCATCAACCTTGTACACGGCAAAGGAAGCGGAGCTGGTCAGCATCTGATCAATGCAGTCGATGAAGGACGTGTCAACAAGATTTCCTTCACCGGTTCAACCGCAGTCGGAAAGATGATCGGAGAGGTATGTGGGCGCAATCTTGTTTCGTGTTCGCTTGAACTTGGTGGAAAGAATCCATTGGTCATCATGCCCTCTGCAAATCTCGAAAATGCAGTTGAAGGTGCTTACTGGGCAGGATTCGGTACTGCTGGACAACGTTGTACTTCTCTAGGCAACCTTATCATTCACAAGGACATTTACGACGAGTTCGTTGCTCGACTGATGGACAAGGTGCACTCAACACAAATCGGAGATTCGCTTGAATATGACGATGTCCTCTACGGATCAATGCTGTCAC
Organism: Methanobacteriota archaeon; assembly: GCA_002722615.1. Lineage (GTDB taxonomy): Archaea > Thermoplasmatota > Poseidoniia > Poseidoniales > Poseidoniaceae > MGIIa-L2. The sequence continues at coordinate 5,823 of PBMQ01000035.1, read as the reverse complement.
AAAAGTATGCTGACGACTTCCTTCAAGTCATTCAAATCTGCGAACAAGACGGTGCGACCAAACTCTACGGAGAAGGACGTATTACCTCTGAAAACAAACCGTCGGGATTCAAAGGCATTCCAGAAGATGGCGTTTTCATGTGGCCGCATGTCTATGATGGCGTTACTGAAGACATGAAGTGTTTCCACGAGGAGTTGTTTGGACCTGCAATTACGCTTGTCAAGGCAGATGATTTTGATCACGCCCTTCACCTCGCCAATGCAAGTCCGTATGGATTGTCGTCCGCAATTTACACCAACGACCGTCTTGAAGCCTATCGTTTCAAGACTGGAATTAAGGCTGGTATGACTGGAATCAACAACTCAACAACCGGTGCAGAAGCACATTTGCCATTCGGTGGAGTCAAGGGTAGCGGTAACGGAACTCGAGAGTCTGGTATCTGGGTTATTGAAGCATATTCGTACTGGCACGCTGTCAACGATGAACTCTCTGGAAAGTTACAACTCGCTCAAATGGATGTCGAAGAAATTGAGATGGTTGAAGCTGAAGTTCGATGGGACGAATTGGTCTAATCGTTCAAATTGTGTTTCTTTTTCTTTCAAAAGTCGCACACGACGCAAGGGCCAACCTCAAAGACCCCAAGTTGTTGGCTGAAGTATACCCCCTCTCTGGGGAGGGTGAGAAGCTATGGGTGAAGGCATCAAACTTCCCGTGATAAACGGGCTCGGACGTACGGACCGTATCGATAATTGGTGGGCTCAGCCATTTTGGATGGGGCTTGCTCTTACCGCTGCACTGTTCTACACTGCGTGGCGACTTATCATCTTCCCAGAAAGTATTGCATACAAACTTGAAGGGTCGACCGTCGTCTCACCCATTTTCTCACCAAACATCCTCGAGTGGAGTCTCTTTGGGCTCAATGAATGGGATCACCCTGGGTGGGTTAACGCGGCTATCCTTGTCCTATGGATTCCATTCGGATTCCGCGGCACATGCTATTACATGCGCCGAGTGTACTACCGAACCTTCTTCCAGTCTCCAACAGGTTGCTGGGTAGATGAACCTGAGATCAACAAGAGGATTGGATACGGTGGAGAGAAGCGATTGTTCATCTTCAACAACCTTCACCGCTATTTCCTCTATGCTGCAATCATCATCATCGCCATCAAGTGGTGGGATGTTACCCACACGTTGCATTTCGATGCTGGGTGGGGCTTTTCCTTTGGAACATTCATCATGGCTACTGAAGCCTTCCTTCTGACAATGTACGTCACATCATGTCATGCACTGCGACATCTTGCAGGCGGTAGCCTCGACCGATGGGTAAACGGAATCTCTGCTTTACGTGGTCGTATCTTCAAGCGAATCAGCATCTTCAATCGCTCGCACGGGTTTTGGTTCTGGGCAAGCCTTGGTTTTGTTTTCATCGGCGATCTATGGACCATCGCCGTAGCTGAAGAGCACATCAGTGATATGGCGTTTGTTTTGTTTTAATAGGGTGGAAAAAATGACTGAAACATACACCAAACACGAATACGATGTTGTTGTCATCGGTGCAGGCGGAGCTGGTCTTCGAGCCGCAATCGAGGCAGCACGAAGTGGTGCTAAGACTGCTATCATTACCAAGTCGTTGCTCGGTAAGGCGCACACGGTTATGGCTGAAGGCGGTTGCGCCGCTGCTCTTCAAAACGCTGACCCCCGTGACGATTGGAAGGTTCACTTCCACGACACCATGAAGGGAAGCAAATGGCTCGCAGATTGGCGCATGGCTGAATTCCATGCAAAAGAAGCCCCTGACCGGGTTCGTGAACTCGAACAGTGGGGTGCTGTCTTTGACCGAACACAAAAACATCTCATCAATCAGCGCAACTTTGGAGGCCACACCTTCCCACGACTTGCGCACGTTGGTGACGCTACTGGACTCGAAATCATTCGTACACTCCAGGAGAGAGGTATCCACGAAGGTATTGACATCTTCATGGAATACACCGTACGCCATCTTTTGAAAGAAGGCGATCGAGTCACTGGATGTGTTGCTTACACGCGTGTTGATGGTGACTTCCATGCCTTCTCTGCAAAGTCGATAGTTCTTGCAACAGGTGGAAGCACTCGTTGCTGGAGTGTTTGTTCTGGATCATGGGAATACACTGGAGACGGTCATGCGCTAGCCCTGTGGGCAGGTGCAGAACTTCGCGATATGGAATTTGTTCAATTCCATCCAACTGGAATGGTTTGGCCACCATCGGTGCGAGGTATTCTCGTCACAGAAGGTGTTCGTGGTGAAGGTGGCCGATTGACCAACAGTGAGAATGAGCGATTTATGTTTAACTATGTCCCTGATATGTTCAAAGGCGACCATGCAGAAACCATTGCAGAATCCGATCAATGGGTTGAAGAGGTTGTAAGTGGAAAACTTGCAACGGTACGACGCCCGCCAGAATTGTTGACTCGTGACGTTGTCGCTAAGGCGATTAAAGCTGAAGTTGAAGCAGGACGTGGTTCACCTCACGGGGGAGCTTTCCTCGATATTTCCCATCGTGGCGAAGAGGCCATCAAGAAGAAACTCCCATCCATGTACCACCAATTCATGGAATTGGCGGGCGTTGACATCACAAAAGACGCCATGGAAGTTGGGCCGACTGCTCACTACATCATGGGAGGGATTCGAGTTAATGCTGAATCTCAAGAAACAACTGTTCCTGGGCTCTTCGCTTGCGGTGAAGCCGCTTCGGGCCTCCATGGGGCAAACCGATTGGGAGGCAACTCCTTGTCCGATCTCATCACTTTTGGAAAGCGTGCAGGAGAATTCGCTGCGAAACGTGCAACCAATTTAGCTCAGCCAAGCATCGATGATGCTCAAGTTCACAAGGCGCTCAACGATATGGTCGCTCCGCTATCACGAGAAGGTGGAGAAAATCCAGGACTCATCTACGATGAAATGCGAGAGATGATGCAAAACAAAGTTGGAATCATTCGAACCAAACACGAACTTGAGGAAGCTTTGGACGACTTGACCACATTCAAAGAACGGGCAATGGCTTCGTTCCCTGGTGTAAGCAGACGATACAATTCAGGATGGCACCAAGCCCTCGATCTCATCAACATGGCCGATGTCTCTCACGCTTGTGCTCTGGCAGCATTGACTCGTGAAGAGAGTCGTGGTGGCCACACACGAGACGATATGCCGACTCCAGAAGACGAATACTGGGGCAAGACACTGAACATCATCTGGATGGAAGATGGGGAAATCAAAATTCGACAAGAACCTGTAGAAGAGATGCGTGATGATCTTCAAGATGCAATCAAGGAAGTCAAATCCATGATTGCTGAGCGTGCAAAAGAGCAGGGAGGTGAAAATTGATGTCCTTGAAAGGAAAGAAGCAAGCGTTCAAACTTGCCCGTGGGGAAGACGGAGAAACCAGTCTCAACGAGTACGAAATTACCCTTGATGAAGGCATGGTTGTTCTCGATTGTATGCACAGAATTCAACACGAGCAAGAACCTGACATGGCGGTTCGCTGGAACTGCAAAGCAGGGAAATGCGGTTCCTGTTCAGCGGAAATCAACGGACGCCCACGTTTGATGTGTATGACTCGAATGAGTGATGTCGTGGCTGAGACTCCTGAAGGACAACCTATTGAAATCCGTCCAATGAAGGCATTTCCTCACATCAAGGACCTGGTTACCGATGTATCATGGAACTACGAGGTCGCTCAACGTATCGCACCAATCAACGGTCCCGAAAACATGGACTGGGAATTTAATCAAATGGAAGCAGATCGTGTTCAACATTTCCGTGAATGTATCGAGTGCTTCCTGTGCGTTAACACGTGCCACGTTCTCAGAGATCACCAGATGTTTGACGAATTTGCAGGACCTCGAAATTTAGTGCGACTTGCACAATACGAAATGCACCCACTCGACATCGAGGACAGAGTCCCAGAAATCAAGAAGGAATTCGGTATTGAGTATTGCAACATTACCCGTTGTTGTACTGAAGTTTGTCCTGCTGGCATCCAAATCACAGACGATGCAATTATCCAGCTTAAAGAGCGTGTTGTTGACCGTTACTACGACCCTCTTCAGCGAATTTGGAGAACCATTACCCGTCAGAAGGTACGTTATTGAATCAGAAATAGTCTGAACCGTACTTATCTCTCAAGGAATCGAAGTCTTGTCGGATTTTCTGGGGTAAACCTTAGGTTGTCAACAGAATTCATACGTTCATGGAAGAATTGTCGAAAGTTGGTATCGATTCCAAGCGAACGACTGCTGCGAGTACTGCATTGGTTGCCTTAGTGGTCTACTTGGCCTTAATTCATCTCAAATCGATTCTAATGCCATTGGCCATTGCAATTCTTCTCTATTTCCTGATCAAACCACCTGAGCAGTACATCTATGCTAAAGTGGAAAACAGAATGGCATCGTATGGTTCTGTCATTTTAGGATTCATCGTTTCAATCTATTTTATTTCGATATTCCTCTACGATAATCTCTCCCAATTCATTGATGAAGTGCCACGAATTACAGAAGCCTTTGAGGAAAAGCGAACGAAATATGCGGAATCGGATTTGTACGGTTTGGAGGTCCTCTTTTCGGACACTGAAATTTGGGCTGAGGCTATTTCTCCGAGCAACATTGAAACCTTTGTTCTCGCCATTTTAGGTTCGCTTGGTGGCTTTCTAGGTACGATGATAACTGTTCTTATTTTCCTCTTGTTCATTGTACTCGAAGAACATACAATCGCTCAGCGATTTGAGGCAGCCTTCCCAAATTCCTATGATCGAGCCAAGAAAATTGTCAGTGAATCCACTGAATCGATTACAGCCTACGTTGTATCAAAAGTAACGTGCAGTGCAGGCCAAGCTCTCGTCATGACAATCATCATCTCACCAATTGGTTTTGACCTACCAGGATGGTTTTTGTTTGGAATCCTGTGCTTCTTGCTCGATTTTATTCCAATACTCGGAGCACTTTTTGCAACTATTCCACCGGTGATTATCGCTTTCATTATGCTGGAACCGCTATCTGCAGTTCTGATGGTTGCGCTTCTTATTGGAAATCAACAAGTGTTCGGCTCATTCGTTGAACCAAACTTGTCTGGCTCGAAAATAGGAATCTCTCCGTTTGTCCTTCTCCTCACTGTGATGCTTTTTTCACAAGTCTGGGGAATCGCGGGGGCAATCATAGGAGCACCCATCGTCATTATTGCTCGACTCATTCTTGATGAGAATGAGGCTACAAGGCCTGTCGCAATGATGATGGCGAACACAGTTGAAGAAGAATAGGCTGAAGATTAGAGGAAATGGAGAGCAACATATCTTCTTATGAAAAAGAATAGGGGTACAAGTATACTAATAGGAAATTAAACTAAGGTTTCCAATTTGCATGCAAGATGTTCATCGGAGCCTCTGGGGCGGGTAATTCATCCATTCGATCCAATAACCAAAGTGTATAGTCAAATAAGACTTCATCGACTCGATCATCTTGAAGCAATGCCTTTGCGTTCTCACGTACCATGCAGATAAACACGCGTAGCCTCTTCCCCATTATGGTGTTCACAGGTTGCATAAATTGAGCAACAGATGTAAAAGAGAGTTGCCTATTGAATGTCATCATTGCAACAGAATTCATGTTGTATGCCATGTAACTCATCGCATCTAATTCTGTTCTGTTAAATTTCGTCGCATCCTTCATTGTAAAATCTTCTGAAAATTTGTTCAGAAGAAGCGACAGTCCTGTCTGATACATTGGTGAAGAAAAAATGTTCGCCAAATCCCTTGCAGCTTCTTTTTCCTTGGTCTTGTTGAGCTCGATGATTTG
>PBMQ01000034.1 GCA_002722615.1 Methanobacteriota archaeon | reverse complement strand
GCAGCAATGGTTGGATGAACGACGCGGTTCAACCGTCGAAGTTCGCACACCCATGCGTGGCGATATGGTCACATTGCGTACGCTTGCTGACCAAAACGCAGAGATTCAGGTGACACGATTAGCGAACAAATCCAGCGGATCGTTGGAGCAACGGGCTGCTGATGAGGCTGCAACCTTGTTGAACATGGAACAGATGAATCACGTCGTTTGCTTTGACATGGCCCAATTGCAAGGTGATGAGCGAGTTGGTGCTAGCGTCGTCATGCGGAACGGCCGACCAGCAAAGAAAGAGTATCGGACTTACATCGTCAAGGGAGATGCAATGGATGACCTTCGAATGATGAGCGAAGTTGTGGAACGGTGGTTGAAGCGACAAGAGGAATGGCCTGATCTATTGCTCCTTGATGGAGGAGAAACACATCTCAAGACGATTCGAGCGATGTTGGATGAGCATGGCGTCCATGACCGATTTGAATTGGCTGCCTTGGCAAAGAGAGAAGAAACACTGCATCGCGAAGAAAATGACCCCATTGTTTTGGATCGACGTGGCCGAATCTTCGTTCATGCGCGAGATGAAGCACATCGATTTGTCAACACATTCCATCGCAAACGGCGCAAAAAGAGCCGATTGGGCGACCCATTGGAAGACGTATTGGGCCTTGGAGCAAAGAAATTACAATCCCTTTTGCGTCATTTTGGAGGTCGGCAAGGCATCAACAATGCAAGCATTGAGGATTTGAAAACCGTACCTGGTATTGGTCCATCACTTGCTGAACGAATCCATGAATCCTTGCATCGCTAAGGATTCGGTGGCTCATTATGCATCGCTGCGAAAGGATCAATCCCTTCTTCATAGCCACCGACTTGACGGTCAACTAAACCTGCCATCTGAGCGAAATCTGATTCGGATAAGCCCATCTTTTGGGCCTTGTAGAGGGAATTCTTCGCCTCTCGTGCCGCTCGCTTTTTCTTCTTCTTCTTTCGACGGCGACGAATCAATAAAATCAGCAGGATAACGACGACAGCAGGGTACGCCCAAAACTGACCCAAAAGATACATCCATGTCACTTGCAATCGAAGCGTGACTTCATCGTCTAGCCCTTCGGGCGGGATGGTATACGTGATAACTTGGCGACCTTCTTCATCTTCGGTAATGATCATGTTGCCTTGCGCCGAAGTTCCTTCCTTGACGATGATTCCTTTCGGCAATGTAAAACTCACCGGACCGGTAAGATCGAATTCAGTTTCTTCATGGATTGTTGTGTCCCATGACCCTGTTTGGAAGGCAAGTGCTTCTTGCTCCAATGGTGGGAAGGTAACGCCTTCAGATGAGACCACACTGGTGGTCAGAATTGAAGAAATCTCATCGACCATCATCACCATCGGTTGGAGCAATGGAGAACGGAATGCCCCATTGATGTTTTCAGTCAGTAATGAAAGTGTAATCAAGTCAGGATCACCGCTGAACAAATCTCCCCATGGGCTCGAGATTGCTAACGTGAATCGTACCTTCGGAATCTTCACACTCACACTCAAGCCAATTTCATCGGATACAATAGGGCCGGGTGTTCCAAGGCCTGCAAGGCTGGTTTCGATTGAAAAATCACCAATGTCAACCTCAGAAAAATCAGGTTTTACTTCAGCGTTCTCTAATTCTTTCGAAGCAATATGGATTTCATTGGTCAGTATTTCACCCACATCAGTTCCAAATTCCATCAAACCATCCGAGGTGAGATTGAATACGAGTTGGCGTGATTCAGGACAATCCACGAATTCTGTACCACGTTCAAGACAGCGTTCAATCTTCATTGGGCTATCTGAGCGACTCATGATGTCTCCAATCAATCGAACCAAATCACTCGGTATCACTTCCATCCGAACGGTTGTATCATTATTGATGTCGTAGTACCCTTGGGGAAGCGCAACTCTATGTACGACAGCACTTGCCTCAAGACCAAATTCTACAGAAACAGACTTGGTCCATTCGTTGATATCGAACGTATCAAAGTCTACTGCAAGTGATGTTGAGACACATGTCTTTTGTGTTTGCAAACAGATGACTTCATCGTTCTCGTTAAGAATTGGATGGTTGTAAGTATATGGCGAAGGGCCAGCAATCGATACATCATTTCGGTTTTCGCCCGTTACAGAGTGTTCGAGGATGATTCGATCTTCGCCATCGATGGTCTCAATCCAATTGGGTAAAATCAACTCGAGCGTAATCTTTGAGGGGGGGAGATCGGATGGGATCATATCTTCAAGGAAGGAAGTATCGAGAACGGTCTCAAGAGACATTCCAGCATCCATGACACGACGCAAATCTTCGTTTGTAATTTCTTCAATGTATTCAGAGAATTCACTTTCGGGAATGTTATCCTGAATGATATCAAGCAAGCCAAGTTCGAACGTATTGCTCGTTGAACGGAGGTAAATCGGATGGTCGTATCCCATCGCACTTGAGCCCTGAATACAATACGAGATCGTATTTGGTGGAGTCACCGTTTCGGAACATCCAACGGAATGGCTGTAATTCAAACCACCAGCGGGTCCGTCGATACCTTCGGCAACAGAATCACTTACCCAAGACAATTGGCCCATTTGAATATCAGGACCACCTGGAATGGAGTCTGAAAATGCATCACCGACCGACTCGACTGGGAATTGATCGGTAAAATCGTCGAGTGGAGCTATTCCATTTTCATAAGCCAAGCGAATACCATCAGATGTGATTTGAGGAATTGTTGCTAAGTTGGAGAGTTCAACGAGGGAGATTCCCCAACTGTCCATCGTTTCCGTATCGAGATAATTGATACCAGCAACAAAGTCAATCTGGACAGCTTTTTCATCGAATAAATCAACCTTCAAATGCAATGAAACGGCCTCTTCATTCGGGTCCAATTCGACGATTGAGGTTGTCGAAGTGTTACGGTAACCCATGGTCAGACTAACTGTTTGTTCAGCCCGGGCTGCTCCAGAACTTGCATCCAAATTGTCCACAGTCCATTGCCCTACACAAACAGAAGGGAGACACGAATTCGGTTGGATGGAACCGTTTCCATCGACGCCAATGACCGCTGCATAATCGGGGGGACTAATGGAAAATGTCGATACATGACCTGGTTCTGCAAAGACATTGAATTGAGTTGTCAATTCAGAACCCATGATGAGGAGGCCTTGATATGCACGTTCGAGATTGAGGTCTGAATTCTCCAGGAGATTGAATGTGCTCGTCGATAGTTGAATCTCGGCGATTGTTGAGAAGCAGATTGGTGGCTCGAATACGTTGTTCTCTGTTACACCTGAGCCTGAATCATAAATCGAATCCTCAGTTGCATCGGTGGTGCATACTTCCGATGCTCCAGCCTCTGTGTAGATTCCATCGTATTGTGTGTTGATTGCAGTTACTGTTCCAAACCCACTTGACAAGAGATCATTGATGGTGTCCTCGACTTCATCAAGCATCTTATCTCCAACTGTTCCAGACCCATCATCGTAAGCAAAGTAACTGCGAATCATATCTGCAGGCACTCCATCGTCTGAATCTAAACCATCTGCAGCCAATGCAGATTCAATGAGGGGTGAATCGAGGCCGACTTTGCTCCTGTCGAACTCTCTGATAGCCCAACTAAGTGTCATCTGAATTGTTGATGTATTCTGCAAATCAAAATCATAGGTTCCTCGAATCCAATCTTGCTGGAATGGAGTTCCATCGTCATTGGAATCGTAATCATCGCAATCGCTGAATCCGGCCCCATCACAAGTCGACATGCCGTCCGCTGATGCCAGAGGGGCGAGAATCGGGGTTGCGAAAACAAGTGTCAAGCATAGTGTGAGAACCCTACTTCTCCATGTCGCACGTTCGTCCATGATGCTCCATCAGACCGAAGACCTTCAAAGGACTTCCCCTTAGGAGTCCTGTAGGCGTCGCTATGCCATTACAACCCTGCCTCTTAGTTCCTCTTGAAAAGGTGGAGTCGGTTTGGCAATCGTTGGTTGATTTGAAAGCACTCAATGCGAATTACGTCCCAGAACGTATTGGTGATCGGCTTGCAATACCAATCCATAAAGAAATTGAACTCGATGGACTGGATGCTATTTGTGACGAAGAACACATCGAAGTTGAACAAGCTCCACCTCCAATTGATCCACATCATCGTATGCAACATACCATCCAAAGCATGGTCGGGTTCAAGGATGAATTGCTTGCGAGCATTCCCAAAAAATGGGAACGACTAAATGACTTGGTTCTCTTTCAGAAAGATGCTTTCCAAGAATCTGAATGGGGACAAGTTCTTGAGCAGAATAATGACTTTTTCCATCGTATTGCAGATGCCCTCAATGTCAAACGAATCGGACGCCAACAACCGATTTCTAACGATGTAATGCGTTCCGCACAGGCTGAATTGTTGCACGGAAGTGATGGATGGGTCGAAGTCAAAGACAACGGTGTCTTCTATGGTTTTGATGCAACCAAAGTGATGTATTCCTCTGGCAATGTCACGGAGCGTCGTCGAATGGGTGCGATACACGCCGATGGAGAGACAGTCATCGATGCATATGCTGGGATTGGATATTACACAATGCAACTTCTTGTCCACACCAACGTCAAGCACATTCATGCATGCGAAATAAACCCAAACAGCATCAAAGCTCTTGAGTGGTCTTCTCAACGAAATGAAGTTGAATCTCGACTTACGATACACCCACAAGATAACCTCATCACGCTTGAAGAGATGAAAGGGTCCGCTGATCGAATTCTACTCGGATATCTGCCGAGTTCTGAAGCGACATGGAGGCATGCAATCCAAGCTCTGAAACAGAGTGGAGGTACACTTCATATCCACATGAATGTCGAAGAAGAACGAATCGATGAATGGATTAAGCAAACCATCGGCAAATGTTTGGACTATGCCCAAGAATTGGGACGAGAATGGAACGTAACGGCAAATCATCTCGAGAAAGTGAAATGGTATGCGCCTCGAGTTCGTCATGTGGTGTTGGACGTGTCTTTCTCTTCAATCAACACTGCATCATAGATCGGAGCCTCTTGTTTCGTGTTGTTTTGTACAACTACGTACCCACAGCCTGCACCAAGAATGACGAGGATAACGACAACCGCAATTAGAGCACCAGATCCAGTCTTGGATTCATCTCCAGAGGCTTGAGCTGAGAGTTCACCATTTGGATCAGCAACTCCGATCATTTCGACACGGTCAATTTTGGCTTCATAAAGCGGACGACCTGCTGTTGAAAATGGATTGTCGACATCAGTTCCAGTTGGATCATCAGATGTGGGAACTTCAGCAATTGCTCGCACGTGGCTCATCCCATCCCGAACAATTCCAAATGTTGCATAACCACCATCATCTCTGTTCTCGGGGTCAAGACCATGTGCTTCTGTTTCTGCAATGTACCATTGGGAATCCGCTGAATCTTCTTCTTGACCTCTTGCCATACCGATTGCTCCATCAACATGACTCAAGTTCTCGTTGTGTTCCAGTGGGATGGTCTCACCAGTTCCGCCGCTCCCACATTGGGCTGGAAGACCAGGGATGTAGGCTCCATTTGTTTTGCATTCAGGATCGCCGGATTGTGTGACAAAATCATTGATGACTCGGTGGAAAAAGATTCCATCGTACAATCCATCTTCGATGTGCTCGATCATGTTGCCAACGGTGATAGGGGCCCATTGAGGAAACAACTCGATAACAATCGTACCGGATACCTCTTCCTCAAAATGACCCGGCGTATAGATGACATCAATGGCAAAAACTGGATCGCCAAAGTATGAGTTCTGCATTGGTGTGTCTTCAACAACAGGCCCATCTGTCCATGTTGCAGGATCGATTCCATTGCTCTTCCAAGCAGGATCATCTTCCCCCGTCACCGAGATTGGAAGGAGAAGAAATACGAGGATACAGGACAAAACGATTCCTTGTTTGGATGTATTGCCCATGGATGAACGAGGATACACCTATTCATCAATCATTTGACTCAACTCCTACTTGAAACAATAAGATACAACCGAAGAAAATACCAATGGAACAAAAAAAGGTATTGAAAAAGTTGTAGCCAGTTTGCAAGCGGAGATTTGCCTCACAAGAGTGAACTAAGGAGAAAATCGTAGGTTGATTCCAAGGCTTGCTTAAATGGCGTTTTTGGAGACCAACCCAAATCTTGTTGATACTGCAAGTCTAAACATCTGCGAGGGCGGCCTACCGGTTTATCGAGGTCGTGCTTGAATTCCCCTGAATATCCGATTACATTCGCCATATGCCTGTGCATTTCATTGACACTTATTTCAAGACCCGACCCCACATTCATCACTTCAGGTACCGCCTCAAAGTTCTCAATAGCAAAACAGAGGAAATCTGCTAAATCTGGTGCGTAAAGGAACTCACGCTTTGCCGTCCCATCACCCCAAATTGTAACAGGAGCATGATTGCTTTGTTTTGCTTGATGCATTCTGTGTAATATTGCAGGAAGCATGTGTCCGGTTTCAAGTGAAAAATTATCGTAAGGACCAAACAGATTGCAGGGTAGAACAGTCTTGTAGGATACGTTGTGTTGTTCATTCGCCATCACGCACGCTCGGTAAACAACGTATTTCGACAAAGCATAACCCTCGATGGGGCCTTCAAGCAGACCGTTTCCAATTGAAGATTCAGAAAGAGGCTGAGATGCTTCATTTGGATAGACTGTGGCGCTCCCAACATTGATCAGCCTCAAAATTCCATTTCGTACACAGGCACGTATGAGATTCAATCCCATGGCTGTATTTTGGTCGAGTGAATGATGTTTGATGGTTTGACTAGATGCAATGCCTGAAACATAGGCTGCACAATGTATCACGACATCAATTGGGTTGTCTTCAAAAAAATTCAATGTTGCCTCAGCATCGGTAAGGTCGAGTTCAAGGCGTGATGGGGATTGAACGACGTGTCCATTTTCTTTGAGCATTGGAACAAGATGTTGGCCAAGCATTCCCGACCCTCCAGTGACAAGAATGGTTGGCATGTATTGCGGCACAACCTAGCAGTTAAAGAGGAATTTGATTCTAGGAAGCTACGATGCTCATACGTGGGTGATAGGTTGTCGAACAAGCACTTCCAGTGTCCTATCAGTTCTCATCATCAAAGGAGGTCTGCCGAGCTCGCTCCATCGCTTCCTCGCTTGTGAACCAAAATGTTGGCGTCTGTCCCAAGTCCTCGTCCCAGCGTTGAACTGCACGAGCGAACATTTCACCTTCTGTGTACGTCTCGCACCACTTAAGACACCAATCCGCTTGCTGAATCATTGCCTCATCATCAGGAGAAGTGCGCTTCAATACCTCGGCCTGTAATGCAATCGTCATGACCCAAATTGGAGCAAGGGCATATGTTGCAAAGGGGTTGCGCTCCATATCGACATTTCGATACTCGGTCCAGAGAGAGAACACTTGATCGTACAGAAATCCGATTGTGAGAACGGCAAACATGACGGTGAAAAAGATGACAGTAAGTGCGAAGTACGTACTCGATATCCCAAAGAATTCATTCGGAAAACAAGGCCCAGCGCTGCATTCCGCAGTGAATCTCCAATTGATCAATGGCCAAACAAGGAGGGTAATGGTTGTCCCCCACAACAGGAGACTTACAACTGCTTGGGATTGTTGCATTCTCCAGTATTGCCTCATAGCCCATTTTTTGAAAAATGAAACCCCTTCAGGACTTTCTGTCATGGTGTTAACACTGGCTCCATCATTAAATAACCAATCCCCTCAATGCTTGGATAGACTCAATCAAAAATGTTGGTAAGGTGTACGGACGTCCCCAAAGGTAATTACCACCAGAGTTGAGCGTTAAGTGGCGATGAGGTTGACTGAACGGCATATCCTCTTCATCCCCTCGTGGTACCCGAGTTCAGATGCCCCGCTTGCGGGCACCTTCTTCCAAGAACAAGCAGCGATGTTTGCTGAAGTCGGCCACAAAGTCGGAGTTCTTCATGCGAGATTTCACGACCTCCCATCTGCAACTTGGCTGAAAAGTCCATCAGAGCCGATTACAATTACTGAGGAAAAGAACATCACTGTCGTCCGCGCCAGTAAACGATTATTGCAGCCTGGGCCGTTCCATAGAATCCCTCCAATCTACAAATCATGTGTCCGCTCTCGAGAGAAGTTGGCGTTGAAGATGTATGATGCGTACACAGAGCTCAATGGAATCCCTGACATCATTCACGCAAAATCCGCTATGTGGGGTGCAATCCTTGCGAAAGCAATTGCTGAACGAGAAAACATCCCATATGTCGTGACGGTGGGTGCGAGCATATTCGCTCGAGGAATCGTCGGACCAAGAGAGCTAAAGACCGCTGCGGTTACATTGAAATCAGCCAATCGACTCCTATCGGTTAGCAGCACACTAGCAAATGATTTAGAAAGAATTCTCAAGATTCCAGCCTCAGACTTCACCATAGTACCAAATATGGTCGACCCTGATAAATTCCCTTTCACACCATTGCCCAAGAATGAAACATTCACCTTTGGATATATGGCCAATTTGGTTGAAGACAAGGGGCATAGTTTATTGCTTCAGGCCTTCAAAACCGTACCGAACGCCAAACTCTTGTTGGCTGGTGACGGCCCACTTCGAAAACAGTTGGAACAACTTACCACCACACTCGGAATTGATGATAGAGTTGAGTTTGTTGGTCCTATCCCTCGAGAAAATGCATGTGAATTTTTCCAAGAGATCGATGCTTTCGTCCATCCAAGTCGATACGAAACATTTGGCATAGTCTTGGTCGAAGCGCTTTCCACCGGTAGACCAGTCATCGCAACTCGTTGCGGTGGACCAAACGACATCATCCGAAGCGAAGATGGCATACTCGTCGACGTCGATAATGCCGACGGTTTATCTGAAGCAATGCGAGATATGATCGGCATGGAATGGGACACACAACCAATGCGTGACGGCGTCGTAGCAAGATATACGAAAGCAGCTATCCGCAGACAATTACTGGATATTTACGATACCATGCTCTAATCCGATTCTTCAAGCAAGGCTACTGTATTCATCACCCACAGACTTGCAAGAATGTTGGCCTACATACTAGGCGAACAAAATGTTACGATGTTAGAAATAAGTATAGCACGCATTCTAAATGATGACCCAGAATACGCAGAATTTCGCAGGCACATTAAATTCAAACGTGGTGCCTTGGCGAAACACCAGTGAAAAGCATTGGATGTAGACTATACACCAAAGATTCAGATTGAAGTCGCGCTCACTAAAGTTACACCGACTTTTTGTAGAAATAGAAATCAGAAATCGAACGTTCAGGGAAGCGGTTTTCGATTTTGTTCACAAGTTCCCAGCCGGAAATATTTGCGCCGACCCATTCGACGAATTTTCGATTCCTACAATGTTCAATCTCTTCTGCTTGCGCATCCTCAGAGTTACTTGAATAGACAATGACCCAATCACTCGCCAGCTGGAATAAATGGTGCATGTATGTTTCAAACACTGCATCCTCAACTAAGTGGAAAATAATGTCCAATGAGAGTGAAAGTTGCGCCCTCGCTTCACCATCGTATTGGTCCGGTACATAATGAATAAAATTCTTCGAGGAATCAGCCGAGTACATCTCTGTACACATCTTTACAGCTGTTTTAGAGATGTCATAGCCTGTATACTGTGAGACATCCATTAATCCAAGTTGGTTTCCATCACCACAACCCAATTCGACTACTGTTTCAATACCGTTTTCAGCCACAAATGCGTTAATCGTTTCAGCCTTGAACTCCGCCAATCCACCGTACGAACCATCCCCCGAAGTACCTCCACTACGGTAACGGCGTTCCCAATATTCAGCCGACCCTGTGAAAGGACTGTTTCTATGGCGCATTCGAAAGAGCGCACGCCGAATCCGATTTATCATTCAAAAACCTCAACAGACACTGGTATAACCATTACCTGATATTACGGGGACAACCCTTTTGCTCAAGAACGTTCCCTAACTATGGCCCAAATCAGTTCTACCTAACACGGTACACTGGAGCCTCACTAAGCTGGGCGCTCATGTTGCCCGCTGCTCACTCCTAACCTTGGCTGGCTCAATGGGTGAGTGTAGAGTCGTTCAAACAGACTGGGCTCAACGGCCTTCAAACAAATCCTCAAGCCCGGTGCGGAAGGCTGCCACAGACCGCCGATGATCAACCATTTGTGTGTGCTTGCGCGCCAGTGCCCCATAGCGCTCTCGGTCCTCATACACGGCCATCAGGGCATCAATGACTGCATCCGTATCATGACCATCGTCCACCAGAATCCCTCCCTCTCCCAACGCTTCCTTTTGCGAGCCAACGTCGGAAGTCACACTTGGTACACCGAACAAGCCGGCTTCCCCTATGACCCGTCCCCATGTTCCTGTCCTCTCAAATAGAATAAGATGGATATCGATTTTCGAGAAGAACGCTGCTGCATCAATGTAGCCTAGAATCCGTGCGTTTGGATGGTGAGCGAGCTCTTGCGAATACGTATTATCTCCTGCAATCAGAACTTCTGCCTCGGGCCACCGTTCGAGCAACCTGGGTAGGATGCGTTGATACATTCGAAGCCCCTTTTCAGGGACCACTCCCATAATCCCGATGGTTGGTGGAGAACCAGCAGGTCGCTTCGCTTGCTCAGCCAAACGCAAGGCGTTAACCTCTTCTATACTCCCAAAACGTCGACCAAAATCGATTGGTAATGGTACGTTGTGACCTTTCTGGATGGAAAAACGTGATTCGATATCAGCCAGCAAACCTTCCCCAGCTGCACACACGAGGGCTGCGCCCTCCATTACGGGGCGAAAGCGTTCCTCAAGCAAGAAAGGCTTGTCATCTCGAACGAACATGACATAAGGCATTCCACGGGAAGCAAACGCTTCTGCGGCCCCTGGTGCCCAGTCAAGTTGGGTCAAGCCTATGCCGCCTTCTACATCGTGTTTGTCCAACCATGAACCAACTTGTGCGGCGAATTGGGAACTTCGCTTGGCAATGTGTCGGTCAAGGGCCCACTTTCTACGTCTGAGCTCGCCTTTGCGCTCTCGCAGGACCCATGCGACCTTCGACCAGAATCCTTCGATAGAAAGATCTGTGGTGGTCAGTTTCACATTGGGTTCAAGCAAACCGATAGGGTCGCCTCTGTCGTGACTTGCAAAGGCACTCACCGTCCACGCTGGATGCGTTGGAGCATCTTCAGAAGGCGACAATGGTACAAATGATGGTGCGGTTTCAAGCGTTGGTCCAGGCGAAGCAATACCGTTCAGTAAAGCTGCCAAAGAGCGCTCTGCGCCACCACCCGGTGGATCGATATCTCGCACTGCAGCAAAGAGTCGCCGGGTGCTCATACCTCTTGCTTAACATCGTCCTCTTTGAGCGTTGTGGGCTCTAAACAATGTTAACCAAAGCTCAAGGAACAGGTTCTGTAGTTTCGTCCATTTATGAGAAATCCATTCCTTGATTACCTCAACTTTACCCCCACAGAATCGCCACCCTCTTCTATGTCCACCGAGTGGCTCGCTCATGGCTGACGATGTCGTCGAAGCGGAACTCTTCGATTCTTCATCAGACCGTAGTAAAACACAACTGAACATCTCACTTGGGGCAACTATTTCGTTTTGTATCGTCTTTTTGTTTCTTTCAATGTCATTTGGTGAGGCGTTACCGGACGAGAATTCTGTCGAGAGCACCTACGATTGGTGGGATGTGCCGCTCAACGAGCGTCACAACATGGATTTGCCAATGGACACAATGCGTGCACAACTTCCTGAGGAGGGTAAGTACGAAATTCAACCATACACGGAGCACTTCATCACCGTCGACCTGCCTTCATCAGAACAAGACGTTGGGTATCCAGACGAAGCAAAAATGCATGTCGCCTTGTGGTTACCTGAAGTAGAGGAAGGAACCAAGGTTCCTGTCATCATGACCATTCATCCTTACTACGACTTTGGTGGTGAAGGTATGCCTGGTATTGGAGCCGATTCGAATCCGAACACCATTCCAGACGGTGGTGTTGGACAGTGGGTCTACGAAACCTTCGTTCCTCATGGATATGCACTTGCTCAAGCAAGCACGTTTGGGACCGGACAATCAACCCACTGTCAAGACGTCAAAGGCCTCGGTGAACAGGTCGGAATTCAAGCAGTCGTCGATTGGCTTGGCAAGCAGAACTGGTCGAATGGAAACGTCGGACTGATGGGCAAATCCTATGCAGGAACAACCAACTGGGAAGCCGCTCAGCAACCAAGTGAACACTTGAAAACCATCGTCCCAATCTCGGGCTCCATTGGGGTACAAGAGATGTTTTACCGCAATGGATCATCTGAAGCCCGAGCCATGGGATATGATGCAGCGTACCAAGCTGCTACATCGGATTTGACTACAGATGATATGCGTGTTTGTTCTGACGACCTTGTAGGCCCGCTCAACCCGTGGTCGACCTATGCTTTTGCTGAATTTGGAGGCGCTGAATGGAACGACTATTGGGATGAACGTCGTCACCTTCCTGATGTGTTGGAGAATTACCGTGGAAGTGTGTATTTGGTCTGGGGACTCCAAGATTGGAACGTTGACCCCTACCATGCATTCCCGACCTATCAACTGATGAGAGATGCTGGAATCAACGCGCGAGCAATCGCAGGCCAATGGGCGCACAACTATCCTGACCAACCCGACCGTCACAGTGAATTGGGTACTGGCTACGGAGGAGAGGCCTATCCAAACATGACCCGAATGGATTGGGCGGTCGAATTGTACGGATGGTTCCAATACTACCTGAAGGGAATCGGAGATGAGCCTGAGCCAATGGTTCAAATTCAAACCCATGATGGGAAATGGCACGTCGAAGAAACCTGGCCGCCTGCAGACATGAATTGGCAAATGGAATCCATCGGGACGGACTGGAACGGCGATGGAACAGTCAATGGCTTGGGAGGATCGGTTACTCTTACAAGCCAAGTTTACGAAGAGGGATTGCATATTTCCGGACTACCCACGCTTCACCTTGAGGTTTCAACTCAAGCATGCAATGGAGGACAGATCTTTGCTACCCTTTACGATCATACACTTGATCTTCGCCTCGGCCATGCCACAATGGATCTTCGCTACCGAGATGGTGGCTACGATGCAAATCCAGTGGCGCCGTTTTCGTCCTACACGATGCTGATGGAATTTAATCCACTTGACGTTATTGTACCTGCAGGCAATTCGCTTCGGATTGAACTGACCGAAATGGGCGAGGATTATCTTCCAGGTCCTTGTGCAACAAACCCTCTTGGAGGATTATCCATAGATGGTGGAACGATAGGATTGCCACTTATCGATCGACCTGTGAATCATGAAGCATGGTTCCTTGCCCCTCCTTGGTGGGAGCAAGAAGAAACTCCGGCGTGATTAGTCTTCGTCTTCTTCCCAAGGTAGCCAATCTGGCTCGCCTTCAGGACGATACCACCAGTAACCATCATCGTCTTGGAACCATTCTGTACCGTCTTCATCAACGGAATAATTTTCATCGTCATCGAAGGTTTCTTCCTCTTCCTCTTCAACTGCCGTTGGATCTTCAAGTCCAGATTCTTGGGAAATCATCGCCTTGACATTTTGCAATTCGTCTTCTTCGTCTGCAAAGACTCGATTTTCTGTTCGAATGGTAGCACTGTGGTCACCTGCTTGAATTGCTTCATCCGAATCAGCAAAGAAATCATCAGTCATACGGGCTTTGAATTCTTCAAACTCATCACGACCAAAACTGCCAGTGAATTCCTTCCCAGAAGCAGTCATAAGTTCGTCCAAGTTCTTCCGCTTCCCGAGATTAAGATCGGGAGCGTCAGGTGCATCTCCTGCGTAGAAAGCATCTTCTTCAGCGAATTTGGGGAATGAACGACCTTTCGGATCAGCTTCTTCAATCGCTTCGATGACAAGGTCGTGCTCATCCTCATCAATTTCTTCTTCTTCGTATGCTGTTCCCACAACATCTACAAGTTTCTTGAGGGTTTTTCCGAGTTTGCGTTCATCGTCCGCATGCTCAGTTGTAAGTTTCTCAACTTGCTTGAGAAGGCGTTCGTATGGCGTTCCTGTTAGAGCGCCGAGGAAACGTCCGAATCCTCCTCGCTTCTTCTTCGCCATGACTTATGCTTGTGCTCCACTGTTTTCAAGGATTCTCCTTCAACCGTCCCTTGATGAAGGATGATGCATTGGCAATGGTGTGGTCGAGGCTTGGTTGGTCGAAGCAATGCGTTCTTACAACGCTGAATCCTATTCGATGAAGGATTCCTATGCAGCGCAGTTGCACCTTCCTGGTTCTCTTTTCCGAGACCTCGTTGTCTGGGCACTTCAATCACTTCCGGACGAGATTCTTGTTGGGCTTGATGTCAATGCTGAACGCAAACACATCAAAGAAGTGGAATTGGCCTTTGAGGGGCAAGAACATGTCTCCAATCTCTTTGGTGGTCAGGGCTACGTCATCAAAGAGGCACACGTGGTTAATCGGGGCGATTCCTATTCAGTTCATCATCTCCCAGAGGAATGGACTGATGATTTGTTTTCTGGACAGCGTGGTTCGCGTGCAGGTCGATTCACACATTGGTTGCACACGCACCCCAACGCCCCTGCAATTCCAAGTGGAGCAGATACAGATGCGGCTCAGGAAACAACCGGTGTCGACATGATTCTTGGATTACGTTTTTCTCCAGAAGGACCGCTACCATGGTTCGATGATGTTGATGGGACGAGGAGAAGTCTAGGTACTGACCATGCACCAAAAACCAAGCGTTCATGGTTTTCAAGAAAGGAACTTCCAGTTCTTGGTGTTGCACCAACAGGTCATTCCATCCACGACATTCAATTAATTGCCTTTCACAAATCAGGACTTGGAGTGAATGTAATTCTTATCGATGAGAGTGGCTATCCGTATGGATGGGACGATCTTCTTCATTCCGAAATTTGATTGTAGATTCTCTCAAGTCGCTCTGGGTTAACGCCCATGTCTCCAAGACCTAGACGAGATTGTGAATGGAGTTCAATCTCAACGGTCGAATCATCAACGATTTCTATTGAAATAAGTACATCATCGGGAAATTGCCAAAACGGCGTATATTCGACAAAGTGAACATAGTATGTCGATTCCGTTGATTGCTCTTCAAGAATATTGCAGTCGTATTCAAGAATGTAATCTAAAATTTTGATTCGAACCTCTTCCATAGAACGATTGAGCGTCGTTGATGATGCATCCATTCGATAACTGGCATCGCCGCCAAGGTGAGCACAGTTTGCACTGCCATCTGGACATGTTTCCATGTCTGAAATCGTTTCATCCTGAGCAGCAACAAGAATCCATGCTTGAACAAGAAGCCAAGGCGATGCAAGAATGAGCGTGAGCATGATTGCTTTACCCAGTGTAGGATGCATGGAAAACCCCGATTATGGTTCTCCATTTTGCTTCCATCCTCTTAATGCATAGTATTTCTCCATACAGGCATTTTCATCGTCATCGTTGACAAATGAAACCATTCCTGCTGCGATTCCAGCAGGGATTGGCTCTTTTCGAAGGCGCCACGAGAGGAGGTCTTCTTGCTTGGCATCAACACCAAGTCGGTTCCAGTGTTCAACGTTCCACTTTCGTGCAAGGTCCCATTGTTGGCTCGCTCGTTGCATCAAATCATCCCAAGATGCATCGTCTCCAGTAATTGCATTCCAAGCATCGAGCATGACTTCGTTTGGCGTAGCTCCTTTGGCAAATGCACACAAGATCATTGAATCACGAATCACAATACTGTTTTGACTTTCAATCAACTCTTCCATGAGGTCGATAGCCGATGCATTTGGCAAGCCTGTTGGTTCCTTGTAGCCCGCCCGCATGTGGGAAGCGCCCACGTTTGCAGTCATGTAGGCCATAGCATTGCCTCGCTTTCCACGAGGATCCCAAGCAGGAAGGTCAAGTCCTTTGCAATGTGCTGAAAGCCGAGTTGCAGGATGACCTGTCACCTCTTCGACATGTTTTGCAAAGGCTACCGCGCCTCCAGTGAGTACGGAAAATAAGTTGTTTGTGCCAGGCTCAGAAGTAGCAAGAACAGATAGCGCAAGTGGAGGCAATTCTGGTATCCCAAATTGCCACGGAACCACATCACCTTGTTTGTATCGCCCAAAGTCAAATGGAGCGGGGAAATGGTCTGGCCAATTGGATGGAAGCCAGCCATGCTCCACCAATTCACAAACTATGGAAAGTGCTGCACCACCGGAGATGGTGTCGATTCCAAGACGATTGCATGCATCGTTCCCGTCCATCACGTCAAGTGAACTTGTCAAGCCTAAATTGGCTCCGAGCATGGCCAATGTTTCATACTCTGGTCGATCGACTCGGTCAATATGGACAGGTCGTTTTCGAATCTTCTCTCCATCGATTGTTGGCCTGTCTGCTGCTTCACATGCAATGGGGCAGGGGGCGCAGCAAGCGGATTGCTTCGCATCTGGGAGCGATTCATGCCAATGTTCTCCTGATAATTCATGGGCATCAAGCGTTGTTGTTATGGTCACTGCTTCCCCTTCATTTGCAACGACACCACCTTGGCCACCACTTACCTTCAGTTCTGAAAAATTCGGTATCATCGCATTGGTTGAACTGTAATTTGCAGTTGGCATCCGGCCGTTTTCAGATGCATATATTGGGCCACGACTGGTCCCAAACGAATAGAATGGATCACCCGATCGTCTTCGTAGCCCCATCTCCTGTCGTTGAATCTTGACAGCGGATTTGAGACTGGCCTCACTCGAAAAACGGATTCTATCTTTTGTTGTCGACTTAACCGTAACTGCTTTCAGATTCTTGAATCCAAATGCAGCGCCAGTACCTCCACGTCCGGCAGCTCTCCTACCTGCGGTCAGAGGGCTAGCAATGCGTATTCCGTTCTCTCCTGCAGGACCAATGGACAAGCATTCACCCTTTCCTTCGAGAGTTTGTTCAACCTGCCATGTCGTCATCCCAGCTAAGTCACGAGCATCAACCAGTGCAGCATGACCATCAACAATCTCAAGCCTGCAGAGATGGTTCGATGCACCTGTAATGAAGAGACCATCCCAGCCAGCTTGGCGTAACACGTGACCAATGTTTCCTCCGATGTAGGTATCAATATACAGGTCTGTCAACGGAGAGCGCGTGACAACAACTGCCCTACCGGATGAGCCTACTGTACTGGCTTGGTACGGCCCAGTCATGAACAAGAGAGGATTTGTTGGATGACGTGCTGTATCAACGCGCCCTGTAACAGGATGTCGGAGATTCATGGCTTCGTCATAATCGGTTGTATCCCATTCAACCAGAAGACGTGTAGCAAGCCCTTTACCCCCCATTGATTCAATCAACCAATCATGAGGGATTTCTCTGGGTTCAACTGTTCCTAGTGACAGATCTACCCAAAGGACGCGTCCCGGGAAACCATCAAAACGCCAGTCAAGAAGCACCATTGATCAACCCATTGTTCGCTTCCAAGTGCCATCTTGTAGTTCGTACATCATCGGAACCCCTGTTGGAACTTCCAAACCAAGAACTTCCTCTTGAGACAGTCCTTCAAGATGCATGATGATGCTTCGTAGTGAGTTTCCGTGTGCGGCGACAAAGAGGTTCTTTCCTGCATCATACGCTGGCAAAAGAACGGATTTCAAGTATGGAATTGTACGCTCAGCAGTCAATTCAAGGCTCTCTCCATTTGGGGGAGGTGTATCGTAAGAGCGGCGCCATATCTTGACCTGCTCATCGCCGAATTTGTCACGCGTTTCTTGCTTGTTCATCCCTTGAAGATCGCCATACATCCGTTCATTCAACTGCCATGAAACGAAGACTGGAAGAATGTTTGAAGCATCTGCATCTTCATGCATTTGCGACCAATCCACCATCTTTCGTTCGTTTTGACTCATCGTATCGCCCGAATCAGCATACTGTAGAACAGGCGTTTTGCCACCATTGTGTTGGCTCAATGCCAACATGGCAGTCATTTGGGCACGAATCAAGGTTGATGTATGCACTTCATCGATTTGCACATCGGCCAACTTCTTTCCACCAGCCAGCGCTTCATCGATTCCAACTTGCGTCAAAGGAACGTCAACCCAACCTGTAAACAGGTTCGCAGCATTCCACATTGATTGACCGTGTCGCATGAGGATGAGGGAGGCCATGATTGTCCCAAAGCATAGTGGTGCATCAAGGCTACGACACGTTGAGAACATCTTTATGTTAATGACCAATCGTTGCAAACATGAAATTTTCAATCACACAATGGGATGAGATTCGGGCAGAGTTCCATAGAATGTTCCATGACCTTGGAAATGTAGAATCAACTGAAGATATGATTCGATTCTCATCCACAGAACCTTTTGTTTCTACAGGGATCGGAATCTCAAGAGATGGGACAATGGCTGCGAGTATGCCACTGCATAATCTCAATTCCAAATTTGAGGAAGTCGTTTTTGGCACATCACTCGAACAAATAACGCTTCTCGGTAGTGGATTCAATTACACCTACAGAATACCTGATGAACTGTTGGCTCAAAGGCCAAACTGATTCTAATACACGAGTTGAATATCGGACATTGCACTCAATTCGATGACGCCAGGAGGTCCACTCCATGTCATCCAATCGGAGTAACCCTCGAGAAGCATTTCATCAGCATTCTCTTTGGTGACGCCGTTGGCTGCTTGTGAGCCCGTTGAACAGTAGACGTTTGACGCACCATCTGTCACCGCTTTCATCATCTGGAATATCATTCCATCTGGAAGCGTTCCTTGTTCATTGATTCCATTGAGGTAAGCTGCGTGAATCATTTTTACTCCGTCTGCTGCAAAGAACATGTCGACCTCATGGCCATCGTTGATGGCTTGTGCGGCACAGGCGATACCAACAATGCACTTGCGTTGGTCCACGTCTGGG
>PBMQ01000033.1 GCA_002722615.1 Methanobacteriota archaeon | reverse complement strand
AGAGTATCATCACCATTGCAATTGGTGCAACGTAGGATACATCTGGAGCGAATAAAAGAATGAACATCAAGAAAGGAGAGATGTGCTCAACTAAATCGATGACAAAATTCTTGTTGAGCACCGAGGAAAGTTGGAATCTATTCTTTGTTCCCACATTACTCCCACTAGGCGTTTCTACTTAAATTTAGGTAAACCTAAAAATGTAAGACTATTGGAACCACCATGCCAAAGTCAAGTGACATTTGTGGCGTCGTTCTGGCAGGAGGCTGGGGCACACGCTTGATGCCACTTACAACCTCAACGAACAAACATCTTTTGCCAGTGTACGACGAGCCGATGATTTGCAAATCAGTGGCAACTCTGGCCCGAATGGGTATCAAAGAAATTATGATTGTACTCGGAGGCTACTCTGGCAATTCATTTTTTGCTCTGCTAGGTGATGGGCACCGGTTTGGCTTAGACATCCGTTACGCATACCAAGAACAAGCCGGAGGGATTGCGGAAGCACTCCGATTAACAAAAGGATTCGTAGGATTACGAAATGTTGCAGTGATACTAGGCGATAATGTATTCGAACAATCCATGAAATCGCATGCAAATGAATTTCTCGAAGATGATACCCATGATTGTTACTTATTCCTAAAACCAGTTAATGATCCAAGTTCCTTCGGAATAGCATGGATTGATGGGGACGGTAGAATCGTCAACATGGAAGAAAAACCCGAGGCATCGGATTCAAATCTTGCCATAACTGGCCTGTATATGTATACTCCAAGAGTC
This sequence comes from Methanobacteriota archaeon, assembly GCA_002722615.1. Classification (GTDB taxonomy): domain Archaea; phylum Thermoplasmatota; class Poseidoniia; order Poseidoniales; family Poseidoniaceae; genus MGIIa-L2. Next base: position 16,602 of record PBMQ01000033.1, on the reverse strand, counting down.
TACGACTTGATTGACGAAATCCTTGAGACTACGGGATATTCCAATCGCGGAGAATTGGAAATTACGGATATTAACAGATTATTTATGCAAAAGAATCTAGCAAAAGGATGTCATTTTGATTCTCATTGGGCCGATTGCGGGACGCTTGATGCGTTGCTTGAAACATCCGTCCTCATGCGAAAATGGAATTTAGGCCCATGGCTTCCAGCGGTGAGTGAATAGAATGCGAATCCTTGTTACAGGAGGTTGTGGTTTCATTGGAAATCATGTCGTACGCAACGCGTTGTCAATCCCTGGCGTCGAAATAGTTGTCAACATTGATGCTTTGACATATTCAGGGCATCCAGAAAATCTCAATGATGTTGAGGACGAGCGCTACACATTTGTTCATGGTTCAATCAACGATCATGAACTCATCCACAACATACTCAACGACAAGCAAATCGATGTCATCCTCCATCTTGCAGCAGAAAGCCATGTCGATCGCTCAATCAATTCTGTGCAACCGTTCATAGAAACCAATATCGATGGGACTCGTGTACTTCTTGAAAGCATTCTTGCATGCAACCAGCAAGGACAAAATATTCACTTTGTTCACGTTTCAACCGACGAAGTGTACGGTTCATTAGGACCTAGTGACGACCCTTTCACGGAAAATACACCTCTTAACCCACAGAACCCATATGCAGCATCCAAAGCTGGTTCTGATATGCTCGTTCAGTCATTTGTTAATACACACAAAGTGTCTGCAGTCATAACGAGATGCTCCAACAACTACGGACCACGTCAGTTCCCAGAGAAACTCATTCCCTTGATGACCCTTAATGCGCTTAACAACAAGACGCTACCGATTTACGGAGACGGAAAACAGGTTCGTGATTGGATTCATGTCGAAGACCACGCGAATGGAATTCTATGCACTATGCTCGCTTTATTTGTTGGAAAAGTTGAGACTGGAGAAGTATTTAATTTTGGAGCCAACAACGAACAAGAGAACATTGCCATCGTTCGGAACATCCTTTCCCAAATAAATGCAGATGAGTCATTGATTAAGCATGTTAGCGATCGACCTGGTCATGACCGAAGATATGCGATGGGATATGAGAAGGCGAACAACGTGCTCGGATGGAAGCCGGAAATTGATTGGGTTACAGGCTTGTCAGAAACCATAGAATGGTATCGTCTCAACACAGCGTGGACCGATTCGATAACATCTGGTCAATACAAAGAGTACATCCGCACACAATACGGTAATCGAACCAAATGATTCAATCGCTCAACATTTTTCGAGCCTTTTTGACCATGCGAACCAATTCAATTCTTGCCTCATCAGAGTCCGTTACATCCGATTCAAACGCTAGACGAATTGGTTTTTTTTCTGAATCGACCGTTGCCATCATCTCAAATCCGTAGCGGTCGATGTGCGTCATGACTGCATCGGAAGCATCTGTGGCTTTGCTCATTGTTTTGCAATACAGCAAAAGAGCGTCAGCATGATCTTCATTCATGTGTGTTACGATATCATCTGAGTTGTCAAACAGCGGATCTGGCTCTGCACTGCTCCACTTTGATTGGTTCACCCAAGACATCCTTCCAAAACCTCCAATATAGCGGACAGATTGTACATCCAATTTGAAAAACGCAAAGTCTTCCCAATCAGCGTAAACACTGGCGCTTTCATGAGTTTCTAAAAACGAATTTTTGACAGAATCTCGCTCTTCTTTTGAGACCTCAAGGCATTCACCTACCAACGTGACTCTGCTCAATGCAAGTGGGTTACCAGAACCTGTTTCTGCTATCAATAAAGACGCCTTCGAATTCGTATTGAGATTTTTTGTATGTTCTGCTAATTGACTTAAGAGGAATATTGGACTACCTTCATGCATCGCATAGGTTACAAAGGAGCCATAGGGGTGACCTTCTGATTTCTCAGAGATTGTACACAAGGTCGCTACCTCCATTTTCTCGGTTAGTGTTCTTGCATCTTCAGCATGGGATGGCCTAGCCACGTTACGATCATACAACAATTCTGGTCTTGTTGAACCGTCTGCATCAGGGGATGCATGCTTTGTAAATTTCTTTTTTTCTTGGTGTTCTGTCATTCTTCTCACGCTCTTATTCTTGTGTTATTTCATCTTTAATTATAATTTGAACTGGTCCCCAAGCAGGGGTGTAAACCTCTGAGGATACTCTGAATACTTCTGCGATATTTTCTGGAGTTAAAACATCCATAGGGGCTCCATTGGCCACAATTTTACCGTTGGATAACAGAACGATACGATCTGCAAATCGTGATGCAATGTTGATGTCATGAATTGCTAAAAGTGCAGAACGTGGGTTCTCCTTATCTGAAACAAGCGACTTGATTTTCTTCATTACTTGAATTTGATTGTTGAGATCCAAATCACTGGTTGGTTCATCGAGCAAGAACAGACGGGGTTGTTGCGCAATGGCTTTTGCAATAATCACACGTTGACGCTCCCCCCCTGAAAGCATGTTGAATTTACGGAATGCAAATTCTTCTAAACCAAAGTATCGAAGCGTGCTGCTTACAATCTCGCGGTCGTTTTCGCTTATCATCCAATTGATGAACGGTCTTCGACCCAACATGACAACATCAAAAACATCGATTGAGAATCCAGATTTAACAGACTGTGGGACATAAGAGACGAGTTTTGACAACTCGACTTGGTTCAAGTCACCCAGACTCGTCGAATCCAGTTCAAGCTTCACCGATGTAGATGGTAGAATTTTGTTAATGCATTTCAGCAATGTGGATTTTCCAGCCCCATTTACACCCAAAACACATACGAGTTCATTTTCAAGGACCTCAAGTTCCAAATTATTTAGAACTTCATGCGCTCCATATTTAAACGAAAGTCCTTTGATTTCAAGAAGATTGGTCATTCCATCAACTCCTCTTCCTTAGCAATAGATACATGAAAAATGGACCNCCTATAACCGATAACATGACNCCGACTGGNATCACAATTGGCGCNAATAATGTTCGNCCGAGAGTATCTGCCAANATCATCAAAAATGACCCAAATACNGCCGAGCAAGGAATTAGTTTTCTGAAGTCATTACCTACAATGAGGCGAGCCATGTGCGGGGCGGCCAAGCCTACAAAACCAATCAAGCCTGTAAAAGCGATCACGATTGATGTCATTAGTGCCGTTAGAATCAAAATATTTCTTCGGATTTGTCGAGGATTCACCCCCGTACTAATTGCAAACTCATCTCCGCCTAAAGAGAGAGCGTTGAGATCCCATGACCATTTCAGCGCAGTTGGAAGTAATCCCAATACGGCTACACTAATGTACATGACATTAACCAAATCTGGCCTTGAAAGACTTCCAAATGACCAGTGAGCAAGTTGGGAGAGTTGTTCATCACTGGCAAAGTATTGAAGGGTTGAAACAATCGCTCCGGAAATAAATGTAATCGCAATGCCTACCAAGATGTAGGTCTCCCCAGATATCGAATTCATATCACCCAATTTGATAATGATTCCAACAACAATCAAAGAGAACAAGAAGGCATTTCCCACAACCATNAACTCAGGGATATTGACAACAGAATAACCAACGATGATTGCTGTTGCAGCTCCTAAAGCGGCGCCTGATGATACACCCAATGTTAATGGGGACACCAATGGATTCCCCAAACATCCCTGCATGAGTGCCCCCGCAGTCGCAAGTGCAATACCTGCAATAATAGCCATCAATACTCTTGGAAATCGAAGTTCCCAAATGATGTTCGATTGAAGAGTCGTGCCTTCATCGATTCCTAGAACGATTCGTGCTGTCAGCCACATGTCAAGGCTCGAAGANGACCCCAGGCCGAGGGCGACTATGGAAAGGAAAAGAGTTGAGACGCACAAGAGGATAATCCAAAAGATCTGTTTCCTAGAATTTTGAATATGTTTCACAGATAGCGTGTCCATACTCTAATCACCACTTGACAAGCAAACAAATTTCCCAACTCGTTCAACATTGTGGTAATTCAGAAAATAATCGTCAAGATATTTGTCTGTGTCAACATCCTCGAAAAGTGATGGATGGAAATATTTAGCCAGATATGGAAGGCCATGAATCATCATCGGCCCAGCAAATTCCCCTGCCATAATCAACATTCGGTCATCAACAACGGCATTAATGTCATCAAAACCAGGTCTTGATGAAATAAAATCCATGTGTGTGCCACATTTATCATCGACGTCAAAATCATTGTAACCAATTTCGAAAGTAATTCCATCGAACATCAAAACATCTGGATTTGCGTCTATGATTGCCTCCATGTCGACGTGCGTTGTGTGTCCTGGCAGGTCGGCAAAGACGTTTATTCCGCCTGCTCTTTCGATGATGTCTGTCCACTGGGATGTACCCGTAAGGACAACAGGATCTCTCGTCAATGATGCATGATGCTCCATGACCACGTTTGGCTTGAGCGAGTCGTCAATTCCAGAAATTCGCTCTTCGACCATACTCTCAATTTCTTCGAACTCATCGAAGATTTCCTTTGCTTTCTCTTCTTTACCAAACAATTGAGCTAAAACTGAAATCTCCTGTTCAAGCGTATCGTACTTGTAAAAATCCAATGCAAGAACCTTGATGCCAACTGGTTCGAGTTTGTCGCGGATGGCTCCAGTGTCAACCATACCATTGCTCGCGAAAACGATGTAAATATCCGGATAGCAATCGAGAAGNGCTTCAAAGTCAATTTCTGAATGCGCTGATAATTGAACGAGAGGCACTTCAGTAAACTCCGGCCAGATTGTTTCATCTTGAAAATCTCCGGATGCTCCAACAATCACATCGAGATCAATGTCGAGCATTCGCATTACTGTACCTGCGTATGTATTTGTAATTACAACACGACTCGGAGATTCCTCGAAACGATGTTTAAAACCATTTGAATCAATAACCACAAGGTCGCCACTCTGTTGGGATTCATCGTTCGACGTGGAAACATGCCAGACTCCAATTGTGCACAAAACAATCAGAGCGGCTTGCAGAATTGCGATAACATGCCCGTTAGACATCATCATCCCTCCAAAATGGAATGAGAACAGACACCACCAGAAGTGAAATTGATGTTAATGCAAAGGAAATTGAGGTCAGGCTTTGTTCTTCGGCATCGTTTTGATCTTCAATTGTTACAAACTCGGAGGAAGAGTAGTCTGATACTTTGTCGTTCACCATAACGTTGACTCGCATTCTGTTTTGTCCGCTGGACAAATCGGATAAAAGTACGAAGGTATCAGTACCGTTGTAAATCTCGGCAACATTACCATCCGAGTCTTGAACCATCAAAGAATACCAGCCTGCATTAGGTGTTGCAGACCACGAAACATTGATCGTTTCAGCAGAGGAGAAAACCCGTTCGCCAATTGGTTTGATAACAGGACTTTCGGGGATGAAATCCACGATGACCTCGATTTCATCGCCTTCAATGAGGTATCCAATATCAGTAAAAGCATTAATTGAGTAGATGTGCGAACCATCTGCCGCATTTGTGATATTGAAATGCAGATTCGTACCTTCGTAAATGATTTGATTGTTTTCTAGAACTTGGTATAGGGTAGCGGACGGAAACTCAGCCCACTCAATGGAATAATCCATTTCGTTTGTCGNCGATGATTCAGTGATGAATTTGGGTTTGGTGGGAATCTCATAACCTGTCAACTCATACACAACAGTATCTGAGTGAGAACCGGGCAAACGGTCAACGATTTTGACATAATTCCTCACTGAAGAGTTGTACCACAATTCCCATGAGAGGACATCATCGTTGTCGTCAGAGATTGCAATGTATGTCGTAAGGTAGGANTGNCCNAACACAGTAACTTCNACATTCTCTTCGATGAAAACCGTGTTNTCAGTATCATCGTATCCGTTAGGGTGACCNGGNACTCCNATGATNTTGGTGCGATTGAAATGAAGAGANTCTGGTGCATCACCTGAAAACAATTCTGCATCTTCCCCTTGTGTTGTGAATTGCCAACCCATTGTTCCTTCTTGGAAATAGGAAGAGCTTGCTGGATCATCGACCCAATAGGATTTCACAGTTAGGAGGTTGGAGACATCAAACCATCTGAACGCTCTTTCTTCTGCGAGATAGGTATCGTCTGATATACGAACTAAAAACGTCTCTTGTTCTATACCAAACGCATCCTGGATAGTTTCCGTACCGATCATTGTGTACGTTCTGTTGTGGAAGTATTCAGGCGTATGAGAGATGAAATAATCCCAACTCATTCCAGCTTGCCAGACGAGGTCGCTCGATGGATTCGGCAAAACGATGATTACAAGAGAGGGTGAATTCTCGTTTGACCCATTGATGTTGTGTGCAACAATGTTGAATTCATGCGTCCCTGCCTGAGAAGGAGTATACTCAAACCGTTCAGATGATCCTCGATAAATCTGATTACCTTCGCTAATTTCACCGTGGTATACTGAGTAGTAATCTGTGTAATCACCACCATTCCATTCAAGATAAAATGGAGACATCAGAACTGTTTGTGTTTGAGTCGTAAAAGTGACATTGCCAGGAAATTCCACATCGGTAACAGTCGTCAAGTTAAGCCAGTTCTCACCAGACGTCACAAGGTATTGGACTGGAGGCAACAGTTCGTTGCCTTCTTGTTGGATTGTGATTGTTTGCTCAGAATCTATGCTTAAGTTCTTCATCAGATAGAATCCATCGTTGTTCGAAACGGCTGAAACTATACCGTTACTCACCAGCGCTCCCGAAACAGGCGTTCCATCAGCGTCGGTTATCAAACCGTAGATAGTGTTCATACCGTAATGGAATTCTACGTGATTAATGTCGGGTGTTGCGGATGATCCTTCTTCGATTCTCATGCGAAGATATTGGGAAGTCACCACAGAATCTCGCTCCCATTCTGCAACCAGCGTGCAATATTCGCCCACGGGATGTGGTCCGAATTCGAACCTTGATTCAGTAAGGGAGGCTTGTTCGCTCTGTTCGATCAAATCAACCGAAACGATGTCACTCTGCAAATGATAAAGAGTTCCTGTTACCCAATTGCTGCCTTGGTGGAAATCCAGCTCAGTGTCACCAGTGATGTAAATCGTCCGGTAAACGACCGTGTGTCCATCGTTCATGAAGTACGCTCGGATGGTATGTTCTCCGTGTGTAACGCCAGTGATTTCGTACTGTGCGTCGTTCTCAGACCAAACCGATTCGAGGGAATCGATCTTAATCGATGTGTTTCCCGCCTCGTCTCCGAGATTGTTGAACAAAGATCCGTACACTCTGTAGGTTGGTTGTTCTGAATCGTTTTCAGCCATTGCTGAATAAGGAAGCAGTAACATGCTCAACGAAAACAGAACAGCGAAAGTCACATTCCTTGTTCCCACTGAGACCACCTCTTCAAAAAGAGCGACACCGGGGGAGCAAAGGGTGTGATCACACCCCCGGTGCCGCATCAGTTTTTGACTTCAATCAATTCTCGGTTCAGCTGTATGAGCCGATCTCTTCAGCAGTGATGCCGTAGTGATCCCATACTGGTTGCAACCATGCTGTAACATCGTAGGATGTTCCGAGTACGCTTGCGTCTTGCAAGTCGAGAATGTTGTTCATCGATGTAGCACCGTAGTTCTCGTAGTGGTAAGGTGTCTCGCCAAACTTGTCGCAGTCTGCTTCGCTTGTGATGCCCATTGCGACGGTGTGACTAACTGTGTTGTAGCACATGTAGTCTCCTTGTCCTTGGTACTGTGTCCATGTGAAAGCTTCACATGCAGCCGCATCGCTTGAACCAACCCAGCCCATTGTGTGGGTGTTCATGTTGTAACATGCGTTGTCCGTGTATGGTGCTGCGTATGCTTCGATAGTCTTCCAGAATGCGTATGCTTCAGCTTGGTACTTTTCGCCTGAATCCGCACTGTCCATCTTGTATGTGTACTTGAGGACAGCCTGGGAGTATGCAATGATGACGTTCTTGACGACATCATTGGTTGCGTCTGTGTAACCTGCTTGATCTTCTGCTTGAAGAGCAGCGAGGCCAGCAATCATTGATTGCTGGATGTTGTAAGTTGTGTTCGCCATTCCTGCAGAGTGCTCGGTTCCGAAGTCAGCCCCTCGCTTGTTGAGTGTTGCAACAGGGGAGCAACCGACGTTTTCATCAGGTCCGTGGAAGAATGCCCATCCTTCGTCCCAGTTGTGTGGGGCGCCAGTGTCGTTGTCGACGTTTCCAGCATCAGCCTTTGCAATTGCAGAGTTGAGTTCGTGAATTGTGTAAGCGACCATTCCAAGGTTTGCAGTTAGCTTAGCAATTCCTTGGTATCGAACAGTGTCGGAAACACCTGCGAAGTCGCCTGTGCCCTCGAGAGCGTCCATAATCATTGTATCAACGGAGCCATCAGCACCATAGAACGCATCGTATCCGTGGTTCTTTCCAGATGCGGCTGCAAATCCTTGGAGAGTTCGGTAGGAGCCATCACTCTTCTCAGCGTTCTTGCCGTTGGTGTAGATGCCTTTTGCAGCAGTCCATTCTCCGGCGTTAGCGTGTGCCTTGATGTCGCACATGTCAGCCATGAGAGAACGGTGGTTGTCAACGTTGGAGGCGTAGGTGTAGCCACCGTCTTCGCCGTCCATTGTACTGACTGCTGATCCGCCGCTCGAGTCTGACGAGCTGCTGTCACTGCTATCGCTACCATCGCTACCATCGCTGCCATCGCTATCGCTAGCATCGCTGCTGTCGCTGCTGTCGCTGCTGTCGCTGCTGTCGCTGCTGTCAGCAGTACTCGAGCTGCTGTCGCCAGCAGTACTTGAGCTGCTGTCGCCCGCAGCAGAACTGCTTGAATCATCGTCGGAGTCGTCTCCGCCGATACAGCCAGCAAATGCGGCCATCATCATCAGCAAAATTAGGGTTATTCCTTGTGTTTTCTTCATGCTTAGTTTCATTTCTTCACTATCCTTTACCTCTCGGTATTGTCCCTCCCATAGGTAAGTACTTCATAAGTTTTAGGCTACCCTAAACTTATTAGGAACCCCTAAATCCAATGGTTGACAGCACTAAAAAAAAAGCGTTTTTAAGAGGTCGAATGAACATGAAAAATGATGAATTTGTTGATGAACATTCTCCCCAAAAAGATGGGAATAATTTCGATGACAACAGGAATCAAAAAAACAAGCACATGTACCCTATCACGCTCGGCGTGATACTTGTATTTTCTGCAATAATGAGATTTAGGGGGCTGGACACTGAATCCTTTTGGTTGGACGAACTCACAACACTCCATGCCATCAGCCAAGGAACTTGGAAGGCCACAATGGAAGGTTGGCTTTCCATGGTAGGAATGGGTACGTGGCTGATGTATTTCTGGAAACTGATCGTTGGAGATTCTGATTTCGCTTTGCGTTCCTTAAGCGCAATTGCAGGTATCATTCTTGTCTACATTGTCGCTGAATTTACGCGACGTTTTCACGATGAAAAGGCAGCGATAATTGCCGCAAGTATGTTTTCGATTTCCCATCTAGCAATTCTCTACAGCCAAGAATTTCGACCGTACATGTTCACAACCATGTTCATTTGGCTCTCGTTGTTGTTAATCCGCTCTGAGCGTAGATTATCACGGAATGAAACAATATTGTGCATTACTTTGCTCTCCTTTTCTTACCTTGTACATTATGTCGCAGGATTAGTGATTGTCCTAGGCTTGCTCGCAGATTTCTTTATCCGCGTTTCTCAAGCAATTTACACAAAACACCCTTCAGAAACAACAAAACTCGATCGTATAATCGTGTATATGAAAGGGAAATCCGGTCAATGTCTGAAAATTTCATTCGCAGTTGCGATGCTTGCCGTTTTTATGCTTGAGAAAATGCGTCATGACTCATCAAATACCAACCACAGCATGTGGATTAACGATACTCCAACACGACCAGTCGTCAGTCTATTCGATTATTTCTTCGCCTTCGATACACGCGGAGGCATTACCGACGTCGCAGAAGCGATGTGGTACTTCGTTTTGATTACACCTTTCCTCATGCTAGCGCATCGTTTCTTAGTCGGAAAGAAACGCCGACTTTCATCTGAATCAGAGTGGTTTGTTTGGGCGGTAGGCGGTGGTACGATGTTGATCATCGTTCTCTATTCAATCTCATTTAGAAATCTCTGGGTGTCCCGCTATTTTGTATTTTCAATGCCAGCGTGGTACATCCTTTTTGGAGTAGGTATCGCTCGATTAATCGACATTTTAGTTGAAATCAATGAACGGGTGGAGAAAGCAAGTTCCGGAACTGAAGAAAAAAAATCAATGGTTATCGCAATAATGTTCTCCTTCTTGTTTGTTCTCAACAGCGCTCATTGGTATGTACACGAATACGAGTATTATGAACAAGGGGGGCGGTCCGACTTCAAAGGGATGAGTCAATGGCTTGACGATAACGTCGAAGGAGATCAGAGTGACATCTTCATCATCTCACAACCTTACGCAAAATACTGGAACCTGTATCTTGATCGAATGGACAGTGACGTTATCATAGATGAACATACCAGGTGGGGTCACGTGAGTTCTGGGCAAGCAAATCAGATTATTGACGATGAGCCATTCGAAGTCATCCATGTTCGAGGACATAAATTATCAATGTGGGAATATGATAGCTTAACGTTAGCACTCAAACCCGATTATGAGCATGTTACAAGCCTTGAATTTATAGAAGGGCACATCGATGTTTATCATCGAACCAAGAATTCAGGTTTGTCCTGAGCCTACCCGAGTGCAGCGGTTTTCACCAGGAAGGACTCGGGGAATGACATCATCTGGATTGCTCATTCGGAAACAAAACCCCTCGCAAGCTCCGAAATATCTTGGCTCCTTCCTTAACTGCGGCCGAGATTATCGCAAAATCAAACGATGCTAGAAAACGATTCCACAGAAGCGAATACACATTAGAGGAACAAATTTGCGTGCCCATGCAGAACCACCGTTTTAGGTCCCCCTAAAATCGATAGTATTTAGTTTTAGGCTCCCCTAAATTAAACATCAAGCCATTGATTTACAATCGACTCAGCATAGGGGTCTGTCGTCAAACCATCATGGAAGAAGGGACGAACAATGACGAGGATTTCCAACGAACCGCCCCAATTTGATTGACCTACGATGACCACTTCACCGACTTCGGTACCGTCGGCATTGGTTCCAGATGTGGAATAACAATCGTATACCCAAACATTGAGTTCAATCTCTCCTGACTGCGGACGGAACGTGTGAGACTGTGCATCCCCTTTCTGGTCAAGTCGGAAGGATTCTGAGTCGATTCGAATCGGCACCCGCTCGTCCACCAAATCGATGGCTTGACGCATTCGATCTTCCTGCATTCCCAGAAGAGAGGATATCCAAATTGATGACTCCGCTTGCAAAAATGGATTTGATTGATGTGGTGTTCGAAGCTTAAGGCTCTGGACGACCTCGAAATTCGTCGGATTAAGTGGTTCTACGAAAATCCAGGTGTACTGTTCACTGCTTGGCCAAGCCGGAGCATAGGGGTTCTCTGATGCAAAAGGTTCACCCCATTGTTCTGGAGACCGAGGCGAATCAACTGGAATGAATCCTGCGACACCAATCATGAGTCCAACAATACATACTGCAACAATCCGCTGGATTTTGAATTCTCTCCAATCCAAGCGACCTGCAGGACTCGCAGTCGAAAGGAGGAAGACCAACGGAGCAATTACGAACGCTCCATATGGAACGAGGAGCAAACAAAACAGAGAGACAAGTGCATAGATCGAGGTCTTCGGGCCAAGAAATTGAGTGAACTCAACTGCGTTGTCCTTTGCCATCAGTTTGTGTATTCCAAACGCGATTAGGATTGAAGCAAGCACAAGGAGAAAACCAACTGCATCGTAGGCTAACCCCATAGACGAGGATTATTCCTTGCCAATGATATGTATTTGGGAATCTGATTGCAAAAACAAAGCATTTGAGAGAGGGAACTCCAAAGCCGCACCATGGGGGAAGAGGTCGCTATGCAATTTTCTTCCATCACATACCGACATCAGATTCCTAATCCAAAGTGGTACAACCCATTCAACAAACGAAGCGGAGCAGGTATATCTCAACTCGATCTAACTCTGTCAAAAGGACAAATCATTGGGTTGGTTGGAACCAACGGAGCAGGTAAAACGACGTTGCTTCGAATGATGAGCGGAATCCTCCCGTTGCAAGAGGGTGATGTTTCACTGCATGGAAAAGGGATAGAAATCGACGAACTACGCTCAAAGGTTGGTTTCATGCCGGAACAAGTCCGATGGTCCAGCCAGTTGACTATTCGCCAAGTGATGACAGAATTCGCTCTGTTACGAGGTTGCTCCCTTGGCTCCTCGCTGGAATTACTCGGTATTGTTGGGCTGAGGAATCGAATCGATTCATCCTTGGAATCCTTGAGCCAAGGAATGCGTCAGCGACTATCGCTAGGAATCGCATTGCTCGGAACACCCAGCATCTTGGTTCTCGATGAACCGTTCAATGGGATGGATCCTGTGGCAATTGATGCGTTCAAACGATTGCTTCGCTCACTTTCCAGCAAAGGCATCACAATCGTCATTTCAAGCCATCATCTCTCTGAACTTGACAACCTTGTGGACACCATTGCCCTCCTCCATCGAGGACAGTTGCTTGCACATGGGACAACTGAATCGCTCCAGTCGAGTTTGGGCTTTGAACAAATGACTGAAGTCGTTGTCGACAAGAAAATCACTGAGGCAACGTTGGAATCGTTGAACATCTTGGAGCATGTTGCTACCAAAAATGAATACAGATACGTGATTGAAGCTGGCCAACCTGATTTGTTAGAGAAATTGCTTGAACAACAATATCGGGTTTCGACATGGAGAGTTATCCCTCCTACACTGATTGAACTGCTCTGTGCTGCGACAGGAATGGATCGTGATTCAATCGGTATGGATGTTGAACAAAGCAACATGGTTCCTTTACGAACAATCGGTGGTGAGGAAGAGTGACACCAACCAATCGAATGCTTCGACTTGCAGTAGCGTTAGGACGTCAGAGGCTTTTCTCGACTCGAATGCTCATCATGTTGCCAATTCTTCTCCTGTTTATTCCAGGCATGGCATGGGGTTTTGCTGACCCAAATATCCGACTTCCCGCAGATCAATTGCCAGAAAATGCAACTGAGACCATGTTCCTAGCGAGCATCGGTATTGTGTTCGCAGGTACAATGGCGGCTGTACTTATCGCTCACGATGGAATAAGTCGTGACCGAAGCAGTGGCGTTCTTGAAGTTCGCCTGTCTCAACCAATGGCTCGATGGAGACAAGGTGTTGTCCTTGTCCTTGGCCACTGGGGAAGTATTGCATTGCCCGTCGCTGTTCTCTTGATTGCTTCGATGGCGTTGGTTGGCTACCGCAGCGACATGTGGATACCAATTGCCGATGCTGTTGTTTTCATGGTTGCAGCAATGCTGGTACTTCTTTGGTACACCGTCTTCGCTCTACTCGCTTCAAGCATCGCAAAGGAGCAAGGATCTGCAATCGCTTTTTCCATTGGACTTTGGTTCCTTTTCACGTTGTTGTGGGTGCTGTTTACCACCTTGCTTGCTGCGCTCAATGGTGTTGCAGTGGGAGATACGCAGGATCAAGGATTCCTCGTCTTTGAAGGACGTCTCGACCTGCTCTCTCCAAACGGTGTTTATCATCACATCCTTGAAACTCGATTGGATGGTGTTGACCGGGGTGTTTCCTCAATCGGAGCGTATTTTGCGGCCGTAGCATGGACATGTATTCCGCTTTATTTCTTCCATCACAGGCTCAATCGGCTTGTTCCATGACTGTAACCAACCAAGCATTGATGAACGGAGTGGTCATCGTCGAACCATGATACCAGTCCTCATCATGATGCTTCTTGCACTAGTGAGCCCATCGATTGAAATGTCCGCATTGGACGATAGCGAGACTCCTCAAACCACCTCAGGTCGTCAAGGAAGCCTCGACGTTGATTGCAGCGGATACACGTTTGAAGACCTGTTCGAATACGACTTTGCCCTCTTTACACTCGATATTAACGACGATTGGGCGACTGGAGTCATGGATGCGAAAGCATGGGTCAACGGCAGCAAGTCAGCCATTGTTCGAGACAATCTTGACGAACTCTTTGATGGAGTACCTGGAGGAAACGATGATTGGATTTCAACCGACGAACGTGAAGCGGTTCGACAAATTGGACCTCAGTGTATCGCTGACATGGAAACTCGGCTTGGAATTCGAGAAGGACCATCGCACCGTGGTAATGTTGATTGGAACGACCTCGAATTTGTAGAAGACGGAATCGCTTTGGATGAAGTGAACCTTGTACCATCTGGCCATCAGCAAGAGCGTTCCTGCAGCAGCCCACTCTCGGATGCTGGTTGCAAGGAAGTTCCAGTAACCATCACAGACGATCTCGAAATTCACCTTCTCATTGCTGAAAATCAAAACAACAACGTACGATTCGATCAGCTTCCTAATCAAGGAAGTTCAAACTTTACTCTGGCAATGAACATTACGAACATTACCGATGCTCAGTTGGTCATGACCTTCCCTGTGGAACAAGGTCTCCGTGTGGCTGATATGGGCTTCTTTGATGATGGTGTGGTCAATGAAGACCTCGCAACGCCAGTTAGCGAATTTTTGCCTGATGGTAGACTGCGAATTGTAGCCGATGTGGACTACCCTATTGGGTCCTATCCAATGGTTCGAAATCTGTTCGTTGACTTCACCACAATGGCCCCATTCACGAACGACGACCCTGTTTGGAGTTCAACCGCTCCTGATGAAGGAACAATCATTCCTGTCGGCACATCAAATGGAGAGACCATTGCAGCAGAAAATGCTGGAATGTGGGTAATTGATGAAAGCGGTTGGAGTTTGCAATGCAGTTTCACTGATACAGGATGGGATATCCGAATGGATGAAAATGCCGCACTCTATGTCACAGCAAACGGAGCATCCGCAGTAGGACAATGTGCAGGTGTTGACGCCTTTGGAGCAGAAACTGTAGAACATCGAAACTACACCTTCGGTAACGTCATGGATGCATCTGCTGTCCTCTCAAGCAATGGTGAAACGATTGAATTCACACCTTCTTCAACTGGTATTGTTGGAAGCCTAACGGTCATGGCCCACGCTCATCAAATGACAAAAATGGGCCCTGGAGCAACTGCAGTGGCTGATTCCGCTGGTGTCATGATGGAGTTATCCATGTCTGGCCTTTCCCCTGGCGATGTTATGATCATGGGTACTGCAACAGCCAATGGGATGCTCGATTACAATTTCATGCTCGACCTTGGGATTGAAAAGATGAACAAACCACCGACCATTACCATCGATACAAACTTACAAGGCGAAGAGGCTGACTGGGAATTAGATGGATTGAAATTTACACTCAACGGCAATGTTATCGACCCTGATGGACAATCGGTGTCCATGACATTGAGTATCTGCAACGGTCAAACCTCAAACTTCAACCGAGATAATCTCGCTTGGGAGATACAGGTATCCATTGCAAACTGTATTCAGAGCAACATCGAATCGCCTTACTCCGTGGTCATTGAAGCAACGGATGAATCTGGTGCAACAACCAGCCTCACCATTGATGTCATAAATCCAAATGCTGGTGGAAGCAATACTGTGGTCGACGATTCAACAGAGGAAGAGGCAAGTGGATCAATTCTTCCTGCACCAGGATTCATTGCAACCCTTCTCATCGGTCTGGTTGCTGCAGGATGGGTTTCCTCACGTCGAAACTGACCAACAGACTCAAACATGGTCGGCAAGCACGAGGGGTTGAGGGACATGTTTCGAGGTGTAGTTGACCGGCCAAGTCACGAAGGTGGCCTTCTCGTCACGTTCAATGGTTCTTCACCTGCTCTCGGCTCAATAATTATCCGAGAAGAGGATGGACAATACATCGGTAAAATAGATGCTGTCATTGGCTCAACCGATGCACCACTCGCCCATGTAGCACATCTTGATCGTAAGCAAGAGAACGATTCATTCATCGGTTCTACTGTTGTTATTCGAGCGAAGAAGGAGCGTGAAGAACGCCCTCAACGTGAACATCGAGAAGAACGAACACGTCGGGATTCTCGGTCGTTCGACCGAAGAGACAACCGAAGAAGTGGAGATTCTCAAAAAGAGGATTGGGTTTGTGCATCCTGCAACAACGTCAATTTCTCTTGGAGAACCGAGTGCAATAGTTGTGGAAAGTCGAAGCAAGGGAATGTGAAGGAGTACAAATCCTCCTTTAGAGACAACAACCGTTCCGACAATCGACGTGACCGTTCTCGCCAAGAAAACCACGGTCGTAACGATTGGGAGTGTCCCTCTTGTAACAACATCAATTTCTCATTCCGAACAGAATGCAACCAATGTGGAAAGCCAAAGCCTGGAGGCGGAGGTGGACGCAGCTATGGTGGCGGACGCGGAGGTCGTGACTCTGCCCGACGTGGAGGCCGTGATGGTGGACGTGGCTTTGGTGGAAACCGAGGTGGACGAGATTCTGACCGACGTGGAGGCCGTGATGGTGGACGCAGTTTTGGTGGAAACCGAGGTGGACGAGATTCCGATAGCCG
>PBMQ01000032.1 GCA_002722615.1 Methanobacteriota archaeon | reverse complement strand
ATGCCTGAAATGCCACCAATGCCGGAAGCACCTCCTGCGACACCAGAAATGCCTGCTATGCCTGAGATGCCACCAATGCCAGAAGCACCTCCTGCGCCACCGGAAATGCCACCAATGCCAGAAGCGCCTCCTGCACCACCGGAAATGCCACCAATGCCGGAAGCACCTCCTGCTTTCGATCTGCTAACTCCAGTAGAACCTACGCCTGCAGTAGATGAAGCACCTCCTGCGCCACCTGCTGGCCTTGGAATGGATCTTCTCGCACCTCTACCTACACCAGCCGATTCGGTTGTCGAAGAAGAGGCTCCTGCTCCACCAGGTCTAGATTTACTCGCTCCGTTGAGCCCTCCAGAGGAAATTACGGAAGAAGCACCAGCAACAGATGCGCTTCTTTCTCCTTTGGCACCCGCTGAACCAGTGGATGATCCATTGATGCCATCAGGCGAAAATGCAGTCCAAATCGGAGAAATTGCTGGGGCAACAATCCGATCAAGTGCTGAAGTCGATGAAGTCCCAGGAGACAAACTTGAGGGGACGCTCCATGAAGTTGAGACTGCAACACTATCGAATGATGGAACTGTGGTCAAACAGAAGATTCAAGGGACCCTCACCGTAAACAACCCATCCTCAGAAGACAGAATCTACGACATCGATGTCTTGTTGGATAATGCTGAATCAACCGATATCGGTGGAGACCAGATTTCTGTTGATGAACTAGAAGCCGGAAAGAATTACGTCAAGAAGTACTCCGTATCCAACGCACAAATGTTGATTCTTCGAGAAGCACTTGATACGAATCCTGCACGCGACAACGAGCGCTCATTGAGTATTGCACTTTCAGAAGAGCCCGGAGCCGTTGCACTCACTCTTGAAGTTGAAAACGTATCTGGCGTGCACTTGAACAACGTCAATGTAACTCGTGACATCCCTGATTGCCTAACATTTACACACACTGCTGGGTCAACAATCGAAGACGGAACGCTCGCATGGTCAGTTGGAACACTGCAACCAGGCGAGAAGCAAGCCCTCTCCATTGAAGGAGAAATTCAGGTTACCTCGACAGGTACTACCAAGGCGGGTATCGCTCAAGCAACTTACGAAGCGGATTCAACATTGTCGAATCTTGCGTTCCGTGACCTCGATGCATTCTGCAGAGGTTTCACCTACATGCGTGTTCGTGAAGACGAACGTCCAGACAACTGGATTTGCCAAACTATATTCGAGAACCGCTCATCATTCGCAGTGGATTTGGTTAAGCTCCAAGTTCGCATGAAAGGCAGCGATGATCTTCTCTTCGATGTTAGCGATGTGAAAGAAGACGTTCACCCTCAAGGAAAGTGGGAAAGTGATGAGCGGACTATTATGGCTACCGCAGAGCCTGACTTCACCTACGACCTCTCTTACACTGTCCTGCCACGAGCGACACGAAAGACTGAGGGTACATTGAAACTTGAAGAGAGTTCCTTTACAGTCGTCGATGCTGAAATCGCCAAGACATACTCAACGGATACATTGAGATCGTTCCGCCCACAAGGGGTTGAAGCCAACATGGTTGTCAAGAACACTGGTTCTGCAACAATTAACTTAATGCGAATCACTGACGATATACCCGGGTTGTTCGAAGCTCCAGACATGGATGCAATGGTCATCTCTGTTAACGGAAAGGAACTTGGCGAAGATCAGTGGAAGAGTGAACTTTCTGCAGGGATTACTCTCGAGAAAGAACACCGTTCACCAGACGGCGATGGCCATACCATGACCCTCACTGTTGGGACGAAGGGTCCAATCGGTTTGAAACCGGGCAAGACGCTTGAAATCTCATACAAACTCAATGCTCCGGATCCATCTCCTGCAAATGAGCGTGTTGATGCACCTGCTCGTTTCCAATTCAGTTCTGAACAATTCGGACCTGTTTGTTTGCGAGACGCTCCAGAAGCACCATCCGTTCGTGTTAGCCACCTTCGCCGTAATTTCTCTGCTGGAAAGCAAGCCATTCCGATGGGTGGAAAGGGCCGATATGAAGTGCTTATTCTGTTCGAAAACAATGGAGATACTGCACTTCAAGACGTCTTTATTCGTGATGTCATCCCCTCCAACTTCGAAATTAAAGATTGGCACATTCGTGGTGCTGGTGGAGAAAAGAGAAGCGACGTTGACATGTCAACATCCGAGACCGATGAAGGCATTGAAATTACTTGGAAGGTTCCTGTCGTTGCTAAGGGAGAACGTCTCGATGTTTCCTTTGAAATCAAGGGCGAAGGGGAAATCGATGCAGAAGCACTCAACCGATTCCATGGCGCTCATTTCGGTGACGAACTTGAAACAGAAGATGATGCAGTTGAACAAGAAGTCGAAGAATCAACTGAAACAGTCGAAGAAGTTTCAGAAGAATCAAGCGATGGTTCGGAAGATACACCTGAAGAAACAGGAGCTGAAGAATCTGAAGCAGAAGAAAAAGTTCCAGAAATCAAATTCCGAGAAGACATCATGCTCCGAGTTATGGAAGAGTATGACATTACAGACCGTGATGCATTCCTTGCTCACTCAATGAATTTCGATCTTGATGATAATGGATACCTCAAGAAGGCTGAGTTTGTTGAGGCTGCAAAGGCATTTGCTGCTGAAGGTGATGATTCTGAGGAATCTGAAGAAGCATCAGAGGAAGTATCCGACGATACCTCAAGCGAAGAAGCTGTTGATGAAGCAGACAAAGACTGTCCAATCTGTGGCACGTCAAATCCTCATGGTTCAGCAATTTGCACAGCGTGCAATTACACCTTTATCTAAATTAAAACGGTAGTTTCCACTGTGGCCAATCCTCGTTATCCGAGGAACTGCTCACAATGATGAGAACGTTCCTCTTGGATGCTTCGAGCAATTCATTCAATGGAGTTTGAGTTGATGGTGGTATGACACCATCTCGTAGATCAACAGCAAGCCAAGCGGTAGGGTATTGGGTCAACCAAGCATTCAACTCAGCCTCAATCCCAATTGGTGGAACACCTTGTCGAACACTTGCGAGAAAACCCCAGTCCGATATTGTTCTTCTCTCAGCGTCAGTCCACAAGAATATACGCTCAGTTACACCGAGCCGCTCCAGTTGATCAAGCGCTTCAGCCTCTGTGCAACACACAGGCCGGCCAGGCATTGGCATCGGCACAGGATATTCCCATGTTTTTGTCACGTCAAGAGGTTCCTTTCGTCGCATGTATTGGAGGAGAACATCCTCTCGTTTGAAACCAACGGAAGACCAACCTTCATGACCCCCATGCCATACAGTTGATTCATGGCGAATCGTGCTGCACCTCCACCACCCCCACCAAACGGTTCGATGATGACCATGCTCTTGGTCATGATTTTGATGACGTTTCTGATCATCAATCCAAATATTCGAAATGCACTGGGCAATATGGCAGACCCAATTCTGGCTCCAGTGCTACCAGAAACCGAGTTTTTCATATTGACCGTTCTTATTCTCGGAACATTTTCAATGACGTTGAACACAGTTCTCCGGAATTTCTTCGCTGATCCAATCGAGCAAGCTCACATAGGGCACAGGCAATCTCAAGTTCGAAAGATGATGAATGACGGACGGATGAGTCGCGACCCAATCCTCATGGAAAAAGCAAACACACTCCGTGAACAAATGATGCCTGAACAACTCAAGGTACAGATGAGTGCTATGCGTCCTATGATGTTCACGATGATTTTCATCATTGGAATTTTTGCCTGGCTCACAACGGCTGTTGAATCATTCCGTGTCGATTATGTCTCCTTACCCTGGGCGCCTCGATGGCACCTTCTTGACGACAAGTTCCTGTTCTTTCCTGCATGGATATGTGCGTACATCTGCATGAGTGCACCTCTCGGTCGTATCGTTGATCGTCACATCAAACTCATCCGATATCGAAACCATCCAGTTGTCCTTGCTAACGAAAAGTTGAGTGAACCATTGCTCCATCTTGTCGTCAGTGATGATGGTGCAAAATCCAAACAAGCAACTCAGCGTCGAAACCGGTCGAGGAAGAATGGTCCTAAAAAGCAAGCCAAATCTTCTGAAAAGGAAAGCGAGCAAATACAGAGCAAACCAAAGCAAGCCGTTTCCGAAGTTTGTCCAGAATGCATGAGCGATGATGTCCACCGAAAGGGTCCACGAAACATGCGTTGCAATGTATGCTATCACGAATGGGTGTAAGCAATGGTTCGCATCACAATCTCTGGCCATCCAGGGAGTGGAACCAGCACACTCGTCAAATTATTGAGTGAGAAAAAGGAGTGGAATTCACTCAATGGAGGGGAATTGTTTCGGCAAGAAGCAAAACGCCGAAACATGACGCTTTCCGATTTTGGTGAACTCTGTAAGAATGACCTTGATGTCGATCGTGAATTGGACTCCCTTCTCAAGCAAGAGATGCTTCGTAACGATGAGCAAGCACCAGCAATCGTCGAGAGTAGGCTCGCAGGTTGGTGGGCCCATCAGTTGGAATTGGAGATTCCTCGCATCTGGCTTGAGGTTGATGAATTCGAACGAGCAAAGCGAGTTCAAAACCGTGAAGGCGGATCGATTGAATCTATCCTTGAGGACAGTGATAAGAGGGCGAGTGTGGATGCACAACGTTTCCTTGAATTGTACAATCTTCTCCCAGAGCAACCTGAACCATACTCGCATCGAATCGAAGCCACCAGCCTAAACCCTCAAGAAGTGCTGGCCCGGGTTCTCGAAATAGTGGAGGCATTGGAATGAGCGGCAACATAATTCTTGATGATGAGGCGAAGACGGACGATGCGCTTGGCACATACCCTGATCAGAAAACTATAGAGCAACGTCTTGAATCAGGATTCTTTCTCCTTGACAAAGGCGCTGGCCCAACTTCACACCAAGTTGCTGCATGGGTTCGTGACATGCTCAAACTTCCACGTCTTGGTCATGGAGGGACACTCGATCCATTTGCGACTGGAGTCCTCCCTTTGATGTCAGGAAAAGCAATGCGACTTACGAAACAGATTCTTGAACACAACAAAACATACATCGCTGTGTTCCAATTCAAAAATGAAGTTGATCAAGAAGCTCTTGGTGAAGTCATGGAACAACTAACAGGACGAATTTACAACGTCCCTCCTGAAATTTCAGCAGTGCGTGTTCAGGTTCGTACACGAAAAATCCATGATTTTACGCTTCTTGACCAATCTGCGAAGCGAATCGTAGCCAGAATACGTTGTGAGGCAGGAACGTACATTCGAACCATGGCTAGAGACATGGGCCTTCTTCTCGACCAGACCGTCGATTTAAAGGAACTACGACGAGAGGATTCTGGAAGGTTTGGGCTCAATGATTGTGTCCAACTTCATGAAATCGCTGATGCTATTTGGTTGTGGAAAGAGTGTAATGAAGGAGAAGCTCTTCTGAGAATGCTTCATCCAACCGAGAAGCTTCTTGCAGGTCTTCCGCGGATTGTCGTCAAAGACAGTGCAGTTGCAGCACTTGCTCATGGTGCACCTTTGCTTCGCCCAGGACTTGTTTCAATCCCAGACAATCTATCATCGGGTCAAAACGTACTCGTCACGAGCATCAAAGGCGAAGCAGTCTGTTTCGTCAAAGTGAACACTGACAGTAAGAGCATCTCGACCTTGGAAAAAGGAGAAATCGGACGCCCATCAGCTGTACTGATGAACGACGATGTTTACCCTCGTCGCTGGTGATCAAGCTTCAAAGTACTCTTCGTAGATGAACTCCTCTGTTTCTATGCGTATTTTCAATTCTGACATGTCCCCACATCCATTCCATCAGCAATGCTGAACGACCCCCACAGTCTTGGAACATCTCTTTCAAAAAATCTCACCGTTATGAATGTTCATGTCGTTTTCGACATTATCCGACACCTGAGCATTGTTTTCAGTTTCGATTCGTCAACCAAATAGGATAGGTGCATCTCCATCCATCCATTGAGGATGTTTCACCATACAATTTGTAAAAATTTCATCTTCCAAAATGGAGGATAACCATCGGTGAAGATGGGGCAATGGCAATTCATCGAACCATGCCCGATCCGTATTGGCAAATTGACGTACGAAGGGAGCGAGTGCATAATCAGAGATTGAACACGAATCACCACAGAGATATTCAAACTCGATAAGACGTTGATTATACCCTTCAAGAATGTTGACAACTTCGTTCCGATGTTCTTCCGGAGGGAGTGGGTTTTCGTACCGATTGTTGTATTTGTACCGATCCAGATGATGCTTGAAATCGTTGTCATTACCTTCAATCAACGCCTTCCAATCACCCACAAGCCAAGATTCATCCAGAGACCACAACATAATTTCCAAGCTCTCCTCGATAACAGTTCCATCAGGAAGCAGGAGTACAGGAACTGTCCCTTTTGGTGAAATCTCCATCATATGCTCAGGGCGATCACGCAACACAACTTCGCGGAGTTCCACTTGAAT
This sequence comes from Methanobacteriota archaeon, assembly GCA_002722615.1. Taxonomy (GTDB): domain Archaea; phylum Thermoplasmatota; class Poseidoniia; order Poseidoniales; family Poseidoniaceae; genus MGIIa-L2. The sequence goes on along the minus strand of PBMQ01000032.1, from coordinate 25,672 downwards.
ACAAGCCTCAAGGAGTGCCATTCTTGCTCTCATCGCATAAGGACAGCGTCGAAAACTGTAGAGAATAGGAACGTCCATGAAATCACTCGTATTTTCGAATCTTTGGTGGAGCGAGGAATGTGAAGCCAGCGATGATCAGAATCAGGACGATTACACTGCCAACGTATACCGCCGTTGTTGAAAGACCGGATGATACATCATTAATTTCCGTGGTTTCAGGTTGAATTAACGTCAGTGATGTTTCCATTGCATTGTTTGATTCATTCCTCTCATCAATGACTCCTCCACCATCAACAATTGCCTCGACATTCATGAATTCACCATCAACCGGTGTTTGGAAAGAACACTCAGCAACCGTGATCTCTCCTGGAGCCAGGGTCGGGATTGTTGCGATGTCTGCCGCCTGCCCATTAACTGTGCAACGAATCGTAACCATCTCAGCATTCGCAAAACCATAATTTCCGACATAGATTCGTGCTTTGATGAACTGCCCGTTCTCAACCGTTTCCAGTTCAGTGAACACTCCATCCGAATCATCACCGACTTTGAGGTCTGTTACTTCAAGGTCCGGCAACGACACAACATGCAAATCGAGGACACGCTCGTTGCAAGAGGTTGCATCACATAGAGTCAACAGAACAGATGTGTAACCGGGAGTTGGGGCTGTAAGGGTCACCATCTCGTTATCCAAATCAACCTCAACCCAAGAACGATTTGCGGTCATCGTTATTGAGGAGGCAGAACTATCAACATCAGACCAAGCGAAAGGAATCGTTGTTTCAACTGCGTGTTCAACTTGAACGATAGCAGGGAATTCACTCAACTCAGGCTGATCATCGATGGATTCAACAAAGACATTGAACGTTTCAACGTGAGTGTTTCCTGCAGCATCTGACACTATCATGACAATTTGAGCAGCCCCCGATTGCTCGGACTGGAGTGATATGCGAACTTCTCCTTGATCGAGCGATACATCAACCACACTCGGCGCAGAATTCTCAAAACTTACAACAAGGTCTTCGGGAATACCTCGATCATCTGTACATCGCGTGAGGAGAGGGACAAATAATCCACCACCATCTTCAGCGAGAGTCTGATCCCCCACCAATTGGCAGACGGGGTCTTCATCGTAATAGATGTCATAGCCCCCAGCAATATCAATGGAATTGATCTCCAATGCAGCGGTTCGTGCACTTCCATCAGAATCCCATGTAAACCACGTTTTGACGAGAACTTCAACATCTGAGTTTGCCCCAAGGAAGGTATGTCCAATTGGGATATCAAGGTTGAATTGACCTGCCTCGACTGGTAGACTCACCACATTGATGTCGTTAACATAGACTGCCCACAGTGAGTATACCGGATCAAGTCCAGACACATCACCATAGACTCGCCCTGCAATCGAAATTGTTGGATCATTGATATCAATGGAAACTGAAACAATACAAGCTACATCTGTTGAAATTCGAACTTGAATGTAATCCTCATCAGGCAATGCATCTCCAGAATACATTCCAAAGGGAGAAAACGATACACCATCGCTTGAAGTTGCGTATTGTACGCTCACGTTTGCTTCAGTACCCGATTCGTTGACTGTGAAGTGAATACGACCAAACGATTGTTCAGAAGGAACCACAATTGGTTCACTGGTCCACGTACCGATTGATTGAACGTCATTCGATTCCAACCCACACACTGAAAGAGACATCCCATTGTAATCACCAACGCTCATGTCAACATCGAGAATGGGGAGTGCGTGCCCCGTTGCAGTTGATACGGCTTCTGCAACTTCTCCACCATACCACGGCGTTTCCATCGTCACCTGAATTCCAATGGCATCCAATTCAAGACGAGCATCATCGGTCTGGCCAACAGAAACATAATCCATTGTGAATTTGGCAGTGGACAGCATTGACCATGTCCAAGAGTCAACTGTTGACACATCGAATTGATACTGAGAACCATTGATGTAATCGATTGCTGAGCCTGTATTTGACCATGTTCGAAGAATATCTGAACCGTTTGACCAATCCATTGATAGACGAACGGAATCGATATGAAGAGCATCTGTAATCTTGAATGCAAGAAGGACGCTCACTCCAGTGATTGTGTATTGTGTAGAAGAAGCAACATCAAAACTCTGCACGCTCATTACGGGCCCTGTTGACCACATGAACAATCCATCGGGTGCTCCAATTACATTTTCTGATTCTGAAGGACTTGTCATTCCCCAATACGTCAACGTGTCCGTATGTTGAGGACGTTCGTGAACCATTGTAATGCGTTGATCTGCAACCATTGATTCGGTGTATGCCGCAGGTTGTGACGTAAACGATGTCGTTGCACTCACCCCCCATTGGGCCGCATCGGTCAAATCACCTTGTGGAAACAAGTCATAACTTGCAGTTTCGTGTACGGAGCGAGCGGATGCAGTTGAAAGCAACGGGGAACAAAGGGCACAACTCAGCACCATGAACAAGAAGATAGCATTCCACTTTGGTCGCATGTGTTCTAGGATTAGGTGGTAGCATTTCAAACAACGGGTTTCTTGATACGACGTCGTATTGTTGAAATACCACGCCTATGACGGACAACTCCCTATGGCTGTGGTGGTGTAGGGGTTAGCACGGCAGATTGTGGTTCTGCCAGCCCGGGTTCAATTCCCGGCCACGGCCCCATTTATTCCAAGTCCGTTGAATCGATGGTGTGACCCATTCGCTCAACCTTTGTTTGCAAGTAGTGTAAATTGTCTTGACCCACTCCTGCAACCAATGGTACAGTCTTAGAAACGATGATGCCATGCTCTTCAAGTTGCTTAACCTTGTCAGGATTGTTTGTTAACAACGCAACATCTCCAATCCCTAAGTCATTCAACATGGTTGCTGCAATCTGGTAATTCCTTCCATCCGCTGGATGGCCTAAGAGCAAATTCGCATCGAGCGTATCTGCACCCTGATCTTGAAGATGGTATGCCTGAATTTTAGCATGCAGGCCGATCCCTCGACCTTCTTGCCGAAGATACAACAAACAGCCCCATCCGTTGTCAACAATGGCTTCCATGGCTGCATGAAGTTGTGGTCCACAATCGCAGCGAAGTGAGGAAAATGCATCACCAGTGAGACATTCTGAGTGAACTCGCAAAAGAACAGGGTCCGGTCCAGTCATTGAACCAAGCATCAGTGCAACATGGTCAAGACCAGTTTCTTCCTCATGATAGACGTGAATGTCAAACATTCCCCACTGAGTTGGAAGTTTAGCAATACTAGGAACTTCATCGCTCATCGCCTTTCACCTCAATCAGGAACGAATACTCGCCTTCATGTGACTCTACAGTTAGGAGTTCATGAGGTGTTCGGCCAAGCATCAATGGGATATCATGTAGCGTTTCAGGATCGCTGGCAAGGACTTGGAGGACTGAACCGGCATCCATCGAAGCCAAGGCCTGTTTTGCTTCAGCTACCGGAACTGGACAAAAAAATCCTAGGACGTCAAGCAGATGGGTTGCATCCTTGTGTTCGTCCATGAATAGAGGTCACATACCTTGTTTTTGAACACATCCACGATTCGGTATCAAATGACGCAACATGTTGAAGAGGAGCAAGCACAAGCGTCATTCAATGGGTGAGTCTGCTTCAAGCAAAGCAAGCGATGACCTGAGTTGGAGCGAAGTAGCCCAACTTGGCCTTCGCTATGGTAAGATTCCATTGGCATTACTAGCCGTTGAAGCATTGTATTGGTTCATTACCCAACCGTCCGATACCTTGGCGTTGATCCAAGTGACTGAAGCCTACATCTGGAATGAGATTACTCAACTGATGTTTGGTGAAGGTGCTTCCACATTGAGCACTCACAATGGATGGTTAACCCGAATTGATTTCCATCACGAATCCTTCCCTGGAACATTTGATTCTGTAGGCCTATACGTTTCTGATGAATGTGCTGGTGTTCATGAAATGATTTTTGTTTCAACCTTGGTTCTCATGACCGATGGAGTTACTCAACGTGAGAAATTCAAAGCCGTAGCCGTGATGTGCGGAATCGTTTACGTATTGAACATCGTTCGTCTCGTTGCATTTTACCCGATAGCAGTTGAAGGATGTCTCGCAAACCCAAATCAACCTGAATGCTTGAACAACATGTGGGACTTTCACACCTTCGTTTATCAGTGGGGATTCCTCATTGTATTGCTGATTATGTGGCTTGTCTGGTTCCGATATATTGGTGGTGCAAGCCGCACCATGAAGGCTTCACAAGAGGAAAAGGAGCAATGGCGCATCATCATTCGAAAGCGCTGGGAACAGAAGCATTTTACTTTCATTGGAATCATGTTTGCATTTTTTGGTATTGCATGGTTTTGGGTCAACGGAAATTCAACCGCTATGGATGCAAAGGTGGTGATTGATTTTTGTACATTCGGCGATTTAACGACATCCAATTGTTATGAAGCGCAGAATACCTGGGATAACGCCATTCAAGGCGCTTGGTCGTTTGCAGTTCTTGGACTCGTGATCGGTACGATTGGTTTCTACGAAATTGAACGAAAAGATTCTGAAGGAAACTGGCCAGTTCATGAACAAGCCACAACCGAAGAAAGTGTTTCAATTGCGACATCAAACAACAAGAAGCCAAAAGGTTCGTGGAGAAATCGAACAACATCCGATGAGGAAGAGTAATCAAAGGACTTCTGCATTGATTGTTTGTGAACCAAACGGATGCATTTTGATGGCCTTCATAGCAAGTCCAAGTTTACTGCTGTGAATGGAAACAAGTGTCGTTTCCCCTTCAAATCGGACATCACCTATTGCAAGAGGGTCGCATCGAAGGTGTTGTTCGAACCATGATGCGATTTGCAACGGTGAACCAAGTTCCTCAGAACCAGCATTGAGACGGATACTCACAAAGCCATAGACATCAGCGTTTTCTCCAAAGTCATCTTGCTTTCGGACGGGGTCTCGATCGACACCTTCTGGCAGTTCTGGTGCTTCACTTTCATCGATTGAAAGGTTGTAGGTGGCGACAATCTTCCCTAATTGGGGAGCATCATCCTTGGAAACAAGAGTCCAAGCTTCACCATGTCGACCGATACGGCCTGTTCGTCCGATTCGATGAATAAAGGAATCAATATCCGATGGCACATCATAGTTGACAACCAGTGTGATTCCATCAATGTCAATTCCACGTGCAGCAACATCGGTTGCTACGATGGTACGAACATTTCCTTCTCGAAAACGGTCAAGGATTCGCTCACGTTGGTTTTGTTTCAAATCACCATGCAATCCTGCGACATCAAAGCGATGCTTTTCTAGACGCTGAACTGCGAGGTCAACCATTCGCTTCGTGTTGCAGAAAACAATGCATTGATCTTCTTCGCCCATGCGTACCAACAAACGACCAAGGGCCCAAAGTTTGTTTGCACGACCAATCGAAATTTTAAACAAATCAATTGGAGGAACATCGAGTTCTTCCTGATTTGTCATAACGAATTCAGGTTCATTTGTAAATTCGTTAGCAGCGTCAAGGATTTCTTGAGGGAACGTTGCAGAAAAGAGCAACGTTTGTTCCCGTGAGGTTGTTCGCTCTAAAATCCAAAGAATATCTGGAAGGAATCCCATGTCAAGCATTCGATCTGCTTCGTCGAGACAAAAGACTTCGACCTTGGAGAGATCAAGATGACCACGTTCCGACATGTCCATGACACGACCGGGGGTTCCAACGATCAGGTCAACACCTGAATCCAAACCACGTGCTTGCTTTTCGAGATCGGTTCCTCCGTAAACGGTCATGATAGAGAGGCCTTGTCCACCTTGTAGTTGACTCATTTCTTCTGCAACTTGTTGAGCAAGTTCGCGAGTTGGTGCAAGAATCAATCCTTGGAGACTTCCAGTTGGTTGACATCGCTCGAGAATAGGAATACCGAACGCTGCGGTCTTTCCAGAACCTGTACGTGCCTGACCGATGACGTCGCGACCGGAGCGTGCAAGGGGAATTGTGTCTCTCTGTACTTCAGTAAGACATTCCCAACCGAGCGAGGCAATGCCTTGCATAATCGAATCTGGGAGTTGTAGCGAATCAAATCGGGTTTTGGTGAACATGTTGCTCCTTCCGTCTCATTGCTTCAGGCCACCGAGACGGAGGTGGCCCCCACGCCATCAAAAGTTGTCTCGATCCTTAATTTCAGCCTGAAGTATGCCCATCCAGTACTTCTTAGCGTTTTCACGATTGAGCGGTCGACGCATTTGACGAACGTGCTCGAGGATGTATTGTCGGAATTTCATAGCCTTTGTTCGATTCACACCTTTTGGTGTAATTCCTTCCCAAAGTCTGTCAAACTGGAGTTCTTTATCGTCCATCATGTGATGACCTCAATGACCAACCGACCCAGCACCCCCTCATAACCATGTCGTTACGAGTCCAGTACGTCATCTTCCCGAGGAGCGTCCAACAGAGGTATCTCTGGAGGGGCATTTTCAAGACCAACTGCCTTGCCTTGGGCGTGTGCAACTTCGCGTTCCAAAGCAGGAACTGGAAGAGCAGGAGAGAGGAATGCATTCTTTTCATCTTCCGTTCCTTCAATCGATGCATCGTAGGTCATTTCAGACAGCATCTTCTTCAAATCAGCATCGGTTTCAGTCTGAAGAAGTTCCGTAGCCACAATACGCAGTTTATCTTCAACCAGGAGCATTGGAAGCATTTCGATGCATGAACGACGAACCTCGACGTTTGGATGGCGCGTACCGTTCATGATGAGGTTTCGAGCACGTGAATCGTCCGTATCCATCGAGCGAATCGCCCGCAATGCGTTGTTCCTCACCTTGGCATCACTGTCGAGAATAGCACGCTCGGTTAGCATGATCGCAATCCGTGGTTCTTTTTTTGACAGAGAGGAGAGAGTCTGGGAAGCATTCCTACGAACTTCGGCATCAGCATCGTTCAAGGCCCACGAAATCAGGTCCCAAGCCATCGCACCTGCCCGTTGAACAACGTTTCGAAGTAACTTCGACGCTTTTCTTCTCAACCGTATATCATCAAGGAGAAGGAGTTCATCAATGTGGTCGCAAACAACTTCTGGCCATGTTTCTGTGAGTGACTTCAAACCTCTCCATGCAGGTTCACTTCGAGCAGAAATTGATGAACGCAACTCTTGTGCTAGAGAACTGTCTACTCCGGAAGGGAACGTGGGAGCAGCTGCTTCAAGACAAGAACTGGCTGCTTTTCTGACGTGAAGATCATCATCGTCCAAGAGAACAGAAAGCCAATCAAACAGTTCATCAGACCGTTGTTCTGCGACGGTTGGAAGGACTTCAAGGGCTGCAACTTTTACATCCGCATCATCATCTTCGAGCGCAAGTAGAAGACTTGCATGTGCACGGTCTGCCCAGACTCCTTTGAGACGACCCAGACCTTGGATTCCATCAACTCTGCCAAGGATGTGTCGTCCACCATTCCAATCAACATTGAGAACATCATTTGCCCCTGTGGAGAGATCAAGAATTTGTTGGCGAGTACATTCCATCCATGGACCTATGCGCTCTTTTTTACTGGTTTTTCGAGTCTGTCGACGACCTGTTGCAATGGGGAGGCCCGTGCGGGGATCACGTGCAATATACTCTCGAACCATGTCACCAATCATCGGTTGCATACTTCCAGTGATTATGAACCTTCACTCGTATCGTTCTGGATACGCGTCGGCAATCCTCAAAAACGGGATGAGATAAGGAACAGATGTGTCGAATCATCTCACAACCTTCGGGTTGTGAATCGATTAAAGGATAGGCGAGAACATGACCGAGTCAGAATCAGAGGATATTCGCAGGGTCCTTGCGATTTGTTTTCGTGGTGTCTCCGAACTCGATGCTCTCGACATTGAGCGAATACTGTCCCTTGATATGGGCTGGCTCAAACCCGATGAAGCTACTACTGCAGTCCAAGCACTGATCAAAGCAGGTTGGTTAACCGGAGCACAAGAAAGCCTCTCGCCCATAGAAGACTTCTCATCATTCTCTACACCTCTTGGTTGGTTTCCAAGACCTCAGCGTTTGTTGAATCCAGATCCGTTTTCCAGGTTTGATGTCGAACCAACAGAAGAAGTCAAAGAAACAACTTTACCACCATCAAAGGAAAAGAAGCCAGCACCTGTTTCAAAACTCAAACAAGAAACAAACGATCCCCGAGCAACTACGACACGTCGACTGCTCAAGTACATTGCACGTGCATCTGGACTTGAAGCTGAGGAGGTTCAGCGTCGAGCCACTCGTAAACAACGAGCACTCGTACATGTCACAGGATGGATGGCACTGGCATTGGTTGCGAGAGACCAAGGTTTGGACATGGACAGTGTCATTCAAGCACTCAGCTAGGAACCGTTCTCACCAGCTTCCTGTGCACGTGCTGCCAATTCTAAAAGAACAGGTAAGAGTACTAGGGCGAGGACGAGCGAGAAGAAGACAGTCACCGCTGTAATCAGACCAAAGTCCTGGATAACAGGCATCGGCGATAGCATCAACACGAGGAAACCTGCTGCTGTTGTTGCAGCAGATAGCATCAATGCGACTCCGGTTGTTTCCAAAGAGGTCTTCAATGCAGACCAATGATCATCCTGTCGTTGAAGTTCCCATTCAATTCGTCTCCACATGTGAATCGTATAATCGATACCAATACCGAGGGTTAAGGCGGTTACAAGAACGGTCATGACATTCCATTTGATACCAAGAACTGCCATTGAGCCTACAACCCATAAAGATGCCATTCCGACCGGTAGAAGAACAATAAATGCAGGCAAAATTCTTCGAGTGAGGATAAGCAGTACTGCAAAGGAAACGACCAGAGAGATTGCAGTCGATTTGAGTTGAGATGAGGAAAGGCCATCAAGAACTTGTTGCAATACAACCAAGTCACCTGTAACATGAATCACTGCATAGTTCTTCAACGATGCCCGAAGCGCACCATCGTCGTCGCTTTCACCAATCATTGATTCAAACTCAGCAACAACTCGCTTTGATTCAGTTGATGTTGTTGCTTCAACTCGAACTTCAGTACGAAGATGTGCGATATTGGTTCCGTCAAGATGTACGGTGGCATTGACTCGATCACTCCATGTCTTCCCAGACAGAGGATCGGCAACGGTGTAATTGTTCCTTAAGTCAGCAAAGACTGAGCCCAAATCGATGGTTGCTTCTGGAACATCCCATACGTCGTTGTTTTCGACTTCTAAGCCATGCAGGTTACCAAACGATGTGTTGCGCATGATAGCATCACGCAAGACAACATATGGCCCTTCATAGGAAGGGGATGGATAACGTTCGTCTGTTCCAACAACATCGTGATTGTTCTTGAGGTCGGAATGCAAATCACGTAGATTATCCAAAAGCAAGACATCGTCAGGTATGACACCCCCGCCGACGGGTTCCATGAGAACGTAGACGAACTTCCAACCTGCACTGTCGTAATTTGAATTGATGTCATCTCGGACAGACATGATCTCCATGTCCTCATTCACGAAATCAGAAAGATCGAAATCGGTTTCAAGTTGCATAGCCCCGACAACGGAAGCTCCCGAGATGGCTATTGCTACGAGTAGAACGGCGACTTGCTGTCGGCGATGCAATTGGAGGAGTGGTTGCGTGAGGTTGCTCAGTTTGAGAGGTCTACGCTGTGCAGAGGTCGCTTTTGCATTAAACGTCACATGCAAAGCGCCAATGAGGAGAGTGGATGTGAGGAAGGCACAGATGACACCGAATGCTAGAGCGATACCAAACGTCGAGAGAGGTGGAAGAGGAGAAACAACATTGGCTAAGAATGCTGCAACTGTAGTAACAACTGCTAGGGAAAGAGGTACACTCAATTTTCCACAAGCACGCATCCATGCTTCTGCAACATCATCAGTTTTGCCGCGGTGATAGGACAGGGAGCGTTGCAAGTGGATTGCATAATCGATTCCCAATCCAAGAACAAGCGGTGCGACTGCGACCTCAAGAGCCGTGAACTGGATACCAATCAGGTTGAGGATACCGTACGTGCAAACCAAAGCTACGTTGAGGCTCACAAGTGGGAAAAGAACACCCTTCACATTTCGGAACGCAACAAACAACAACACGATGACAACAAGAGTTGCGAAGAAAATCAGGAGTGTGAGATTATCGAAGGTGCCTTGATCGATATCATAGGACATCAGATCGAGTGAAGCTACCGAATACGTGAGACTTGAGGAATCACTCACGTCGTTGAAAGCAAGCCGTATTTGATGTTGAATTTCTCGTCGTTCGTCCTCACCCAATTCTGGATCAATTTCGAGTACCCATGCAGTGGAGTCAGCGGCAGGAACTGCATCACCTTCCCCTTTGGACAGATATGAACAGGTCTTTGCGATATCCAAATTTTTGTTGACCAAGGCAGAACCTACAAAGTTCACTGTGCTGAGCAAAGCATCGTCTTGATTGATAGCACATGTCGTATCATCATCAACAATTGCATCAACGAGTTCAGGCCAAGATTGGTAGTCTGAGAGATTCGTCCCAGGGGATTGCTCATCGAGGGCAATCTGTATCATACCTGGAGAGGTTGTCCACGATGATACTGCAGTCAGTTGAACACGGCCATCGGATTTGAGTACTGCTAGGTTCTCATCCATCTCTTTGAGAGAATCCATACTGAGGATGTTGCCTCCATTGTCCCGAGTGACGTGAACGAACATCGGTCTCGATTCATCTGGAAAGAATTCATGAATCTCTTCATGTGCTTTTTTCGAGTCTGTATCTGGTGCAAAGTCGTTGAGATCAGTCCTAAACTCGGGCGGAGATAGGAGCAAGTGTGCACTCAGTGCAACGGTAAGAAGTGCTGAGACGATGAGAATGGGGATGGCCAGCCGCTTGAACAGACCGGCATATTCCGCCATCTGGTCCTCATAATCCGAGGTGTCCATGCGCAATCCGAAGAGTAGAGGGTGTTTAAGTGACAGGGTAAATTGAACACAATTGAAGTGAATTCCTCCTCGTTAGACGACGGCAAGGTTCAATACAGGGAGGTTGGTCGCCAAAACGATAACATGCCAGTAAAGGTCCTGATTCATGAAAAAAATGAACTCCGACTTCGAATTACTGGAGAGACGCACACCGCTCTCCAAATTCTTCGAGACCGCTTGAACAACCACAAGTCTGTCGAGTACGCAAATTACTTCCCTGGCCACCCAGACCTTGATCCACCTGAATTCTATATTCGTACAACTGGAAAGGCAAAGCCTGACGCAGTTCTTAACGAAATCGTCAACAGCCTATCCAGCGAATTTGACAGCCTAACACTATGAGGTGGCTGCTATGCAGCCAAACGATTCGCTGGCTGAAGCCATCGGACTAATCGGTTATGCCACTGAAGATGCTGGCATAGGTGGCGTCCTCAAATCTAGAGTTGTTGATTTCCGAGTCGATGAAATTGCAACCACGATCGCTTTGAATCCAAAAGGACGGTTTACCGTTGCAAAAGTGACCCTCACCAATTGGGAAACAAACCGATTTTGCAACAATCTAGCAAAGAAATTGAGCATTTCAAGAAACCGAATCTTCTTTGCTGGAACAAAGGACAAACGTGCAGTTACCTCGCAACTCTTTGTCATCGATGCGCCACAATTCAAAGTAGCTGAAATCGAAATGAATGATGTTGTCATCGAGGTGCTTGGACGAACGCATCAAAAAATTGGTTTTGGTAACCATCGAGGTAATCGTTTCACAATCGTTGTTCGAGGTTGTGCTCATGCAGATGGGACACCTATGACCGAAGAGGAGGCACTCTCTGAAGTTGAACAAATCAGAACTGGTATGCAAGAAAAACTCGGTCTCGGACGATTTCCAAATTGGATTGGACCTCAACGATTCGGCAGTGGTCGAGCTGTAACAGCAGAAGTAGGTAGGTCGGTTGTCCAACATCAATGGGCAGATGCAGTTCATACCTACATCAGCAAGGAAGGCCAACATGAAAGCCCAGACGTGGCTGCCTTCCGCAAACACATCCGTGAGAATGGTATCACGGAAGAAGGACTTGCACTTGCACCAGATTGGCTAGGATACGAACGTCGAATGACAGAACACCTCCTCAACAACCCTGACGATCATATTGGAGCATTCCGAAAGTTACCCAATAACCTTCAGTTAATGACCATCCATGCATTGCAATCTGTTGTTTTCAATCGCAGCTTACGAAAGCGTCTCGAACAGGGCATGAGCATTACAACCCCTGAAGCAGGTGATCTTGTTGGTCGAATCGACGAGAAAGGCCAATTGTCTGCAAACAATTGCGTTGTCGTTGAAGAACGCACTGCACCACGTATTGGGAGAAATTGTCAACTTGGAAGACTCTCAGTTACCGGTCCTTTACCGGGACGTGACATCCGNACATGTGAAGGNANNCCTGGNGAANTNGAANNATCNATNCTTNCNGANATGGGNCTTNNNGANTTGAATTGGGAAATAGAANACATTCCNNGNNTGACAACNANNGGNACACGNCGTNCNNTGACAACATCNTTTGANGANTTNACAGTNNAAGCANCNCCNAAGGCNNCNNNCGATACNCTNGGNGAANANTGGAATNAAGGGCCCANNTGANGGAAGNCGNTGGCATCCNGANGGNGCNTGNTTAAANTTNNGATTNACACTTTCNAGNGGATCGTATGCNACAATCTTGCTTCGCGAATTTATGCGAACACCACTNAANCAANTGTAACTGAGTGGAATCAGAGAAGNCCCATCGANATNACTTCGATTTCGCCNACACCNGAAATTGCNGCCATCTTNTCTTCGAAAGCNTCNGCAAGTCCTTCACCNTCGTTCATGACGACGTGAACTTGAACGAATTTNAGNCCAAANGCNAGAGGNTTGACTTCNACGCTTTGNACGTCNTAGNTGTCATCNCCAAAGGTNGAGATNGTNGANGAAATCATGTCNGTGTCNACNTCTTCNNNNTCTGCATCAGGATTNANNTTGTATGTCATTGCTACCATGCCCATGTTCTCACCTCAGGGCCCCACAAATCCACACTCTGAACAGGTGTAAGANACGCCTTGGTCTCGGCATCGTGGACTACGTCCAATTGAAAAGCCACAGTTTGGGCAGGGGAAAGCAGTCGAACCAACTTCTGTTAGCGGTTTTCCGGAGGATGTGCAATTCTTTGCTCGCTCTGTCATAATCATGCCTCAGTAGTAGTTGCCCCATGACCTCCCCCTCTTTATGCTTGCGTGCATATCTTGAGGCGAGAACCANTGCTTAGAGTAAGGCACAGCGCTCCATTCTGATAAAAACAATAGGGCTTTTTGATATGAATTTTCTGACCACGAAGAAGTTCTGTTGCAACCTTCCCCCAAACATTGACCAGCACCCACCCACTTGCATCCTCAAGAACGATTTGACGGAAATGGAGCCAACGTCCTTTGGCATACTTCATGGAAATCGGATAAGAACGAGCAATGACCCCGTTGATGGCAGATATGGTGCGGTTTGGTTGAAGATCATGAACACTTGTAAAATTCATGTTCCGAATAAAATCCTCAACCATTATGAGAGTTTCATTCGACCTTCTTTCGGCGAACAGTGAATTTGGTCTTTGTTGCAACAACGTTATCGACGATTTCGTCGCCACCTAACAATTTATTCACACCTTCCTCGTACCGATCAAGCACAGATGTTGAGGTCGCATTCCAAGGCGTATGATTTCGACAAATCAAGTACACCTCTGAAGAGGAGTTTCTCGATGCTTCTGGTGAAAAGCGTCGCACATAGGAAAAATGCGGTTTGACAGCGTCAATCAATTCCTCCACTCCAACTCCTTGGAACAATTTCGTTACGAACCATCCTCCACTACAGAGGAGAGGTAGTGCGAAGTCGAACACTTTAGCGACGAGTGTCATTGCTACCGCTTGATCGACGTCCCACTTACCGGTGATGTGAGGAGATATATCCGAAATAACGGAGTTGACTTGACGGTCTTGAAGTTCTTTGACGATTCGTTCTTGAGTCAACGGGTCGGTGATGTCCCCCACCATCAGAAGTGCTCCATCAACGGGTTGACATGGTTCAAGATCAACACCNATGACAATTCCTTCTTCACCGACTTCCTCGACTGCGACTTGGGCCCATCCTCCCGGATGACAACCAACATCGAGTACGACATCGCCTTCACGCATCAATTCAAACCTGGTTTGAATTTGCTTAAGTTTGAATGCTGAACGGGCACGGTAGCCACTGGCTTTGGCTTGGCGACGCCATGAATCACGCTTGTGATTCTCAATCCAATGGTCTGCCATGACGAATCCCCAGTTACCACTGCGAGAACTCACAGAGATAACATCTTCCGTACTTTCATGGCTTGAACGATGAGATGAAGGAGGACAAGCGTTTGGCAGGTACATGAGCGCAGTCCGCAAGGCGATGTTCTTGTGTTCCATCCTGCTTCTAATGCCCCATGCTCATGCGGTCCAAATTGAGCCAGACCAGTGGNCAGGNTTGAAGGTCATNGAAGGCGGGCANAGTATCCTTGTTGAAGAATACACGGCGACCTGGTGCCAACGGTGCGCTGAAATTGACCCAGATCTAGGTATTGTAGCAGAGGAGCATGGGAGTCGAATAGCGATGGTTTCGTATCATCCAGATGATGGCGTTGATGCGTTTGGGCCTGAGGCAGCCCAACACCGAATTGAACGACTCAACATTCAACATGAAAACGAAACTGGATACCCATCGTTCGTTGTTCATAACGGAAAATTACACGAAGATGTTTCATCATGGCCAGATGTCCAAAGTGATATTCTCAAATCAGAATCGAACCAACGCCAATTTACGAATCTCAAAGTTCGGGCTGAGACAAATGATACGCACCTAGTGGTTACTGTCATGCCCCCTCATGCATCAGAAATAGACAACGCTACACAATACACCATTCTGTTCGTTCAACACAAGAAAACGGTTGACAAGGCATTTGAAAATCCCGGCGAGTCACATCGAGACAGAGTTTTGGTTGCCTTAGCTGAATTCCCTCTGCAAGGACAACAAACTGCAATAGGATCAACCATCATCGCNCCATTTGTTGCAAGTTATCCCACACAGGATTTGGAAGAATGGTCTGTAATCGTNATTCATGAATACACTGCAAGTGCTCTTGAAAATCGAAGTATAATGAACTCACAACCTCTTGGAGTTGTTCAAATCTCGATGCAATCCTCGGTTCTTGATGACAGTGGAGAAGTTCCTCTTCTTCTACCGNTCATGATTTTCTTGGCTGTTGGAATGCTTGGTCTCGTTTCAATCAATTCGATGGAAAAGGTAAGAGAAGAGGAGTAAATATAACAAAATTGCACCGAAAAATGGTATTTTTTGCCTCTTTCCGGTAATTAATGAGGCAAATGACCCATTCATTGATAAGGTATCACGTCCATGTANTATCATGGAAGAAACATTTGAGGCGGACNCCCGAGATGANCATGTGAAGGAATGGATGGTTGAATTCATTGCTATGGTTAACAACGAAAAGCATCACCATCTTTCTGTTCTTTACGGAACAGATCAAGAAGATGTCCAAAGAGCNATGCTCCACGAACTACGACGCATCTACACCGACACAGAACGTATCGATGTCACTATCGTTCGCTTAGAAGTCATCGAAACAGAAGGAGAAGATTCCTTCTTTGAAGGTATTTTCATACCCTAAAGACCCGGTCCGAAATCGATGAAAATCTCCTGACCTTCGAGTAGAATGAAGTGATCGTAGGTATCNACAACGGTAACGTTGTCTTCTCCATTACGTACGCTCATCGTCATGCCATGTGTTTCATTGACACGATGTTCGAAGATTCCTGTTTCATCGAAGTGTTGACCCCAGATATCGAAGAACACTCCCAACTCAACATCTTCCTCTGTCTGCATTTCGAGGTGAAGTTTGCCATCGGATGAATGTGTATGAACAACGTGCATGTTTGAACCGGTCTGGTCGCACGTTCCCGTGTTTATCCCAGTGTTTTCTGGAATCGTAACGAAATCACCATTCACACGAATGGTGAGATACATGTGGTCGTGACGAGTTAAATCACCATGGTCTAGACAAGTCGAAGCAAGAGGATGAATTTCATCGAGAGATGAAGGAAGAGTAGCACTAGAATCCCCCTCCTCGAGGGTTGGTTCCACTGTATCATCTTCTGTACCAAAGTCAAGGTAACCTGCTTGATACGATACGAGAAGTAAAGCAACGATAGAGATGGCTACGATGGCAACATCTCGGTTCAATCTGCTCACTTCCTAGAGGATTTCTTCATATCTGGAGCCCATTCACCAGATTCGAAGAGTCGGAACAGAAGAATGAAACCAATCAGTGCCAAGATGTTAGCGATGTGAGCAGTGGTACAAAACGGACAAATCAGACCTTCTTTAATCTCGTAACTCACAAGCAACGCAATAACTGGCAATCCAGTAATGGTTGCTCCGAGTCCTGCTTTGATGAACAGTGGAGTTTGAGAAGACATTGGTTCCTTGCCGATGACGATTATGAGCCACATGAGAGCAGTGAATGCAACCATCCCAATCAGCCCCCACGGTTGCCCGAGAAGAGGGTCAGTGTTGTATGCAACATTTCCGATCAATCCGTCGCAATTGAGAATGGAGTCTCCAGAACATACACTTGCTCCTTCGGACAATTTGTTGTGCATCCACAGCGTATGTGCAGATACTGTAAATCCGCCAAAGCAAATGAACGCCATTCCGGCAATCAGTTGACCACGCTTGGTCGTTGTCGAAGGATATCGACTGTGAAGAACTGACGAAAGATTTGCACCCAGTGGAGTGAGCAGGAGGACACCGAAAAGAATGATAGCACCATGGAAGGACAGAACTACGTATTCGTTCATAATCACTCGCCTCCGTTCCTCATGGTAAGTTGTTCAATTGCTTCATTGAGTTGGACATAACCATCATCAAAACCGTTGAGTGAAATCGATTTCTCTTCCTTAGCATCCCAACCGAGTGAGTTTGTTGCTTGACCACTGTTCCATGCTACTATACCATCAGGTTGAACGAGGAAATAGCTCGGCGTTGACGCAACGTCCCAGTCCTTTGCAATGTCAATATCAAGGTCATCAACATAGAGGAAATTGTTTTCGTATTGAGTTCGGAATTCTACGACTTCTGCACGTGAGGATTCGGCGACAAATTCAACTGCAATTGCTATGAAAATGACGTCAGGACCGATCCATTGCTCTGCAGTGTACATTTCTGACCATTGACCAACTTCCGTTGCGGAGTTCTTACAATAGCCACAATCTGTATCGAGGAATTCTACCGCAATCCAAGGCGAATCTTCAGTTGAGTTCCAAGTCCAAGATAAATCGAGAAGATCTTCAAATTCAAACGATTTCCAACTTGTACCATCGTATGCATCAGCGCTGAAAATCGGAGCACGCTCTCCGACTTGTGTCCCTGATGCAATCGGACTTGTCGTGAAAGCAACAATCAGAATTCCGGCGAAAAACATCGACATGACAATGAGTCCTGCATCCGAACGAGCACTAGCATCTTGGTTTACGAGCATTGAATTCATGTTCTCACTGAATTTGGCGAAGCAATTCTCATGCATAAGGCCAATGGTTTGTTGCAAAGAACTTGGTTCAATTCTCTAGACCGATTTCTTGAATGAGAACACGAGCTGTGTGGCGAACTGCATCTTCGCTGTTGTATTTGACATCAAAGCCTGTTGCCAACATGTTGTCGATGCCAAGCATTGCTCTTGGAATATCTCCAGCCCAACCTCGTGAGCCACCAGTGTACACAATTTCAGCATCCGTGTAGCCGGTTTCTTCGACAACAATTTCTGCGATTCTGCGGACACTGCATGTATCGTGACTACCAAGATTGAACAGGTTGAGAGGCTCATCTTCTGTTGCCATGACGTGGAGGATAGCATCAACACAATCACCTACTTCCATGTAGGACTTTTCTTGTCGTCCATCACCAAGAACCTCGAGTTCCGAGGGATTTCGCTTGAGTTTGTGGATGAAATCAAAGATGACACCGTGAGTTCCACGGTCTCCGATGATGTTTGCAAATCGGAAGATATAGCCCTGAAGGCCAAAGGTACCTACCCAACTACTGATGAGTGATTCACCTGCTGATTTACTTGCACCGTACAACGAAATTGGCATGCATGGTCCATGATTCTCCGGAGTTGGCATGGGCGCATTATCACCGTATACTACAGAAGATGATGCAAACATGATGGTCGGAACCTTATGGATCCTCATCGATTCAACAATGTTGTAGGTTGCAAGTGTTCCTTGCTTGAGATCGGTATCTGTAATCTGTGTTCCAAGTCGAATGTCTGGATTGGCTGCGAGGTGGTACACGATATCAATTCCTGCAAAATGAGGCACTACAGAATCAAAGTCTGTGATGTCGACATTGACAAGACAAACACTTGAGGAATGATGTGAAAGGAATTCTTCCTTTCCACTTGAGAGATTGTCAAGGACCAGGACTTCATCTCCACGAGCAACCAATCGGTCGATAAGGTGAGAACCGATGAACCCAGCGCCTCCAGTAACAAGACTTCGCATGGACTGCGGTAATCCTCCTCAATGTCAAAGTTTGCTATCATGAAAAGCAAGGTTTTCTATGGCAGTTGGGTTGTAACGGGGTATATGCGAGTTAGCGTTTTCCTAATTTTGTTAACGCTTCTTGCTCCAATATCCCAAGCACAACCGTCCGTTCAATCAAATCAATTCGATTGTTCACCGAACGAATTGAGCTTTGGTGTCAACAATGCTTTCGTTCGGGCAATGACAGATGAATCGGCAGATGTATCGGATCAATGGTTGGTATACATGCCGAGTATGTGTGGTAAAAACCAAGATTTTCTTCAACAAATGATTCCGTTTGAAATTGAATCCATCGAACAACCAAATCAGATTCCTGGTTCATTTATCTTAAACTTGGAGTCCCCTTCTGATGTTCGAGATGAACTTCAGTCCGTGGATGAAGTACAGCGTTGGTCGATGATGAAGCCACACTCAAATCAACCACGCTTTGTTCCGAACGACCCTTCGTTTTCTTCCCAATGGCATCTTCAAAACACTGGACAAGGGTCTGGTACTGTTGGAGAAGATGCGAACGTTACTGGAGCATGGGACAGTGTCAAGGGAACTGGCGTTCTCATCTCGGTCGTTGACGATGGTGTGGACCATCAACACAACGATCTCTCACCCAATTATCAAGATGCAATCGATTGGGATTACTGTGGTGATGATGGAAACCCATCCCCAACATCAAACGATGGGCATGGGACCTCAGCGGCAGGTGTTGCAGCTGGCATCGGCAACAACAACTACGGGATTACTGGGGCTGCGATGGATGCAGACCTTATCGGAATCCGATTGATTGCATGTTCAAACACCGATCAGGACGAAGCAGATGCGATTGGACATCGACGTGACTTGGTTTCAATCTCATCGAATTCTTGGGGACCAAGTGATTCAGGAAGAGTCGTCAGTGGTCCTGAGCCATTACTGCAAGCATCGCTTGAAGACAACATGTACCAAGGCAGGGGTGGACTAGGTACTATCGTCACATTGGCAGGTGGAAATGGACGAAACAACGATGACAATTCCAATTATGATGGATATGCAAACTCTCGATTCACCATTGGTGTGGCGGCAATTACGGATTACGGAAATCAGGCATGGTACAGTGAAGACGGTGCAAATATTCTTGTCGCAGCTCATTCGAAGGGAGGTTCACAAGGAATAACCACCGCAGACATTCGTGGTTCAGGCGGATACACCTCAACGGACATCTACAACAACTTCGGTGGAACCAGTAGCGCAACTCCACTTGTATCGGGTGTAATCGCGTTGATGCTTGAAGCAAATCCAACCCTAACCTATCGTGATGTTCAACACGTACTCGTTCATAGCGCACGCACCAACGATGCAACGGACGGAGATTGGGTCACAAACGGTGGAGGACACGATGTCAACCACAAATACGGTCATGGTGCAATCGATGCAGGTTTGGCAGTTCATATTGCAAGGAACTGGACCAATGTCGATCAAGAATACAATTGGACGAGTGGAGAACGTGACATCTCACAATCGATTCCTGATAACACCGCAAACGGGTTGTCAGACACCGTTACTGTTGATGCTGGACTTCTTGTCGAATCTGTTGAAGTACGATTTGATGCTGACCATACCTTCCGAGGTGATCTTGAAATCACCTTAACATCACCTGATGGAACGGAATCACGAATGGCTGAAAAGCACGATGATAACAACAACAATTTCAACGAATGGGTCTTCTCTTCGATGCTTCATTGGGACGAATCCTCAGATGGCGTTTGGACACTTGAAGTCAATGATCGAAGAAACGGAGAAACTGGCACTTGGAACCATTGGGAGCTGGTTATTCACGGTGCTGATGAAGTCATCGATACAGACAACGATGGGCTACCCGATGAGGATGAAACCAGTATTCACAATACCGACCCATTAAATCCTGACTCCGACAATGACAATCTGATGGATGGATATGAAATCTTCAATTCATCAACAAGTCCTATTGATTCAGATACCGATGATGACATGCTCAACGATGGACAAGAGATTCTTATTTTCTTAACGAATCCTCTGCAAGAAGACACGGATAACGATGGACTAAGCGATGGAACCGAAGTGCTTGTTACCTTTAGCAATCCTTTGCTGTTTGATGATGATGGAGACAGTGATGGTTGGTTTTGGTTCCAAGATTGCAACGATTCGAATCCAAACGTGAAACCGCTTCAACCTGAATTGCTCGATGGTATTGATAACAACTGTGAAAACGGGATCGATGAAGGGTTCAGCGACCTCGATTCTGATAACGATCGATTAAGTGACTGGGCAGAATTCCACGTACAAAATACCGATTGGAACAATCCTGATACCGATGGGGATGGAATGGACGATGGCGACGAAGTTCAGGTTTTCTTTTCCGATCCGACTTATGCGGATCCAGATGATGACAGTGACGGATACTACTGGTTCCAGGATTGCGATGACAACGATTCCGATCGCAGCCCAGGATTAACTGAATGGTTGAATGGAATCGATGATGACTGTGATGAAGACGTTGATGAAGATTTCTTGACGACTGATGCAGATAGAGACGGCCTTCTCGACATTGATGAGTACCTTGTACACATGACTGAGTGGCAAAATGCCGATACGGACGATGATGGCATGAATGACGGCTATGAATTGTTTGTCGGAACAAATCCATTGTTTGCTGATCTTGACAACGACGGCGATGGTCTTCGATGGTTCCAAGATTGCGATGATAACAATTCCAACATCAGCCCNNATGCAGACGAACTCCGNAATGGAATCGATGACAACTGCAACGGAGANATTGANGAAGGCTTACCCGTTCTCAATCCACGAATTTTNATCNNTTCGTATTCCNCCCAAACCNCAGAAGTCAACAGGANCATAGCCATAACTGCTTATGCCAATNCGGANACAGAATCTATTCTTTTCGAGTTCGATGAGGCGCTCCAAGTTGAGATTTCAACCAATCAAGCCACGGTCACAGCAATATCCTCAGGAATCTATAGAGGCGAAGTATGTGCGGTCGCAAATGATGTTTTCGATTGTGAGTCAATCGTTGTTGAGTATACACCTGTCGAGGAAAAAGAAGTCGTACCAACAATCAAATCAGAACCCGAAGAACGCTCCACTTATGTATCTCAACTTGGTGAAAACATCGTTGCAGTTGTTGTCCTGAGCATTATTGTTCTCCTTGTTACCATACTTGGATGGAAGCGGCCCAAAGCTCCAGTCAAATGGGATCGATCAGTCACGTATGACAACACTGTCCCTGGCGCACCCGATCTTTCGATGTGGTCAAAGTAATGTCCTTCGATTATTTTTCAACCGATGTAGGCGCTATTCCTCTTCTAAAGTAGAATTATATTCAGATTCTAATTGTTTAACAATACGATCACTAAATCCATATGTCGACGCAATGGTGTTGAGTAATTTTCTTTCTTCTTTCGTGATGATCAAATCCTCCATGGCCGTAGCATAGGCATCCAAATACGCAAGTTCTTCGGTAGTATGAGAAGATGGAATAAATCTGCTCGAAACTTTATCAATGATTGTTAGAATCGGTTTTCGAATCAACAGTAAGGCAATACCAACGAATATCCCGCCAGCCATTCCATAACCAACTATACTTTCCATAGCCTCACTACCGATGATGAATGCTACAAGGCCAATACCGGTAAATACCGCCGTTCGGAAGGTTTTACGCAAATTGTTGTCAATACCAAACACGGTATCCTTCAGTGTTGCGTGAACAAACATCATACACTCAAACGCAATACCGATAGGCGTGATTGCAAAACTAAATACCCACAAGAAATATTTGAAACGGTCAAGGGAATTTGAATCTCCATATCTCCAAATCGTTTCATCAATAAATGTGGTCTGCCCCCCATGTAAAAAGGAAATAAATACTAACAAGACAACATACAAGAAGAAACTGATTACCTTTCCAAGGAAACCAATATAGAGTGACCGAGAAGTTAGGCTTTTGCTAATGTCTGGATTTTCGCCCTCCAAATGTGATCTTATCGATGAACGTATTAGCAACAGTGCCATCAGAGAAACAAGTGGTGAGAGCACAACAATTGCCCACAGACCATCAGGCTGAGTAACGATTGTTGTTTCATAATCCTCCGTACATGCACCAACATCCTCTACAACATCATCCATCCATTCTTGATGTTCCCCAAACCAAATATGTAATTCCGCTTGTGAATCTCCTTCTTGACAAGTAATCCAACTTGCATCTGTAATATGGAATGCTGGGACAGTTCTTATCGACAACCAAATTACAATCCCAAAAACAACAGCAAGATACCATGCATGTTTTTTGAAAACATCTCTATTCATAAAACTCAGTCGCTTGAGACGATAGTATATTGGAATGCAGAGATACAGGAGCACGGATATGATGTGGGCCGTGAAAAATACATCAATCGTCCAGTGCCAAAGAACATCTTGAAGCGCTTCATATCTCCGTATGTACAAAATTCCTGAAGAAACTAAAAAGGAAGCCTTAATGCCTTCACAAACAAGTATCACAGCCATGAAATTATTCTCATAACCTTTGTTTCTAGCGCGCCAAATAAGTGCTGCAAGCCCTATACACCACAATAGGATTAGAAGGGAGGACCATGCAATGATCATCCGGAAACCGAACAAGCTTTCTGCACTGAATGCGTCTGTATAGAACTCTCCAGCATCCCACACATATGAGGACATAACTGTTGTTTAGCACGTGCATTTAATTGGTTTTGGGGTTAAAACATTCGCTTTAAACGTGAATTTCAGTCAAACCTAGGCACCTGATTGCTTCACTTCGAAAGGAGTGGGAGGAAGGCATTTGCAGCCTTCTCACAAGCGTTTGCAACATCATCGAGTCGCTGAAGGACACGGTACATGTGCATGGCTGCAAGTGGCTGTTCATCACCATTTGAGAAGACGAACGCAGCAGCTTCTGCCTCAATTACATCTGCTTCGTGTTCCTTGAGATTGACTTCTCGGATGAGTCCCATCACTTTGTCAGCACCAGCCTTGGTGCGACCGCTGATATGATAGTCCCGTAGTGCTTCAATCAAATCCTCATAGGTTGCTACCGTTGATGCAACAGCCTTTGCCATCTTTGCAAGGTGTTCTCGAGCATCATCATCATCCATAAGTGGGCGGAACGACAATTGCTCTGCAACATTCTGTGCATAGTCTGCAATACGATCCTGTCGACTGACCATATGGAGGAAGGACTTGGAATCTGCTGCAATTCCAAAGCGCAGGTCATCTCGGACGGTTTCACGGATGCTTGCCTTGACCTTGTCGGCTTCGAATTCAGATTCGATGGTCGCTTCAATTTCCTCGCTTGCATCTTCACCTGCACAGGCCTTCTCGACTGCGATGACCATCTTCTCAACGGTTGTCTCAACGACTTCTGCATGGTGATGGAACATATCGAACGGTGTTGGGCCATCAGCCTTGGGACCTCCAACATCTGAAAGTGCCTCCTCGACATGTATTCCTTGGCCGCGTGTTCTCCACATCGCATATCCAACCGCTAAGAAAGCGATTGGAAGAATGATGATCATCTTGAGGTCGTCTCCGCCCGATGCAACGTAAATGGTGGCTGCACCAAAAGCGGCAACTGGAACACTCGCAACCCAAGAGGCTGCAATCTTTCCAAAGACTCTGAAATCAACTGCTTTAGCCCCTCCTGCTAATCCTACGCCTACAACGGCGCCAACAAGCGTGTGTGTTGTCGAGACAGGAACCGCAAGGAACGGCATAGAGAAGATGAGGATCGTTGTTGCAGCACCGAATTCTGCAGCAAATCCACGGGTGGGCGTAATGTCTGTAATTTTCTTGCCGATGGTTTCCATAACCCGCCATCCCCAGGTCAAAACACCGACGGCGATTCCTGCTGAACCCAGTAGGATCAACCAAAGTGGGATTGGAGCCTCAGCACCAAGTTTCCCGCCGTCCGAAAGCACCTGCCAAACAGCTGCCATCGGACCTATCGCATTCGATCGGTCATTCGCCCCATGGGCGAAAGCAACGTAAGCGGCGGTGATGATCTGTAGCCAAATGAATATCCGCTCAACACCCCTGAAGCCCTTTACTTCCTGATTGATGTCCGTTCGACGGAGAACCAAGTACAATCCCAAACTAGCGATTGCTCCAATTACAGCTGCTAGAATTAACGAATTGGTAGGCAACCATGCAACATCAGATGTCGGATTCCAACTACCAGTTATTCCATCCTTGGGTTTGTACGGTAACCAGTCGTACTTGTCCTTTACCCATCCATTGTTTTCAGCTTTCGCAAAGAATCCTTTGAGGGCCTTAAATTGAAGTGCAATACCAAGAACAAAGAATGTAGGGAACGCAAGAATCGGAGCAAGCCACAGAGATCGTTCTTCTGGGTTTTTCGCATCGAGGATTGTTTTCTTGATGATCCAATACGAGAAGAATGCAAGGATTGCACCCATCAATGGGCTTGCAATCCAACTGAGGACTACTTCGCCTAATTTTTCCCAGTTGATGTACTCAGCACCATGGTCAACCTCAAGAACAAGCCCTACGCCAACGATACCCCCAATAATTGAGTGTGTGGTAGAAACTGGAAGGCCAAATCGTGTCGCTATCGTTAGCCAAACTGCTGCTGCCATCATTGCGGCAATGAATCCGAATGCAATGTCTTGTGATATGCCTGCGGCGACGGTGCCATCATCTCCAAATGGAATCTCTAAAATTCCTTTACGAACAGTCTCAGTTACGGCATCACCTGCGAAGAACGCACCAGCGAATTCGAAGATGGCTGCGATAATGACCGCTTGCTTGAGCGTCAGTGCTCGTGATCCAACCGAAGTACCCATTGCATTTGCAACATCATTGGCACCAATGTTCCAAGCCATGTAGGCACATACCATCAACGCTAAACCGATAACAACCATCGTGATTGGTTCCATGTCTTGCAACTCTCACAATACGGTATATCACATAGAGTCCATGTAATCTATATAGATGAAAATAGTCGAAGAGATGAGAGATATGGCGTTTGGACCAGGCGAGATCGATGTTCGC
>PBMQ01000031.1 GCA_002722615.1 Methanobacteriota archaeon | reverse complement strand
TTTTCCTCTGGTAGTAATGACGCCTCCTTATGCATTTGGTCTGATTCTACTTTTACCAACACTGGCCATCTTCTTTGTTTCATACTGGGCGTCTAAAGATACTCCATTGAGCCTGAAGGGAAATTGATTCCTCTGAGGGTGTTGACGCTGGGGAGTCGTCCCTGCTTCAGAACACCAGGAAATCCTCGTCGCCTTGGCATCCCTAATCCGCGCCCAGCGCTATGAGATGGCCTTGACAATTCTCGACAACGAACTCGGAGGTGGTTGCTGATGCCGGCCGAGAAAGGTATACCAAAGCCAGAGGCCTCTGCACGACGGCTCGACGTGAGGAACTACGATTCGAGGGAATCTTGGGGCTGGTTGTCTGAAGACGAGCGATTGATCACGAGCAAAGAAGGCATTACCTACGTCGATGTTGAACTGGTGTGCCTGAAGTTTGACGAGTTTCTCAAAGAGTACAAGCTCTCCATTCACCAACTCGACGGAAAGCGACTCCTTCGCTGGATGCGCCACATTAAAAACCATCAAGGCCAGTGGGATATGGATGAAATCGACAAGCTTGAACAGAGGTAATCACATTCGCCAAAAGGAGCAGTTTGGACGCATGTGGTACGCATCGGTTTTTTGAGAGACTCCCAAATAATTCATGTCATAGAACATATTCCAAAATTTCCAACTAACATGATTGTTTCTGTTCAACCATTGCTGGAGTGCATCATTAAACGCAAATTGAGGTGTTGCATTAGAGCCAATGTATATGACTACATTCAAATCATTGTATTCAGAAAACTGCTCATGGATTATGTTGAGCACTTGTAACGAGTGATGATACAACAGGTCGTATGAACCAATTTCAACAAAAAAGGGGTATATCTGAACCCCACGCACCTTTTTTCTGTCCTTAAGATTGTCTTGAACGGGCCATGCATGTCTTGATGTACACAAAATCAATTCTGGAGATTCAGAATTCATGGCTAGTTTCGCATAATTGATTTGGTCAACTATTGTATCTTCTCTAAATTCTCGCAGAACCTTAGCATAGAATTCAGTATCTCCTTCGATAGAATTACCCATTTCACCCAACTTACGGGTCCAACCAGTCCACAGACGCTTCTCTCCGCACCCATAATGAGGGCACTTTTGCCAATTAAATCTGATTCCCGCTTCCTCACAATGTCTGCAGAAGAGGTCAATTCTTAAGTCCGGGATAGAATTTTCAAGTTCGATTTGCCTACTCTCGTCCATATCTTGCTCAATGAGAACATTCATATGGCTCTTGCTCTCACAGGCAAATACCCGTGAGAAACAATTCAATAACGGATTTTATCAAAGGAACACATGAGTACTTTGATCCGACCACCAAAGTCGGGAACATCGCTTCGGCGAAAAAGAATCTCTTACATGAGATTCTTAACGGGCGGCTTTTTGGCCGTATCCCGCCCCCAAAACGGGGGATTGCCTAGTAGGCTAGGCACACCAGTTTTGAGTCGGAGGGGCAACCCTCCGGCTCTGATAACTTGGTAATGCGCTCCGATTCCCGGAAAAATGTGGAATAATCGCATAACAAAAAGGCTAACCAAGCCATCCGAGCCCGCCAGCGAATGCTTTGACTTGCGTCGAAAGAAAGACGTCGCTATCGAACATGAGGTGGTCGTATGAGCCAATGCTGCTGTGGCAATCCTGCTGCACGTGATTGTCCTCATAACCGCTGTGGAGGTTGCTGTCCAGGCTGCCCACGACATCCTAAGCAGAATCATTGTGACTGTTGTGGATGTTCATTTGACTACGACCCATGCCAGAAATGTTGGTATTGCGAGAATTGCTGTGATTGTACTCCATGTTACAATTGTGGATGTGTCGATTATGAATCACTCTGTGATCATTGTGGAGAACGGTGTGATCGTTGTGACAATGTTGACAACGTCGTTGTAGGCGTAGGTCATGTTTGTGATAGTTGCGCAGATGGACTTCATTGGGGCGGTAATGACAACGGAGGGTGGTGAAGCAATGGCGAAGTGTAAGTTCCATTATTGCAACAACGCTGCTGCAAATGATTGTGATTTCAACCTCTGTGGAGAATGTTGTTGCGGATGTTCCCGTCATGAAACCCGAAGTGGTCCAATTGAAGCAGACGAACACACATCGTGTTGCGTTTGTGGTTATGATTTCACAGAGTTTGACATCACACTTGAAGATCACCAAAAAGAGGGAACCTCTTGGTGTGATCACTTGACCCAATACAAGAAGGAGGAAGAGAATGGATACGTGTATGCCTATTGCGCATGCTGTGAAAAGTGTCTCGGACTCGCTACTTGGTAATCACAGTCAATCTGAATCGGTAAGGGTGAAGTAGATTCAGGTGTAGTCACGGGCAAGTAATCAGGCTACTACGCAGCCGGCCAGCTGTTCACCAATTCCTGATTACCCAGGGCCTTCGGGCCCTGGGCCCTATAACTCAATGAAGGAGGAGATGTAATCGTCGTCGTTCCAAAATGTCAGTTCTGCAATGGAGAAATTCATTGGATTCCTGAGAGAAATCAACCACCACTTATACGACTGTGGTGTGATGATTGTGGAGATTTTACATTGTATTGTCAAATTTGCCTCTTGAAAACAAACGACCCAAATCACATATGCCATTTCCAGATGACTCTGTTCTGAAATGAGAGCCTGTAGAAACCCTCCCGATACCGTCTGTACACACAGTCCACGCGTCGCTACCGTCAAGACATACATCTCACGCGAGGGTATACAGAGGGTTTGGTAAAGTTGGTTTGAAGACTCAGGATTACTTCTAATCAAGGCCCCATCTTTTAATCGGGTCTCCCGAAATGCCTGCCATTTCTTCAATGTCTGCGTGCATCGCTGCGAGATGGTCCCAACTTGGTTTTGGTAAATATGGCATGAATTCTCTTAATTGAGTTCGAAGTTTTTGATATCCTCGTTGTGTTAATTTCGTCTCTTTCCCTGAAGAATTGGTGATTATGAATTCACTGTCATCCCCTTCAAGCTTGAGGTTTACAGCACTAGATACTTCACTTTCATCACATCCTAACCGATGTTTCGCCTCATCCCAGCTTTCCGAAAAATTTGAAATCGTTGTGTTGCAATTTGAGCATGTCATTTCTTCTTCGGTTAATCTTGGATAAAAGGCATCACAGCATTTTGGCATGTCAGAACCTTGATTTACATTTTTCAAAGCCATGATCTTACACTCCATCAATCCAACACCATGGGGGGAGCATTCGATGAATGGAATTAAGCCAATGGAAAGACCAACTTTGCTTAGAATCTCCCATCGATCCATGTTCAAAATCTCATAGGCGTAGTAGCCCCATGGAGAATGAGGTTTTTCACGAATAAATTTTGACGCAGTGGAGATTCTTTTTCTAAAATCAGAGTATTTCCCGTCTCCAAGAAGGTAGAATGTGGCATGATATGCAGTGGCCCACCTTCCCGTTCCCTGAGGAAAATCAGGCCTCAATCTTGAACTATGGATCGGACAGAGTGTGGAGTTCAAAATTTCATTTAAGATATTTTGGCGAGTATTGAATGGTTGCGGGCCATGTTTGAGCCCCATGTAAAATCCTCTTAACTTCGTTTCAGAAAATCCTCTGTTATCCTTGATTGCAAATTTTTCCCAACCCTCAAATGTTTCAAGAGGAATGAAAGAATTACTCAATTCTGAATCATGCCTAGAGTTAAGAACCACTCTAAGGTTTTGAATCAAACCACCGTTTTCCAATGATACCTCGTCAGGAATCAAGTCGAGGATATTGACGTGCTGACTGCTACCATATTGTAACAATAACATGAAAATAGAGCTACCATTGCCGTTCCCCCATGATATGCTTGGGTAAGCAAGCAAATCACTCTCCAGTAACATCGAAAAAATGTCACTCAGATCTTGGTCGGGATTTTGAAGAAGCAANGATTTGAAAATAGGATTGCNAATGANTGGTTCGTGGCCAAGTTCTGATAGGCTCTGAATTCTTTGTTGTACCTTTTCAATTGACGTGTTGAAAATAATCGCTTCAACGATACCCGACAGTTCATCATCATAATTCTCGATTAAAAAATCCCCTAATTCTTCTGTGATAAAACGGGCACATACTGGCAAGACTTTCTCTGTTAGTTCTTCATCTTGGAATGATATCAATTTTTTCAGGACTGCTGTAAACTCTATTTCTAAACCTTCAATACCACTGTCCAATAAACAATAGATGATGTTACTAATGTGAGGGCAGTAATCCGGATTGAANGTTTCAAGAATATCAATAAGATGTGATGTAGTCTTTTTTCCAGGCAGCCATGGCAGGATGTACCGCGTGAAGTAATTATTTTCGCATTTCAATAATGTCTCTAANACATTCATAACGTCTTCTGTCTCACAGGAGAGAACAACCTTTCTTGCGAGTTCTGGGCTGATATATTGTGGCTCGAGTTCTGCGATTTCTAGCAGCGTATCGCTCATCTCACTACGTGACATAGAAGACAATTTGAGGNTGTTAATTTAACATTTTGCCCCTCAATTATNCCATATNCTTGAAGAGTTAACAAGCGCTTCAACAAAAATCCTCAATTATTGTACCAAAATACACACCGTCTCCTATGGGTTGATACAGTCAACCGACATATCATTTCCATGAAATCGCAAGGGTTCTGTCAAACCCCTCAAGACATTATGGGAAGTACAATGGGTGTTCAGTCCCCCAGTACAGTCGCTACGCTTTGCTTGTCTGTTAGGTAAAATCTTCTTACATCTCGGATCGACTNACGNAATGGCCTACAAAGAGGGTCACGGTATTGAGGCCGTCGACAAGGTGGATTTGTTTAATCTCAGCAGCATCCGTCGCANGAACAGGAAGCGCCGCAAGGATTACAGGTGCAACAATCGCAAGGCATGANACTACTAGGGCCGCGTAATAAATAAGGGTTGTGGAATTATTAATCATTGCGCCATTGTTACCAGTCTCGAATAGACGTTTCAGGTTAACACCTCACAAGCATGATGTGAGGGCCGTGTTAGACGCCACCTTTTGCTTAGCTCGTGTACCAAATGATAAATCACTATATATCCTCTAACACTGGAACAAACATGTTTAGTGAAGTTGCGTGGAATAAACCCAAACAATGGCATCTCGATTTGAGTTCTAGTAAAATTACAATGACTGAGCGGGTAATTGCCATAGTATTTTTTTCGGGATTAACCGCACTTTCTGCGCAGATTGCATTTTCAGTACCGTGGACGCCTGTGCCATATACCTTCCAAACATTTGCAGTTTTGGTGACGGGCGTCTATCTTAGGAGAAATGATGCCTTCGCATCAGGTTGTCTCTATTTGATGGTTGGCGCATTGGGGGCTCCAGTCTTTGCTTCAGGCGAGGGTCAGTTATTCACAGGTGGAAAATTAATCGCTTCTGGTGGATACTTGTTAGCATTCCCCGTCGCTTCTGCATTGGTTGCAGAGGGATTAGATCGTTCAAGGAAGGCGGGCGTGGCCGACCTAAAGGCGCAAATAATCTGTTGGGTTGTTGCTATGCTCCCGGTATATGTCGTTGGAACATTGTGGCTGGCTGAGTCATACAGTGTTGACTTCGCACAAGCTTTCGAGTGGGGAGTTGAACCTTTCCTCATTTGGGATTTTGCAAAGATTCTGGTCATGGCCCTGATTACAACCAAGGTATGGTCTTATTCACCCCAAGAAGATTGATTTCGCGCCGACATGCTTGGTTTACTCAGTTGAATGCGAAAGTTGAGAATCCTAGCATCTTCTCTTCTCAAGAGAAGTAACGTATGTCTGATCTAAATGGTTGAGATGAAACAGTCATCATCAACTTCGATGAGTCCACCGGTTGTCAAGAGGTAATCGATGGCTTCGTCGATTTCTTCTTCTTCGACACCGTGCTGTAGCATACGCTGAAAAATGGCTTCGAGGGTTGCGACTGGCTCACCTTTTTCGATTTCCCCATCAACGATCATGACAACCAATTGACATGCAACTGCGAGAAGTGGATCATCAACCTGATCATCTGGTAAGAGTTCGATGAAGGCTTCAGCCCCATGTGCTTCCCCTTCTTGCATGCGTTGTTGTTCCCCACGTTGGGAAAGTCCCGTGAAGGTACTGTCTTCATCCAAACCAAAACAATCGAAGATTGACATTTGATGCTCGTCCTTTGCTTCGTGGCTTGAGACAAGGCGACGTTCAAGGTCATCAAGACGGAATTTCCGTTGATCCAACAGCAAACGTTCACGCTTGAGATCATGACGAAGAAGAGCCAATGTCTGCTCTGCTTGTTGGGTCAACCACCCGTTGATGGTCCAATCTGGGTCAAGCCCAGCCATGACCTCTGCCATGCGACGAACGGGTTCGGGAAGAGCGCTGATGTCAATCAGTCCCCGAGATTCTTGACTGTCCTCACTCATGGTGAACTCTCGGAGTTGACGGCCTTTGAAGCCTTCCCAATGAATTCCCCAAAGATTCATTCTTTTTGTTCAGAAAATTTGGATTTCATTCCCTCAACAATTGAATCAAGAGCGGCTTGCAGGGTTTGATGGTGATCGTACTTTTTCGTTGATGATGAATCGCCTACATTCATTTCAAGCATGTTTTCTAAGCATCGGGAAAGCTCGTCAACAATTGTGATGCTTCCTCCACGAGATGAACGGGAAAGGGGGTTGAGATCGATGACGATAACCGTCTTCCCCATGGCAACCAGTGCTTCACAGCGATCTCCATCTTCGAGCGGAACCAGCAAAACGTCTGCTTGTAGGATACCTTTCGATTCACATTTTGCTCTTGGCCCTTTCAATCCGGGTATTGTGGCATCAGGGTTTGCCCCAAGAATTTCGACATCGATGCCGAGGCGTTCATTTCGCTCATTCAAATCAGAGAGCAACGCTTCCATGCGTTTAGGTGTTCGATAGAAGATGTTGACCTCGAGCGGACAATCCAATTTGTGTGCAAGGCGGAGCATTTCATCTCCTGCTAGTGCGACCACGTTTCCGTTGACAGAAAGAACGGGATGTGTAGCGGAGGCCAACGTTTCGAGCGCTACACGGGTCGCAAAATCTGCACTTGGGATTGTTGTTTCACCAAGTAAGTAATCGTACGCTTCTCCTCGCCCATGGGCAATCAACGCCGAGTCAGCAAGCATGCCTTTCTTAGCGGCAACTTCGAGTCGGTGGCGCATCAACAGTGAACGATAACGCGGATGCGAAGGGTCAGCTGCGTGGTCCATGGATTCGCCTCACGGGTCGATGAGCATACTCACATCAAGCGGAGCAGTACCTCGATTGATAGCACTCGTTGATAGGACATCAACACCACACTCTCGCCATGCTTCCAAATCATCGAAAATGATGTTGCCACTTGCTTCGATAACAACGGAATCCCGAAGACCCATATCAGTGAGTTCAGTCACCATTTCTTTACTTCGATATGGGCCGAAGTTATCCAGCATCAAGACCAATTGGGGGAGCGATTCAGAATCTTGTCGTTGCTTCCATGTCGTTGCAGCAACGATGGCATCCTTTTCATTGGTCACTTCCAGTTCTAAGAATGCTCCACATTCGCTAACGTCCATCGTAGAAAGAAGAGTGACGATGGCTTGGATTCCGCTTTGGCCAGTGACTGCAAGGTCGTTTTCTTTGATCATCGTAGCATCGTCTTTGTTGAGGCGGTGCGTTAATCCTCCACCTAGGTGGACTGCCCACTTATCCAGTAAGCCCCATACGGTTTTTCTGGTTGCTGCAACTTGACGGGGAGCGATGGTTGCCCAATGGGCGGCATTGGTTGCTATACCTGATAATTGACCAAGAAGGTTGAGAATTGAGCGTTCCAAACGCAACACTGATTCAGAGTCTCCATGTATTTCGACGATAACATCGCCTTCGCTGATTCGCCTCCCATCACCCGCTTTCCATGATGTGGAAAGACTTGGAGCCCATATTTGCAACATGTAATCGACAGCGGCGGCACCCGCTATGGTCCCATCTGCTCTTGCAATGACTTGAGCAGTCACTTTTTCTCCGAATCCCATGACTGGGCCATCGATACCATCATCTCCAACGATTGCCGTTGTCCATCGATCCATGCTGGATGTAAGCATACGGCTCGCTCCATCCTCCGCAGTCCAGAGGAGGTGGCCACGGTCGTGGGGGAGTAATGTGCGTTCGCCCATGGATGCTGCTAGAACTATGAGAACTTCAAGCAAACTGTTGACGCGTAGGTATTGATGAAGGCGAGGACTTAGGGCGAGTATGGCCAGAGTCCTTGTTGTCGGTGCAGGACTGTCTGGTCTTTCGGTTGCGATGGAAGCATCCGTTCGCGGTCACCACGTCGTTGTTCTCGAGAAGAGGTCGAGTATTGGTGGCCGAGCATCGAGTGAACTGAGAGACGGTTTTCCAATTGCATATGGCCCTCACTTTCTGTTGAAAAAGGGGCCTCTACACCAACTTGTTCGAAAAGTAAGCAAAGTCAAACCATCGGTCCTTCCTTTGCGACCGCATCGTATTGAATTACTCGGCCATGGGATGATGCAACCTCGAAAACCAATGATGGATGCCGTTCTCTATCGCAGGGCCTCAAAATCTTACGATCGAGACCATCCTTCGATTCAAGCCAGTGAGGACATTGCATCATGGGGATTGGGCAATGAAGATCGAAGTCGTGCCTTATTGGACAGTAATCTCTTGGCTCTCAAGGAAGGTTGGTCTGGATTGGTTGGCCGTCTCGCTGTAACCTTAGATGAAGTGGGCATTCCAATCGAAACGGGTGCCAATGTGATTGAGATTGAGAAGCACAAGGTCCACTTATCGGACGGCCGTCATGTTGAGGCCGATGTTGTCATTCTCGCCTGCGGTTATGGGCAAAGCAAAAAACTGCTTCCAGAATTGCCAGAGATTGAATTCCGAACCGCTTCAACAATCGATGTTGCACTTGACGCAATGCCGTTGGGCGAGCGCCATGGAATTTTGGATACAAAGCATTCAATGGCAATCTTTGACATGAAACAAATTCATCCAGGCATTGCACCTTCAGGAGCTCTTCTTTCCGCAGTTCATTACGGTGAAGGAAAGGGGGAAGACCGGCTTTCCCAACTATGTGCATTTATGGACGAACGAGCCCCTGGATGGAAGGCCCACATCCTTCATGAACGCCAGCAAAAGAACGTGAAAATCGCCCCATTGGCAGGCCGTGTAGAATTCGGATTCGCACGGAAAAGCGGTATTCTTCTCACTGGTGCTTGGGTTGAAAGCGAACACATTCTTTCTGATGGAGCTGTTGCTGCATCCCGTCTTGCTGCGGAACACATCAGCAAGATGCCACTTCAACAATGAAGAACCCTATCGAAGTACGAGAGTCATGCGCATCGTTACATGGAACGTCAACGGTCTTCGTGCTGCTATCCGCAAGGGCATTGACAATTGGTTTGAAGACGTTGATGCAGAGATTTGGATGCTCCAAGAAACACGAGTATTAGAAGAACAATTTCCGAAAGGTTGGGGATGGCCAGCAACGCATCAAACCATTCTCCACCCCGCAGAAAAGAAGGGCTATTCGGGGGTTGCAACACTCTCAAGCGTTGACATGGACGAGTTGAGAAGAGGAATGGAGAGTACTCTCGACCCTACCGATTCAGAAGGGCGTGTGTTGGTGACAAAACACGGTATGTTGACATGCATCAATACATATCTTCCAAGTGGCTCAAACAAAGAGGAACGTCAACTGTTCAAAGAACAGTGGATGGATGAATGGAAAGCATGGCTTCAACCATACCTTGAGAGCAAGGAACCGGTTCTTGTTGTCGGAGATCTCAACATCGCCCACACTGAAGATGACATCTGGAATCCCAAAGGGAACGCAAAGTCCAGTGGTTTCCTTCCCCAAGAACGAGAATGGTTCACCGGGTTGCTTGCAGATGGGTGGCACGACCTGTTTCGCGAACATGTTGGCGAGGGCGTGAAACTGTATTCGTGGTGGTCGAATCGAGGCCAAGCACGAGCAAAAGATCGAGGATGGCGAATTGATTACATGCTTGCAAATGAAGCGCTAATGCCATTCATACAATCGATTCGAATCGATAGGCAAGGGGGCATCGATATCTCCGATCATGCACCTGTAATACTGGAATTGGATGATGCTGTTACATCCTGAATCCTTCGACGACATACATGCATCCAGAAAGAACAATTCCAACTGTAATCATCGTCGTAATACGTGATTTCTTCCATTTTTGAAGCCAGCGCTTACCGAGATGAACCCCGGCAATTGCCGAGAAGACTGAACCTGCAACAAGAGGAAGATATTCCACAAGGCCAGCACCGTCAGAGATGAGGTACACTGGAAGTCGGGAAAGATCAACAATGAGTGCGAGTAGTGCTGCTGTTGCAGCATAAGCGGTTTTGTCAGGTAAACGTCGCTGCAAGAACATCGCTCGTAATGCGCCCTGGTGCCCAGTTAAACCTCCCATGAATCCTGACCCAAAACCGCCCCAACGATCCTCAGCTTCAGGAAGACGGTATGTTGTCCAACGTTCCGTAATGGAGAGAATTGGTAAGACGATCAAGGCAACTCCAACAACGATTAACAGCGGTTTAGGATTGATGCTCGTACTCAGAAATGCACCGATTAAAGCACCGAGAACCATGGCCCATCCGTATCGCTTTACGGCTGTAAAATCGACATTATTCTTGAGCAGAACCAGTTTCCAACCGTTGTGTGCTGCATGAATCACAGCGACTGTGGCAATGGCGAGATGAGGTTCCGGCAACAACACGAGCATGACCGGTGTCACCATTGTTGCGAGACCAAAGCCCGCTGGAACCGTTAACGCTGCAGCAAGGAGCGTTGCAAACATTGCAAACACAATGAGCAAAGCGTCCATGCCCAGATGGAACAGGCCTCAATCATGAATTTATCCAAATAGATTGGATGAAACATGAGGTTATATTGTGAAGGATGAGCTTCCCACCATGGTCTGGGTTAGCATCGCATCCGGAAATGGTCCATTTTCATCCAAGATGAAGAACCCAGATGTACAATCGATTGAATCGTGGTGGTACCTGCCCTACGATCAACTCAACCTTGGGTTGCTACCTCAAGAAGAATCCATAGGAATTATCCTTATCGAAAGTGAGAAGCAAGCACGCCGCCGGCCGTATCACAAGCAAAAGTTGTGCTATATTCTCTCGAATATGCGACATTTTGCAATAGAAGCACAGGAAAGAGGAATTCCAGTTTTGTATACTACCACAACTGAACAGTACGATGAACCACTATGGGATTTAGCAAAAAAAATCGGGCCAATCAACATGCTCCGGGCCGCTGAACGTGAATTGAGAACAACTCTCAAACCCCTCATTGATGAAGGACATCTCATCGAACATGAACACACAGGTTGGTTAACGCCCCAGACGTGGTTCACAGAAACTGTAGGTACGGAACCTCCGTTTCGAATGGACCGATTCTATCGACGAGTCCGTAAGGAAAAGGGATGGTTAATGGAAGGAGACTCACCGGTTGGGGGGAAATTTAGCCATGATGCCGACAATCGCCAACCGTGGAAGGGGGAACATCAACCTCCTAATGCTCCAGAGTATGAAGTCGACGAACTTGACGAGGAAGTGATCGATCTCGTGAACCATCTCTTCCATGAACATCCAGGAATCGCCCGTCTTAACCACCTGCCAACGAGTGGTCGAGACCACCTCAATGCGCTTGATTTTCTCTCTGAGATTCTTCTTTACTTCGGACCGTATGAAGATGCCATGACAAAGGAAAGTCGTGGCCTCTTCCATTCACGGCTCGCTTCCTCAGTAAACATTCATCGAATTTTACCACAGGAGGTCATTGACGTGGTCGTGAAAGCAAGGATTCCTCTCAATTCTCAAGAAGGATACCTTCGACAAATGATCTGGAGAGAGTATGTCCATCACGTGCATGAGGTAACGGATGGGTTCAACCGCCTCAACATCTCGTCAACTGTACCGATAAACCGTACTGCAGGATGGCCAATGGAACTGGCTTTAGACTCAACAAGCCATCCAAACCATCTCAAACAAACGAGGTCTTTACCGATGGCGTATTGGGGTCAATCTTCAGGAATGTATTGCCTCGATTGGGCCGTTGAGAGCGTTATGGATGAAGCATGGACGCATCATATCCCCCGCCTCATGGTTCTAAGCAATCTTGCTCAATTGATGGATATTGAACCAAGGGAATTGACCGACTGGTTTCATGCTGCCTTTGTTGATGCATTTGATTGGGTCGTTGAACCCAATGTATTGGGGATGGGAACGTTTGCTCTTGGTGATGCGATGATGACTAAACCGTATGTTTCGGGCACACCATACATCAAGAAAATGGGCGATTTCTGCAATTCCTGTTCCTTCCATCCAACAAAAACTTGCCCCATCTCATCGATGTACTGGGCTTATTTTGAACGCCACAAAACGTCGTTCCAAGGAAATCACCGTTTGGCAATGACACTTCGCACGTTGGAAAAGCGCACTCCAGAAAAGAAGCTCCGAGATGCCGAAACGTTCCAATGGGTAATGAATACACTCGCTCAAGGAGCGTCACTTAGCCCTCAGACGTCGCTTTGGCCTAAAACCTGACCAATTCACAAACCATTCATCGAAGACAGGTTTGCAGGTTCTGGTTTCATATGCTGGTCGAAGATGAGGAATCATGGCAGAACCGAAGGATTTTGTTCTTCCCGCTGTTTTGGCCTTCCTTGGTTTTCTTGCTTTCTTTTCGGGGGGTTCAGACGTCCCAGTTCTTGACGAGGTGCTGCCTTATGTCTGTGCAGCTCCGTTTATGATTCCAGCATGCATCATCTTCTCATCACGATTAGGCGAAGTAGAAAAAGTTGGATTAAGTCTCTCTGAAGGCGTAATGACCACAGAACAGTATCTCGAGTACAAACGTGCAGAGAGCATAACGGGTCAGCAATCAATTGGATACGCTATCATGATCGGCTCAGCCATTTCCGCTGGAGTAATTTTCGTCATTGGGCTCGTCTGTCTGTTTTTTATCGCTGCCCTTAGCTTTGGCTCTACGGGTAATACGTTTGAGAATACAGCCCTGTTCTTTTGGGGATTGTTGAAGATATGCTTCTGGATATATGTGGGAAGCCATGTCGTGATTGCTCGTCCTTGGCAGTATTTTGTAGACGGCGAAGAAGACGGGCCGATAGAGGAAAAGCGTACGCTTGAATGTCCTTCATGTGGCGCTGCTATCCGAGTGCCAATGTCCTACACTGGGCGGGCACGTTGCCCACCCTGCGGTGAAGAATTCAAGATCTGATTATTTTGGACCAATCATCTCTTCTGGTCGGACCCACTCATCGAATTGTTTGTTGGTCAACAAACCGAGGCCAATAGCGCTTTCTCGTAAAGTGAGCCCATTCTCATGCGCATTCTTCGCAATTTTTGCGGCTTTATCGTAACCGATGTGATTGTTGAGTGCAGTGACGAGCATGAGAGAGTTGTCGAGATGATTCTGAATGTTCTCTTTGTTGGCTTCCAATCCATCAATACAACGCTCTCCGAAGGAAACACAAGCATCGCTGAGAAGCCGAATGCTGTGAAGTAAATTGTGGATCATCATTGGTTTGAAGACGTTCAATTCGAAGTTGCCTTGACTTCCTCCAATGGTAATTGCAGCATGATTCCCCATGACTTGGCAACAGACCATTGTCAGAGCCTCGGATTGAGTCGGATTGACCTTTCCTGGCATGATACTGCTTCCTGGTTCGTTCGCAGGGAGTGATAGTTCACCAATGCCACAGCGAGGTCCTGACCCTAGCCAGCGCATGTCGTTGGCAATCTTCATCAAACTAACAGCGAGTGTATTTACCGCTCCACTTGCAGCTACAATCGCATCATGAGCCGCCAGTTGAGCAAATTTGTTTTGAGCACTGATGAACGGAAGTTCCGTCCGGTCTGCAATTTTTTCCGCCACCATTTCAGCAAATTCTGGGTGTGAATTCAACCCTGTTCCAACCGCAGTTCCACCAAGGGCAAGTTCGAACAAATCCTTCTGGGCGAATTCAATGCGGCGGAGATCTGCCTCAAGCATGTGGACGTAGCCGCTGAACTCTTGGCCAAGCGTCAACGGTGTAGCATCCATCAAATGGGTTCGCCCGATTTTGACGATTCCACTGAATTCCTTTTGCTTTGAGTGAAGTTTTTGCTTCAAACTTCGGACCGATTTGAGTAAACTGTATTCAATTTCTTCAGCAGCGGCAATGTGCATTGCAGTCGGAAACGTATCGTTGGATGACTGTCCTTTGTTGACGTGATCGTTTGGATGAACAGGTGACTTGCTTCCAAGGATACCTCCGGCCATTTTTATCGCTCGGTTTGCAATCACTTCGTTGGTGTTCATGTTGGTCTGAGTTCCCGACCCCGTTTGCCAAATGCGTAATGGAAAATGTGCGTCCAAATCACCGTTCATGACTTCCTCGCCAGCGTCTACAATCCAATTTGCTATTTCTCGGTCGAGAACACCAAGGTCTCGATTCGTACGAGCAGCAGCAACTTTGAGTATTCCAAATGCGCGGATTAATGGCCGAGGCATGACATCATCACCAATGTCAAAATTGACCAACGAACGAGCCGTTTGGCAACCGTAGAATTTGTCACCAGGAACCTTCATCTCACCCATAGTATCAGTTTCTATGCGGTATTCATCACCGGAGCCTGTTGAACGTGGAATTGGTTCTCTGTAGATTTGGTCGTATGTTCCTTTCGTTTGAAGTCGGTTTCGTATAGCCTGAACAATCCAAGCACTACGTCCTTTCTTCCCTAGACCAGTCCACCTGTCAAGTTCTTGTGCGACATCTTCAGGTATGCTAACAGAGACAATGCGGCGGTCTCCAACGTTGTGTTTTCCCATAATTAATAATCGAAAACGGCCGTTATTAAATCAATGCACAAGGAACTCTTGGCCAAGAACTGAACTGATAAACCTCCTTCACTTAGGAGTAATATGGAAGAGCAGTCAAACAGTATGCCGAATCTAACAACCATGTACGGTCTATTTCTCACAATCTGGGGATTGCTTGTCTCAACAATTTCAGAATCTCAGTCCCTTACTTCGTTTGCCCCTACCCTGTTCGGGCTTCCACTTTTGGTTGCTGGAGAGCAAGCCAAATTACCTGATGCGAGTACAAAACTATGGATGCATATCGCTGTAACGTTTGGCCTTCTTGCAGCACTTGGAGGCACGCGATTCTTCATGGTCATGTCGGATGGATTGGATTACGCCTCATCATCAATGTTGATGATGTTCGTTACAGGATCTGCATACACTGTATTGTGTGTACGCTCGTTTATTGAAGCGCGAAAAGCCAGAGAAGCAAAAACTGAGGCTTGATTAGAACTTACGTCGGCCTTTCACGGTCGGTGCAGAAGTGTTGGTGACATCAAAGTCGTTCTCATCGTCCTCGACTTTCACTGATACATCGATTTGAACATCTTTGGATGAACCTTGCTTTGCTTCCATCTTGTCGATGGTTTTCATCAACATTGCGAATTCCAATTCTAGGTCTTCGAGTGCGTCACTCAGCTTCTCAATTTGTCCTGCGAGACGCTGAGCAATCTTGCGAGCCTTCGACAAGGTTCGGTCATTTCCCATGGTGCATCGTCTCGGTGCTTGATTATGAATCCATCGAATCCAAATCAACATCGTTTGGCCCAATACCAATGGTGATGGTACCGTCACTCCAAACCCCTCGGTACATGAGCATGGTTTGGAATGGTGTGGCCACGCTTCCATCCGAAGTGACAGCAATAATTCCACCACGACCCCCTATTGGTTCAACGGCATCGAGAACATCTTGACATGCCTCTTGCAAGGTCAGCCCAGTTTCATATTTGGCTGCGAGGCGATGAGCGGCGCATGTTCGAATGAATGCCTCGCCAACACCTGTGCATGAAACAGCGATGTTGGTGTCTGCCCATGTTCCTGCTCCGATGATCGGAGTATCTCCGATTCGTCCCTTGGGTTTGCCTGTCATACCACCCGTTGAGGTGGCTGCTGCAACGTTCCCATGCACATCAAGGGCAACAGCACCTACTGTCCCCATCCCTTCCATATCATGGTCGAGCACTGAATCGTCTTCATCAGTTGCTCCTGGACGGGCGTTTTTGTCCTTCCATAGGTTCCACTGTTTCTGACGAAGTTTTGTGATGAGCCAAGTTGGCTCAACGGGTTCAACACCTTGTTCAATTGCAAATTCGTCAGCAGCCTCACTGTTGAGCATCACCGGCCAGCCTTGTTTGAGAATACAGTATGCCGCCCGTATTGGATGGCGAATTCGTCGCACATTAACCACTGAACCTGCTGCTCCATCGAGACCATTCATGATGGAAGCATCCATTGTTACGCTTCCATCTTCATCGAGCACTGAACCAATTCCAGCATTGAACAACGGCTCGTTCTCCATCAATTCAACGGCTTGTGTTACTGCTTCCAATGCATCGATTGAACCCGATTGAAGTGCTTCTCCAATCGATTGGAGAACGTTCTGCATACAACGAATACGTTCGGGATCGAGCGAGGTCAAACCTCGCCATTCACCATCACCACCGGCCCCACCATGAATGGCGAGAATCGTCATTGCGTTCACTCAACAACAGAACAGCGAACGATTTGTTGTGGCGTTGTGGGTCGGTCACCAGGCATCTTCTGGCATCGCTCAATTGCCTTCACAACATCCATGCCTTCGGAAACTTGCCCGAATACTGCGTGGTTTCCGTTGAGCCAAGGTGTGGCGACGGTGGTAAGGAAGAACTGGGAGCCACCAGTGTTTCGCCCAGCGTTTGCCATTGAGAGAACACCAGGCTTGTCGTGCTTGAGTGCAAGCGCTGAAGGCTCACAAGGAATCTTCCATCCTGGGCCACCGGTTCCTGCTCGACGAGACATAGGATCCTTTGAGTGTGGGCAACCACCTTGAATCATGAAGTCTTCAATCACTCGATGGAAGTGGAGTCCGTCATAGTATCCTTCGCTGACAAGTTTGACGAAATTTGCCACAGTGTCTGGGGCGCTTCCGTGAAAGAGTTCGATGGTGATGTTTCCTGCTGATGTCTCCATGAGTACGTGCATGCTTCTACCATCAGGGGGCACTTCAAGAGCATTT
Source organism: Methanobacteriota archaeon (assembly GCA_002722615.1). Taxonomy (GTDB): domain Archaea; phylum Thermoplasmatota; class Poseidoniia; order Poseidoniales; family Poseidoniaceae; genus MGIIa-L2. The sequence continues at coordinate 18,463 of PBMQ01000031.1, read as the reverse complement.
GCTTGTGGAGGACTCAAAATTTTACAGAATTTTATGATTGAATGTACCGTTACTGAAACCACACGTTCATGAACGATTTGCACTAGGCAACGACATGACCGAATTGCTTGACATTGAAATCGAAACCATCGATGGTGACAAAACAACTCTGCGACAACTTGGAGGAACGACCTACTTGATTGTCAACGTGGCAAGCGCATGTGGATTTACCCGCCAGTACGAGGGTATGCAAGCGTTATACGAAGCAAAACAGTCTGAAGGATTGGTTGTTGTCGGTTTCCCATGCAACCAATTCGGGGCGCAAGAGCCCGGGACTCATGAAGAGATTGCCACTTTTTGTAAATCGAATTTCAACGTCACCTTTCCAATGATGTCAAAAATCGAAGTCAACGGAGACAACCGCCATCCTCTGTATGCTGAATTATGCAAAGTTCCTGATCATGAAGGAAAGGAAGCAATCAAGTGGAATTTTAACAAGTTCATCGTTCGTAATGACGGTTCGGTAGAACGTTTTTCTCATCGTACAGAACCATCTGAATTGCCCCTCTAATCGATAATTTCTGCGAAAATCTTCCCCGATATTGAAATGCAAAGCCACACCCGTTGAGTGCATGGTCAAGCACCTACCTTGCATTCCTACAGGATGCTCAGCATGTTGTCGTGAGACCACCATGCCAATTACGGAAGCAGAGGCGAAACGTTTGTCCCGTCGAACAGGAATGACTCTTGAAGCATTTACATGGGAGAACAACGGTGTACTCACGTTACTGAACGATGAAAAAACCCGTGCCTGCGTGTTCCTGCTGACTGCGAGTGCTGACGTACATGCTGAAGGAATCTGTTCCGTTTATGAGGTGCGTCCCGAAGGTTGTCGAAAATATCCAATCGTTCTGAACCCGAACGACGATGCAATCTTGGATGAGGGCTGTCCCTATCGGGCAGACTTTCCAGCACCAGGTGAGTCTGACGCAATTGAACTGCTCAATCTCGAAGAGCGTTTGTTGCGAATATAAGAACGCGTCCAAGACTGCCATGGACAGCAATGTACCATGCCTTTTGATAGGTCCAAGATGTGGATTCAAGAATTCCTTCAAGCTCCTGCCAAGAGTAGTGCTTGAGGGGGGGTCGTTCATCTCGTGAAAGTGCTCTCTCAATACAATCGGTCCGTGGCTCGGATGGAAGAATCAAGACAAGACCGCCTTGGGTGACATCCGCAGCGCTTAGGAGTGTTTTTTGAAGAAGAGTGCTATGATCCATCGAACCATGGGAATTTCTGCCGTAGGGTGGGTCGAGAACGGTACCAGAAAATGGGACTGGAAATCCCTCTGGAAGTGAGGCTCTGACGTCAGTAGCATCACCTTGGACAAACGGGTCAACATTCGAACCCGCCCACTCTAAATTACGGCGCGCGCCTTGAATCATTTCCAAATCGATATCGATCCCAACCGCAGTTCGCTCACTTAGTACTGCTTCAATCGTGAAGCCACCGGTTCCTGTCATTGGGTCCAGACATGTTCCCTCAGTGAGAGGTCCACAAGCGAGGTTAACGGCAAGCCGTGCAAGTCGGGGTTCCAAACTGACCGGTTTGAAAAAAGGACGTTGGCTTGCCCGCCGTCCAGTGCTCGAATCACCCCTTGGTCCCCCGTCCATCAACCAACCATAGGTAACGGTTTGAGAATGTCCATCGAGCAGAACACCAAAGATACGTTCAGGTTGTTCGAGATCGATAACCGCATTCATCCTGCTCAGAACTCCGCCAATATTTCCTGCAAGTGCAGTTCGGGAACAGTCGGAAATCCCTTCTCCATGTTTCCAAGCATGGACTGCACATGATGCATTGTCATGCGAGTACATCTGAAGATGATTCTTGATTTCATTCAATAATGATGCCTCATCGATCCACGGAGTGTTGACTCCATGTTGGAACGTTGCTTCAATCCCCGCTGCAATAGTGAATTCTTGCTCGTCCCCTTCGCAAGAGATGCGAGCGAGTCGAGGCGATGATAACTGTTCCACTCTCCCGGTAGGGAAGAGTGCAGACAGTTCCGCTTGAGCAAGCGCAGGATGCCAACCGCGCAGCGAAATAATACACTCGCCCATAGACTTCCCTGTTGGTGCTTGTTCTTCACGGCACCGCATGCGAACCATGACATACTCTCGCCCTCAAGAGTTGGATATGGGCTGTAATCTTCGTGACCTCGCAACTGCTGAAGACATCAATCTTGCAGATCTGAAGGGGAAGAGAGTTGGTATCGATGCCTTTCTCACCGCATTTCAGTTTCTAACAACAATTCGTGATCGCTCGCCAACAGGGGACGGAGGCCCATTGCGAGATTCGAAAGGCCGTGTTGTTGCTCATCTGATGGGAATACTCACACGAACAACAACCATGCTCTCCCTCGGCATTCAACCCGTATTCGTATTCGATGGCCCTTCTCCTGAATTGAAAGCGGATGAACTCGCAGTTCGTCGAGCTCGACGATTGGAAGCGGAGGCTGCTCACAAGCAAGCCTTGGAAGATGGTGATTACCAAACGGCGCAAAAGATGGCTCAGAGAATTGTTCATTACAGCCCAGAAATGGTTGATGACACGAAACAAATGTTGGATTTGCTCGGGGTTCGATGGGTCGACGCAGCAGCTGAGGGGGAAGGTCAAGCAGCAGTCATGGCTGTCAAAGGACAACTCGATGTTGTCGCAACACAAGACTGGGACGCTCTCCTGTATGGAAGTCCAATTCTCGTTCGAAATTTGATGAGTGATGGCAGCAAACGACACGGCCGAACCGTACGTGCTCAGCAAATCAATCTCAAAGAGATGCTCACACAACACGACCTAACCCGAGAACAACTCGTCGATTTGGCCATTATGATCGGTACAGATTTCCATCCTGGATTGAAAGGAATCGGTCCAAAAACGGGCATCAAACTCATCAAATCACTCGGGACTATCGAAGCGATTTGTGATGAGAAAGGGAAAGAAGTACCAGAACGTTTAGATGAAATTCGTGACATTTTCCTGAATCATCCCTCGAATACGATTGATGACGAAGCACTCAAGCCTGGACAAGTTGACGTAAAGGGGCTCATTCAGTTCCTACAAGAAGAACGTGAATTCAGCCAACGGCGCATCGATGAAGCATTGACAAAGTTGCGTAAGGCAAACCTTGTTCGTGAGGGCGGCCAAACCTCATTGTTTTCGTTCTGAGGTCATGCTGGGTCCAATCCAGGAAGCATCTCAAGGTCTGTAGTTTCGACGTTAACTCCCATAGCAGCAAATGCTCTCGCCATACCTTCAGCCTGATGATTGGGTGTAAATCGTTGTAAAACACGTTCGCGTCCTGCCTTAGACCATGCCTCACGATTTGCTTGCAAACCTGCTTCTTCAACCGCCTCGACCCATTGATTGAGACCTTCTTCGGTATCTGGCCACGGTAGCCTTCGCCCATTGTAGCCATCGGTAACCGTATGCGTGAAGCCACAATCGTCAACAACCAGAGCAGGCGTTCCTACCATGATTGCCTCCATCGGAGTCAATCCAAAACCTTCGGTACGCGCAGTTGCTATCAAGGCGTGAGCGTTCCTCATCAAAGCTGCAATTTCGATTTCATCGATGTGTGGCATGATCAGTAGTTCCGCCCCAAAGATTTCTGCTTGGCGTTGCATCTCCTTGGTCTCTCCACCACCCACGTGAACAAGCGGGAGTGAACAGGCAGCGGCGATTTGAACAGCCTCCTTGCTCCCTTTCATGAAACATGCACGTCCAACGGTAAGGAGGTAAGGCCCTGCAGGTTTATGCGTAAACGCATCCCAAGCCTTTCGTTCTTGTTCAGGTTCCTCTTCTGGCCAAACCGAAGGATCGACCGCTGGCCACAGGACGCCTACATCGGCAGGACGAAAATGCTCGTCTCTGAAATTGGCATGACCTGCAACCCATCGTTCGGTGGTTGGCCATCGATGAGATGAGGCGAGCAATCGAGAACTGGTTGGCGTGTTCGCAGAGATTGCAGTCATTGGACGCTTCCAAAGACGTTTATGCCAACGTTGATCCCATCGCCGAAGAAACGATAACGCAAGATTTTTGATAACGAGGGAATTTCGTAAATTTCCTTCCATATCGCGTTGCGCCACATCATCATAGATGCCCTTGTCCCGTTCATGAATCAATGCAAACAGCGGCTTATCTTCTGGAATGATGTCAATCAATTCGATTCCACCTGTTCCAAGTGTGAAGCAATAAGCGTCTGCTTGCGCCATGATTGGTCTCAATCGTGGAAGCAATGACCTCCATGCCTTTCTTGCAGTGCGACCAGCTCGTACCGTAACCTCAGCAACAGGTCCAGAAGGACGTTGCCAAGCCGTTACAGGCGTAATCACATCAATATCAAGTTCTTGACATCGATCAAGAAGCAATTGTGGAGCATTAAGTGTTGCAACCGTAATCGACCATCGCTTTGCGTGCTCAGGGAGGGTGACGATGAGGTCACGTTGTGCTCCACCCATGAATCCCATGTTGCGATGGAAGATGACAAGACGCGGTTTGACCCTTACATCATCACCGCCCGTTGACTCTTCATGAACAGATTCCATTGTCATAGCCAAATCCTACTCCTCGATGAATTAAACGGAAAAAGTGTCTTCAAAATAGAGAATCGTATGCTTCTTGATGGCGCTTGGCCCAATTTTCAATCGAGTATACTGCAGCCCTTTCCTTTACTGCGGTTGACTCATCGGTCAGTTGTGAAATTGCTGTGCGCCATGCATCGGCATCATCTGCTGGAAGGATGTGATGCTGTAGAGGGATTTCGTTGTGTGCCGGAGCATCAGCTACCAATGCTACGGTTCCTGAAGCATAGGCTTCCAAAGGAGGTAAACCGAAACCTTCGGCGATGGAAGGGAAAAGCAATGCATTAGCATGTTGCAATGCCGCAATCATCTCATTTTGTTCCAACCGCCCGACCCAATTTAGATTGCAACCCGATGTCGCTGCAGTTGCCATAATTTTCTGTTTTGAAGCCTCTGAGGATTCAGCACCAATTTTGTGGAGTGTAACGTCCATTCCTGAGCATACTTCAACGGCAAATTCGACCCTTTTCCTCGGCTCTTCGCTCCCAATAATGACAAGATTAACTCCTTCTTTGAACCAAGATGGGCGTTCAGTCTTGATGTTATACTGGTTGAGATCTATACCATGTGGAATCCATGCGGTAGGGATTCCAGGAAAACGAACTTCACATTGCTTTTGCGTTTCCTTTGAGATGCAAATCAACAACGAGGCCTTTGCAAGTCCTTGTTTGACCTTCTTAAGATCCTTTTTTCGAATGAATGAAGGATGTTGTTCACCAACCTCTATGCCATCGCGTACATAGGGGAAGAGATGAAACAAATCGTGGACAGTAACCACTGAAGTTCCTGCCTTGGGTACAAGACCTGCTTGTTCTTGGTCTGTGATGTGGAGAACATCGCATTGCTTTGACAACTTTGCAACGTTGGAAGGTCCACGAAACCACCGTTTCCAAACCCGAGAGAAAGGATTCTTTGTGACATTGTATTCGTACTCACTCGCCAATTCATATCCATCGATTAATCCAGATTTGAGTCGTTGAACGAGGGATGTATGAGCGCCTCCTAAGCCAGAGTAAGGCGACAAAGCCCCTCCTCTTGCTAATGTGACCTTTCGCAAAAAACCCCTCCCCAGTCGCAAGGCCTTGGAAGAGCGACACAGCACTTTGAACCTTGCATGATTCGAATGCATCGTCTTTGCTACATTAGCCATTCCCTTTTCTGCCGGTCCGGCATCGGAGTTTTCAAGTGATATCGGACATTGTTGATGTTCATGCGAGTCATGGCCGTTTTGCTCATGGCCGGACTCATGCTCTCTCCGGGCTGTCTGTTTGAGGATGATGTTTTTCCTGAGGAAGAGATTGTCATCGACGTCGTCCGTGGTTGTACGGATGAAAATGCAGAGAATTACAATCAAAGCGCAGAAGAGGACGATGGTTCGTGTACATATCCTGAACCCGATCCTATTTTTGGCTGCACAGACCCAGAAGCGATGAACTATGATGATCAGGCAACAGACGATGATGGAACATGCGAATACATGGAAACTGTACCTTGTAACGGTATGGTCCTTCTTTGCCACCGGCCTTATGATCATGTCACATTTCCTGAAACTCACAATGCCTTCTCTACGCACGAAGACAACATCTACTATCCTGCGAGTAATCACAGAACAGGATTTCAGGCACAATGGAATGCGGGGATGCGTGCCTTTATGCTGGATACACACTACTTGACGGATGCAGATCAGAGCGAGTCCAACGTACGGTTTTGCCACGGAGATTCAAGTCGCGGCTTCAGTCCATGCACTTATGGAAACGTTGATCCATGGATATGGTTGGGCAATCTAGAATCTGAAATGCAATCGGAAGAGCGAGATATCGTCACATTATTGATTGAAAACCATGTCGAAGCAGACCACCTCAAAGCATTGTTGGACGATGTTGGTCTAAGTGATATGATGTATATTCATGAACTAAATTCTGAGTGGCCAACACTGATTGAACTCATCGATATGGACAAGCGGTTGGTTGTCTTTTGGGAACAATCCGGAGATTCTGAGCATCCGTATTTCCATGATTTCCTCACCTTTGGTTGGACTACAAACTATGCTGATGATAGCACCTCTTCGATGGACTGTAATCCGCTGCGAGGAGACGCATCTCAACCCGTGTACCACATGAACAACTGGTTGAAGAATCAAGCCGGTCTTTCTGATCCAACGCGCTCGGCGGAAGCCAACGATGTTGATTTCATGGTTGAGCGAGCAGAAGAATGTATCCAAGATCACGGAAAACGTCCAACCTTCATCGCAGTTGACTGGTGGGAAGATGGTGACGTTGTCGAAGCCGCACGATTGGTCAATCTCATTGAGGTTGCATGAACCTGAGCGGACTTGCCAAGGTTGTGACGTTTTTCTGCTCAACAAGGGCTCCTCTGGCAACGCTTTGAGCATCTGCTAATGCTTCTGAGACTGTGTTGATCGGTGCACAGGGAATGCCTTGCAACATCCGTTCTACCTCATTGCGATTGTAATGTCCAATCCATGCTTGAATGGTGGTCTCAATTTCGTCTCTGTTAGCAATTCGTCCAGCATTGGTACTCCATTCTTCACGAGGAGGTATCCCTGAAATGGAACAAAACGATTCCCACTGGGAATCCGAACCAACGGCAACAACAAACCACCCATCCTTTGCTTCGAAGGCTCGATACGGGACAAGATTCGGATGAGCCGAACCCATTCGAGTAGGATCGATACCGCTTGCAAGCACGTTTTGGGCCTGATTTGCAAGTGAGGCGATAGCGCAATCCCACAAACTCACATCGATGTGTCGTACAGTACCTGTTCGTTCCTTATCGAAAAGAGCCGCAAGGATTGCGTTACCAGCGTAAAGTCCAGTGATAATATCAATCCAAGCAACGCCGACCTTGACCGGAGATCCATCAGCTTCTCCAGTAATACTCATGATTCCACTCCGTGCTTGGAGAGCAAGATCGTATCCCGGTTCATCCCGTCGTGGTCCGGTAGCCCCATAGCCTGAAATTGAACAGATGATGGTGTCGCTCGGAAGTTCACCAAGGAGTCGTTGAAGAGTTCCAGGTTTGAAATTCTCAACGATAACATCGGCCCATTCAATCAGTTCCATCAATCGATCTTTTTCTTCTTTCAAATTCATTTGAAGTATTGACTTTCCTCGATTGCAAGATAGGAAGTATGCAGCAACCCGCTTTCCATCAAAATCGGTTGCGAATGGAGGCCCCCATCCACGTGTGTCATCGCCCCATGGGGCTTCGATTTTTGTTACATTTGCACCCAAATCAGAAAGCATCTGAGCGGTGTATGGCCCAGCTAAAATTCGAGAAAGGTCGAGAATATTGATTCCGTTCAAGATTCCGCTCATGACACCTCCAGACATCCGAAAGAGTTGAACCCAACCCTCTGGCTTTGTGGCCATGAGCGAGGAGAAACCCAACCACAATCGGGCGTGGTGGGGCTTGCTCATCTTGGGCCTTCTGCTCCATTTGTCATCCGTTGCAAACAGTGATTACGGCCTTGATACTCATCTCCATCTTGCAGCCATTGAATCGAACGAAGACGGTACGCCGAATCTTGAATGGGGAGATGTACGTCCAAGTGATCCCTTGGCAAGTAATCCTAGCGAGGAACAAATTCTCGAACGGGGATGGTGGCAGATTTTGGAGTTATATCCTTCGTGGTTACTTCCCTTTGCTGCATTCTTGCCAATGCTTGCACTGATTTGCCTTGTGTTGGTGATGACGAAGGGACAACCCCAACTCGCCGCACTCGCCGCACTTCATCCCTCATTCATTTTTGCTACAGGTCGTCTTTACCCTGAATCGACGGTTGCTCTTGCTGTTGCGGGCATCGTAATCGCTTCTCTCAATCTTTTTCGTCAGCGTGGTTGGGCTCTGCTCCAATGGATTCTCTTAGCCGTTGCGAGTGTCCATCTTCTTGTTCTTGTCAAAGGCCTCTCTTCGACGATTGGCTGGGGCTTGCTCGGGATTCTTCTCGCATGGATTCTTCTCGACCGAACCGTTCCCAAATTAAATTCCTATTCCCGTGATCCGTTGAGGGCACTGTCGCTCTCCATTCCACTTGTTCTGATTGCAATGATTGCTGCATCATTTTCCACTGGTGGCTCATTAGCCACAATTCAAACCCATTCTGTAGCATGGCTGTTTGCCCTACTCATCGCATTCCTTGATGGGTTCGGCTTGTACCTTTTGGTTGGATTTTGTTGCTGGCCATTTGTATCTGATTTCGTTACGTATGCGAAACAATCGAAGGACAATGAATCGGTTTTCCTTTCGACATTTGTCGCTTCAGGAACCCTTCTGATGTCGATGTGGATTGCATCACTGTGGGTTTTCGAAGCAGATCGATGGGGCCTGCCATTGTGGGAGAATATGATTTTGATGGGGAACAATGGGAGATACCTTACGGCTCTTATGTTCCCGCTTCTATTGCTTGCTCATCGAAGTATGAAGGGCAAGGAAATAGCGCTTGTTCGGCCGCTCGTTCTTGCACTCATTTTGGTCCTTCCTCTTTCGATGCTGGCAGGAATCCATGGTCAAACCATGTGGACCGATGATGCCGCACAATCGTTTTCAGATGACCTTGAGAACGGAGATGATTTTCTTTACATCGATGATGAAGCACTTGCTATGCATTGGCTGTATACGTTTAGGCTCGAACTTGACCCGGATGGAGAACGTAACATAACCGGTCATTGGCGTGCACCGGAGAGCAACTGGCAGGTTGAACTTGAAGGGCAAGCCGTCATCAATCGAGGTGATCTTAGCAACGTTCGAATCATTGTTGTTGCTCCAGGTTTTGATATGGATCTCCCCGAGGGGTGGCAGCAAACGGCAAATGGAGAGGCTCCTTTCCTCAATGGAGGGGGCGAATGGAAGGTCTATCGAACATCGTGAGCGCAGCGAGGGGTTCAAGTCATCCTTGCCCGAGGGTCAATACGGAGGGAACATGGTGCGACGTGCCGGTGCTCACAACTCATTGCCTGATGAGGACCCTATTCAGACGCATGAATGGGAACTCTCTGTCAAGGAAGTCGTCGAACAACAAGGCGCTCAGCGTGCCGAACGGTTGCTCCACAGTGCGGTGGCAGCCGGAGCAGAATCCGGAATTGATATCGATACAACAACCACTCCATATCTCAACACAATTGCGCCCGATATGCAAGGTTCGTATCCTGGCGATATCGAAATGGAAAAGCGACTTCATACCATCAACCGTTGGAACGCAATGATGTTGGTCACTCGTGCCAACAAATACGTCGACGGAATTGGGGGTCACATTTCCACCTATGCTTCTGTATCTCATCTCTGGGAAATCGGTTTGAATCACTTCTATCGGGGTAAGGACGGAGAGGGCTGGGGCGACCATGTTTACTGGCAGGGCCACGCATCTCCAGGAATCTACGCCCGAGCTTGGCTTGAAGGTCGACTTAGCGATGAGAACATGAACAATTTCCGTCAAGAAGTTGGTGGAGAAGGACTTTCATCGTATCCACACCCTCGATTGATGCCAACCTTTTGGGAATACCCGAGTGTATCGATGGGACTTGGTGCAATGACTGCAATTCATCAGGCTCGATTCAATCGATATTTGCATCATCGAGGTCTTGCCGATACAACTCTCTCGCGAGTATGGTACACGATGGGAGACGGTGAATCCGATGAACCAGAATCACTCTCCGAGTTGGCTCTTGCAGCCCGTGAAGGACTGGACAACATTGTCATGACAATGAACTGTAATCTTCAACGTCTGGACGGTCCAGTCCGAGGGAACTCGAAAATTGTTCAAGAACTAGAGGGTCGTTTCCGAGGGGCAGGTTGGAACGTTATCAAGGTACTTTGGGGATCATCTTGGGATGCATTGTTCGAAAAGGATACCAGCGGGATACTTGCGAAGCGACTCGCCGAACTTGTTGATGGCGACGAACAGCGTTTGTTCACTGCTGAGGGTGCGGTTATTCGCAAAGAATTGTTTGCAGGAGAAGCATTGACTGCAATGGTTGCAGACTATTCCGACGAAGAACTCGAAGCGTTGACAGAAGATCTTGGTGGCCATGATTTCCACAAGATACACGCTGCATACGCATCTGCCTGTGCTCACAAAGGGCAACCAACTGTCGTTCTCGCTCGAACCATCAAGGGATATGGACTTGGACCAGCCTTCGCGGGTCGAAATACAACTCATCAACGAAAGAAAGCAGACGAGAAAGATTTGCGTTTGATTCGAGATGCAATGGGATTGGATTTCAGCGATGAAGATTTGGAGAACCTACCGTTCATTCAACCCAAGGATGTTCCTGATGTCGTTGCATATGCCAAGAAACGCCGTGTCGCAATGAAGGGTCCAATGCCTGAACGACGCGTTCCAGAAATCAATCTCACACTTCCAGAAGACTCTGTTTATGCAGAATTCGATGACGGTACAAAGGGCACTTCTCAGGTTTCGACCACAATGGCCTTTGTTCGTCTAATGCGCGGTTTGATGAAAACAAAAGAGTTTGGTGAACGTGTCGTTCCGTTGATTCCTGATGAGGCAAGAACGTTCGGTATGGATCCATTGTTCTCAGAATTTGGAATCTATCATCCGGAAGGACAACTGTACAAGCCAGTCGATCACAAGGTATTGATGAAGTACAAAGAATCTGCAAAAGGACAGATTCTCGAAGAGGGGATTAACGAAGCGGGAGCGCTTTCCTCGTTCATTGCGGCAGCAACATCGTATGCCACGCAAGGTTCTCCAACCATTCCGTTTTACATCTTTTACTCGATGTTTGGATTCCAACGCGTTGCTGATTTAATTTGGTCTGCCGCTGATTCACGTGCACGTGGCTTCCTCGTTGGAGCGACTTCAGGTCGAACAACTCTGAATGGAGAAGGCCTGCAACATCAGGATGGGCACTCCCTCTTGATGGCCCATTCCAACCCGGCGGTTCGTGCTTATGACCCTGCTTTTGCATTCGAATTATCAACCATCATCAAACAAGGAATCGTTGAGATGTGTGAGCAAGATACTGACGTCATCTACTACCTAGCAGTCTACAATGAAAATTATCCAATGCCAGCAAAACCCAAAGATTGCGAAGAAGGTATTCTGAAGGGCTTGTACAAACTTCGAGAAGCTCCATCTGGAGATGGGCCTGTTGTCCGACTCCTCGGTTCTGGACCGATAATGCTTCAAGTTCTTGATGCAGTTGAGAAATTGGAAACGTTTGGTATCCGTTCAGAGATATGGTCTGCGACATCTTACGGCGAATTACGTCGAGAAGGAATGGAAGCATCTCGCTGGAATCGCCTCCATCCTGGTGACTCCATGAAGAGTTCATGGGTTGAACAACAATTTGGGAAAGATGCATCACCAATCATTGCAGTTTCCGATAACGTAGCATCCGTTCCAGAAATGATTCGAGAGTGGGTTCATGCGCCGTACACGGTTCTTGGAACCGATGGCTTTGGTCGTTCAGACACACGTCCAGCACTCCGCCGCTTTTTCGAAATCGATGGCGAAGCGGTTGCACTTGCAGCGATTTCATCGCTTGTTCGAGAAGGAAAATTGGATGCATCGGTCCATGCTGATGCCATGGCATCGTTCGGCGTATCTGCAGACCGAACGGACATCACAGGCCTTTGATTGGGGGAATCCATCCTCCATCTTTTCGAGCATGATCGAGGATGTGCCAATAGATTGTATCCAACTCATTTGATGAATCTTCAACCGAATCAATCTCGCTCGCATCAAGAGCTTCGGAGAGATTTGCCCATGCCCGTCGAGCATTCCAACGCAATCCAGTGATATGTTGGGCGGGGCCACAGGTAGGCAAGGACAGCCGCGTTTTCCACGGACGTTCAATCAACGAAGTCTGCTTGACTGCAGCGAGAACGGTTTTCCAAGATTCTCCTTTTCCATATTTTTTATTCACAAGCCATGATGGATTGACAGAAGAATCGACAACAAATTCCTGTTCAATGAGAACGGGAATCATCCATGAGGCCAGGTAGCCTGCTGGAGCGCGAAACCATCGTCTGAAGTGTTGTGGAAACTCTTGTTCTAATACCGTTGCAGCTGCTTTTAGATCACGAGAAAACCCTTCAGCATCCTCTGGCCATGCAGACCAACTCCGATGGTGGAGTCCATGGCAACCAATTGTAATCCGCTTTCCGAATGATTCACAAATGTCGCATATCATTTGAACAAAATCCTCCGATTCGCATTGGTCAGCAATGACAAACAAGGTAACTGCTCGGTCATGTGTGTTCAACCATTCCTTGAATTCGATCATCCCATTACGAAATGTATCGGACAACACAGGGAGGTCTTTGTCGGGTTTTGAACGAGTTGGATGTCCCTGATTCGAAGGAACATGACGTAAATCGTCGGTATCGACGGTCAACCATACTCGGGTCAAATCGCTCACACCTTTGGCAAATCAACAACGTGAATTTTGTGAGGGACGGTTTTTCCGTTGATTTCAATGCCAATAAATTCGTCAATAATTTGGCCGTTCCATCGGTGACAAATTCGCTCTGCTGTGATGAGGCCTGCCTCATTTCGAGGATGGACAGTGATTTCGACTCGGAACACACTCTCTCTAGAATCAAGCCAATCCAAAACTGCATCAACGGCGTTTGAAGCGATTCTGCGGTTTCGAAACCCCTTCCGGACCCAATATCCAAGGTTGTAATTGGAATGGACCAATTGCATTTCATCACCAAGGCCAATCAATCCAATGAAGGTGTGCTCTTGATCGTGAATTGACCAAAAATGAACACGATCTGCGTTGGATAGATGTTCCAAATCATGCAACATGTCTGACAACTGGCGAGTAATATCTTCCTCACTGCTCAACCATGGAAGTGCCGCCTTTGCCGATTCAGGGTCCTCTGTATAAGCATCAATGACCATCGGTAAGATTGCCTTCGAAACCGGTCGAAGGGAATATCCTCCGTCCAAATCAGGGAGATTCGGTGTTCGTGGCATGATATCCCTCAAGCAGACAAATGCGCGATTGCATTCTTGACGTTCTCGTCGTTTGGATGGACGCGTCTTGCCATTTCAAGCATCCAATTGAGATGTTCAGCTCGACCCGCTTGTTGTAAGATTAAACCAATGTGGTACAGCAATGAAATATCGTCCCCAAGTGAAGGCCCAAGTTGGTCGATGTTGTGCTCAGCCTCTGCAATTCGACCTGCTCGAACCAATCCCAGTGATTCAACGACAATTCGATGGACTTCTCGTGGATCCATGGGCTCAGAAGCAGGCCAAGGCCAAATCCTACTATTGGATTGAACTTCTGGAGCGACATCATCCTCTGTTTCGGGGACTTCGGGAGAGGAGATAACGTCCTCTTCCTCAGGCAACTCAGGAACATCGCCACCATCATCAGGTAATTCTGGAGAAATCGTTTCTTCAGGTAATTCAGGAGTAACCTCTTCGTCTTCAGGAAGTTCTGGAATGGGTTCCTCCACTTCACCGACATCTTCAGGAATATCTGGGATTGAAATCTCCTCTGGTAAAAGGGGCAAATCCTCCTCGGTGTCGGGTAAGTCCGGTAACTCTGTGGGGTCGGGCCCAACCGAACCGGCAAAATCGACGTCCGTTTCGTCATCATCCGATTGGAACAATTGGCCTTGACCGGTATGGATGGGTTCCTCAACTTCATCCAATGGATTTGATTCAGGGAGCTCAAATCGCTCTTCAATCTCGGGAGCATCCTCAGTGGTCAATTCGACTTCATCTTGTGCTTCAAATTCCACCGTTTCAGAAAGGGTTGGCCCTTCACTATCGATAAAGGAAAATCCGTCACTTGAATCCGGATCATCGTACTGTTCAACTTCAATAGTAACATCTTCGAGGTCCAATACCGCTTCAACAGCGAACTCTTCATCATCGCCTGAATCATCATCATTCATGAGTGTTGAAAGCAAATCGCTTTGAACATCTGAAGCGACTTCGAGATGTTGGTCTCGAGCGGGTTTGTTCAAATCATAGTAGCATTGAATGCAGGTCGTTGCTCCAACTTCGTTTTGTGCGCCGCAAAACGGACAAGGATTTCCATCCTCACTCCCTCCTTTCTTGCGCTTCCAAAACATCGTCTCGCCTACTTTCACGGTAGGCACTTGTGGTTTAAGCATCACCATCCCATGGGCGAGGAACGTATCATTCGCCATAGTCTGAAATGATGGCAACAGGTGGGAGAACCATGGCAGAGCGAGGCCGAGTCCGACGGATGGACAGTTCTTCCTATGAAGATGACCTGTCACCGGAAGGCGAAGACGGTGGGATTTGGCGACGCGGGCAAGATCATTTTCGGCACTTTACATCGTTGCTCGAAGAAGAATTACAGGAAGAGACATCCATCATACAGGAACGTTGGTCTTCATGGTCGCATCACCGCCTCCAAGCATCTGGCCTTGCTTTACTCGGCCTCAAAGGACGAACAAATGGTACACTCTTCGGTGAGGACATCTTGGTGTTTGAACATCTGGAACGTCAACACCTCGGCCAACACCGATTCACACATGGCGACATTGTTGTCATTAGTCGATCCAAACCACTCGGCGAGAAAACCATTGAAGGTATCGTCCTCGAACGTGGTCCGACCCGTCTACGCGTTGTTGTTGGGCAGAGGCCAAAAGACCTACGAAAAGGGACATGGCGCCTTGACCGAGGAGCGAACAGAGTCGCACACGATCGCATGCAAGAAGCGCTTGAAATGTTTCATTCTGTAGAGGGAGACCGTGGGACGATTCTTCGAGATGTGCTTCTCGGCCAAGTGCATGACCCAGAAGAGAACGCATCGATGACGCCGAAGATTTCAGGGAAATTCATTCGAGTTGAACCGTTGGATGTTGCTCTCAATCCGTCCCAAGCGGAAGCAATGAAATCAGCAATGTCCCGTCGCTTGACCATTATCCAAGGCCCTCCAGGGACAGGAAAAACTCACACTGCAGTGGCAACCCTTGCTCAACTTTCTCGGGAGGGGAGGGGGCCAATTCTTGCAACTGCTGAATCCAATGTTGCTGTCGATAATCTCCTCGAAGGATTGCTTGATCATGGTATTCGAGCAATCCGAATTGGACGCCCGGTTAAGGTTCGCGAAACGTTACGAACTGCAACACTTGATGCACAATTGGAAGATCATCCGAAGCAAGATGAAATCGCAATTATACGAGACGAGATGGACGAGGTTCACAGAGCGTTGCCGAAACTGAAAGGACGTGAAAAAGGACTCGCACACCGTGACATACAACACAACAAGAAAGAAATCCGACGATTGGAGAAGGAGATGATTGCATCGGTTTTGGATAGCGCCGAGGTGATTTGTTCAACCAACATTGGCTCCGGGCACCGCCTTCTTGAAGGCCGCCGATTCCCAATCGTGCTGATGGATGAAGCAACGCAAGCCATCGAACCGAGTTCTTTAATTCCGATCTCCAAAGGTTGCCGGCAATTGATTTTGGTTGGAGATCACAAGCAACTTCCCCCGACGGTCATCTCAAGGAAAGCAGAGAAAGAAGGACTTGGGCGATCACTGTTTGAACGTCTGATCGATGTTGGCGTCAAATCATACTTACTCGATGTCCAATACAGAATGCACCCAGTACTTCGAGAATTTCCAAGCGCTCGCTTTTATGACGATCAACTCAACGATGGTTGCGATGCTTCCGACCGCCCCGCTCCTGCAGGGATTCTATGGCCAGATTGGGACCATCCCTTTGCGTTCATCCCTCTCGAAGGAGTTGAAGATGAAGAGCAGGAAGGAGGAAGCCGAAGCAATCCGATTGAGGCAGCGAGAATCTATGATTTGGTCCAAGGGTTGCTCCAACCGGGGGACGTTCTTCCTTCTGATATTGGAATTATTACACCGTACAGCGGGCAAGTTCGGGCTCTGTCTGATATCTTTGACAGTAATAAGGGAAGAGAACAAGGTGGTCTTTTTGCAGGGCTTGAAATCAATACGGTTGACGGATATCAAGGGCGTGAAAAAGATGTCATTATTTTCTCAGCAGTGCGTTCAAACTCAGATGGTGTTGTTGGTTTCCTCAGTGATCAACGACGATTGAACGTAGCGATAACACGAGCAAAGCGCGGCCTCGTTGTGGTCGGGGACCCTCAGACTTTACGATACGATCCAACGTGGCGCTCGTGGCTGGAGTGGGCTGAAGAGAGAGGGCTGTTTGCTTGGCATTTGGTTAATGGCTAACACGCAGGTTCAACAATAAACAGCGATTGGAGGAATCATGGCGGAAAGTCCAGTTGCGGTCTATCAAGGCGGCACACTTGCTCAACAAGTCCTCCAAACTGCGCCCGAAGGGATGCTTATCGCACCTGTTTGGCGCCGCATTGCTGCATTCGCAATCGATGTTATCGCAATGTCTCTTCTTCTCCACGGCTTGACACGATTTGTGTTTCTTGAAATTCTCTTCAGTTGGTACTACCTTGTGGAAGATGTACGCTATGCCATTTCGTTCCTCTCTACTTGGACGATTTTCTTTGCCTCTCTCTGGTTGTATTGGAAATATACAGGACGTGCCTACGGCCGATCGCTTGGACAACGCGCATTCCGAATTGCGATTGTGCACGATAATGGGACGCTTCTCGAGTTGCACCATTTTGGCCCGAGAGCATTGCATAAACTTCGATACCTTATCCCCATACTCGGTTGGTTCTTGGGGCTTCGAGACATACTACGCGCCCAATCTAAGGCTGCAGAATATCGGACATCAATTGACGTGATCAATCATACCGTAGCCGCAGTTGATTGGTCTTTGCCGAGCGATACGCGCTTGAACTTAAAGTGATGAACGGTCTACGCATGACAGGTGAGAGAGATGAGTCAAGAACATACGGCTACTGCTGGTTCGCTTTCTGTAATGTTACAATCCGTTCGAATGGAAATTGACGATGACGACGAAGACATCGTTGAAGTCTCACTTAACTTGACCAATGAATCTGCGATTCCAATTGGTGGAATTTCTGCAAAGGTGACAACCAGCATTGGGACCACAATCGAGCCTAGTTCGGGTGTTTCATCGATTGGGCCGGGCTTGACACGTTCCTTTTCATTTGCTTTCAAACTCAGCGATGGAGAGTGGTCCTTTTCACTCGATGGACAAGGGCAATCTCTCAACTTAGGCCCGTATGATGCAGAATTTGAATTTCAACAAGCAAAAGGGCGACAGATTGGAAATGCTGTAGGCTCGAGCCTTTTCTCTGGCGCTTTTGACACCAACCTCGGTGATTTCGGAAACGTTCAAGAGCGAGAATTGATCGATCCAACGGAGGTTCAGATGTCTACGTTCTTCGGAGAGAACGCTGAAGGAGGAGCAACCAAAATCAGCGTTGGAACTTTCAATACTGTTGAAGAAGACGGACCGAGAACACCACCATGGGAGCAGAAAAAGAACCTAGATCCTTTAACATCTCCTCCTGCGAATGACCCCTTGCTCTCAACACCTGTCGCTGACCCACTCCTCTCTACGCCTTTAGTAAGCAAAGAGCCAGAACAACCTGCCGCTGATTTGTTAACACAAACACCGCTTACGCCACTCGCCCCTCCACAACAGTCAGTTGAGGAAGCTGTGGCTGAACCTGTTTCGGAGCCAGAACCCGTCGTACAAACAAAATCATCTCCACCTCCATTGCCTACAGGGCCTGCCCCTTCTCCCTCTGGCCCACCAAGCGGGCCTTCAGGTCCACCATCAGGTCCCCCAAGCGGTCCACCTTCCGGCCCTCCGAGCGGCCCGCCTTCTGGCCCTCCATCAGGTCCTCCAAGCGGCCCACCGAGCGGTCCGCCGTCAGGTCCACCCTCAGGTCCTCCTAGCGGCCCTCCATCAGGTCCCCCAAGCG
>PBMQ01000030.1 GCA_002722615.1 Methanobacteriota archaeon | reverse complement strand
GTTCACCATGAAGCGAGGCTCACGTGCTTGGAAAAAGACTGGCAATCAACGTTGGAAGTGGCGCAAGAAGAAATTGCGACGCCGAAAGCGTGCACGTCGACAGGCCAAGAACTGATCTCAGTTGAACATCTGGGGGTATAGTATAGCTTGGTAGTACCGCGGGCTCCAATTGCACGGGGATGACGACAAGTGGGTTTGCTGACAATTGATGAACAATTGGAGCGCCGACCCGTGAGAACCGAGAACTGAAGCCTTTTCACGAACGCTGAAGTCAGAAGAAACCCGCTAGGGGGGGTTCAAATCCCTCTGCCCCCACCACCACTCAACACATCCGAATATTCATGCTAAGAACTTGTTTCGGTGATACTATGCGGACACGTCGGCTCTGGGCAGTTCTATGTTTGACCGTCTTGATGGGGCCTCTAATCGGGTCTCTTACTCTTCCACCTTCCGATTATATCAGACTTGAGAACAATGTTCAGATTCTACCCGATGGTCAAACACTTACCATCCCTGAACAAGATGGTTGGGGATGGATTATTGACGAACGACCGTGGTGGGAACGCTCTGCTCTTGATCAAGACCGAAACAAGGTTCATGACTCTCTCCAAGAATCACATTTCATTACCGGAATAGGGATTTCCTATGGGGTAGATGTCAACCAAGGACATCTTGCACAACTCGAGCAAATGGGTCTGAACGTTGTTGATGTTATCGAGTCTGTTGACGCAGTTCTTCTCGGTATGCTCAATACATCGATCGTTGGAGAACTTGCAGCACTCGATGACGTAGTAATGGTCGAACGCTATGGCGAAATCCACCTCTATGGAGATATTCAAACGCCTGCAGTAAAGGCTCGAAATTCAACACTTTATCCCGGTGCTTGGGACTTGGGAGTCAGTGGCGATGGTGTTGTTATCGCTATGGTTGATACAGGAGTCGATAATGAGCATCCAGGGCTAAGTGAGAAATTTGTAGCAGGCTACGATGCTGTTTGCTTTGTACATACCGACCCAACTTGTGTTCTTGCGGGGGGTCGGGTTGAGGATGGAAGCTACGATCCAGACGATGGTAATCAACACGGTACTGCTTGTATGGGAATGGCCGCTGCTACAGGAATCGATTCTAACGGTGAACAGACTGACTTCTATGGAGCGGCACCTGATGCAGCCCTTGTCGATGTTCGTATCGGAACCGATGCTGGGGCAGGACCGTTCGAAAATTATCTTCTTTCCCAGGAATTTTACGAATCTGCGATGAATGGATTGCAATGGATTATTGATCACAAAGATGATGCATGGGCAGGTGCCGAAGAAAGTGAATATGGAATTGACATCATCTCTCTTTCGTGGGGAATTACTTCTCATGAAGCGGGCGGTTCCGACGGTTCGGACATGCACAGTCGTATTCTCGATGAAGCAATGATTGCCGGTGTTGTTGTTAGTGTAGCTGCGGGCAACGATGGCCCAGACAATGATGGGCTTTCTGGAATGGGCTCTTCAGACCTTTCAGTAACTGTTGGGGCAACAGATGACATCAACACCATTGATCGAGAAGATGACACCATTGCAGGTTATTCTTCACGAGGACCTCGTCGTGACAACGCTGATGGGAATCCATTGAACGAACTCAAACCTGAGGTTACAGCACCAGGCACAAACATCATTCAAGCGGAAGCATGTGTCACCTCAGGAACATGCAATAATTTCCTTGGCGGTGATGCGAGTGATAATGGATACACTGGTCGCGGCTCAGGTACATCCTATGCAACACCTGCTGTTTCTGGAGTCATGGCAATGATGATCGAAGCAAATCCTGATATTTCCCCTGCTGAAATCAAAGAGATTCTCAAACTCACTGCCGAGCGCCGTGGAGGACCTTCTGCTCCAGATGTTGATCCATTCTGGAATCGAGACTTTGGCTTTGGAATGGTTGATGCATATGCCGCTGTTTCAATGGCATTTGATCTCAAGTATCAGGGATTGACAGGGGAGGTTGATGTTACAACTCAAGTTCACATCACCGAGACAAATGCAAGCAATGGAATCACAACTGTAACTGGTCTTGCATGGGGACAAGTCAGTGCAGTTTCCTCTGTCGAATATCGAATCGACGGAGGGGAATGGATGCCGGCTACCTTTGACGAAGGAGCAGAAACCGTTGGTGCCTTTGCACGATTCAACTGGAGTGTTGCCCTCGACACATCCAAACTACTCGAAGGCAACAGAACTGTCGAAGTTCGAGCAATCAATACGGAAGGTGTTCAATCACTGATGGTTGCTACAACTGTAACGGGTGGATGGGATGGACAGCCTGAATCTGAAAAATTTGGATTCCAAGAAGTCATCATGGTTGGTCTTGCAATCGCACTCTTGGTTCTTGCCTTGATTATCCTACTCGGCGGCGATGGTGATGAATACGATGCCAAGAATGCAACATATGTTCCGCCTACGATTGAGGAAGAAGTACTCGATGCAATCATTGAACCCGAAGAAGGTGGTGAAACCAGTGGGTGATTTCAGTCAACGCGCCTTGGCAATTCAACCAACTGGCGTCCGAAAGATGTTCGACTTAGCCGGCGATGATGTCATCAGTTTCGGTCTCGGTGAACCGGACTTTCAACCACCCCCAATCGCAATAGAAGCATTTCATCAGGCTATGCTTGACGGTCGGAACAAGTACACGACGACTGCTGGATTACCTCCGCTCCGTGCTAAGATTGCCGAATCTTGGCATCATCTGGAATCGGGATTGACCGAAGACAATGTATGCATTACCATGTCTGGAACCAATGCGTTGCTCAATTTGTTCCTTACAATTGTTGATCCCGGAAAAAACGTCCTTCTTCCAGAGCCCTATTTCCCTCTGTATGGTCCAGATGTCACCCTTTGTGGCGGTGAAAGTCGGTATTATCCTTGCCTTTTTGAGAATGAATTTGTTCCAAAAATCGAAGATTTGGAATCTCAAGTTGACGAAAACACAGTTGCAATTCTTTACAATTTCCCTTCCAATCCGACTGGAGGCACATTAACCGTCGAGCAAAGAGATGAACTACTCGACTTTGCAAAGCGTCACAATCTCTGGATTCTTTCCGATGAAGTCTATGACCGAATTGTCTTCGATGCTGAACACGTTTCCTTTGTAGGGACGAATTATGATAAGGTTATGTTAATCAATTCTTTTTCCAAAACCTTCGCAATGACGGGATGGCGAATTGGATACATCATGTCTGCCAATTTGGAAGCTATGAAGCAAGTCATCAAGATGCAATATTACATCACGGCATGCTCGAATGATGCAATGCAATATGCAGTTCTTGAAGCCATGGAGAAGGCCTCCGATTATCCCGATATCTTAGCGAAGGAGTTCCATGCCCGTTGCAATCTCATCGTTGACCGACTCAACGCTATGCCAGGCGTCGAGTGTCATCGGCCGAAAGGGTCGATCTATGTTTTTCCTAAGATTCAGGTTCCTGGTTTGAACAGTCAAGAGTTAGCAATGGAATTGCTCAAAGATGGCGTATTGTGCTCACCAGGTACTGCCTTCGGACCGTCGGGAGAAGGGCACCTCCGTTTTGCGTTCACAATATCTCAAGAGGATATTTTACGTGGTATGGACAAAGTTGAGGCAACACTCAATCGACTCAACACATCGTAGGTGGTTGTCATGATTGCAGCGGTATTGTTGTTTTTCGCTGGATTCCTCCTAGGCCACCTGATTCCTCGAGTCCCATTCATGGTCCTGAGCCGGACTTCAGGCTTCAACAAACGCCTTCCACCCCACCCTGAACCGATACCGCTTTCTCCGAGACTGACCCAACGAGTACTGCATATGCGTTGGTTCCACAATCTTGGGACTTTCACAACTCTGTTGCCTCTTCTATTTGGTTATCTCAGCATCCTTGGTGGACAATCAACATTTGGCTACGGTTTATTCTTGGCTGGTGGTTGGACCTTACTTTCACGGGCTCAAGCATTCCTTGGTGGCCCTCCAGTCGCCTGTACGTTAGAGATGGCACAACGGTTGCAATTGGTGATGAACATCGCTGATTCAGAAGATGCATGTTGTCCACATCCGCAACCAGAATGGTGGGTTGAATCAGTTCGTTGTGCATCGTGTTCGAAGAAATTGGATGATATGATGCGTCCTGATTTAGGTCGTCCACGCAAAGATGGGTTTATTCGAGGTTGGCTCCGTTTGTGGCTGAGTGACGGTCACCCAATGGTACTTCCTGACGAGCCTCAAAACTAACTTCAACACTTCAAAATGAAGGGGAACCTTTGTCTAACCAATCCAGTCCATCCGATGTATGGGGCGGGCCAATCAACGTGGACCATTGACCGCTCGTATATGGTTGACCTTCGTTGTATTCTGTCAAATTTTCTTAACACCAATGGCCGCGTTCTCCATCACGTACCTGCTCCAACTCGACATGACTGGTGAAAACATCACCATTGGAATTCAACGAGAGATGTTGCCTTGGATTATGGCAGCCTCACTTGGATACGGAATGCTAGCGTTGTTCCTTGCGTTGATCATGGGCGGATACCAACCAATTCGAATTGTCGAGCGTGGTGGCTGGGTGGCTGCACTTGGTATGTCTCGCGGAGGTCGTTCAGCATCGAGTTTACGCCGTGCACGAGATAATTTTTCATCATCTCCTCATGGTTCTCTCTCAATGCTCGTGAACCGGCGAATGTTGCGAGGTAATTCTCTGATCTCAACACACGGTGGTTTGTTACTTCTTGCTGTACCATTCCAAATTCTCCTCGTGACCATCCCACTTACCTTGGTCATGATGGTTCCAGAATCCATCGTTCGTTTGAACCGACGACTTGAACTTGCGATCCTTCTGTACATCATTGGTTTGTTGATGGCAATGCGGATATATCCACGATTCTGTCGAAGATACATCGGAATAGCAACATTTACGCGCCGATGGCTAATCTCGATGACCAAGTTGTCTTGGCTTGCCCCCGTTCTCGTCCTTTGGTTGATGGGTAGATTTGCAAGTTTAGTTGTTCTTGGTTGGATGGGGCAGGATACAGAATTATCCATTACGTTCGAAGCCAATCTGTTCCAGACCTTCCTCGGGGATGCAGTGATTCCTGAAACCAGTTTCTTGGATTTACTGACCGCTCTGGCGGTCATGCCTCTTGCAGCCTTTACGACCTTGGCTGTATTGGAAGGGGGTTCAACGAATCCTCCGGATTGGATGAAACATGATGAAGACGTCGTGTCTCGATTCGATGGAAGGGATTCTCCTGACTTCGGTCTTCTTGGTAAAGTCACAACAGCTGCTGTATCGACTACTGCTACATTGGCAGTTGCAGCGGCTGCGGGCGTTGCTTCAAAGGGCCAAGAGGTTGCAACAGGCCTCTCTGCCATGGCATCAGCGACTCCAACAGGTGTCGATGCAGTCAGTGAAACAGCGTCAGCTCTCAACACACCTCAACTTCCCCCAATTCCAGAAGATGTACCTCTTGATTTGCCTGAATTTGATAACAGTCTGCTTCAGATGGATTCAAAAGATTCTCCACCGTATGACCAGCCTACGATTCAGGGACTTATTTCCGAGGACCACCGCTCCCAGAATTAGAGAGCAAACAACGACCATCTTCATATGATGAAAGTTGTTCGGATGAATGTTGATGACGATGCGACGTAGTATCCCTATGCTTTTGATTGCTCTCATGTTGTTTCAGACTGCCTCCATCCTTGTATTGGATTCTGCTGAGGCTGCATCTGGTCGAGGAGGTCAGAACGACGACTTCTTTGTACAAAAAATCACACTTGGAAACGCAACCGATTCAGCCGAGACATGGGTGCAGTCCGATCAATCCACAATCGATTACCTCGTCATGGGTCAAGAGATCGAAGTCAATGTTCAGGTCAAACTGGGTGGTAGTTCCCTAACAGGAAAATCTGCGGAAGTCTTGATTGAAATCGTTCATCCAATTGGATATGTGATCGAATCGTCTAATTTCACAACCCCTGATCTCCTCGCTGGGCAAATTCACGAAGTGTCTTATGTTTGGATGCCTATGATAGCCCATTCCATTCTCGACACCACAACCAACGATTTGTCTGGAGGACTTATTGTCCGAGGTAGTGTACTCTTCGCTGCCGATGACCGAAATGAGAACGATGTCCTTGAACAAACGGTTCCAGTTGCGATCATGAAAGACAAATTCGATGGTACAACAATTGCTGTTGAATCACCTTCGTTCATTTCGGGCCGATATCCATCTGGCGGTGGGGATGCAACA
The DNA here is from genome assembly GCA_002722615.1 of Methanobacteriota archaeon. Classification (GTDB taxonomy): domain Archaea; phylum Thermoplasmatota; class Poseidoniia; order Poseidoniales; family Poseidoniaceae; genus MGIIa-L2. Next base: position 9,780 of record PBMQ01000030.1, on the reverse strand, counting down.
GGATCAGGTAGTTGGCAAACCGACACTGGCGGCCCAGAGGGTACTGACCACTGGCGACACTCTGCCCCTGGCGCTGACTATCCATCTGGTGCTCACGACCGTCTCGTTCACTCCTACTTCCCTGCTGGTGGCCAATGTGGTTTCTTGGGACAACTCGACCCCGGATTAAGCAACACCTACCAAACTTATGTGTGCCGAAAGACATTCTTTGCAGGGGAATTCATCTCAACACAATTCTACGCTCAGACATGGGGTTCACTCGCTGCGGGTGACAATGTAGCTTTCGAACTATGGCGAGGATCAGGGAACTACAACAACAAGATGGAATCCTTGGTTTGGAACTTCACGAATGGTGCTCCAAGCCCTGCTTCGGGCCAATGGACCAATGTTTCATGGGACCCTCAAGTCGACTGGGCTCAAATCCCAAGTCTAGCAAATCCTGATTTGTTCCTTGGAGGTAATTCATACTCTCTCGGACTCTTGTTCAATTCCGACAACAGTGGTGCATCGGAAGGCATGCACGTTGATGATTTCATCCAATTTGGAGTTTCAAAGGTTGCAGATTTCACACTCGGCATTAATTGCGATAATCCTGAAGCAGGATTCTCATCTCCACCATCAAACACCGTTGCACTTCATTGTCTTGTGACCAACAACGGATACTCTGGTGCAACAGTGTCAGTCTATTCCAATGTGACAAACTTGACGTGGATGAATCCGGCCTTCCCTTCGATCCGAATTGAGACCACAAACCCGAATGATTTCTTCTCCCCAGTCATTATCCCGAGCATCGGTGCTGGAGAAACCATCGATGTTTATGTCAACATCAGCATCCCAGCAGGTGCTGATGTACAACAACAAACGTGGCAGGTCTGGTTCACAGACAGTGGTGGTACCAACTCCGGGGAGAAAGGTAGAGTCACAATGAACCTCGCAGTCACTGAACAATACGGTGTATCTCTTACTTCACAAACTCCACTGCTTGCAGATACCTTGTTACCAGGTGATTCTGGGCTTATCCCAGTTCGCTTGCAAAACATCGGTAACCGCGATGCATCCTTCAATTTGGTAACGACCTTCTCCGAAGACGGATGGTCTGCAGTCGTTGAAAACGAAACTGGCGCTCCGGTTCCCAACCCAATCATCCTTGAAAAGGCTGAGATTGTGAATCTCCAACTGAATGTAACTGCAGATAGCCTTGCTACTCCTGGTGTGATTTCCTTCAACCTCCGAGCCACTTGCCCATCTTGTGGTTCATCTCTGTTCGGTGCTGACATTTTGGGCCGTAACATCGAGGTCCCTATCCTGCGTCAAGCATCCATCAGTGCTGATGAAAACACCTTCCAGAGTGCTGCAGATGGGATTACAGAAACCGTCTACATGACGCTGCTTAATCTTGGTAACGATGATGAGCAATACGCATTGTCTCTCGGTGGGCCTCACCAGTACATTCTCGGTGCTCAACTAGCAGGAGAAACCACGGCCATCCTCGATGCTTGGGATGGGGAGACCACTCTGATTCTCACACTCCCAATGCCGGTTGGATTGTCTCCTGCTCCGTATTATGTGGATGTAATTGCAACGAATGTTGATGATTCATCCGTTTCAGTATCGTATCGAATCAACGTTGAGATTCTCGATACAGCCGCTGTTGGAGTTTCTGATGAATCCTCGGATCAGTCCTTCCTACCAGGTTCGATGGATACTACTGACCGTTCGTTTGAAATCACCAACTACGGAAACAGCGACGACCGATTCACGATTACCCTTGACATCCCAGATGGAATGGTTGCTGAACTCGTCGATCCTGCTCCAATTGGCGGTGTCGCAACAACCCCAGTCGTTCCATCGGGTGAAACGTGGGAAGCAACGGTCCGTTTCCGATTCCTCTCTGATGCAGATGGTTCCCGTACCCTCGGCCTAACAGCAACATCAGTTAACGACCCGACCATCGCCAGTACTGGAGAAGCAACCTATCTGGTCGGACGTCAAGGTACAATCGATTTGACCCCTCCTGCTCCAATCTCGATTGAAGAAGCAGGCCTCATTTACACAATGGACATTGAAGTCAAGAACAAACTCAATCCGTTGGTTTACCCTTCACAAACCATTTCCATGGACAAGGTTGACGATGAGCAATGGTCAAAGTACATCAGTGTTCGAATTGATAACGATGATCGAAGTTTCTCACTTGAATCAGATACTTCTCGAATCGTGACCATCGAAATCTTGGCGAAGACGGGGTCGCTCATCAACCTACCATCGGACACACTCACCGTGAACTTCACGATTTACGCATCCTCACTTACTGTAGCTGATTCTCCAACTGCAAAATTGACGGTTGTTCTTCAGAAGCAAACCGCAGACAACGGTGATGGAGATGGTGCCTCATCAGAAGGTAACGAAGAACTCATCAAGAACATCGTTCTTTGGGGTGGATTCCTCATTGTCATCACTGTTCTTGGTTTCATCACGTTCAAGATTGTTACAACTATTGACAAAGAGGATGATCTTGATGACTGGGATGAAATGATGTACCAAGATTCCTTGACAGCAACCTATGGTGCAGTCGCTGCTGCTCCAACGGTCCCAATGTCAGCCCCGCCAAGCCCCGAGCCAATGGCGATTCCTGATTCTGCACCTCCGGCGGCTCCGGCTGCAGGGGGGCCGCCACTCCCTCCAGAAGGCTTACCTGATGGATGGACCATGGAACAATGGACGCACTACGGTCAACAATATCTCGATGGTCAATTGTAAACTGGTCAGTCGTAGGGTTCAAGACCCACAGCAACTCGCACTAAGACGAAGGTGAACAACATGTATGGAAACGGACAAGCACCAATCTTCATTCTCAAAGAAGGAACACAGCGCACGAGAGGACGTAGTGCCCAATCAAACAACATTGCTGCTGCTAAGGCAGTTGCGGATTCTGTTCGATCAACGCTTGGGCCAAAAGGAATGGACAAGATGCTTGTGGATTCGATGGGGGATGTTGTCATTACCAACGACGGAGCAACCATTCTCAAAGAAATGGATATCGAACATCCTGCTGCAAAGATGATCATCGAAGTTGCTAAGACTCAGGAACAACACTGCTACGATGGAACAACATCTGCAGTCGTCCTTTCCGGTGAACTCTTGAAGCGTTCAGAAGACCTCATTGAACAGAATGTACATCCGACGGTCATCTGTGAAGGATTCCGTCTAGCGGCTGAAAAGGCAATTTCCTTGCTTGAAAGCCATGGAATCTCAACTGAAGGCAACGACGCGGTTCTCCTCGAAGTAGCCAAGACATCGCTCACTGGAAAGTCTGCAGGAGCAGTCAAGGCATTCATGGCAGACATCTGTGTCCGAGCTGTCAATGCAGTCGGAGTCATCGATGAAGGTGAGCGCCTTGTTGATTTGAGTGACATCAAGGTTGAGAAGCGTCAAGGTGGTTCAATCAAAGATTCATCCCTTATCGATGGAATCCTTCTCGACAAAGAACGTGTACATGCAGGAATGCCTCGAAGCATTAATGACGCAAAAATCGCACTTGTGAATTCTGCAGTGGAAGTCAAAAAGACCGAAGTTGACGCAAAGATTCAGATTACTGATCCGAACCAACTCGCTTCATTCCTTGCTGAGGAAGAAAACTACATTCGTGGCCTGGTCGATAAGATTACTGCCTCAGGCGCGAACGTCTTGATTTGCCAAAAGGGCATTGATGAACTTGCCCAACACTACTTTAGCAAAGCTGGAGTCTTCGCAATCCGCCGTGCAAAGAAATCCGATATGGAAGCACTTTCGAAGGCCACTGGAGCCCGTATTGTGACCAACATGGACGATCTCTCTGGTGATGATCTTGGTCACGCCGCACGAGTTGAAGAACGAAAAATCGGTGAAAGCGACATGACATTCATCACTGGCTGTCCTGAAGCAAAGTCGGTCTCGGTTCTTCTCCGAGGCGGTACGGAACACGTTGTCGACGAAATCCGTCGAGCATTCGATGACGCAGTTGGTGTTGTCTCCGTTGCGTGGGAAGATGGAGCAGTCCTGACCGGTGGAGGTAGCGTCCTTGCTGCACTAAGTCGCGATTTGAGGACCTATGCAGAAACCATTGGCGGACGTGAACAAATGGCAATCGAAGCATTTGCATCCGCTCTTGAAATCATCCCACGAACTCTAGCAGAAAATGCAGGACTCGATCCCGTAACAACCATCATTGCTTTGCGAAAAGCACATGCAGATGGTGCATCTCATGCTGGCATCAATGTTTACGAAGGTGGAGTCGTCGATATGCAAGCAGCAAACGTCTTGGAACCGCTCCGAGTTGTTGAACAGGCCATTCAATCAGCAACTGAGACTGCGATTATGATTCTTCGAATCGATGATGTCATTTCATCGAAAGGTGTCAGTATGGCTGACGGATTTGGTGGCGATGACGACTTCCACATGTGATTTTTATCACCCCATATTTTACTAAGAAAATGTGGACTGTTCCCAACATTCAAAGACTATTGATTCGTCGTTAGTATCAACGGAGGCGTTAGTTTTGCCGGTAAAAGGAAACCCTGAATTATCAATCTTTTTTGGTTCTCAAACAGGCAATGCAGAAGAATTGGCCGGGAAAACCAAAAAAATGGCCGAAAAGTTGGGCTTTAAGCCCACCATTTTCGACATGGATGGATACGACCCCAGCTCCTTTTCAAATCTCAAAAGAGTGCTTATCATCACCTCAACCTGGGGCGAGGGAGAAATGCCTGATAACGCCGAAGACCTCTGGATGGCAACGTGTGAACAAAACCCACCACTTGCAGGAGTTAACTTTTCTGTGTGCGCAATTGGTGATACTTCTTACGATGAGTTTTGCAAGGCAGGTATAGATTGGGATGAAAAATTCGTTGCCCTCGGGGCAAACCGCGTTCAAGAAATTCAACTTTGCGATGTTGAGTATGAACCCGAGTGGGAAAAGTGGGCGAATTTAGTTCTACCAAAAATGAGTGAAGTCGACGGAGGAGAATTCGATCAATCAAGCGTTTCTGAGGCAGCAGAACCTGTCCTCGAATCTTCTTCCACTGTCGCAGTCTCCGGATCTGCTTCTGATCAACTCACTGCACTCATGGGTGGCGATCGTTCACTGACAATTCTCTTCGGTTCGCAAACTGGAAACGCTGCTGGACTTGCTGAAAAGACGGCAAAAATGGCTTCAAAGTATGGTCTTGAAGCCAGCGTAGTTGATATGGACGGTTACGACAAATCCAACCTTGCTAACATCAAGCGACTTCTCGTCATCACCTCGACTTGGGGAGAGGGGGAAATGCCTGACAATGCAGAAGTACTCTGGCAATCGGTTCAATCCGACGGACCAGCCCTTTCAGCAATGCATTACTCGGTTTGTGCGATTGGAGATACTGCCTATGATGAATTCTGTAAGGCAGGACTAGACTGGGACGGAAAATTATCCTCTCTTGGTGCGAGTAGCGTGCAGGAGATTAAACTCTGTGACGTCGATTTTGAACCACCGTGGAACGACTGGGTTCTCGAAGCCTTGCCAAGAATCGCATGCGTTGATGCTTCTGGAACGCTTCAACTCGAACTTGTTGAAGAGATGAAGGCGTACGGCACATCTGACGAAGACGACGTAATCGAGGGAGACTTTGCGCCAGGTATCATCGATGCAACAGAAATCCAAGTCGAGTTGGAATTGTTCCGCTATTGTCCTGCACAGGGCGAGCGTGGGTGGGACGTTGTCGCAACAGCAGTCCCCGCATCAGCATCCCTTGAAGACCTCTTCATGACATTCCAGCGAGATGTTGATGGCAGCTTTGCATTCCGTCGTGGCGTCGTAGGCGCAACTGCAACAACTGGAGTCCGTGCAAACGGTCGTGTTGTTCTGGCTGATGTTGCTCGGGTTGGAGACCTCGTCTCCAATGGCAAACTCAAGATTGAACCACTTCCAGGTTATCCAGTCATTCGAGACCTTATCGTCGATACCCGTAAGTTCGAAGAGAATCGAAGCAAGGCCAAGCCTTGGATGCAAGCCGATCCCCGTGAAGGTGAGCGCTTGCTCAGTGGACAAGCAGTTGGAGTTCTCGCATCCGAGACCGCTCTTGCCCTTCGTCAAATGAATGCAGTGTCAAGCCACATGCTTGCCCACGGAATGTCTGATACTGTTGATTTTGATACCGATTATGAAGGCCCAGGCATTCATCTTCAACGCTGGATTCGAATCAACGATCCACGTACTTCAGGCAAGCATCGTTCACAACTGATGGCTTCCTTGCAAGGAAAAGGTGGTATTTGGAACGAGGCAGATTCAGCCTCAATTGCTCGTCATGGTGTCGCTGGAGCAGCGCTTGCAGATACGCTCAATGATGCTCGAAGCCTACTTCTGAGCGAATACAAGAACGCTGGAAAACATGGCCGACTCGTCAAGTGGTACGGGCGTTCCGTCAAGTGGTCTGGTAAACTCAACGAGACAACGCTTTACAGACAAGTTCTCGGACCACTAGGTCTTGTATCTAACGTCTTTTCCGGAGTTTCGGCGCGAATGATGCTTGGATTCACACGCACGGGTGGACCTCCTATTCGAAGTCTGCAAGCACTTTTGCTTCCTCCGGCAGGTGTTGGAAAAATCCCTAACATGTTCAATGGTAAAGTCGAAGGACACCACGAAGTGGTCAGTTTGTTCAATGAACTCGATCAACGGTTTTGAGGTGTTTTGATGAAGGTAGCTTACTATCCTGGGAACGTTGCACGAGGAGCAATGATGGAAGTTGAAGATTGCATTCAACCTCTCTGCAAGACCCTTGGAATTGACTTGGTTGAACTTCCAAAGGCAACCTCGGACGGTGGAAACATCATTCGACAAGCATCGCCTCGTCTTCAACACGCCCTTGCAGCAAGGAATCTTGCTCTAGCGGAACAAAAAGGGTTGGACATNATGACGTCCTGTGCTACTTCACACAGCATACATTGTGATACCGCTGCAACCATGGACGCAAATCCTGTCCTTGCATCACAACTGAACAACCTCATCGCTCGAACGTCAAAGATTGAGTATGCAGGTGAAGCAAAGTCTCGTCACCTCTTGCACCTCCTCGTTGAAGAAATCGGCTTGGACAAAGTCAAGGCATTGGTTCTCAATCCTCTGAACATGAAGATTGCTGCATACTACGGTCCTTACATGCAACGCGATGGGTTCTGTGGAGAAGATGACCCATTCAACCCTCATTATCTCGAAGATCTCATTACTGCTTTGGGCGGAACTCCTGTTGCATACGATGCTCGTTGTCAAAGTGTTGGATCACCAAGTCTGTTGACTAACGAGAAGACTGCACTCCGCATGACGGCAAGTGTTCTTTCCGAAGCCAAGGCAAACGGCGCACAACTCCTTGTCAGTGCATGCACGATTTCACATGCGAATCTTGATTCATACCAAGTGAAGGCTGGTAAAGTAACTGGAAAAGATACCTCAGTTCCTGTTATTCACCTTGCTGAATTGGTTGCCTTCGCCCTAGGCCACTTCCCAGATCGTCTTGCACAACTTCGAACTCGTGCGATGATTATTGGCGGTTGATGTCCCGACCATCTAGAACAGGATCCCAAGGGTCAGNCGAATCGTCCTCAAAGTCAAACAGGCTCTTCTGTGAACGAGAACGCGTGTGCAAATCAGGTTGTTTGGAGACCTTAGCGGTGGCTTCTTGCGAAGCAATCTTTTCTTCCTTAGNAACTTCTTCTATAGATTTTAGTCGTAAGCGTTCATCCTTCAAGAATGTCAACGATGGTCCCTTGACATCATCCACTGAAACTTCAAACTCCAACAAGTTTCCTTCTTTTCGAGTTTCAAATGAACCAATCGGAGTTTCTAAGCGCATCCTTGCAAGAACATTGTGCATTCGTTTCTCGCGGTTTCTTGAAGCATGAAGAACATGGACATCCCGAGTGTCATTTGCAACCAAGACATGGACAGATCCACTTCGTTCTCGAGCGGTTCGACCTCTTCGTTGAATTGCACGTATTGCACTGGATACGGGCTCGTAAAACAAGACCATGGAAGCAGAAGGGACATCCAATCCTTCTTCGCCAACCGATGTTGCCACAAGCACATTCATCTCTCCATTTCGAAACTTATCCAGTTGTGCAAGTTGCTGCTTTTGCGACATTCCCTCCCGTTTTCCACGCTTGCTTTGACCAATGAAACGATCGACAATCGCACCTTCGATTTGATTCAAATCGTTCACGAGATGATCGACCGTGTCACGGTATTCGCTAAAGATGAGGATACGCTCGTCTGGATTTTGTGCCAAGTGCTCTTCAACAAGCTGGCGAACCATTCCAGATTTTGGGTGACATTCGTCCATATCTTGTACCGATTGTCGGAAGTTGTGTATGACCTGTTTTTTGAGGAAACGACTTGTTGATCGCTCACCTTCTCGTCGTTGTTCATCTGCACGTTCGAGGTAGGAGCGGGCTGAACGCAATCCTTGTGTCTTCAACAAATCGAGCAACATGTGCATTCGTCGGACATCTGAGATGCGTCGAGCTGCATCGTACCCTCGTGGGTCACGACGGGAAATGGCAACACTTGCACGTTGAGCCGCTTCCTCGATAAGTCCTGCAGTTAAGTGCTCAGTCGGTGCAAGGAACCCTTGGCGTTTCAAGGCATCAGTCTCCTCAAACTGGTGCGCTTCTAACGGTTCAAGAAGGGCCAAAGTGGTTGAGTCGAGCATCACTCGAATCGTTGCAACGTTCATGTCCACAGCGTATGGCTTGAGCAAGTCATCCTCTCGTTTGGCAACGTAAATTTGTTTCACGTTCAACCGATTCCATAGTTGCTCAATCGATCGCTGTGTTGAACCTGGGCTTGCAGTAGCAGCAACCAACCACGGGACTTTGGCTTGACGTTGATAGCGATCTGCGACTTGACCTGTGGCATGATTGCCTTTTGCGTGATGTGCTTCATCGATGATCAACAATCCAACATTATCAAGATGAATAAGTCCCGAATCCACATCGTTACGAATGACTTGAGGTGTTGCGATAATGATGGTTGCATCTTCCCATATTGTCCCACGCTTTGCAGGCCGATCTCCACCGGTATACGTCCGAACGTTATCTTCGTCGATGAGAATACGTTCGAGAATCATTCTCCGTTGTTGTTCCACCAAACCAACCGTCGGCGCAGTAATGACAATTTTTGATATGCCAGACTCCAATGCATCAGCAATACAGTTCCATTGGACTGCAGTTTTACCAAATCCTGTTGGCATTACCAACAACGTCGAACAACGAATACAGGCTTGTGTGGCTTCGATTTGGTAGCCTCTTGCCTCAATGCCATCCCGGAGAAATGGGTGGTGTAAGACAGGCATGATTCGATGAAAAAGTCGAGGGTTCAAAAGGATGATGTGCAAGGGCTAAATCGAGCCGACGTCGTTGTGTTTGAAGCACCTTGTATACCGAACTACTCATATAGGGGTGGAAAGTCGGAAGGTTGCTCTAAGGGTGAGCAGCCAGACACGTTGGGCAATCCGGATGGAACCCGCTGGCACCGTTTCCCGTTCGTGGAAATGGCGCTCTGTGTCACGGCTACTCCCGGCCTGAAGAGCCCTCGCACGCTCCACGGAGCCTCTGTGTTGTAGAATAATGGAGGAGCCCAAAATGGCAAAAAGACACCACCCACGTCGAGGTAGCATGGCGTTTAGCCCGCGAAAGCGGGCCAGTCGACCCTTTGGTCACGTCAAGTCATGGCCGACCAGTGACGCAAGCGAAGTACGAATGCAAGGATTTGCAGGT
>PBMQ01000029.1 GCA_002722615.1 Methanobacteriota archaeon | reverse complement strand
AGGTCCTGGTGGTCCGGAACGAGAAGGTCCGGGAGGTCCTCCACCTGATTTCTTAGGTCCTGGTGGTCCGGAACGAGAAGGTCCGGGGGGTCCTCCACCTGATTTCTTAGGTCCTGGTGGTCCGGAACGAGAAGGTCCAGGAGGTCCTTTGCGAGTCTGTTGCGGTTCATCCTCCTCTTCATCTTCAAAAATTGCACCGCAATGTGGGCATTTTGGATCTGATTCCTTGACAAGACCGTCACAGACCTCACATGCAAACATTTCTTCATCGTCTTCTTCCTCTTCTGCTCCGATGGTTTTTACCTCACCATCTTTCATGCAAGAGAGAACAATTTCGACGTTCATGTCATAGCCTTTGAGAGCAACTTCTGTTTGAATTGCATGTTCAAAAGCAGAACTGAGATCTTCTGGTGTGTCGAGAACACGTCCATCATCTACGTAGGTGAGATTGACAACTAGGACACCATCTGAAATTTTCGCCTCAGGTGTTTCGACTGCAACACCACGCTTACGAGCAACTCGGCGTGATGCAACTTCACACATTCTTCTGAGTAAGGCATCGCTTGGGCCATCGGATGGTGATTGGCCCATCGTTCCAGCAATGACCTCTGCTGCAGGAGTAATCCCCTGAGCATCACGGAGGTGTGAAGGAAGTTCTGCTCCAAGGTTCGCCAATACATTGGATGCACTGGATTGGTTCATGTTCAGCCATTGATTTCTGCGTTCATTCTTGACCGCACGTTCTGTTTCCGCAAGCCGGTTCACCATAGCGTCGGTTGGTGAAGACGCAGGATTGTTACTCACCGTGGTTCCTCCGAGTTGTTTGCCAAGCTGTGATTCAACGTTGTTACTAGGAACGGCACCACTTGCAAGGGTTGGACCTCGGGGCTGTTGTGGAATGTCACTTTGTTGTGGAATGACATTGCCAGGAATATTCTGTTGCACTGGTTGTTGGCCTTGCGGGATGAAGGGTTGTTGTTGAGGGAATTGATTACTCATTTGGTTGGGGAATTGACTTGGTTGCTGCGGAGGGAGTTGCCCACCTGGTGGGAGATTGTTCTGTTGTTGCAGTCCTGAGGCGATATTTTGTAGAATATCTGCTGGAATTCCTTGAGGCATTCCTTGTTGTTGCATGTCACGTTGTTGTCGGACTGCTTCACCCGAAACAACACCGAAACCGCGACCACCAGTGACTTCACCGCCACTCAAACTTGTTGAACCAACGGCCGAAAAACTGCCGGCTCTGGAGATTTCTTGCCGGGCTCCGCACTCCGAACAGAAGATGGAATCGTCAGGGATTACTGCTCCACAGGAACTACACTCCATCTCCTCACCCTTCCATACCTAAACATCCCTGATTCTAAAGTCTTCGTTGTTCTGTCTTGCAAATCATCCAACACACAGTGATAATCTTCATGCGGGAGAGGGCGTTGGAACTGTTTGGAGGGCGGGCATGTCGGTATTGATAGACGAAGAAATCGACAAGTTGTTGGAGACTACTTCACGCTCGTTTTACCCAACACTCAAATATCTTCCAAAGAAGATTCGTGGGCAGATTGGATTGCTGTATTTGCTTGCCCGAGTTGCAGATACTATCGCAGATTCAAAAACTGGACGAACCAGCGACTTGATCGAAGCCTTGACCCAGTACAACGAGGTGGCTCAAGGTCGTTCGATTGATTTCCCTGATTTGTCAGCCCTTTCGGACATTCAATCAAACCCAGACGAAGGTGAATTGTTGAGAAATGTAAAGAAAGTTGTACAAGCTTTGTCAATATATGATCAGGGTGACCAAGAGCGAATTCTTGAATGTCTCGATGTTATTGTCGGGGGCCAAATTCTTGACTTGCAACGGTTTGGAATTGCAAAGGATGATGGCAAGATATCCTCATTAGATTCAGAGGAAGAACTGGATGATTATACCTACAGGGTTGCAGGTTGTGTCGGCATATTTTGGACCAAGATGTCTCTTGCTCACATCATCTCCCTTCCCGAAGAGAAGGAAAAAAAATTCTTCGAAAATGGAATACGCTTTGGTAAGGCTTTGCAAATGATCAACATTCTCAGGGATATACCTGAAGATGTTCGATTCGGGCGTTGTTATATCCCCTGTCCTTCATTGAAGGCCCATGGACTCGAACCTGAAGATTTGCTGAATACAAGCAACATCGATGCATTCCGTCCATTGTACGATACGTATCTCGATCTGACAAGCGAACATCTTGATGCCGCAATTGAATATATCAAGATGATACCTGACCGCCAATTTCGACTCAAAGCGGCATCGATGCTCCCCGTACTGATTGGACAAAGGACCGTAACTTTACTTCGAGAAGGGAACATTCTCGATTCGGACGAAAAAATAAAAGTCACTCGCGACGAAATGAAGGGATACTTCAAGAAATTATTGCGTGCTCTGATTATTCCCGGTGGAGTTCAAAGACTACTTGCGAAAAACAAGAGTGCCTAGGAGCAAACTTTGTAAGTATATGTTTACATATTTGATAAACATCGCTTTGATGCGAACGTTCGAGAGGAGGTCTCTTAAACAACGGGTGCTAGGCGTAATTGTTTACGATGTTGGAACGCCGCAAACCACTGGACCTTCTCTTTCCACTCAAGGGTGGGGCAGAGAGTTCAGTGGAGGCAAAAACTTCACCAACTCCTCTTGACAGACTTCGAGCGGGTGTCATGCTTGCTCGTGATGCCGTAAAGGCAGTAAGTGTCACCGCAATGGAAGCACTTCGAGAGGGTGCAATGATGATTGGGCTCTTCAACGACCAAAACGAATTGATTGATCCTTTCGTTGACCTTGATGCACCAATTTGGTCGGACAAGCCACCAATTGAACTGTATCGCCTCGCTTATCGGTACTGCGAAGAACTTACCAAAAGAGAGGCGGGTAACTTCTATCACTCATTCAAGTATTTGCCAGACGAACAAAGGTTGGCGATGTGTGCAGTCTATGCGTTCTGTCGCCGTGCAGACGACATCGCAGATGGAGATTGGGCCGATCGTTTCCCAGGTTCAACTGTCGAACTAAGTCAAGAAGCAACAGAATACCGTCTCCAACTTGAATCTCTTCAGAAGCGCACCACAATCTTGGAGGATGAAGTTTATCTCAACAAAATCAATCAATTGTTTTTCTTTAGAAAGAAACTTTCAACTTGCTACACCGAAGTATACAGCACAGACCCTGTTTTCTTAGCACTGAAAGATACAATCGATAGATACAACATCCCTCGAAGTGTCTTTGATGATCTCATCTCTGGAATGGAAGACGATCTTTACAGTAACCGATACAGAACCTTTGAGGAATTGTATGTTTACTGTTATCGAGTAGCTTCTGTTGTTGGACTTATGTGCATTGAAATTTATGGATATGATGACCCAAGAGCCCGCAAATTCGCTGAATCATGGGGCATTTTCATGCAACTGACCAATGTCTTACGAGACGTTGGAGAAGATATTGAGCGTGACAGAGTCTACCTCCCTCTGGATGAACTTGAGCGTAATGGAATGACTGAAGCGGACCTTTCAGGCGGAAAGGTTGTTCTAAGTAGTGCATGGGAACCGTATTGCCATCATTATGCAAAACGAGCCCGTACCTATCTTGAGGAAGCACGCCAACTTCTGCCACTTCTTCCTCGTCGAACACGTTACTCTCCTGCCGCAATGATTGCCTTTTACGACAAGATCCTCAAGCAGATCGAGAAGCAACAGGGTGACGTCTTCACTCGACGTGTTAAACTCAACAAGATCCAGAAACTGAGTTTAGCAGCAGCAGTTTATTTGCGTCACCGGTTCTTGCCTCGATTCCTTGACCCTGTTTGGGGCGGGTTGTCTCGTATCGGTTTGCTTCCCAACGTTTGATTGACTCAAACAGTTCGTGTGAAGGCTTGAATGCCAGTAATGTAACGTCCTAGAATCAAGTTGTGAATGTCATGAGTTCCTTCGTATGTTTTGACGGACTCAAGATTTGCCATGTGACGCATAACAGGATACTCATCAAGAATTCCATTTGCTCCATGGATGTCTCTTGAAACACGAGCGATTTCAAGGGCGATGTCTACGTTGTTCATCTTAGCAAGTGAGATCTGTTCGTTGAACCATGTACCATCGTCCTTTTTTCGACCCAAATGGTATGCAAGGAGTTGTCCTTTTGTAATTTCACGTAGCATCCATGCCAATTTGTTTTGGACCAATTGATATGATGCAATGGGATGATCGAATTGGATTCTGCTCAAAGCATAGGTTTTGGCACTGTGGAAACATGCCATTGCTGCTCCCAATGCGCCCCAAGAAATTCCAAAACGCGCATTGTTCAGGCAAGAGAAAGGACCTCTTAGACCCTTTACTCCAGGCAGAATTCTATCTTTAGGAATCTTACAATCTTGGAACACAAGTTCCGAAGTAACTGATGCCTTGAGAGAATGTTTCCCTTTCATTTCAGGTGCTGAAAATCCTTCATCGTCCTTTTCAACAATGAATCCACGAATGACACCATCGAGTTTTGCCCAGACTATTGCAACATCTGCGATTGTACCGTTGGTAATCCACATCTTTGCACCGTTCAAGAGATAATGATCTCCCATGTCTTCTGCTTTCGTGATCATATCTCCTGGATTTGAACCGTAATCTGGTTCTGTCAATCCGAAACAACCAATCCATTCTCCAGAAGTCATTTTTGGAAGGTAGTAATTTTTCTGATCTTCGCTGCCGAAATCCCAAATTGGGTACATTGCGAGCGATCCCTGGACAGAGGCAAAGGAACGAAGTCCAGAGTCACCTCGTTCAAGTTCTTGACAAATGAGTCCGTATGCTACGTAGGAAAGTCCGGGGCATCCATAGCCCTTCAATGGAGCTCCGAGGACACCCATCTCGCCAAGGGCGACACGCCACTCGTCGAGAAAAATACCTTCATCACAGGCATGTTCAATCTTCGGAATAACTTCCTCGTCGACCCATTCACGAACAAGGTCTCGGATCATTATTTCTTCTTCTGTTAGCAAGGATTCGATGTCGTAAAAATCGACGGCTTCGAAAGGTTCCATTCAGTTCCCTCAGTTCGTGGGAGGCAACCCGACTCATGAACCTTAGCACACAAAAAGAATGTTCATTCTCCTCAGTCTTTCTTTTCAAAGCCTCGCAGTTGCCTGTATTTCCGTTGCAAATATGGGCTGTTCATGAAAATAAGGCCAAGGATGACGCCCGGTACCGAGATGGCGACAGCAGCAAAGGTAACGGTTTCGAGAATTCCTAAACTTTCTCTCGATGCAGTAGGGTAAATATTAATGATCAATCCTTCATTTGTGATTAACCAACCATCGTCTTCGCCAGTTTCCCACATCAGTGCAATTCTTTGACCCGCAATCTCTGGATCATGAGACGTTATTTTATTCGATTCAATGTGCATAAACACCTCATCGACATCAAGTTTGTATCGAACAGATTCCATTGGAGCGAGATGAATGAGAGATGTTCCGTCATGACCTCTGCTCGTAGAAATGAAATCCGTCGAGCCTTCTTCCAGTTGCATTATTTTCCCAGTTGTTGATTGGGATGCATCTTGTATGTCAAGGACGATTGAAACGTGACGGCGTCCGCTTGCAAAACCTGCACACTTGATGTAGTCTCCATCTGGGCAATCGACAGCAACCCAGGTATCATCTGATGTACCATCAAGCCAAGTAATTTCCCGTGTTCGATCAATCACTGCGAGACCATCATTTAGAGATGAGACGACGCAGATATTCTGCTCAAGATGACATGCAATATCCGTAATTTGACTTGATTTGGTATTCACAAGTTGTATCATTCCTTCTCCTTCACTGAAACTGTAGATGTTCCCATTTTTTGCACCAAAGAAGGCTAAATCTCCGCCTGCTCGCCAATCTGTTGAGATTAATTCTATGCTTCCAACGATTCCAGCACCATTTACAGCTTCGATCCGATTGTCACTAAGTGAATAGCGAAGTGCGGCGCCTAAATCCCCTGCAATCAATGCTGTTTCACCATTCGGATGCCATGAAACGTCGTTGAATCGGGCAGACCTGCTGCTGTCGATTGCTTGATCATTGTTACGCTCGCCAGGATTTGAAGCCGAAATCAAGTGGACAAATCCATCATCTCCTACCAACAAAATGTTTGAACCGGCAGGGGATACTTCCCCGGCGCGAATGTTCAGTCCCTGCATTTCCAGTGAATTCTCGTTACTAAAACCAACCTCAGAGGCCGATACTAACGGTGCAAAAAGAACAATCAATATGAGGAAGAATGCCCTTGTGCGCATAGTTGGCCCAAGTAATCTGACAGAAAAACCCCACTCTTTGGGTGGTTTGTTCTTCGCGAGCCTTATGAGGTCCGTGCCGATGGACCAACATGGAGCGATTCGCAGTAAAACGAGGTCTGGAAAAATCAATTGGTGGAAACGCAGGCTTAGCAAAGATGGCAGCACAACATTTTGAGAATGTACAAGCAAATGTAGAAGGTGAGTTCCAAGCATCATTCGGTCTCCTTTCACAGATTTCAGGTTGTTACACTGACCAAGGCAAACTTCAGGTTGATGTAGTTCAACTCAAAGGGGCCGACCTTGAGACATTCCTTTCAGCAGAAGGTGGGCGTGAGCAGGCAATGGAAAGTCGTCGCCGTTGGTCCGCTTTCCTCGATGAAGCAACAGGTTACACTGCTAAACAACGTGGAGATAAGGCCAAAGAAGACGCCAAAAAGTTCTCCAAGGCAAAGTCCGCCATCAAGATGATTCGAAAAACCATCGAAATGAGCAGTACAGTTACTCAAGAAACCATTGATAAAGCTGAAACAATGATTGCTGAATTGGAAGGTATGATTGAACGTGGCGAACCTCCTTCGGAAGGGAAAGTCAAGAAATTGAGCGAACTTGTTTGAGGTGTTATCGTGGATTTGGATACTCTTCTCCAACCATTTGAGGAGAGGTATGAGCGGATCAAGGAACTCTCTGAAGAAGATCGCCATCGTCTCCATCTGATGATAGGTGATGTTGAGGAGAGCGTAGGTATCGAACATCTTGTCGATTGTCTTGCTGAGAAAACCTCGATGGCTGGAGATGGAGTCATCCGATGCTATGTTGGTTTCGAACCAAGCGGTAAGGCTCACATTGGCTGGAAGGTCCTCTCACTTCAACTTAGAAGAATGCTCGAAGCAGATGCGAACGTTTTGATTTTCTTGGCGGACTGGCACGCATGGGTCAACGACAAGTTTGGAGGAAACATGGAAGATATTCAGAAGACGGCCGTCTATATGGAAGAAACATTCCGAGCCCTCTTAGGATATCCAGAAGAAGGTGATGGGCCGGGACAACTCCGGTTTTATTGGGCAAGTCAACTCATGGATTCTGGAGATTATTGGGCTCGTGTACTTCGTTGCTCAAAAGGTGCAACCTTGCCGATGGTGCGAAAAACGTTCACCATTATGGGTCGAGATGAAGCATCATCTGACCATGACCTTTCCAAGTTTTACTATCCTGCTATGCAGGCTGCGGATATTTTTGAACTCGACATCGATGTTGCCATCGGTGGAATGGACCAAAGGAAGGCTCACATGTTCATGCGGGACATGGCTTCAAAGTGGAATTGGGAAAAGGCAACATGCCTTCATACCCCTATTCTCTCCTCATTGAAAGCCTCGGGTGTCCGGATGGATTCTTTCGACCATAAGATGAGCAAATCTGATCCAAATGGAGCACTTCTGTTACACGACACGCTTGAAAGAGTGCAAAAGAAGATGAAGAAAGCTTACCTTGATCCAGAGGACGAACATTCACCTGTTTACGAACTCGCTCAACATGTTGTTCTTCCTGAATTTGGCCATATTCAAGTGACTCCAAATCCAAAATTTGGAGAACCGAGCACATGGGATAATCTCAATGCATTCAAGCAAGCAGTGAGCGATGGTACCCTCCATCCTTTTGATGCAAAGATGGGTGTTGCAGCAGGTGTTGCAGCAGGCTTATCAGCAATAACTGAGCATTTCGAAGCCAACCCAGAAGCTTACGAGACCATGCTCGAGATTACATCATGAAACTTCTTCAATGCTGATTGCTCGAACCTGCAAGATTCGACGTGTATCCTTTACGAAGTTCCTGTCAGGAATCGGGTCGATGTATACAATTCCATTGACTCGAATGGTTTGACCTGCTTGGTATTCATCAACGTACTCATCATCGATAATAATCTGAATTGGTTGCTCATTTGGGCCGTTATTTGCATCATAAACATTGAGATATTGTATGTCCTGGTAGAACGAACCCTCAGCAGTCAATTGAAGTAAGGCATCCAGATGTTTGTACAGGCCGTAGGAAACTGGCCCACCAATGGTTTGTTCAGCATCATCTAAACAAATTTTACAAGGCCCGTGGGGTCGCTTTCGCTCTCGAGCAACACGTTGAGGGATTTCTTCACGATGGCCGCACATTATACAGGTGTAAAGCGCTTTTTTCAGGTATCCGACGCGGGGTCCGACATCTTGTATTTTCACAACCAAACTAACGACATCTCCTCGATTTCTCATTCGTAGGCTTGATACTTCCTTCAATTTCTGGTCGGGTAAAAACAGCGGTCTTAGGACGCATCGAACATCGGAGAATTCTGATGCCATCGATCTCAATACTTCGTTGGCCAAGTCAATGGTTTGTTCTGGAAATTCATTAAACCGCAAATTCAGCAAGTCATCTCTATCAATGTCTGCGTAATCGACAAGAAACGAAAAGATCGGAGTATCTGCTGCAGTTAGCCCTTTCAAGGCTTCAAAATCTGCGGTATGCTTTCTTTGAAACAGGTCTCTCCAGTGATTAAGTGTGTCTGCAACTTCGCTAGGTGGCCCGGGAATTCTTCTCTCATCTGACATGGAGATTTTGGTGCTCAACGAAGGCCTGTAAAGGTTGTCATCAACCATAGATTCCTGATGTCAGTTCATATCGGCTGAAAGCCAATGTTCATGAATCTCATCTCGCTGGCACTCATGATAGAGATGCCTACAATCGTCGTATTAGTCAAACAAGTCCCGGATACAAACGCAAAAATTGCTGTCCAAGGTGATCGTGTCGATCTTTCTAGCGTGAAGATGGAGATGAGCCCATACGATAGCTTTGCGATTGAAACAGCACTACGCCACAAAGAAGCAGCAGGTGGTACAGTAACAGCGCTTACGATTGGAGCCGCAGGAACTGAGAAGATTCTCAAAGATGCGAAAGCAATGGGTGTTGACAACATCGTACGCGCATGGGATGATTCGTGGGGCGAACTTGATTCCAATGCACTTCAATCCGTTCTCAAGGAGTCCATTGAGTCTCTTGGAGCAGACACAGTCTACTGTGGAAAGTCCGCAGCTGATACGGGCGCTGGCTCTACCGGACCAGGCCTAGCAGAACGTCTCGGATGGTCCAACGCTTCCAACGTCATCGGAGCCGAATTCAGTACTGATGTCACCGTTTCAATGCCTGTTGAATCTGGCGTTGCGAAAATTAGTGTCCCTTTGCCGGCTGTTATTTCCTGCGACAAGGGAGATTTCAAGCCCCGAAAAGCAAATGTCAAAGGCATCATGATGGCAAAAAAGGCTCAAGTCGAATTGATGACTGCAACAGCGCCGGCATCCTCCGTCGTTGTCTCCAATCACTCCATGCCTGCTGCTAAACCTGCTGGCAAGACCTTTGAAGGCGGTTCCTCCGCCTCACAAGTCGTCCAACTTCTTCGTGATGAAGCAAATGTACTCTGAGGTGAATGAAATGACAAATATGATCGTGATTGCTGAACTAACAAAAGGAAATGTAAACCCATCAACTGCAGAACTTGTGAGTGCTGCGAAGGCAATGGGTGGCGATGTTACTGTTGTTGTACCCTGTACTGACGCCTCAATAGCAGATGGTGTCTCATCGTACGATGGTGTGTCAAAAGTCATTGCAGTCAAGTCCGACGTATTCGCTGGAAACGACAGCAGTGGCTGGGCAACTGCGCTTGATAGTGCTATTCCTGCTGGAACAATCCTTTGTCTTGCAACGGCTCGTTCCAAGGATGTTGGATCACGACTCGCAGCACGACGTGGTCTGTCGATTGTTCAAGACGTTGTTTCGATTGAAGGGAGCAACCTTACTTCTCCGATTTACTCAGGAAAGGCAAACCAGACAGTAAGTGTCAGTGGCGATGCAGTCGTTTCAGTACGAGCAAATGTCTTCCCAGCAGTTGCCTCAGGGTCCTCAAATGAGGTTTCTGTTGTTGATGCATCCGGCGACGTTAAGACTGCTGTCCAAGAGGTCATGCATCGAGCTAGCGCTCGTCTCGATGTCTCCGAGGCCAACATCATCATTTCTGGTGGCCGTGGAATGGGCTCCCCAGCCAACTTCACCCATCTCGAAGCAGTAGCAGATACGATTGGTGCAGCGGTAGGTGCATCACGTGCTGCGGTCGATACATGGGATGAGATTCCACACTCGATGCAAGTTGGTCAGACAGGAAAAACAGTCAATCCAAACCTCTACATCGCCGTAGGAATTTCTGGTGCAATCCAACATCTTGCAGGAATGAGATCCTCGAAGTACATCGTAGCCATCAACAAGGATGCGGATGCACCTATTTTCCAACATGCTGACTATGGAATTGTAGCCACCTGGGAAGAGGCGTTGCCAGTTTTCCAAGATGCGCTTTCGAATCTTCTTGGTTAAGCGTACTTGCCAAAGGTGTACGCCCCGGATTCTCCAGCACCATCGCCGACAAAGGGATTGGTCGCCTTTTCATGCCCAATCGTCGTGAGGGGGCCATGGCCTGGATGGACAATTGTTTCCGGATTCAACGGCCATAACTTGGTCCGAATACTGTTTGAGAGCACACTGAAATCGCCTCCAGTGTTTTCTAAATCCGTTCTCCCAACAGAGCCTGCAAAGAGCGTATCTCCTACGAAGAGATGATCTGTATCATTCTCTATGACGAGTCGTAAACAGCATCCTCCCAAGGTGTGTCCAGGTGTGTGAAGGATTTCAAAATCGAGAGATCCTAATGAAAGCAATTGATCGTCAGTGATGTTCTTGTCTGCGACTGCAGGTTCAGGCAATACAATTCCATACCGGACTGCGGCTGTTTTTGCAAGAGTTTGCAGAAAAGTATCGTCTGGATGCAAGTACCAATCGACATCAAAGTGTTGCTTCAATGTGGGGATGTGTCCGCTGTGATCAAAATGCGCATGGGTGTTGAGTAATGCTACGACCTTTCGTTCAATTGCTGAGGTCTCTTCTTTACTGTGTGTCGACCAATGAGGACCTGTCCCCCTACAATTTTCGATCCAATCGATAAGACGTTGCGGTTCATCTCCCCCATCGATAATGACAGTATCCCCAGTAGCACAATCCGTTACAACGGAGCAACGCATCTGCAATGGCCCAACCAAGAAGTTCTCGATAATAGGAGAGATGACGCCCATGTTTTGGCCAGTACGTTCTCCTTCATGAGGCTGAGGATTCAATGGTAATCTGTACTGAATCTGTTGTCATGCCTCCATCGATATCGAACACTCGTAGTTCGAAGAGATGCACTCCAAGGGAGAGTTTGACACGTAATTTTGCTTCGGTTGAAAGTTCACGTCCCGTTGAGTCCAACCATGACCATGATGCGATTCTATCTTGAGGATCCTTTGATTCGGAACCATCCAAGGTGACGATTGCATATTCAACCTTCTCTACAGTGGAGATCACTTGATTTTCGCCAGCGTAGGCGACAGGAGGGGTAAATTCTGCAGCATCCTCATGTAGAAACTGCAACAATTCATCCAAGTCTTGTTCTTCTGAGTCATCATCATTTGAATGCACTTCCTCATTCATCGCAGCAGCTAATGAATCAAAACCGACATCGAATTCGGGGTGTTGTTGGAGAGATTCTTGCTCCTCTTCGGAGAGAAGGTTTGTGAAGTCATTAACTGTTCTATAGACAATTTCAGGATCGGTCTCGACTTCAACAACCTCTTCTTCAAACCAAAGTTGGAGGAATGAAACATCAACTTCGACTGGTATCTGATGAAGATCACACACGCCCAAAGGTTCGACACCTGTCCAGTCATTCTGATCGTCGCCGAAGAAAACAAGTCTACCATCTAAATCAACACGTGTGTCTTGAATCATACCTTTGTGCTCAATCTGCCAAACAACTTCTTTGGATTCGATGTTAAACCCATAGACATAGAACCACGTGCCGATAAGAAGTGTATTCTCATACATCTGCAGGGATTGAATCGGGTACTGGAACGTCTTCAGCACGTTTGGAACAGACTCTTGTACCGAAACCAATTCACCGTTGTCCAGTCCAAGATAATGACAGGTTTCACTGGATAAAGAGGCTTTGACACGTCCATTAATTTCCTCTCTCCCTAGAAGATCATTGCCTTCATAGATTTCAATTTCAAGTGCCTCTTCCTCTCCTGGAACAAGTGCATGTCCCTCACGTGCAACAAACCACTGTTCCCCAATATGCTGGCCAAGGGCGACAATATCTTCACCAATCTCTCCACGCTGGGGTCGTTGATAGGTGATGGTTAATTCATCATCAGTTCGAGCCACAGATTGATTTTCCATCATTAAGTACACCGAATCATTGCCAATTTCGAATGTTCGTACGTCACGCATAACGGATGGGTATTCTTGTCCATCGAGAGTAAACTGTCGAAGGGAACCGATTCCATCAAGAGCAAGGATTTGCTTTCCAACCGATAGTTTTGCTCCTCCGGCCTCAAACTCATGTCTCCAGAGTTCTTCTCCATCACTTGAATACATGTACAAACCGTTCGTTTCATCCAAGATTACGATCTTGTTGTGACACCATTCCAAGCCCACGACCTTTGAATCGAGTTGAATTCGCATTTCTGGCTTGAGACTTACTAAATCAACGCATTGAATTGTACCTTCAACATCACCTATGAGGATCTTACCAGAATTAGGATGTAATGCGATGACTGTAACAGTGGCTTCCTGATGAATGGCGTCAATCACAGGAAGTGTTGCGACCATGTCACCCACATGTCTGGCTCAGTTATAGCCTGATGTGTCACCAGTTCATATCTGGTGATTGTGCATATCAATGCCTTGTTCGTCTTCTGCAATGCTGTCTTGCTTTGAGGCATCATTTCGTTCAGCTCGAAGTTTGTCAAGATAGGCTTGATCGATGTCACCAGTGATGTATTTTCCATTGAAACACGAACTATCAAAACCATCGATGTTTGTTTTTTTGTGGCCAGTCACTTCTTCGAGGTCTTCTAGGTTTTGATAGAAGAGTCGATCTGAACCTATTGTTGTGTTGATTTCATCAATTGTTTTTCCATTGGCAATGAATTCGTCGACTGCTGGCATGTCGATGCCGTACACATTCGGGTGGCGGACAGGTGGTGCTGCGGATGCAAAGTAGACCTTGTTCGCGCCCACTTCACGAGCCATCTCAATGATTTGTGCGCTCGTAGTGCCACGAACGATTGAGTCATCGACCAGAAGGATATTCTTGCCTTCAAATTCTCGTGGAATTGCGTTAAGCTTCCGACGTACTGATTTCATTCTCATCTCTTGTCCTGGCATGATAAAGGTGCGACCAACGTATCGATTCTTGACGAAACCTTCTCGGTACGGCACGCCGAGGGTGTTAGCCATTTGGAGTGCAGAAATACGCCCCGAATCAGGAACAGGAATGACAGCGTCGATGTCATGGTCTGGCCAATCCTCAAGCACACGTTCTGCTAAACGCTTCCCTTGATTTAATCGTGCTTGATATACAGAGATGCCGTCGATTGTAGAGTCTGGTCGAGCAAAATAAACGTGCTCAAAAATACATGGTGTGAATGATTTCTTTTCTGCACATTGCTTGGTAAATAAATGGCCAGAGGTAGAAATGAAGATTGCTTCTCCAGGCTGAACATCTGCAACAACTTCGAATCCGAGAGCGGTTATCGCAACAGATTCACTTGCGACAACCCATTCCGTACCCTCTTCATATTCGCGCTTTCCGTAGATGAGAGGACGTATTCCATGAGGGTCTCTGAATGCAAAGAGGCCGTATCCGTTGACAAGTCCAACACAAGCGTATCCTCCGCGAACGGATTCATTGACGATTTTCACTGCATCAAAGAATGAATCGACGTTGAGAAACGGATCGCCTCCAATGTTCATTTGATCGCTTAGGATGTCGAGTTGTACCGCAAGGTGATTGAGCAGCACCTCGGAGTCGCTGGTTGTATTGACGTGACGTCGGTTTTCAGCCACAAGTTTGTGAGCAATCTCCTTGTTGTTGGTTAGGTTTCCATTGTGAGCTAGTGCCAGCCCGTATGGCGAGTTCACATAGAATGGTTGTGCTTCAGCTGTGGAGGATGATCCAGCCGTTGGATAGCGCACGTGACCGATTCCAATGTGGCCGAGGAGTTTTTGCATATGTCGCTTGTAAAAAACATCTGAAACCAAGCCGTTCCCTTTGCGAAGATTGAATTTCTCTTTGTTCTCAGTCATGATGCCAGCAGCATCTTGTCCCCGATGTTGTAGAACTGTCAGGCCGTCATACAATGCTTGGTTCACGTTTGAACCGAGTCGCCCAACGATGCCGATGATGCCGCACATGTGAGTCCCTTAGTTGCGGACAGTCGCGCCGCCTTTGTATTCCTTCCCCCTAATTTTGCTCAGGCTTTGGGTCGGTGGGATTTTTTGTTCCAGCTGTAAGTTCGCATTCGAGCAGTCTTCCCATATCCACAAGAAGCACATACGCTCTTTTGCTTGTGAAATGCGTTGCGGCCACAGCGGCGGCAACGGATGTGTGTTGTCTTTTGTCGACGACCCATGGACGGTGTACCCTTTGACAAATGCTCACCTCGATGTCAACGCCCCCTGCCTCTTCCTTATGAAGTCAACGATGGAGGTCGACGTCGGAAATGTTCAGGATTTGTTTTCTTCCTTTGCTTCGAGATTTACAAAGGATATCAGCACAGTTATTCCAATTGCAACCATGATTGCAAGACTCGAGACGATGAAGTGAATGATGTTGTATAGGATTTGAGCACGCCTGGACCCGTTTTCTTCCATGAGGAAACCTCCTTGAGCGGTGAGCAGGAAGGTTACAAGCACACCGAGGATTGCTGCAAAGACCATTGAAACCCATGGTGCTGTTGGTTGTCTCCGGCTCTTCGAATACTGGAACATGTTCAATACAAGGAAAATTGATGCTAGGGTGTACGATGTGAGGAACGCATTTGCGAATCGAATTAATCCTCGTTCGCTATCGTAAACCGAACCTTTTGAGAGGAGAACAAGAATAAGTGTAGGTAGTAGGAAGAGCAATCCTGCAATAACTAATCGAAGAGGTGTGATGCGTTTATTCATCTTCCTCACCTCCTATATTGTTTCGAACGATTTCTGCGGCAATATTGAGTTGTTCTTGGTCAGGAGGAGGTAACCGATCAAGGCCTGGGCGTTTCCTCTCATATTGCCAAATGGTCAAGCCAAAGACGAGGATTGTCAAACCAACTCCTGATATAAATCCGAGAATATCACTTGCTGCTAGCAGAACAGAGTTGTGAAACTCATCTGATGTCATGGATGAGCCGTTGAACATGACACTTAAGATCAATAAAACGGATGAAACACCTCCAGTGATGTAGAGTACTTTCGAGGTTTGACTAATTCGTTGCCCTATGAGATTTACCAAATACCCACTCGCCAAAAGAAAACTGCTCATGGCCAATAGGAACGTTGGCCGGAAGATCATCCAGAAGCGGTTGGATTCACCCTCCCACATTGTTGATGGGAGAAGGGGATGGTCAGTCCAATGCATTGCTTCAAACAACGCAAAGCCAGTCACAAACATTAACAATCCCACTGGACGGAGTTTTGAAGGGAATCTCTTGACTGGAATTTCACCTGCAAACAATGCGATGTACAATCCAATCACCATTAACCCGAGTGAAGGTAGGATGTTTACGAGCAAAGAACTCGATGCCGCAGAAGGTGATGACGGGACGGTTAGAAATGAGGCCCCGAAGAGTAGGAAACCAATTACGCCGAGAACTTTACCAAATTTCTTTGAAGACGAGTCTTTTCTAAATTGAAGACCAAGTGATAAGAACACAAATCCGAGTGGCGCCCACAGCAGCAAGGCGACTTCGAAGTCGTTTTCCATGGATGTCTTCCGATGCGCACGACTTATGAATATGGCTACAAGAATGCCGTTTGTTGGGCTTTTTGGAGTCAAGCCATGGGACGACAGCAATAAATACCCGTCGATGGTCGCCAAACTGTTCAGGTGAAGACATGGTCAAGATGCCTCGTCAAATTAAACGGTACAGTCCTTCTGCTGGTAAGCACACGCTCCACACGGTTGAGCGAGTTAAGAAAAAGCGGGCTTCTGAACTTCGTTGGGGACAGCGACGGTTCCGAAAGGTCATGCGTGGATACCGTGGTTTCCCACGTCCAAAGCCTGATGGTCGAGAAAAGCCGACCAAGCGAGTTAACATTCTCTATCGTTGTACTGAGACTGGTAAGGCCCATTATGCGCCTTGCAAGCGAGCCAAGAAGTTTGAACTCGTGGATCGATGAGGTGAATACTATGGTTGGCCAATTTATGAAAGTCTCTTGCAAGGATTGCGGAAACGAATCCATCATTTTCTCCCGCTCCACAACCATCATTTCGTGTGGTGTGTGCGGTGCAACACTCACAAGTCCATCCGGCGGAAAGGCGGATCTCGTTGGCTGTACAGTTCTCGAAACGATGGAATGAGGAGGCTGAGCCTCCATGTCGAAATCCGACCTCATTTACCCAGAAGAAGGTGAACTTGTAGTTGTCACCGTTGATAGCGTAAAGCAAAACGGAGCGGATGTTTCACTCGATGAATACGAGGGAGTTCTCGGTTTCATCTTCATTGGTGAAATAGCAAGTGGATGGATCAAAAACATCCGTCGATTCGTTCGAGAAGGACAACGTCTCGTTTGCAAAGTCATGCCAAGTCGGCGTGACGGCAGTTCTCTCAAGCTTTCACTCAAGTCAGTATCAGAAGAACGACGACGAGATCGTCTCCAACAATGGAAGAATGAACAACGCGCACATCAATTGTTCAAGGTTCTATCCGAGGCTCAGAAGTGGGATGCAGAGTTTGCATCTGAACTCCAACTCGAATTAACTCAAGTTTTCGAAACCCTCTATGGGGCATTCGAAGAAGCAGCAATGCATGAGGGTTCGATTGTTGATGCTGGATTCGAGGGCGATTGGATACAACCTTTCATCGATCTCTCAGTCGAAAATATCATTCCTCCATTTGTTGAAATTCGTGGCATTTTAACCTTGAAAGTTGAAACAGGAAACGGTGTTGAAACCATACGTGATGCCTTGATTGCAGCTGAAAAAATATCTTCGCCTGAAGAAGAGATTGAAGTGAATTGTTACTATGATGGTGCACCGGAATACCGAATCGAAATGCGAGCGCCAGATTTCAAGACTGCCGAAGATACATGGAGAGATTCCATTGCTGCAATTGTGTCAATCATAGAATCTGCTGGAGGAACAGCTGATTCATATCGGGAGTGATTTTCATGGCACGACAAATCCTTCAGCAGTGCGTCGATTGTGGTGCTTGGTGTCTTGAAACAACATGTCCTGCATGTGGCGGTAAAGCTCAAGCAGCAGCGCCCTTGAAGTGGTCGCCAGAAGATCATCGAGCGAATGTCCGCCGACAACTCAACGATGTAGAATCACCTGAATGGCCACAAACAATTCCAACACTTCCTTCACTAGAAGAAATGCGAACTGGTTCCCAAGAACAAGAAGAAGAATGAGCATTCTTTTGTTCATTCATTGTCAAACATTATACTCCTTAACGGAAGGGTTAGGGATTCATGACACTCCTTGTTGACGTTTTGGAAGACATAGACTTTACTTCAATCGACCTTGTTCTCTTTGCGTTACCTGGGGTAGGTGATGTTGGAAAGAATGCGATTGAATTGCTGAATGAAGCAAATAATGCAATTGAGGTTGCACGTTTCATTCACCCAGGTCTCACACCATTGGCACGTTTGGATGAAAACGGTTTACTCGCACCCCCTCATCTTCTCGTAAAGCAAATCGAATCGAATGGTGGAAAGAGAATCCTAACCATTACAGGGCGAGGGCAGCCAAGCGAGTCCTTCCAGCAATACGATTTTTCGACTGAATTGTTGAAACACTTAGCATCTCAAGGAATCACGGAAATCGTAGTTTTAGCAGGATTAATGTCAACTCCAGAGGTCAAGGAGGCATTTGCAGTTGCAACATCTTCTCCGCATCGTGTCGATTTGGAAGAACGAGGTGTTGACGTTCGGCGTGATCAGCCATCGGGCGGTGCAATAGGAATGTCTGCGTTGATGGCTTCACTTGCCCCATTGTTTGGATTGAAGTCCGTTTGTGCGATGGCAACCACTGTTGGAGCAAGCGGAGATATTCACGCATCATTACGCCTATTGAACTTCATTTTTACGAGCTGGGTACTCGATCTCAATCTTCCAAACGATGCTAGTTCTGCACTCCTCTCGAAGTTGAATGAAATTGCCCCTTCAGGTGGTGCAGATCATGTCCGTGAGTTGATGGAAGAACCTGATGCATTCTACATGTAAGCGCCGAGAGAGGGATTTGAACCCCCGCGTCCAAGGGACAGTGGATTTCGAATCCACCGCAATACCGGGCTATGCGATCTCGGCTTGTTTGTTGCCTGTGCGCCACGGTCATAAGCGTGATGCTTCACAGGCTAGTTCATGCACATCACCTTTCATGGGCGAGACCACAATTGTAGCATAGAGATTGTTCAAGGACAGACGATTCGTCAGGCACTTGAATCTGCAGGAATTCTTCCTTCAACCGTTATTGTCAGTTTCGAAGAACGAATCCTTCCTCATAGCACCATCTTGCAAGCAGATGTGACGCTCTTAGTTACGACGGTTTCCTCAGGCGGTTAATCGTGAAGGATGTGGAGGCGTGATGTCCGATACATCTCTCCTCTTGCTAATGCAGCCCAACCATCGATCCCTATATTGGTGATGACAACCTTGTCACCAGGGTTCAACATTTCATATTGAGTCCCCCAATCGGCTTGCCAACCTTCGATTTTCAATGACCCATATTCGTCCATTAACATCAATCCCTTTCGACACCAATCTCCTCGTGCGGAAACTCCTCTCTTTTCTGTTCTATAGACAACAGTTCCAATCACATCCCATCGTGCACGTGGAGTGTGGAGTGAGACTTCTTCATCACCGTCTTGGATTCGAAGAATGCGTGCAAATGGATCGATTTTGAATGTAAGCGCCCCTTTGTAATTGATTTGGAAAAAAGCATTCTCGATTCGCACTAATTCACCTTTCTTGAGATCATCAGGGATTGTTGGCCCCCCGTCCTTGAATTCTGTTCCTTTGATTTGTACATCTGCAAATGCGGAATTGCCTTCTGCGATTGTAATCCGTTGCTGTCGTCCATTGAACACTGTGTGAACTCGTCCTGTCACGGTATGTCGCGTTTTGATTTTATTCAGTGGAGTTCCTTTGGTTTCAGTTACCAATCCCGGTAGGTGGAATGCACCCCCATTCGGATGCACGTCATCCCACTCACCATTTGGACAAATATGCGACCAATCGCATCGTTCGCATCGTGTCTTCGATGGTTCCTCCTTGGAAGGAACCCCTCCGGGTCCAAAAGAACGCATTGGTGCAGGTTCAGCGGGGCATCGTTCAATGTTGGGTGTTTCCTCACGCAATTCAGACCAGAGTGCTTTCAATTCAACGCCGATGGCCTTCAATTCATCTTCATTTGGGACTTGAATCATCTTCTTTGAATCTGCAGCAAGGTACCATATCTCCAGTGCATCAACATGTTCTCCATCATGTGTACTCCACCACAAATATGCATACATGCGAAGTTGTTCAACATAATCTCCGGAGCGGTCTGAATTTCCTAACGAGGCCTTGATATCAACAATTTTGATTTGTTCTCCCCATCGATATACCAAGTCGTATTCGCCTTGGAACCAGTGTTCTGGATGAACTGCATTCATCATGAATGGTTTCGCATCCGGATCGACAAACCATGGACGTGCGATTTCCCAGGCTTCAATCCAGCCAATTGATCCTGTTGCAGCAATCGGGTGTGAATCAATGGCAAAGCCGCGCCCATCAGGGGCAGGCCAGTGATAGCGATGTCCTAATCGCCAAGCTTCTACTTCTTCATCAGTAATTGATAGAAAGCACGCTTCTATTTCATCCATGTGCATTTTGATGCCATTCATAGCCATCATCGCACAACGTTCTATGTCGACATCGAGGCCCCAATCACCTGCTTTCCGTTCGTGCTTAAACCATTCAAGTCTCATTGCTTCCAAACTTACAGTAAGATGAGATAGGACGCGTTTGTTTGCCCACTCTTGCAGCGATTTTTTGTCGATTGGCCACTTTGATTCCGGTAACAAAAGTAATTCCTCAGCAGGCCATTTTCCATCGTGCTCTCTATTTGGCCGCCCCTCTTCATCGAGCGGGGTTGGAGAATAGATATCGGGAGGTGCTGCCGCAACAATGAGCGCTGGCGATTCTTTGAGTGTCTTACAGATTGCTTCTTCAACGGCCCTACCGACAAAGAGAATCGGGATTTGTGGCATGACAAATCGCCGAACTTTCTCATAATACCAAAGACGGGGGCAGGCCTTCCAAGTGTTGACTTGGCTTGCCGAAAGACGATTGTAGGGTCCAACAAAATCCTGCTCAGGATCTGGTAATCGAACAGGCATAGATTAGCTTCTGGAACCGACCCCTCAAATACTCTTGGATGTGAATTCAGGACGAGGCAATTCGATTCTTGTTTTTCGTACATCAATTCGCAGTTGAACCAAACCAGCACGCCATCCCAATTCAGCCCCAATCAAACGTATGTTCTCTCCAGGTTGCAAGGAAAGAAGTCGCTCACTAATGGCTGAACCAAATGCAACGACTTCGACAACGTGACTTCCATCCCAAAGGTGGAATGCAAGCATGGACCATGGACGTCCATCAAGCCGTACACCGTTTTGTCTTCGAATCGATAAAACGATTCCTTCTACATTTGCTCGTGTTCTGAGTAATCCTATTCGTGTAGTACCTGCATGGTCATCGGATTGTTCCACAAATTCAGAATTTCCGTCAACATACAATCGGGGCTGATCCCTCCAAACACCGGGTAAAGCATTCTTGATGACGACCTTCGCATTTTTTGATTCGTGAAGGTTTGGGAAAGCACCCGGTTCAGCCTCCTCAATTGCAATCGTGGCTTCCCCAGCCTTCAACATTGCACCGAGGACGGGTTCGTTGAAATGGTTGGGCAACGGGCCCCATTGTGCAATAAGCTCACCCTCCACATCAACCCGAGAAGGAATCTCGGAAAACGGAAGACATGGGGTTTGTATTTGTACACCTTGCAACATCATGCTCCGTGTTTTCTCATTCATTGGACCTGCAGTAGCAATGTTCTCTGTTGAAACGGCACACCAACTGCACCCTGCTGATTCCCCAAGACATGCCTCGTTGTGGTCGGAAATACCATTGCTTGGATTCGCAGGTAACATTGATGCACCTTCACCCATGCCTCTCATTGTCTCATTGATGTCATAAAACTCCGAATCCATTGATGTAAGTTCATCTTCACTCGGAGCATTGTATTCTATTCTCTCTTTACTCGAGAGGTACCACCCCTCCATCGAGACGACCTCTCCTTCTTCTTCGGTTCTTGACCAAAGCCAAGCATAGAATCGGAGTTGATGCTGAAGGCTCTCAGAAAATGCGGATCCTGAGTGGCCTGATTTAATGTCAACAAGACGAATGTTGCCATCCCATCGCAGAACAAGATCGAGTTCACCCGCAGCCCAACCATCTGGATGAAACATTCGCTGAGGTTGATGTACTCTTGGATCTTTGAACCACGGTCGAGCAACCTCCCATGCTTCATTCCAACGAACTGGTTTGCCGTTGTCTTGCCATTCAAACGGATGTTCGATGGACCAGTCTCGGGCTTGAATGGAGCGTACCTTCTCTGGAACCGGGAATACTGGACGTTCCCCCCATGCGGGTGCGGGGATTTTGTATGGGCTAGAATTTGATCGGAATACGTCGATAAACGGACCTCCGTTTGCATTGAAACAAGCATCAACCTCTTCGAGAAACAAGTCCACGCCCTGACGGATTTTGAGTTCATAATTTGCAACATCAACCGTCGACCAATCCGAGTCGTCTCGTTTCCAAAGCCGTGCATTCCATGCCTCTTCGCCTTCGTTCCAAGCTTGCTGTGCTTCATCTTTGCACAAATTGTATGCCCATGATTTCAACTCATCAAACGAATTCATATCTCCAGGACGTTGCATGAGAACTCGGCACAATGCATCTTCAATCACAAGACCAGTTACTTGGCCAATCGATGATGGCGATGACAATCCTACTTTGCGTGTAAGATACCACTGCCTTCGACATCGAAGGTACGTAGTTAGTCCCGAGGCAGAGAGTCTTGAACGACTCCTCCCCAGAGGTCCTCCTTTTGGTGGAACTCCGACAGGCATGATCACTCCTCGGGATGCTGGTCTTTAGAACTCGTGACGCATTATTTGCTTTCAAAGGAGTAAAAGTCCCCCTTTTCACGCTGTTCTCGATCCTTTCGACTCTTGGATTTGTTGATGCGGGGGCGCTTTGAATCGTGATCACGGCGGAAGGTCACATTGACATCTTCGAGGAAACGATTCATTCCATCTCGTAGTGAATAGGGGCCCATAGCCTTGCCATGAACTCCGCCCTGTCCTTCAAAAACAAGTAAAGAGTCGCTTACAATGTCAATAAAATACACGTCATGATCAATAACAAATGCAGATTTATCATTCGCTTCCATAGTACGACGGATGGCTTTTGCAGCTTCCATACGAGCATTTGCATCAAGGTGAGCGGAAGGCTCATCCAATAAATAGAGGTCCGCTTCACGGCCAAGACAAACGGCGATTGAAACAGCTTGACGTTCCCCACCTGATAATTTCTTGACCCGCTTTTGAAGTAGAGGCTCAACGCCTAAAGCGCGTATAACGTTGACGTTAAATTCACCACTCCGCCAACGCATTCCCAACTCACTATCAAGCCACATCTGGACAGTACAATCCATGTCGACATCGATATGTTGAGGCTTGTATGATATCGTAGTTTGATCGGTTACCCAGCCTTCGTCATACTCAATTTCACCGGCTAGAATTTTGATCATAGTTGATTTCCCCGTACCATTTGCACCCACAACGCCAACGACCTCAGACCTGTGAACTGAACCTTCGTTTGTTGTAAGTTCAAATTCTCCAAGATTCTTGCGAATTTCACCCCATTGAAGTATTGGGTTCCCAATTTCTCCTCGCCTGTCGTAGTGTTTTTGGAACTTAATTGGCTTTTCACGGATACGAACATTTTCCTCTGGCAGATACCCTTCAAGATAGGCGTTGATGGCCGTTCGAGTAGATCGAGCTGGCGTGAATACACCAAATGCTCCTTTGTTTCCATAGACGATATGGACCAAGTCGGCAAGTACATCGAGCACTGCCAAATCGTGCTCAATAACGATTACGCGCTTGGATTGTGCAAGATCCTGGATGATTTTTACGATACGCATTCGTTCATGAATATCGAGATATGATGAGGGTTCATCGAAGAAATAGACATCAGCATCTCGAAGCAGTGTCGCACATATCGCCATACGTTGAAGTTCTCCACCGGATAATTGTTGAACTGTACGGGAAAGTAATTTTTCAATTCCTGTTGCCTTCACGTATTCGTCGAACATTTTTCTTTCATCGACCTTACGTAACAGATTTTCTACAGTACCTTGAACTCTTTTCGGCAACCTGTCAACATTTTGAGGCTTTAATGCGACCTTGATTTCTCCATTTTTGACAGATGTGAAGAAGTCACGTAATTCTCCACGCGGTAATGTGCTGATTACATCATCCCAGTTTGTTTCTGTTGATCTCCAATCACCCAGATTGGGGATTGTTCGTCCAGAAAGGGCATTGAATGCCGTCGATTTACCCATGCCGTTCGGACCGAGCACACCTACCACAGACTCTTTTGTAGGCGTTGGCAAGCGAAATAATCTGAATCCGTTCAAACTGTAGCGATGAATCATGTCTGTGTCCAGTTCTGAAGGTAAATTAATGACTTTAACAGCATCTCCTGGGCATAATTTTGCTCTGGTGAAACAAACAGGACAAGCCGTCTCTAGAATCTTCCATTTTTCATCTGTAAACTGAATACATTCGCCGCCACATGAACCTGCATATTTTTGCAAGTAGTCAAATGCAGGCATGTTGGGTTTGCATCGTTCATCATCTAAAACAACGATACGCATGGTTATCACTCACAGTAAAACAAGTTCCGAGCAGATATAGCTCGGCTGTAATTCATACAAGTCCCTTGAGGTGTTCTGCTCCACGAACAACACGAGTTGTTGTGGGGGTAGGGAATTTCATACCTGCCTTGCGGAGTGCATCCTTGGCAGTGAGGTAATCTGCTGCATTGCAGTGAATCGAAATAACTCGTTGTCCACGGCGGACGCGAGCAGCGGTTCCGACATTCTTTCCAAATGCACAGCGCATTCCTTGGGAAACACGGTCAGCACCTGCGCCAGTTGCCTGCTTGTTTTCACGGAGAACGTGGTGAGGATATGTGTGTACACGGAGCGCATATCCTTGAGCGCCTGCTTGATTACGGATGGTGGAGTTGGAAATGACACGAGCAGCTTCGAGAGCTGTGTGTCGAATCTGACAATCGTTGTCGGCAAGAAGTTCAAGGACAACAGGGAACCCTCCAGTCTCCGCAGCACGGCGGTTTCCGGAGTGGAAAGCAAGAATACGATTGTTGGGAACACCGCCGATATACTTACGTCGGGTATAGGCAGGTCCCTTGAGACGGCGATACATGGATGCGGGCTTACGTGCCATATTCAGTCCTCCAAGCATCCTTCCGACTGATGCTCCCTTTATCATCCCTCCGATGCGCTAAGGCAGGGAAGATGTTGGCAATGATTGGTTATTTCTGATGGGAAGGAACTTAATCATTCAATGCTACCGGGATTCATGGCGAGTGGCTGGAGGAAGTTGCTCGAGGAAGAATCCGAACATCAGTGGCTTGCAATAGGTCTCTTTTTTGTCTTTATCATCATTGGAGGTTTTCTCATAGGGGGTACAACCTCGCTTGAAGGAATGATGCTAGGAACAGATCCTTCTCATGAATTAGAGTTTGAGAACGGTGAATTCCTGATTGAGATTGAATATCACGAAGATGCTTCATGGGGTGATGCACACAGTGGAATTCTCAAGACTCAGGTTGGATTCAAAATGTATCAACAAATGGGGTCCGATGACATCGACGATATTCTTCCTGTGAACGATCCTGCCATTGAGGACATCACACTATTTACCGCTGACAGTGATGGAATTGTCACCTTTTCATCAGCCCTCAATACCCTTTCAACATACCGAGAGGGTATGGTTTCAAACCAAACATTGGACGATGGTTACGGTTCCGAATTTGGGATTCATGCCCTTGCAGTTGATTCTTCATCGATGTTGAAAAACAGGCTTTTAGTGACCTCTGAGGATGGTGGTTCTGGATTGCGTGGATTAAACGGACAAGGAATAATTACTACAAGTTCTGCACTCCAAGACTCTCTCATTTGGGACGATGTTGTTTATCTCTCACAATCAACCTTCCTTGCAGTTGGAACCTACACTGTGCAATCCTCACCGTCCCAAAGCCCTGCTACCCCAACAACACAAATCGTTCTCGCTCATGTGTACTGGGACGGTGGCTCAACTGCACCGCAAGTCCTGCGCCAAGCGATGGGTAACGGAAGCGAAATCCATTCATTGGTTCGAACATCCGATGGTGGAGCAGTTGTCGCAACAAACCAAGAATTCTACATGGTATCACTCGACTCAGTACAGATGCAAGCATATGCTTCCACAGTAATGGTTTACGAATACGAGCATAACCGTGCTTGGCTCTTTGGAGCTCGGGGAAGTGAATCGATTCTCAGGATTGATGTCTCGACTGGAGAAAGTACGTCAAAGAATCTACCTTATCCTTTACCATTGCAATCAACTGCGGGAATGATTGAAGGGGATGTTCTCTACATTCATGGATTCGATTCAAACGGAAAAGCAGACCGTATTTCATTGGACTTGACGCTTGAAGGATCCCTCTCCTCAGGCCGAGGGTTCCTCAACTTTGCATTCATTGTTGTCGGAGTGATCATGATTGTAACACAGGCATATTTGATGGTCGAAAAAGCCATTCACCTGAAGAAGGCGTAAGACAGCGACTTTTCCGAACCTTAATCACCTCTCGTCATCAGGGCTCATCCTGCATACTGCGCGGATGGGGTTTCAATGGCAAAACGGAGCATGATGGACCAATTCCATGAGCTCAAGGATGCGAATCCTGGAACGATTCTTTTCTTTCGGATGGGCGATTTTTACGAACTCTTTCACGAAGATGCAGAAGTTGGTTCAAATGTCCTTGGATTAGCGTTGACATCTCGTGATAAAAACGCAGAGAAACCAATTCCCATGGCAGGATTCCCATGGCATCAACTCGAAGAAAACCTCCGCCTTATGCTTCGTTCTGGGCACAAGGTAACTGTGGCAGAGCAAGAAGAAGAATTACGAGAGGGTGCTAAACTCCTCGAACGCGTTGTGACACGAATTTACACGCCAGGCTCGTTGTACGAAGAATCCCTGATTGGAAGTGACTCCTCTGCCTTGCTCTGTAGTCTACTTGTCGATCAAGATACTGCCGCATTGGCCATGATCGATGCTTCAACCGGTCAAGCTTGGGCTGTAGCATTTGAGGGTGATGGAAAGTGGGCTTCAATCCATGACGAAATCATGCGATGGAATCCTAGTGAGTTAGTACTTACTCCGCAGGATGCCGAACGAAGTGAACTTCTCCACCTTCTGGGAATGCTTGATTCGGTTATTGTAAGTCAACACTCTGTGCAACCGAAAAGAGCATCGCAACGCCTGAAGGCAATGCTAGAAGTGAATGATCTCGGACATCTCGACCTTGGGCAATCGCCTGAGGCCTTGCAAGCCACTGCACTTGCAGCCGATTACCTTGCTTCTGTACATCGTCATGACGATATTGCGATACGTGATGTTGAAATTCAAGAAACATCGGAAGGAATGGTTCTCGACCAAACCACATTACGAAATCTCGAAATTACTCAAACATTGGCGGGTGAATACGAAGGCTCACTGTTGTGGGCAATGAACAAATGCAGGACTGCAATGGGACGCAGGTGTTTGAAATCGTGGTTGTTACGTCCACTGTCCAACACCGATGCGATACAAGCTCGACATGCTTCAGTCGGTGCTTTGATGCGATCTTCAAAACGGCTCGATCTTCTTCGTGATAGCCTCAAGGGAATGTTGGACCTTGAGCGCCTCTCGACACAACTGAAGTACAATCGTTCAAATGCACGCGATTTGCTTGCAACTGCAAATGCGATTGAACGCTTGCCTGCGATTCAACGCCTTTCCATTGAAACCGAAGATGGATTGCTCTGTCACCTGGTTGAACATCTGGATTCACTCTCTGATGTCGCAGAGGAAATTCATCGCACACTCGCAGATGAAGTGCCACTTGGCTTACGAGATGGAGGATTGATCCGGGCAGGTGTTGATGAGGAACTTGACAGGTATCGAAATGCTTCAAATCAGGGACACACCTGGTTTTCTGATCTTGAACAATCACTCCGAAAGGCATTGAACATTCCAAGTCTCAAAGTTCGTATGAATCGACAGATTGGATGGTTCATTGAGGTTACTTCAACTCATGCTGACAAGGTGCCTGATGATTGGACACGTAAACAGCAGATGACAAATGGAAATCGATATGTCACGGATGAACTTCGTGAACAGGATGACCTCCTGTTGACAGCTGAAAGCAAATCCAAAGCCATCGAATATGGGTTGTTCTGTTCTCTTCGTGACCGTGTTCGAAAGCATGCCAATCGACTTGCACAAATTGCTTCAAAGGTTGCATCAATCGATGTCTTGCAATGCTTTGCTTCAACAGCCAGACAACGATCATGGGTCAAACCGACCATTGCTGAAGGGCGAAAAATGGTCCTCAGCCAAGCCCGACATCCCGTTCTAGAAGCTCAACAAGGCTTTGTTCCGAATGACGTTATTATGGACGACAAGCGACACTTTTTGCTCATCACAGGTCCGAACATGGGTGGTAAATCCACGTATTTGCGGACAGTAGCGTTGGTTAGTATCCTTGCTCAATCGGGTTGTTTTGTTCCTGCAGAGAAAGCACGTATTGGATTGATTGATCGCATCTTCACTCGAGTAGGAGCAAGTGATGACCTTCGGAGAGGTCGTTCGACTTTCATGATGGAAATGATCGAAGTTGCACATATCTTACGCCGTGCAACACCAAATTCACTCCTCCTGTTGGACGAAATTGGTAGAGGGACATCGACATTTGATGGTCTCTCAATCGCTTGGGCGGTTACGGAAGATGTGTGCAATCGAATTGGTGCTCGAAGCTTGTTTGCTACACATTATCACCAACTCGTTGGACTTGAATCAGAAGTCAATGGATTAGCCAATGTTCACGTTCAAGTCGCTCAAAGTGATGGTACGTTGCGCTTCTTACACACCGTTGCAGATGGGCCATGCGACGAATCCTATGGTGTCCAGGTTGCGGCTCTTGCAGGTCTTCCTCGAAGCGTTGTTGAACGTGCGACTGATTTGCTCGCTTTCCTTGAGCAACAGGCACAAGGTGCGAAAGCTGGGCGAAGTGGAGCGCCTGGTACTCGTGAACAAGGACAATCCTCTCTCTTGGGATATTTTGCAGCCGCTGCAATGCAAACAAATGAATCGAATGGACCCTCAATGTCAGATGCTCAAGAGAACGTTCTTTCGACGCTTAGTTCGGTAAATCTTGATGACCTTTCGCCGAGAGATGCTTTTGCATTAATCGAACGCATGCAACATCAATTGGGAGATCAATAGCATGACTGAGCCTAAACGAATTCAACAACTCGATGATTTAACCATCGGCCATATTGCAGCCGGTGAGGTTGTAGAGCGTCCTGCACAGGTTGTCAAAGAATTGCTTGAAAATTCTCTTGATGCGGGCTGCAGTTCCATACATGTAGAAATTGAACGTGGTGGATTTGATCTTATTCGAATTGAAGATAACGGGAGCGGAATTCACGAAAACGATCTCGAATTAGCATTATCTCGACACGCAACATCAAAACTCCGTCAACCCGAAGATCTCAATGAGATTCACACACTAGGTTTCCGTGGAGAAGCACTTGCGAGTATTGGTATCGTCTCACGACTGACGGTCGCATCAAGACCTGAAGGTAATGAAGGTCGAAGCATCATTATGGAGAATGGTATTCAAGAACAAATTCAACCGACTGGGATGGCGAATGGAACTGTTGTCACCGTTGAGAATCTGTTTCAAAATACCCCTGTTCGTCTCGGATTTCAACGCCGGCCTGCTACTGAACATGCACGAATTGTTGAGGTTGTCGTCGCACACGCTATTGCCCATCCAACGGTGGCCTTTCGGTGTACAATCGATGGCCGTTCTACACTGAATTTACCATCAAGCGAATCGATTGAGAACCGATTGTATGATGTGTTGGGAGGGCAATCTTCCAACCTTCTTCCGCTTGTTTTACCTAAGCAAGATGCAGATGTCCCCGGGGATGAATCATGGACTGGTTACATCAGCGCTCCTGATATTTCCAGAGGCAAAGGCGATGAGATTCACATTTTTGTCAACGATAGACCGGTCGCTTCAACACCGTTCCATCAAGCCATTCGTCGTGGTTATCGAACACGTTTGATGCAAGGTCGACATCCTGTTGCAGTGCTTCACTTGCACGTTCCTGCTAATGAAGTAGATGTCAACGTTCATCCAACCAAGAGGGAAGTGCGCCTGCGTCATTCATGGCGTGTTCTTGAACGTCTTGAGCGGGCGATTGCACATACGCTTGCCACTTCACCAACACAACCAGATTCGAGCGGTGAATTGCAAGAATTGGAAGGTCTCTCTCAAACAAATCAAAATCAACCCATTCAAGAGTTGTTGGTCAAGGATGCAGATCCAAAAACATCTGCGGAACCATCTGCCGCCCCTCCATGGGCGATTGCTGCTGGGACACAACTGAATCTTGTGGGAGATGTTGCTGAAGAATCATCAAAACAACCTGAGAAGCCACGACCTCAATCGATTGCAGCTGCTGCACAAAAATCACTCCCGGGGCTAACAACTAATCCTATTGCGCCGGCTCTTTCTCACCAAGAGCGTGAACTCCATCGTCATGCAGGATGCGGCGGTAGCATCTCTCCAACTGAAGAATCTCCACTTGAAGGCGTTCTGAACGATCTTCCCATCATGGAACCGTTGTCACAATTTGCAGATTCCTACATCCTGGCCCAAGCTGGGGAAGAATTGTTGTTGATCGATCAACACGCATTGCACGAAAGAATCCGCTATGAGCGATTGAGAAACGACGAGAGCCTTTGGACACCTCAACCCCGCCTTGTTCCGTCGAGAATTGAATTAACACTTGCTCAACAGGCTCGTCTTGAATCTTTTTTGCAACGATTTGAGGAACTTGGATTTCATCTCGAAAAGCAAGATGAAGGCCAATGGGATGTTATGCAAGCCCCACGCTTACTGGATGGCAATGAAGTCGAACCGTTCCTACTCGATCTTCTTCAAGACATATCAGAAGATGGCGCTCCACTTGAGACCATTGAGCGACGTAAAGATCATCTTGCATTCCTCAATGCTTGTCGCGGTTCAGTCAAAGCAAACGATACACTCACCATTGCTCAGATGCGTCGACTCCTCGAAGACATGAGAAACGTTCCCAATCCATGGGCCTGTGTCCATGGAAGGCCAACTGCATTACGATTATCGTTGGATTCCCTTGACAAGCACTTCGGTCGGCACGGTTGAGAGACGACTTAGGAATGCAGGATCAGCAATTCTGTGCAACCTTGGTCCTTCGATTGTACCTCCTGTTTGAGCAGCAAGAAGAACTGCCGTCATTTGTATGCGATGGTCTCCAAATGTCTCAACAAATTTTTCCGGTCTTGTCATCTGCTGGCCACCTTCTATAGAGAGTCCATCATCTTCGATTGTGCATGTTAGTCCGAAACATTTCAAGAGATGTGCAGTACAATCGATTCGATTGCTCTCTTTGTGTTTAGCATGAGTAGCTCCACGAAGTCGTCCACCACCAGAAAGTGCAAGAATTGCAGCAAGTGGGGGTAAGAGATCGTTGGCATCGCGGAGGTCAATGTCGACTTCAGCCACCTCTCCTACTGGGGTTAGTGTTCCATTTTGTTCCTCGATTCCGAATGAATTGATGTTATCGAGTAACACCTCATGTCCGAGTGAATGCCTTGATTGAACTGGATTCTCAATTTGTATGCTTTGATTATTGAGCAAACATGCCAGAACAGGGAAGGCCATCATCGAAGCATCAGAAGGCACGTCCCATACCTCCGGAGGATTGGATGTCCACGGTTGTAGAGTTGTTCCTTCTGGATCAACCTTAACCGAAGCACCACTCGCTTTCATGAGTTCTATCGTGAGGGCAGAATGACGTCGGCTGACTGCATCCCCAACTGTCTTGATAATCGATGGAGTTTCAATTCCGCACGTTGAGAGAAGAATGCTGGAATACGGCTGAGACGAATGGGAAACGTCAACGGTCAGTTCAGAACCAATCCAGGGGCCATGAACCGAGATAGGGAGTCGTTCTTGCTCGATGCAGTAGGAGAATGTTACTCCCAACGGTGACAAAGCATTCAACAGAGTGGAATGGTTTCTGTTTCGTAAACTTGCATCACCATCTATCATACTGACGAAATCGAGTCTTGAGGTTAAGCCAATGAGTAATCGCAATGCTGTTCCAGAATTACCAGCATGGAGAACGCTAGGAGATCGTTCAAATCCTTCAATTCCAACTCCTGTGATTTCAATGCCATTTTCGATGGTTTGAAATTGCACTCCAAGTTGCGTCAGGCATCGTTGCATGCTCTCAGCATCTTCTCCCAATTCATCAAAGCCAATGAGTGTATGTTTTCCTTTACTTAGTGCACAGAGGAGTAGTTTTCGAATAATATGACTTTTTGAGGGTGGTAATTTCCAAGGTCTATCTTCCATGGAAGTGGGTTGGATTTCAATCGCAGGGATGTGGTTAGGGCGATGCCCCTTACCACGCGAACCCCATTTGTCGACCCAACCCTTGGCCATGGTCTCTCCTGAGTACCATATCAGATGAAGGCTTGCAAACATTCACAATACAAAGCCGAGTGGAAATTACATGGTCCTTGAGGATGCACATTATCGTCCTCTATTGGACCTGCGTATTTCGGTCACCGATCGGTGCAATATGCGATGCAGATATTGCATGCCTCGAGAGCATTTTGATAGGACTCATGAATTCCTTCCGAAAGAAGACATCCTTGGTTTCGAAGAAATAGTTCACGTTGTCAGAGCATTGATTCCTCACGGTCTTCGAAAGGTTCGCCTCACTGGAGGTGAACCTCTTTTGCGTAGAGATTTGCATAAACTTGTGCAACAATTACGCTCCTGCTCAGCGAATCTTGATATCGCATTAACCACCAACGCCCTCCTGTTGAAGAATCA
Source organism: Methanobacteriota archaeon (assembly GCA_002722615.1). Classification (GTDB taxonomy): domain Archaea; phylum Thermoplasmatota; class Poseidoniia; order Poseidoniales; family Poseidoniaceae; genus MGIIa-L2. Next base: position 13,472 of record PBMQ01000029.1, on the reverse strand, counting down.
GTTGAATGATTTGTACAATGCGGGACTGGATCGAATTACTGTTTCATTGGATGCTCTTGATGAAGAGATTTATCATACGATGGGTGATACAAATGCACATCCTTCCGTTGTCCTAGAAGCAATCGAATCGGCTCAAGATATCGGATTACCTGTCAAGGTTAACGCTGTAATCAAAAAAAACATCAATGAGAGTCAGGTAGTTCCGATGGTTCAACAATTTGGACCTCGAGGTATCCCAATTCGTTTTATTGAATACATGGATGTTGGTACGACTAACGATTGGAATCTCGATCACGTTGTTTCGGGTGAAACGATGCGCTCAATGCTTGAGCAACATTTCGGAACACTTCACCCTAACCTACCACTCCATGCGAGCGATGTTGCGAAGGTCTATTCCACCGAACAGGGCTGGAAAGTAGGTTTCATCGAATCGATAACGAACCCCTTTTGCGGCAATTGTTCCCGAGCTCGACTATCCGCAAACGGTAGCATTTACACATGCTTGTTTGCTAGTCAAGGTCACGATTTGAGAGGTATTNTGCGTATGGANGCNTCATNCGAGGACGTTGCCAAAGCGATACAAACGATATGGGTGAATCGAACTGATCGGTATTCTGAAGAACGAACAAACCAAACCAAACACGTCAAAGTTGAGATGTCATATATTGGTGGTTGAATCACAATCCTTGAAGAGGGCAGAGGGTAGTGGANTACCATGAGCGAGAAGATGACCATCCCATTGTTCGTTTTACCCTCTGGAATCTTTCCGTCTGTGAGTGAATCACTCCGTGTTTTTGAGCCAAGGTACAAACAAATGTTAGATGATTGCACCATCGACGAGAAGCCATTCGGTTACATAGCACACGATGCGGAATCCGAATCTACAGATGGATGGTCCCAACCGTCTTCGTTTGGTGTTCTCTGCTCGCTCGATGACATGAAAGAGCAGGGAACGAACATCATGTTCACAGCGAATGGTAATCAACGTTTTGAGATTCTGAATGTTGTTCAATCAGCCTTACCCTCAATGCCATTCGGTGATATTTATCCAACCGTTGATGACCTGGTTGAACAGTACGTCGAAGATTATCCGGAAGGAAAGCTATACTTACGTGCAGAAATCCGACTTTTGGATGAAGTTAACGGAGAAATACCTGCAGAAGAGTGGTCATCTTTTCTCCAAGATTGGGCTCAACATATTGTCGATGTCAACGCTATCTTCCGAAACGAAGATATTGATCTCGAACAAATGGTCCTAATTCTTGATGAAGAGTTTCTGCCTTACGATACACCTTCGTTGTGGCAGGTCGCTAACGCAGTTCTTGATAAACAAGAAGACCGCCAATCAGCACTTTCCTCCTCAACTTCTGAAGAAGTATTTTCAGTTCTTCAACAAGCCTTGCGAGAAAAGAATGCTCAACTCAATTTCATCAGAGCATTGAGTGATGCTGAAGACTAGTTATGATGCCATCGGAGGTAAGTCAACACGTACTAAAACGTAGTTGATGCCTTGGTCGAGCATGACAAATGTCCAATCACCTTGGTCCACGCCTATTTCGCGAGAGTTGATGACAAAGTAATCGCCTGCAGAGATGGAATAACTTGCATCACGATCATGGAACGAGATGTTTGATCCGATGACTGAATAGACCTCAGCATCGTTTACAAATCCGGTAAATGAGGAGTTGTTTGTATTGCCCTGTTCTTGAAGGTTGAATGANATACGACCAGGGTCGAGTGTTTGATCAAGACTTGTAATTCGAATAACATGGTATCCATTGTCGAGTGACCGAACACTAACAGTCATTTGAGGGGGTGACTTTTCTGTTGTACTCAATGCTCCTTGCATCAAAACGAAAACCATGCCAGATAGCATTACAGTTATGGCAAGAAGAAGAACCGTTGCGATAACGGGACTAACAGCCTCGTCTTCTTTTCCTAACCTCATTGTTAATTCCCAAACCGTTGTCTTTATTCAAAACACCGATGGAAATGAATAAAATCATACAATAAAGAACATTTTTTTGCAGGTAACAGCTCTCCAAATTATTCCTTTTGTGAGTCGATTAAAGAGTAGATTCAGCATCCAATTCGGTAGCCTAAACATCAGAGAACCCATCTTGAATGAACGTTTTGAATTTTTCATAACTTTGCCCATCTGTCTTTTCCATTCCAATTCATACTCGCTTAATGGTGTGCCGTTCGCAAGGTGATTATGGATTGCTTCCCCTGCGATTCGGCCTCCAATCATAGCGATTGTAATTCCAGCACCGTTTGAAGGCAAGACCATGCCTGCAGAGTCGCCTACAAGCATGAAATTACCCTTGACGAATGTCTTCAATGTTCCTGACATAGGCAAGCCACCAGCTCCGTTAAATGTCGTTTCACCTTCATATTTTGACAAAAAATCATCAGCATAATGATTGAGTGTTTTTCCTCTTGCGAACGATCTTTGGATTCCAAGACCGATGTTTGCTCCACCTGTTTTTGGGAACATCCATGCATACCCCCCAGGCGCTACAGATCCGAAGTGCAGTTCTACAGCATCGCCAAAGTNGCCATCCATGAGGCAGAATTTCACTGGGATCGTGGTCGATTTTTCATCCCAATACTCTTTGCGAATAGGTCCATTATGCCCGCCTGCGTCTACGATGACCTTCGCAGAAAAGGTGGTGCCGTCTCTAAGAAAGACAGTATTTCCTTCTGCTCTTGTAACTCTCTTTCCAACCAAATATTCGGCACCAGCTTGTTTTGCTATGTGAACTAAATTTTCATCATGAAGAACCCGGTTGAGCATTAAACCTTCAAATCGATACTTGAGTGCTTTTCCAGATGGCGTGATGATATGCATCTGATCGCATGTCATCGAGATTGCTTCTTTTGGTGTTTGGAACAATTCATCAACGTTAGGAACGTCTGGACAGAGGCGTTTCATTTCCTCATTACTTGGGACCAGTTCTCCGCATTGTAGAGGTGAACCAATTGGGTCTCGACCATCGATTACGAGTACTTTCACGCCTTTTTGCGAGGCGTAACGAGCCACGGTACTGCCCGCAGGACCTCCACCAATGATGATGGCGTCATAATCAAATTCTACTGACAAAACCAACCCTCAATTATCTCTAGATTGCATCTGTTCTACAATGCTCAAGAGCAATTTCTTTGCGCTTGATTCAGGTAGTGATGTTAACTCATGGATTGCTCGTTCAAGATGTGTGTGCATCAAACATTCAGCGTAATGTATTGAGTCCGAGGTGTCGAGTAAGCCCATCAACTCATCCCACAGGCCATCATTGAAGTTGTTGAGTATCTCTGCAAGTTGTCGTCTTCGATTACCATGGAGTAAGGTCAGGGCGTGAATCAATGGCAAGGTCATTTTTCCTTCAATGACGTCTTTGCCTCTTGGTTTACCCATGCGTTCATCTCCTCGAAGGTCGAGTAAATCNTCCATGAGTTGGAATGCAATCCCAAGTTCCATNCCGAACCTGCCAAGTGCTTCGGATTGTTCTTTCGATGCACCTGCNATGATGGCTGCACTTTCACACACTGCTGCGAATGGGCCTGCTGTTTTNCCACGAACGATTTTCAAGTAATCCTCAGGAGATGTGGAAAGGTCGAGAACATGGTCGAGTTGCATGAATTCCGATACGGCAATGTTTGCGCAAGCCTCTCGAATCAAATCTATGCATTCTTTTGTGTAGCGCCCACTCAAACCATAGCCTTGGACGAAGAGCCAGTCGCCTGCAATAATTGCCTTTGGTTGACCAATTCGCTCATGAAGAGTTGTAATTCCTCTGCGAAGTTTAGCAGCATCGTTGATATCATCATGAATGAGAGTAGCAGTGTGAATTAATTCGAATGCGAGGGCTAAATCCATGATCTCGTCAATATCGTTCCCTCCCGCAACTTCGTAACAGAAGATTCCTAGCAATGGTCGTAGCCTCTTCCCTCCAGAAAGAAGCATCTCTCCGGACAATTGAGCTACTTCTCCAGCTCCCTTGTTTATTTCTCGTTCTATCAACGTTTCAAGCGCGTCGTTGACCTTCTCACGGAGGTCTTCAAGGCGGAGAAGTTGCGCTTCAGAAATTACTTGCACAGTACACTCTACGAGGGTGTCCTTCTTAATGAGTGGGCTACGCCCATAGATTGCTGAGGGCCCCTTAGCCGAGGTGAGAGATTGGATGATGAACGATTAGTTTTCCTTTCAACATCGTCTCACGGCGACGGTGTTCGTCAACAAGTCGAGAAGGTTCTCGAGCAACGCAGCAAGACTTTCAATGCCATTCTTCGCCAGACTCCGACCATTGAAGACGCACTTTCACTCCTCGCTGATGGAGTAGGTGATTTGGTTGCAATGAGCCCAGAAAATTGGCTTCAACATCGCAATGACAACATTGCGATAGTAGGATTGCTCTCACGGAGAGAACCCACCTGGGTATTGGTGAGTGACGACAAGCCAGAATATTTGGTCAAAAATGCTCGAATTATCTGCCATCATCCGCTCCTTCANCGTCAAATGCATCGCCTTCGTCAAGACTATGAATTGCTGATGAAGAATCAGGTTGAACTTGGAGAATACGAATTTGATTCTCGAGAGGAAATCGAGCAGATGGAATTGCTTCGGGCAGATGGAATCATTGATGGTTATGTCGTCAAGCGTTCCCAATACAATCTTCTCTCGAGTAAAACACGTCGACATACGCTGGGATTGCATAAGGGGTCTCCTGAACGCACACATTTCGTACCACCTCCTTTAAACGGATTTACATTGCTTGTTGGTCGAGTTGGTTTCCCGAAACAAAGAATTGANCACATCCTCGACCCTTCCGCTGAATTCGCTTATCGAATAGAATCTGCCTTGCTGGAAAGTATACCAATTGATCTAGTCGATTTGACAGGAATACATGTTGAACAACGCGGCATTGGCACAATTCTTCGTGAAGCAAAAAGAAACAAGGACGATTGGACGATGACTGCAGTAATCAATCCAGAAAAGAAGGTCAAGGATGCAGGGACTCGAGTCGAAATGAGAATTGAAACTCTCAGTGTTGACGGGAAAGTGAGTGCGTGCGCAGAACAGGTCGGTCCAATCGAAAAACATCGTGTTGCAATGGTAAATTTGCTGCAGGAATGGGGCAGTNTGCTAACGACGCTAACTTCTGAACATGCTGCTACCAATCGAAGAGTACGTGATATGCCAGATGAATTCCATGAGGAACGTCCAGCAATGATGCGAATTCACTCAGATGAATCCGAGTAACCCAGCAGTCGGCGAGCCTCTTCGATTGCTTCCTCACTTCTGTTCTCTCCAACGAGAACAATTTCGAATCCGTTTTCCGTAAGGTATCGTTCCAATTCGACGAGAGCAACATCTGGATTTGGATCACAGAGATTTGCAATGATTTCATCAATCTCCCTACCTGTTGCTTCCCAACCACCTGCTGCTTTCTGTAGTTCGATTGCAAATCTTTCAACAATTTCTACGGCTGACCTGCTTGGAGTCTGTGCTTCTCGCAATGAGTTGGCTACAGTCTCATGTTGGTCACGGAGTTGCTGGACCTCAACGAGCGTTGATTGGAGGACGGTACGGAACTCCTCAATGTTGTTGTTTTTCGAGTATCTCCGGTGTGCTTTTTCCAATTTTGCATTGATGGATGACGCCCCTGCTGCGATCGCTTCCTTCGATTTCACAGCCTGAACGATTGCCTCACTTGCAAGTTGNATGCGTTGCGTCAAAGTGTCGTTGAATCGTCTTGTTTCATCAGCAATATCTCGGCGCACAATTTCACGGAGCGTATTGCCCAGTTCATTGGCTTGCTTGAGCAAGGTTCGAGCGGTCTTTTCAGCAGTTACCATTCATCCACCACGAAGCCCTGCTTGTCGAACGTGCTTGAAGGTTTAGCCGAAAAAAAGAGGAAAACATCTGTATATGGGATATGAAATTCAAAGCCAAAAACGGCCTATTGATGCCAATCCGACAGCGAAACCACATATACTGTAAGGAAACAACCAAGGATAGGTGAAGTGATGAGTAATCGTTCGAGTCTATTGTCTGAGCTCTATCAGGCACGTCTTGAGGACCTCAAAGAGATCGCTTCAGCATACGGTCTTGCAAAGAATGGGTCCGTTGAATATCTTCGTGCACAATTAATTCGAGACCTCATTCTTTCNGAATGGGATCTNACTTTAGATGGCCTCAAGAACATCCTCAATAGTGACTTGGGGAGCCTACTCGGGGTGTTTGGAATCAAAAAAACCGGGTCGCTTCGAACACGACGCCAACGTCTCTACTTGCATCTNAATCACGATCCTAAGCAACTCAAGGAAGAGAATCTTGACAAGATGACAAAGGAGGAATTGCATGCTTTGTGTAAGGCGTTAGAACTTCCTCGATCTGGCAACCGTCAAACACTACTGATACGAGTCGCTGGTGTTCTTTCTGCGCAGCACAAGAATTGGGGTACAATCAAGCGTTCTCTCAAGCGAAGAGGTGGTTCAGTAGAAATCCCATCTCCCGGCGATTCAGATGATATTCAAGAAACAGAAAGCCCATCGATTGAAAAAGCGGTGGAAACGTTCGTCACCGAACATCCCGAGGGATGGTCCTTTGAGCAAGAATCTGAATTGATTGAAACAATTGAAGAGACACAATTAGAGACTTCTCTTGCAGATGTTGCTACCTCTATAGAGGAGAGCCTAACTTCACATGCACCTGTACGTGAGCAACCTGTTCCACCAATGCTCCAAGAGCTTTCAACGGAGGAACCAACACTCGAGGAAGAGGCTGCCTTGTTGGAAATATCTTCCCGTCGTGCTGAGGTTGAAGCGGCTGCAAGAGACTATCTTTTGGTTGGAAGCACAACTGATCTCGATGATATGAACACCTTCATCTCAAGCCTATCGAATCATGGTTTTTCGGTTGAGTTGGCTCGTGTCCAGGATGCAATCCGAACAATCATAATGGAGACTGCATTTCGCTCCGAGCAAGAACAGCATGCGCTCTCAAGCAAGCCTGGCTCGTGGTCCGAGCGTGAAGCGATTCGCTTGTTTGAACAAATGCGTCCTCAATTGAGGGAGCGAATTCCTGAAATTGTTGCAGGTCGCAGAGGAAATCTTGTCCAAGCTCGGATGGAATTTGAGGAAGAAGCGAGAGCATTGGGACTTGATTTGAGAAGTCCTGCAGTTTCAGGGCGATTGCATGCTCTATTTGATCTCCATCTTGAAATCAGTGAAGCAGAAGAATTGCAAGACCCCTCTGCAGCAAGAAGGAATCGAATGCTTCGAATTCTCTACCATGGGGCAGTCCATCTTCCAGATGATGTACGTCGTACGATTGAGAGACTTGAACGAAACCTACCTTCCTTTGAATCACTTGTCGAGACAGTTCTTGAATCAAGTGAGGGGGATTTCTCCGAGGCGCAGCAAGGCCTCATTATTCGCTTCCTTGAATCAAAGGGGTATCTTGTGAATACTGCTGAATTACGTCCACGAGTACTGGCTTGTGCAGGAATTGTTGGGACTGAACTTGGGTATTTGACACCAAGTCAGATACCACGTCTTGCACCNGGTATCCTCGTCAGTGATGAACAAGTGGATTCCATTGTTGCGGAACTGAAGGCTCTTGCTGCAACCTTCAAGCCAACAGGTACAACGGAAGAGGAAGAACCGGAATTGCATGTTGCAGAATCGGTTGCAGATGCTTCTGATCGTGTTGGCGAAGTCCGTGGAAAAATCGACAGAGTTGATGCCCTGCTGTCACGTCTTCGATTGCAAGACGGTCAATGATGACTCTGAGCATAGAAGTTCTGAACCACCGTCGTTACCGATTGAATATCTGTAATATCTCGGGCGATTAAATCTTCAATGATTTGCTGTCGTTGTTGAACGTGTTTTTCGAAGATGTCTGGTGTGACACCAGCAGCACGGCAAATAACTTCTCGAAGGTTGGATGGAATTCCAGTTTCTTCGATTTGGTCAGTTGCTGCATTGTACTTCCAGATTGTATTCAATCTCGGTTTTGAACCTTCCATACCAGCAATTTCTGCAACCTCAGTAATCTTACGAGCAGTTTTCCCGTTAACGTGCAGTCGTGCTTGAATAATAATCAAATCCAGTCCTGTTAGCATGATTGGAGGGACGTTCATTGGAGGATTGATCATCCTTGTGACCGTCTCTTGAGCGGTGTTGGCGTGAAGGCTTCCAAAGGAACCATCGTGCCCAGTGTTCATTGCTGTGAGCAATGTTGCCGCCTCTGGTCCACGTACTTCACCAACAATGATTCGGTCTGGACGCATACGAAGGCTCGACTTTAGACAATCGTTCATGTCAACCTCAGGGGTTCCATCAGGACGTTCACGACGTGTCTCCATTCGGAGCCAGTGGTCGTGGTAGACCTGCAATTCAGCGGTATCTTCGACAGTCAAAAGTCGTCGATGCCATGGGATGTACATCCCCAAACAGTTGAGTGTAGTGGTTTTACCAGAACCTGTCCCTCCAGCAATTACGAAGTTTGCAGGCCGNCTATCGAGTCCTTCAATCCAAACCCACATCATTGCTGCAAGACGTGAGTTGACCGTCCCAAACTTGACCAGGTCAATCATTGTGAGTGGGTCTTCCTTGAATTTGCGGATTGTGAGGGTTGGGCCGTCTGGTGAAACTGGTGGGATAGTGCCGTTAACACGGGAGCCATCAGGGAGTCGGCCATCGAAAATTGGAACCATTCCGGGTCCATCGCCGAGAGGAACGCTGGTGTAAGCAGCAATGTTCTTTGCGATTTGGAGTCCAGTCTCATCATTAATCCAAACATTTGTTCGGCACATTCCATGTTTACGATGTGCAACTTTCACACATTGTGTACCTCCGTTGTACATGACTTCTTCCAAATTGTCATCTTCAAACAATACAGCAAGATCCCCGTGTGGATTCGGAGCAACTGAACCTTCGACATGGTAGATCGGTGAAGGATGGTTTGGTTCTGTGTAAATGGTTACATTTCCGTATTGTTCGATAATTTGTTCAGACATGAATCAGCCTCCGATTAGTTTTGTAGCACCTAAGAAAATGAACATCGACATTGCCATCCATCCTGGGACGAACCACATTGTGTCTCGCATACGGCCAAGCATACGACCTGAAACAGCTACACCGACGGCACTAGCGATTGCGAAGAAGAGGCTAAATGTGGCTAGGAACCCTTCAATCTGGAAACCTGAGGAGGCGGGTGTGAACAAGCCAACAAGGAATCCAATGAGTCCAGGTAACCCGATGCAAACGAATAGGATGATGAGAATACCTCTGCCTTGAAGTTCAGACTCCCGCTTGTTCATCAAATCGTTAAGACGTTCGTAATCCATTGAGAGGTTCATCAAAATCTCTTGGAGTGGAGCATTTTGTTCAATCGCAGTCTCAAGCAGGTGCATGACTCTTTGAACTTGAGAAGAGCGAGTTTTCGTTGCAAAACTTGAGAGTGCAGCATCAAAAGAGGAAGAGTGACTCTCTTTGAGAGTCTCTTCAAGAAGTGGTCCAAGTGGTGCAGGAGCAGTCTTTGCTTGATGTTGCATCGCTTCCTGAATACCCAAGCCTGCACCGACTTCATCAGACAGCCCTTCAAGGAATGAAGGAAGGGCATTTTCGATTTTTCTTCGACGAACTCGCTCACGGATGGGAGGAATTCCTCCGCCAATCAATGCAATTCCGACGACTCCCAGCATGAGCATCATCGGATGATTACTGAAGGATTCAAGGAAACGGAACAGCATGGTATCACAATCCAGGATCCTTGGTATGGGTCTTAATTCCAATCATAATCATCGCAAAGAGCGTAAGGAAGAGTCCGATATTTACTACGACGTCAATGGTCGACTGTTCTGGCATACTAAAGAAAGAACCCATGTCTCCTACCAATTGTGGGAAGAGCCCCAGGACGGCAAGAATGATTGGGCCAATCATTCCGATTGAGAGTAATGATTCTGGTACTCCACTCAAATCCTCGATGTATTTCTTGACATCCTCAGTACGTTCTTCTTCCATTCGAGAACCTTGCTTCTTGAGTGTTTCAATAATGTCCGTATTTTGAGTGATATTCATGTGCATGATGTTGAGAAGGCGACGGTACCCTTCAGTCTCGACTTTGCCCATTAGCGACTTGATCTCCTTGGCCAGGGGCCTTCCACCTTTTCGGACCCTATCCATCATATCGCTAAAATCTTCAGAAATGATTCCATATCCACCTTGAGAAATACTGTGTACGGTTGCTTCCAACCCAATACCAGAGGACATGAGAACATCCATTGCACGAATGACATAGAGGACTTCACGCTTTTCGTCAAGTTTCCTCATTCATCTTCACCTCAAATGACATCTTCAATAAGTTCAAACACGAACTTTTCTGTCGACCCTTCGTATTCCAGAGATGCGAAGATAACCTTTACATCGCGCTCTTCAAATGGGTCGTGAATAAATGGCTGTCCTGTACGGAACATCTTCAAGATCTTCTTGTAGTCATCAACAGAAAGAATCCCTCGGACGGTGTAGATGGTTGATTCTGCACCTTCATCGTGCAAATTATCACCTTCTCCTCCACGGATAATCGTTCTCGTTAAGCGTCGTGCAATTTTGACATCAATGTCCGCATTTGGAATGCGAATCCAGTCCGCTGAACCCGTTCCCGTTGCCGGTCGAATGAAGAAATCCATACCTGCCATATTGACCCCTAAATGGTTGAGGAGGGAGGCAAGATTTGAATGTAATGGAACATTTTGTTCATGCTACAATCTTGAACCACCCAAATCGTGGTTCGTGCAAAATGCCTTCATCGCTCATTGTATCGAGTTCAGCTTCAGACTGTTCTCGGGTAAAACCACGGGCAGAAAGGTTACGGACGAGCGATTCGAAATCGACTCCTTCTCCATTATCCATTGCTTGAATGCATTCAAGAATCACAGATTGTAATTCTTCATCATCACCACTTGCTTCATCATCTGAAGTTGGCTCGGATAGGCTCAATGTTGGAGGAGCAGTTGTAGCAGCTGCCATCTTGCCCTCAGCGATATCGAGTGCTTGCATGACATTTAGTCGGTAGCCCTCAGTGTCGATTTGACCATAATGCGGCTGTGCAGCTAGGAGTCCATCAACCATTTCGGGACTGATTCCTTCACTGAGCATTGCTTCTTTTGTGGGTTCACAATTCAAGGATTTCTGGTGTTGGTCCAAACGAGAAAGCGTTGCTGCACATGCTCGAACAAGCCAAGATGCGTAACGATCACGGGAGACAATTGCTGCTTCTTCCGGACGAAGAGAGGTGTAAACCGCTCCTTCGTCAGTTTGATACCAACGTGCTTTTGCAGTCATGCTCAGTAGAATGGGTTCTCCAGATTCGACTTTGTCGAGCAATTGTATGATGAATTCCTTCATGGATTCAGAGGCATATTCTCCTACAGAGAAGTAGTGAAGTCCGGATGGATCGCGCAATTGTCCTTGATACATTTGAGAACCATTGCTTGTTTCTCGCAATTCAAGACGTTCAACAAGACCAGATACGGTTACTCGATTGACTTTAGCACCGAGTTTGGTAATGACAAAGGTAGGATCAAATTCTCCAGATCCCTTTTCGTTCAATGTTGACTCTCCGAATTCAGACGCAAGCATGATCCAAGCAGGTTGGCGTTGGATTTGTCGAGATGGTGTCATTATTGTAGCCCCCATTGTGCGCGTAATTCAGTAGCTATCATTCCAGTGTCTGTTTCTGTTAATGTTGCACCATCGCACAGAATCATTGCACCCTGGCCATCGTTGATTACTCGTCCAGTGACGTCAACTTCACAACCGAGAAGTTTGTCTCGAATCGATTGAACATACGCCATCGAACCATTGGCTTGGATTTCATCGACCATTGTTGCATGGTCTGTCTTGAGAAGGGCTAATGCTGCATCCTTTGAAATCAAGAGAGCGCAAGTTGCAGCCTTGTCGTCGAGAACGAGACGCAATCGAACATCTTCATTCCCCTCAACAGCACCGTGCTCAAAGCATTGTCCTTCTCGTAGAACACGTCGACATTCTGGGCATCGCATGATCGTTCCAGAATCTTCTCGCACTGAGACTATTGTACCTCTTGTGGAGATGCCCACACGACTTGGGCCTGACACTAATTCGGTAAGTGGGACCTCAATCTTGAGATTCTCGAGGTCCAACTCTCCTTCCCAAGGAGTTTCTTCCAGTATGGTCAACTGATCTTCCCTGTCGATGGTGATGTCAGGGATGCCTTGCCATGCTCGAACACGTGCATCTGTAATTCGAACGGTTAGTGGGAGGGAGGAATCGTCGATTGGAAGGTCCGTCCAAGCACTTACTCTGCATTGTCCAGTCGGATCTGCGATTTGACCAGACCACAGGTAGCGCTCTTCGCCGTCCTTGGTGAAACTTCTTTTCTCCCAGGAGGTGATGTTGACGACGATCTCAACATCTTTCGAACCATCTCGCAATGTGCTGATTGTTGAAACCATGCCTTCTTTTAGGGCATCAGCATCTGCAAATGTAGCATCATGGAACGGCTCAATTTTCGTCGTTCGTCCAAAGTTGAGTTCGGGCGTGTCTCGAAATGTTTTCACTTGTGCGCCATCGATTTTGAGCAATGTACCAATTTCGTAATCGAACGGTTCCCACGAAAGGAAACCTATGGCTCCTGATTCATCTGCAAGACGTCCTCGAACAACATCGATGCTTCCACTTCCATCACGGCGATGAATTTGATCAGCACGTGAAGACATGAGTCTTCCAACAATGCAAGCATAACCGTCGCTTGGAAGTGCTGCGATGTCGACAGGTTCTCCTGGTGCGACAACAGGGCGAGTCCCTTCACGAAGAACTGCAATACGAGAAGATTGGTTGATGTTGAGTGACATACGTCCCTGATATTCATTGACGGATGCTCCTTCGATTCGAACTACTGAGCCAGGAGCAATGTTGGTGTTGTTGCCCCAGTCCTTGTATTCCCATCGTGTACGTTCGCCACCTCCTTCTTGCCATGGATCATCTTCGAGAAGTCCGAAGGCAATTGATTTTGATTCACCACGTATCATCTGTTCTCGTACGTTGTGAGAGACGATTTCGACTTCGATTTCAATATCTCTGTCATCGGCTTTGAGCTCGGACAATCGACTTACTTTCTTTGTTGGTCGATTGCTTTGACCTCCAGTAGATTTAGCTGCAGGGGCCGTATCGGATTCGCTCTTAAATCGACGAACGATTGAGCGAATTGCATCTTGGGGAGGAATAAAGAATTCTTCTTCATATTTTTGGAATGCAGATTTGACTTCATCACGGTCAGCACCGGGACATTCTTGCAATACCGCGGCAATGTGGTCATTGTAACGATCTTCATCGCTCATGCCGTTCACCTCCGCCAGGCGTGTTGTTTTGATTGAGCCTGTGCGGAGAACAGGCGACGGGCTTTTGTGCGGATTGGTGAAGACGAT
>PBMQ01000028.1 GCA_002722615.1 Methanobacteriota archaeon | reverse complement strand
TGACCTCGATTTCAGCGGAACCAAAATCAATGCTTTCACCATCGGTCTCATCCTCAGTAAGCCAAACCCAAATAGACGTAAATATGCCCATGAGATTTCGTGGCCTTTGCTTGGTATAAATCTAACTCAATAAGGTTCTGACGCAATGATGGAGTTTTTTATTCCATGCGTAAGTGAGAACACAATTCAAACACATATAGTATGATTGTTTTGTGTTGACTAATTGACACCAATACACAAGGGCCCCCCGTTGTATGTGCGGACGGCAACTAGGGTAGACATGAATGTGGGCGTATAAATGGGGTCCCCTCGTGTACGTGTAGGAACACAACGGTACGGTTATGGCTGTATACGAATACAACCGCCCCCCTTGTATACAGATTCATTTCCAAACTATGAGGAGAGTACGCAATTATAGCTCGAACCATTGGATGTATATGTGGAACCTGAAATCAAGCCATCAGTTCCTGTTCAGCAAACAGTGAATGAACAGCCCAATAATTCACCAAACCTCGCCGGAGTTGTTGTTTTCCTTGTTGGAATACTAATCCTAGCTATTTGGGGTTTTACCATTATTGGAGGGGAAGCGGGATCTGGTATGTCCCCGGTATATCTCATACCTTTCCTTTTGATTGTGGGTGGACCAATTTTCATCGTATTGTTGGTTTTCTCAGCGATGTTGGCTTATGTAACAAATACAAAAAAAGAGATTCCAAACGTACGAACTGCGTCGAGTCATGGTCTCTCAACTGAGGAAAAGTGGGGTCTACGCGTCAAAGCTAGGCGTCAAGCCATGAGTCAAGAAAGGCACCCCTCATCTGCGGAAAAATGGGGTCTTCGCATGATTAGTCCTGTTTTTATTGTAATCGGATTTTGGATTCCTGGCGCTGTATCTTCAGTTGGTAACGAAAGTATCGCCGCCACACTCGGTGTTATTTCCATTCTCTCCGGAGTCTTACTTTTCCTTGTGACTCTGCGCACCAAAATCGAGGAAATTGAATCTGAGTAGTCTCCTCAGATGAATGCTAATGACAACATAGGCATGAAAATGAGTGAACTAGTGATGTGGATAAGTGAATTCCAACTTTATACATGGGTTATGCTAAACAGCCTTGTGTTCAGAATAACTGATTACGTGGATTCACAGTGGGCCATATTCGTGCGTACCCACTGATTGTATCATACTGGACTCACAAGGCTTGTACATCTATTCAATTCAATGAATTCAAGAAATAAGCTGTATTGATGATTCCAGCAAAAGAAACCCAAGCGATATACGGCCACATCAGTCGTGAAGCAAATGGGATTGTTTCGTAAGTGAGAAACACATATCCTAGTGAAAAACCAATCATTCCGATGATCATTATTAGTGAAACGAGATATTGCTCAGAGTTGAAGACAGAGGGCCAAGCAAGGTTCAACGCTAACTGAATGACGAAAAACACTACGATGAGCCTGAAGTGTTGCAATTCATCTTGACGAGATAGGATTGAACTAAAACTGATTGCAATGGTCGTGTAGAGAACAGCCCAAACAGGGCCAACAATCCATCCAGGTGGTTGAAAGAAAGGCTCGTATTCGGAGTCGAAAGTCACTTGACTCCCCTAACAGAATGGTACCTATCACTCATCGAGGTGAGGATCGATATCGATTGGGATGAGTTCATTGTCGTACTCATAGACCGCAATCTTGAGTGGGTCGAGAACGAAGCGGACGCTTGCTTCTTCGAGCCCGTAAAGAGAAATGAGTTCTGCTTTGAACTCGGCGCGTAGGTCTTCTTCTTTGGCATAAAGTGGGGCGCCCATTCCGATTTGGAGTGCTCGTGCGCCGATGATGCGTGCTCGTTCAAAACGTGTGTGAAGTCGTGCTGGCTTGACCATATTTTCACCTGACGACGCAACCGTCGCAACGTTTCGACTGAGGTCATGTTCTTCAAACCATCGGAAGGTTCTCATTCTGACTCGTCAACGAGAACCTTCTGTTTTCGAGCGGTTTGAATATACATGATGATGGCGGGAATGATTGCTGCTAGCATGAAGCCGAATACAGCAATGGCAAAATCGGATTCACTCCCTGATTTGGAGTCTGTTGGAACGAAGTCATTCGGACCCTCATCGACCAAATCGTACCCTTGCGAACTTAGGGACGAAGCGCGAATGAGTGGAATACGTCCCGGTGTTTCAAGGGTCACGACAATGCTAGTGACATTTTCGTCCAACAAATCTGAGATATTCATTGAACTGTTGTAAATATGATACGTCTCTTCGGTTTGATTGGTATCGTTTGTGTAGTTGAAGACTTGATCTGTAACATTCGCATAGGCATGATTTGTAACGACGAGAGGCTGGTCTGCGTAGGTGTATTCATGGGGGCGATTCTTGGTTATCCATACGTGAACGACATGGCCATCATCGGCTTGCCATGAAAGTGTGCCGTTGGCCAATATCAATTCTAGAAAACCATTCCACTCACGGGTGAAATTGTCAAGTGTTGCCTCCAATTCATTGGATTGTGAAGGGCCAACGAGAAGCCCTTCTCCGTTGAGTACGACATCAGGAACTCCCCAGAACCCATAGGTTTCATACAGACGGATGTTGGATTCAGAGTAGAAGTGCAGATCTGCAGGTGATGGGTGATGTTGGACAACTGTCGTATCACTTCTATTCAACGATTCAATTTCTTCGGATACGAGGGCACAGGGTTCGCACCAATCTGCTGAAAAATATTCAATGAAATGGGTCGTTTCGTTGGCAATGCATGTCTCATTGGTAAGTGCGCAATCAACCTCAAATGTCTTGACGTCATACATTTTTGCTGGTGCGTATTCTCCAAAATGACCGATGTGAGCGGTCGATTGAGATGAGAGAATTATGGTCATTAGAATCGCCATAGTCAGGGGGACCGACCTTCTCATGGAACGTGGACGCAGGGTCTTGTTAAAAGAGGGTCGCCTTCAGGGTTGGACATGGACCAGCCTTGGTGGAAGAGGCCATCGACGCTCCCCCTCGCTCTCGTAGTGATGGCATTGCTCATCATTATCGTGGGGGGGACAATTCGTATCCACGATGCAGGTGAATCGTGTCCAGATTGGCCTGAATGCTTTGGAACATGGGGGTTCATGGTCGATGAAGCCGAGCAAGCTGCATACTGGGAAGAAAATCCAGATCAGGTTGACAGTCGTGGGCCAAATCATCGATACACAACATTCGAAATATTCGTGGAATGGTTCCACCGTCTGCTTGTTGGCATCATCGCTATACCCATCCTCATCAATGCTGTAGTAGCGCACAAACTCAAATCTGTATACGGTGATGGGTTGAGAAACCTTGCGGTTGTATCAGGGGTTCTTCTGGTCATACAAGCCATTGCTGGTGCAGTTACTGTCTATTTCGATAATGCGGATTGGACAGTAGCGATGCACTTGTCGTTAGCGAGTATTTTCACATCTCTTTTAGTCTGGCAATACATCGCAATGCGAGCCCAAGAAGGTGCAGATTGGGCCTTCCTTTCCACTTCAAAGGACTTCCTGAAGCGACAAAAGAATCGATTGATTAACATCACCGTTTCTGTGTTCATACTCCTTATTCTAGGGGCTTGGGTATCCAGTACCTCTGGTGGGCAGTACAACCAAGCTTGCAGTATTGGCTTCCCGGATGGGTGGCCAAAGTGTCAAGGATCCATCCTTCCGAGCATCGACGGGCCAGGTGTGCTTGTTCAGATGGTGCATCGATTTGGAGCTGCCATTGTTGGTTTGGTGCTGATTCTTACATCTGCTAAAATCCGTGTGGATGCACGGGATTCAGGCGAAGGGGAAGGATTCTCCAGAGCAACAGAGGTCGTGACAGGGTTCTGGATCCTGAACGTTTTCATTGGAGGAATGTACATTGTCCTTGCCGACCCACAAGAATTCCCCGAATTTATTTCGTTGTTGCACCTTGTCTTTGGAGTGACATCCTTCATTGCTGCCGCTGTAACGTTGATGATGCTCAGACTTGCTTACCTTCGTAAATCGGATCCATTTGGTGAGAGCGAATGAGTGAGAGTCAGCCTTCATTGCCCTCGCTCTTCATCAAATTGATGAAATTGAGAGTAATCGTTCTTCTCCAAATCACTGCAATCTGTGCAATCCTGGTTCATGACTCTCTTGCTCGATACGACCTTATTGACGTCGAGCGCACATGGTTTGACACGTTGTATACTTCGCTGGTGACCTTGGCAGGGGGGACCCTATCTGCGGGTGGCTCGAATGCAATCAACATGTGGTACGATCGTGATATTGATACCAAAATGCGCCGTACACAGAATCGCCCGCTCCCAATGGGTCAACTCAAACCGTCAACTGTGCTTTTGTTCGGAATCGTCATCTCGATTGCGGGGTCTTCCTTGTTTTTTTTGTTGCACTGGAAGGCAGCATTCTGGTCCTTCTTTTCTGTTGGATTCTATGTGTTCGTTTACACGGTGTGGTTGAAGCGAAAGACCCCACAAAACATCGTCATTGGAGGTGCTGCTGGGGCAACACCACCATTGATCGGCTGGGCAGGAGCAGCGGCTGATTCGATCAACTCAATGAATCCACTCGATCTTGGCTCACCAATTCCTTGGATGTTGTTTGCATTGATTTTCTTCTGGACACCACCACACTTCTGGGCGCTGGCATTGTATCGATCAGGAGAATATGCAAAGGCCAACGTTCCAATGATGAATGAAGTCAAAGGTGCTAAAAGGACTGTAACAGAATCGAAGTTCTATTGTTTTGGTTTGTTCTTTTTAGGCTCAGTGCCTTGTTTTTGGCCAGAATCCGGTCTGCCACTTCTGTGGGCCTTCGTTGCAGGTGGTCTTACAATCTGGTACGCACAGTCTGTCTGGCAAATTGATGTGGATGAAGCACTGGATGAAAACGGTAGAATGCCGAAAGCCGCAAAATCCTTTTTTCGTTCTCTAATCTATCTTGGAGCGATGTTCTTCTCCCTAGTACTGATCTCATTCATTCCACCGGCGTGGTTAGGAATCCTCGGCCAGTTGGAATAAATGGCGCGGTGAGGGAGATTCGAACTCCCGAGGGACTTAACCCACTGGATTAGCAATCCAGCGCAATGGCCAGGCTATGCGATCACCGCAGCGAAGCGAGCCACAGGCAGTTTAGTGATGAATCTGACGGTTGAAGAATCAATGAAATCATCAGAAGAAATCTTCAAAATCATCCGCTATATTTCGGGTTGTTTGATTTCTCTTTCGTGCTGCAATAACCCGCTTTAATCGAGCACGACGCTTGATCGTAAGTGGGATGAATAATGCATTGAGAACAACCAGAAGAAGTACGGCAAGGCCTGCGGCCTGAAATTCACCAACCTTCGTGTAGTCTAGGACATCTTGGAACCACTGAATGCCAAAAGGAGGTTCAGGTGGAGCTGGCTCTTCAGGAATGAGGTGCTGGTTGTAGTCCCACCATTGGTCTTGGATTTCGACACGCAAGATGTTGCCGTTAGGGAGCCCGAGTGTATTTTCGTTTCCTTTGGAGTCGACTGGTGCTAGGACGTAGTAATAAGTTCGAAGTGGGCGGATTCCATCTCCTTCCAATCCAGATTGGTTGAATGACCCCTCTTCGCCCTGTACTCCTGAGAGTCCAGTTGCAATGGGTGTTGCGAATTTCAGATCAATGGAACTTGGGTTGAGGTCCATCCGGTACATGTTCCATGTAACGCCTCCATCGTCTTCGTTTGCCGGCCAAGTCCACGTCATGTTGACCTCGTAACATGCATTCCAATCCAATTGCATGTTGAAACATTCAGTCGAATTCGTGAATCTGTAAGTATACGCTAGGGATTGTATTGCGCTGGTCGGGGGGAGAGCATCTCCACAGAGTCTGGAATCGCCTGATTCACTCATGACTACGTTGATTCGGGAACTGTCGGGAACACCCGCCCGATTTGTTGGAAGGATTGCATAGGACGCACAGGTTCCCGTTTCTAGGGGGGCTGGATCAACCCATCCCGTGGATTCAGTTGATACCAACTCAATGCCACTCTCGGATAACAGTTCATTCCATATGTTGATATTTGTCACAAATTCAGGGTCAGGGAATATTGTACCAACGGTGTCAAAGACCGTTAGCCTGTAGATTTGCCAACCGCCAAGATATGGGTTGTAAATATCACCTTCAGGTGTCCATGTCAGTTCGATTCCTCCTCCGAAGAGTTTGTTATACGAGATGTTTGTAAGCGATACATTTGGCTGAGGTAATGCCCCTATCACCAGTACGACTGTGTTTGAGTAAAGGCTCAAACTTATATTTCCATTACCGTCGTAACTGAAGAAGTTTGGCGCTCCAAGGTAATCCCAGTAGGTATCGTCTAAGGACGATAGCTCAAGCAATTCTACAGACTCATGAGGGATGGATTCAGGGAGTAGTTCTGAGAGGGCAATGTCAAGATTGAGGGATTGGAGTTGGGCGGGTTGAAGTTCGTTTTCAAGTTGCATGACATTAAAATCGATAATCATCAGCGGTTCTTTGCCTCCTGCAATGTTGTATTCCAACCCCTCTATCGGGAGCATGACATCGTAAAGAAATTGAGCCTTGTCAAGAGAGACCGCAGACCCTGTCATGAGTGGAGATTGATCAATTATCACTTCGTCGATGATTGAAAATGTGTCGTGTGCTTCAGCATTAAAGCCGAGAGAATCTTCAACGTAGAGCCCAATGTCGTAACCTTTCAACGGGAGAGCGGATGCGTTGACCGAGATTGTTTTACCATAGCCGATGTTTATGACCGTATCAATTATCCAAGTGTAGTTCAACGGTTTTGCAGCAACACTGTTTGTAACCGCAGTAAATACGATGGTATCTGCAGTCGTAAACGTCCCTGATATGGAGTTCATCGTAATGGTCGGTAGGATTTCTCCAGCCAGAATCGATGTAAGTTCGATAAGTGTATTGTCAGAGGGAGCGGTGTCGGGTCGCCCATTGAATGTCGTAGGCATGTATATCCTGAACTCTTTTCCATCACCGACTGTGACAAGATCGAACATGCATGTGGATGATTCAGCAGGGTTCAATCTGTCGATGGTGCATGAATCGATATACTCAGATTCCCCTAAGGCATCAAACATCTCAAAGGTGACGATGAAGTTCTCGGAGGTGAAGTTCCCTTTGTTTTCAATATCGACGGATAACATGTCTTCTCCGAAGTAATAGTCTGGCGAAGAAGGGTTGTGAGAAGGATACATGCTAGCTATCCGTAAATCGAGGGTATTGTCGAGGACGATTTCAACTTCAGCAAGATCGTTGTAATCATTTAGGTCGCCGTTGTAAGAACTTGCACTATCAATCAAGCCAAACTGGAAAATGTATCGCCCTGGGATAGAATAGTTGATTGCGGGTAATGCCGTGGTGAATCCCTGCTCATATCCGCCGGAAGGAAGATTGGTTATGCTTTGATTTGATGTTGCTACAAGAGTTCTGTCGAGTTCGAGTAAGTTCCAGCCAATATAGGCAATTAATCCACACTGGCCGCAAGTGTTTACAGTTCCAGATATACTCATGGTGTATTCTTGTTCGGTGTTGAGTACGAATTCTCCGTCATACGTGTGGAGATTTGAAAGCGTCTCACGGGGATCTTGATCTTGGCTGATTGAGACATCGCTGTACTCAGCAGTCAGGTTGATGTTGTAGGTGAGCACATCATCACTTGTATCAACGTCCGCAAAAGGGAATTTGAATACAACAGTAAATGCCCCCGTCGCTCCATTTGGGAACCATTGCGATGAATCACTAAAGTTGCCTGATGCTCCATCTAGCAAGCCGTTGACGTTGATCTGACCGCTTGCAACATCATTCGATGCACATTGAATTGCAGTCTTGATGCCCGTACAAACAAACCAATTCAATGCACGAGTTGTTGTTTGTGGACTTAAGGCCTGATTTTCGATTTCGGCTGAAAATGTAATAGGATCATAAGCAGGGTAGAATCTATCTTCGACTGGACTTTGCCCTGTGACGATTGCCAAATCCACCTGTTCGATGGCTGCTGCACTTGGTGCAGCCAAAAGGGCTGAAAAAAGCGATAGAATCATCAACGAAACCAAGCCATAACTCGTCTTTTTCTTCGCAACAGGCATGCGCTCCGCTCCTGACATCGTACAATGGTCGCATGGATGATTCAAAGACTCATCGCTTAAATCAAAGGCAAATCAATCGATTGGAAACCTTAATTTGTTTGGCAACGTTCTTGATATCCTTTGACTTGGTTAATGCATGGGAGGGGGAGAATGGTCTCAATTGCGAGACGATGACCGTGGGCTGACGGCTGTTATTGAGTTCCTTTCCGCATTCACGTTGTTTTTGATGATCCTAACAGCATTTATGTCGCTGGCCCAACTTGAGATGGGTTCGAATGACACCGAAATTGATCGAGTTGATCAAGCAGTGGTTTCGGGACTTGACCGTCTCATTTCTGGCCCGGGGTGGTTTGTTCCNANCGACGGTGATGACGGTTATGATTACGCGAACTCAACGAAACAATGGGATCTCCAAACCGCAGAAGTCTTGGAAAAGGGACGTGTACAAACTGGGCTCATGAGCAACAACCAACTGGATATGAATCGAGTTATGGCCTTGTCAAACGTGACTCTTTCAGGATTTTCACAAGGATTGGGTTTGGATGAAGATTTGACTGCATTTTTGCGAATCTCAATCCATGCATCACAAAATGAAACACGTGTTGGTCTAACTTTGTTTGAAGGCGGTGCAAACTTGGACAATGCAAGAATGGCATCCACTGCTTCGAGTATAGTCCGAATGGGGACTGACCTAGTCACGATAACTCTAGAAGTTCATGATGCAGGGCGAGCAAGCGAAAATTTACTCCTAACAGAGGTCATGGTCCGACCCGTCAGCGGCGGTCCAGAATGGATTGAAGTTTACAATGACAATGCTTTTGCAACCAGCCTCTATGGTTGGTCGTTCAATACTTCATCAGGATCAACCTCCAATGAGGTATTGCTGCAAGAGGGTGTCATTAGCGGGCATTCTGTTGCGATTTTCACGGGCTCTTTGTCATCACAAGAACAGGGAAACGCTTCGCATATCATCGACTTGGGTCAATATGGCTTGCTGGGAACGGGTTCCATGAATTTATTGGATGATGGGGCAGGTAAAATTGAACTTCGATTCACTCGTCCAGGTCAAATCAATGCTGTAACCAATTCAATGGTGGAATGGGGTGGGCAAACAGGTTTACTGATGAGCCTCAACCAAGTCCTCGTTTGGGAGATTGGAAATGCNAACTCTCCAGCCGCATGGGCGGTACAACAGGATGCTACACCCGGTGATGTGTCCTTTGAACCATCAAATGCTTCATGAACTCGATTGAGTTGGGTTAACTGATAGCCGTGCAAGCCGCCTCAACATATTCCCGAGACCGTTGTGTGACCGGCATTCACGGTCTCGATGAAATTCTCCGTGGAGGAATNCCATACGGTTCTACTGTACTTGCATCTGGGACCTGTGGTTCTGGAAAGACAACTCTAGGGATGGAATTCCTTGTTCGCGGTGCTCTTGCTGGTGAGGCATGCGCCCACTTTACAGCGACGGAGCCATCGGTGAAATTGTTGGAAAACATCCGCCAATACGCGTTTTTCGACATGAACATGGTCGATACCGGGTTGATTAACGTATTCGACATGGACGTTTTGTATTCTTGGCTTGGTCTCGATAAATCAACCTTCGATCTGGATGACGTCCACGCTCTCATCAAATCAATTACGGACATTGTAAACACCATTGGAGTGACTCGACTTGTGATTGACTCGGTGACAACGCTTTGTTACAAGATTAAGTCTGAGCAACTGATTCGAGATTTCCTTTTCACCCTAGGTAAGAAACTTGCAACCCTCGGTTGCACAACAATTCTCATTTCCGAGATTACTTCTGCTACAGAAAACGCTCATTGGTCTTCATTCGGTGTAGAAGAAGCGATTGCTGACGGGATTGTTGTTATGGGTGATGTTGAACGTATGGGCCACCTTCTCCGGTTCCTCCAAGTTGTCAAAATGCGAGGAACTGCACACAGCCGTGCAAAGCATGCGATTGAATTGACGCCACTTGGCGTCATGCTAACTCCGATGCTCAAGTGGGGTGCTCAAAGTGACAAAACAACAAGGTGGGGNGCATAAGTATGTTTGAACTCGACCAACGCATTGCTGAGCAACTCTCAACAATTTCACTCAACAGTTCCGTTCAAGTACGGTGCGGCAATTCCAATGCTTTCATGGTCACGGCAAGCACCATGCTGCCACTGATGCAGATGTTTGAGATGGGTGGTGTTTACATTTCTGCAAGCCGTGGTGCAGTGGAAATTATACAAGCATTCGAATCGATTGGCGTGGACGTCTCAAATATTCAGTTCATTGATTTGGTTTCCTCTGGAATTCTCGGCGGCACAGATGTTAGCTATCCAAACATCCACTTTGTTGACAGCCCGATTATGCTTGAATCGGTTCTCTTGCGCACCCTGTACATTCTTCGAACAACAAACACACCACGAAACTTTGTNTTCCTCGATAGCGTCAATGCTCTTGCTATTTACAATGAAGACCGAATGCTAGCGGAGTATCTTCACACGTTTATCAACACATTCAGACAGCGCGAAGTTCTTTCTGTTATTCTCAACGTGCCAGACCAAACACCGCCCTTGGTTCTCTCAAATCTTGATTTGTACTGTACTGATTTGGTCGATCGTGGCCAGGTGGTTATTCACTGAGGGATAAATCATGAGAAAGAACATCACATTCGACGCTGAAGACGAGGATTTCTTTGGGCAAGTTGGTTCCTTTGGCGTGCCAAAGTTCGATAATGAAATGCACGGAGGCGTGCCACGCGGCTTCACGATGGTCGCATTTACCGAGACGGGTTCCGGAGCAGAATTGTTTGCGAAACAATTCATTTCACCAGCAGAAGAATCTGAAAACACACTTTATGTCTCAACCAACGAGGCTCAACCAGAAATCGTCCGTGTTTTCAAAAAATACGGATGGCCGCTTGACGTCAATGTTCGTACGATCGGAGAAGAATACAACGCCAACGTTCTCGAACGTGAACTCCTTGCATCTCGATACCGTTTGGAAGGATTCCAACTCGAAGACATTCAGCGGCTTGCCCAAACCCGATTTGTCGAGGATACAACGCAAGATTACTTGACAGAAGTCACCAATGAAATCATGGCTCTTGGACCATATTTCCGTGCAGGTATCGACAGTTTGGATTTCTTTTTGCAACGTGATGACCCGAACCGTGTNGTAGCAATGATTCGAATGCTTCAAGCACACACGCAGATGTATCGCGGGCTCTTGTTGATCAGTGTATCTGTTAACGGACTGTCTCCATCAGTACGTCAAGAACTTGCCAGTATCGCAGACATGGTTCTTACCTTTGGTGTACGAACCATTGGTTCAGATTTCGAGACTTCTATGATCGTCTCAAAATTCCGAAATGCGCCTGAAAACCTGAAGATGCTTGTTTTCCGAGTTACTCCGGAAGAAGGTATCACTCCAGAAACCGTCGAACGTATCGCTTGACGGAACTTATGGGCGGAGCGACACCTCCAAAGAGGGCGGAGGTTGCGGGTCAAGTATGTCCAAGCGTGCTGCAACTGGCGGATACGACCCGTCTGGAATCGATTTGGATGCTTGGACAGAATTAGAAGAGCAACTTGAGGCGACCATTCCAAATTACGACAGGGTCAACCGTCTGATGACGTTTGGACAAGATAAGCGATGGCGACGAAATGTCCGGAACCATGCTTCAGAAGGCATGAAAGTTCTCGAAGTTGGATGCGGTCCTGGTAGTTTTGCAGAGGATCTNGTCGGTCTTGATGTCACCTGTTTAGATCCTTCTGAGGCTATGTTGAAAGTAGCAAAGAAACGTGTAGACGGTGCTCGTTCATCACGAGGCGAGTCACCAGCAGCCTACGTGCAAGCTCTTGCTGAAGAAATTCCTCTTGAAGACAATTCCTTTGACATGGTCTTCTGTTTGTTCTCGTTCAGAGATTTTCAAGATAAAAAGAAAGGNCTGGAAGAGATATACCGAGTTCTCAAACCGGGTGGTCAATTGGTGATGTGCGATGCTGGTAAAGCGAATTATCTGCATGGTCTTGCCGGAAGAATCTGGATGAGTAGTGTAGTACAATTGATGGCTCGCTGGGTGACCAAATCGAAGGATCATCCATGGAAAGGATTGGCTCGTTCTTACACACATTATGGGACCAACAAGTACTATCGAACCATGATGAAGGAAGTTGGTTTCCAGGATGTCTCGGGTAGACTTCTGTATCCGTTCCTTATGTCGAGTCGTTTCCGAGGACGGAAACCGCAATAGGGCGTATCGATTCTTTGAACAGAAGGCTCCATTAGCCTCATAAACCCCCTTCCAGTCGGATTTCCATAGTGGTTGTTATGGGAATGGAGAAAGTCCTTCAAAGCATCAAAAAAGCCGAGCAGGCTGCGGAACAGACACTCTCCGATGCACAATCCGAATCCAGCCGCATCCTCAGCGATGCTCGCAAGGACGCTGCCGATCTCGTTGCCAAAGCAACTGAGGAGGCACAATCGTCCATCCAATCAACACTCGATGCTGCCAAAGACGCCGCCATGAAGAACGTCAAGACCGTTCAAAAAGATGGGGCGAAAGCAGTTGAATCCGTTGAATCGGATGCCAGTTCCAAGCAAGATGCAGCCGTTGCACTCATCGTCGATAGATTGCTCAATCAATGAGGTGGTAGCATGTTCTCAACTGTACGAATGTCACGAATGACGTTAGCAGCCCCTGTTGACGCCATGGCAGACATCGTCCGTGCTTGTTCCGATCTTGGTTGTGTTCACATCGAAGATTACACACAATTCGAAGAAGGAATTGGAGTTGGTCATGCTATCCAAGGAGAAGACGCAGACAATGTCAGTGCACTCCTTCTCAAAGTCCGTGCTGTCCGCAGTAATGTTTCAGTGTTCAACGCAAAAGGAGCAATGTCTGCGTCAGCGGCTAAAAGAATGACTGAAGAACTTGAAACCGAAGTTGACAAAGCCCTTGCTTACATCGAAGCAACTCGAGAAGCAGAAGCCGAAATCACGAATCTCCAAGACCAAGTTCGAATCTTTGAGAAGCTCGCTCCCCTGAACATTTCGCTCGATCTTCTTGGCGGATACTCCGGTGTTGAAGTCTATGTCGCTGAAACCGCAAACTCATCCAAGGCTGCAAAAGTTTTCGCTGACCTCAGAAACGATGTTGAATTCCTCGCACCTGCAGGACTAGTTGCAGTTGCCTGTGCGCCGAACAAGGCTGCTGAGGTTCAGATGGCGCTTGCAGAACTCAATTCGAAGGCCATTCAAATCCCATCGGGTGAAGGCAAGCCTGCTCAGCGAGCAAGCGATGCCCGCAAAGCTATCGCAGATGCTGAAGCCAAAATGGAATCCAATCAAAAGAATCTCGACGCTTGGGCCGAAAAGCATGGCTCAAATCTCGTGATTGCAGAGGAATATCTCCAACGAGAAGATGCAATCTTTACTTCNCCTACTTCTCTTGCGGTCTCCAACCAGGCATTCGCTCTCGATGCTTGGGTCCCAACAGAAAACTCTGAAAATGCTCGCTCGAAACTCAAGAACTTGGTTTCACATCTTGAAATCGAAGAGCACGTGGACGATCACCATCATCACGNTGGTCATGATGATCATCATGCGGAACCGGAGCCTCCAATCGCTTACCAAAACGGCGGCACTGCCGAACCTTTCGAACTTGTCGTCGACCTCGTTGGCCGACCAAAGTATGGTACGTTTGAACCAACGGCGTTGATCATGATTACCCTTCCACTGCTTTANGGTTTGATNCTTGGTGACTTCGGATATGGTTTCGTCATCGTTCTCCTCGCACTTTGGTTACGCTCTCTTCCGTTTGCAAAGGAGCCCATGGGTAAGAATGCAACAACTGTCCTTCTATGGATGGGTATTTGGTGCATGATTTGGGGGTTGCTTTTCGCNGAAGGTTTTGGATTCATTTGGGATGGCACTGGCAAAATCATGGGCGATGCATCCCCGCTCATTCCTTTCTACGATTGGACCTATGACCTAACTTCTGGTTTCAAAAAGAGTGACATCGCTGATGCACTCGGACTTGGACACACCTATGTACCATTCCACCGTGCAGATAGTGCCCTAACAGACTATGTTCTGGTTTCTATTTACGTTGGTGCGCTCCACCTCCTCGTAGGATATATCATTGGATTCGTCAACGTTGCAAAAGGACACGGTTTGCTCGCAGCATTCTTTGAGAAGGGCAGTTGGATGTTTATCCTCATCGGAGGTTTCCTCCACATTTACGGTTTCATGACCGGGAGCAATGAGCTCATTGAAGGGACACTTCCTGGATTTGCAGTTCTTGCAGGTATTGTGTTGTTAATTATCGCACTCGCAACCTTCGAAGGTTTTGGATGGGCCGGTGGCATCATTATGGGACCAATCGAAACATTCGGCCTTCTTGCAAATACGCTCTCTTACCTGCGAATTATGGCAGTTGGAGTTGCTGGGGTCAAGATTGCCGAAATCAGTAACGACATGGGCTTTGCATCCATGAGAGATGCGATTTCAGCAGGTGATTTTGCCCTTGTACCGATCTTCTTCCTTCTTTGGATTGGCATCCAAGTGTTTGCGATTGCACTTGGACTCCTTTCACCTACAATTCACGCAGCCCGTCTCCACTTTGTGGAATGGATGGGTAAGTTTTACGATGGCTCCGGCAGGGTCTTTTCCCCGCTCGGCGGCCGCCCCCTCCACGTGGAGGGGAAAGCATAGTCCACTGGACATAAAACGGAGGTAGAAAAAATGAACAAGAATACCCTAAAAACAAGCCTACGAATGATGATTGTGCTCGGCGCCCTCGTCCTGATTGCTCAGGGCGTATCCGCTGAAGCAAATGTTGATGCTGATGGCGTCTACGATGACTGGGGCAAGTACATGGGAGCAGGAATTGCTCTCGGACTTGCTGCTGTTGGTGCTGGAATTTCCCAGGCCGCTATCGGTAGCGCTGCTGTCGGAATGATTGCAGAAGATGGATCCAAGTTTGGTCCTGCACTCATCTTCACGGCTCTTCCTGAGTCGA
>PBMQ01000027.1 GCA_002722615.1 Methanobacteriota archaeon | reverse complement strand
TTCGCTGGGTTCCTCTTGAATTCGTATTCAATCGTGTTCCAATCGTATATCATCGAACGTTCATCCATAACAATTCACCCACGAGGAAAAAGCCCGCTCATACGCACCAGTCACAAATCATGTTTGAACTCGTCGATAGGAACGTTTCATTCTTCTTCAGAATTAAACTCGTCTTTTGTGGCTTGAGCAGCCTCAAATTCTTCACGCGAAACGACACCATCTCCATCGGTATCCATTGCATCAAACTCGTCTTCTTCAACAAGTTCAGCAGGGAGTCGAGCAGTGAAGATAATCTCGTCAAGGAAGGATGATTTGTCCTTGCTCCTCAATTCCATAATTCGTGTTCCACGAGTAGACTTGCCCGAGGTCTCTTTGGTCTGATTAACCGCTAATCGAATCATCATCCCTTTCTTCGTTAACACAAACAGGTTGTCATCAAGATCAGGTATTCGTCGAACACTGATGATTTCATCTTTGTGCTCCTCGTCGAGTTTCATGGTTCGAACACCCTTTGCTCCCGGGTTTGTCGACCGATAACCATCTGTCATCATTCGAAGTTGACCATCATCATCGAATCGTTCGTTACCGTCTTTGTCAAGGTCAGGAATCTTATCTGCAGTTCCCAGACGACTTCGCTTGGCCATACCGTACTTGGAAATGGTCAGAATCTGAGAATCATGGTCGCTCATTGCAAGCATTCCTACAACATGACCTCCACCTGATCCTTTTCGGCCTGCTACTCTAATTCCATATATTCCGCCCGAAACACGACCAGATGCGCGAATTGATTCACACTTAAACCGGCTTGCATACCCAGTCGATGAAATCATGACAACATCGTCTGTTTCAACACTTGATTGAACGTTGATGAGAGAATCTTCTGGCAATTTAAATCTCAGTGCATATTTTCCATTCCGATTGATTCGAACATATTCATGCAAATCCGTCTTTTTGATGAGTCCTAATTTCGTAGCAAAGAGGAGGAAATAACCAGAACTTGGTCGCTTCTCTCCTTCTTCCAACTTAACTTTCAGGCATTTCTCCGTGACTTCATCTACCAAATCTTTGGAAATTGGCAAAATACTGACGATATCCTCGCCCTCTTGGAGATTCTCCAAGAGATTGCGAATGTGCGTTCCACGACTGTGTCGGCTGCCTTGTGGGGTTTCCCATGCTTTCAATCCGTAAACACGGCCAAGATTGGTGAAAATCAACAATCGGTCTTTGCTGAAGCATGTTACAATTGATTGAGGAGAATCTTCGTCTTTCGTTGCAACACCCTTGAGACCCTTTCCACCACGGTTCTGAATCTTGAAGGTTTCAACTGGAACATGGCGGATGTAATTGTCATCAGTAAGTGTAATTGCGATTGCTCGCTCTTCAATCAAATCCTCACGATCCATGGATAGTGGCATCTTGTTGATTTCAGAACGTCGTTCGTCTCCGTGACGTTCTACCATTTCAGTGAGCTCTTCAATCAAGATGTTCAATCGTCGAACACGTGAAGCAATAATGTCTTTTAGATCAGCGATCTTGATTTGCAGATCATCGTAATCGTTCTGAACCTTTTCTACATCAAGACGGCTCAATTGGTAAAGACGGCGTTCTGCAATGGCTTTTGATTGTGCTTCTGTAAAGTCAAACGGCGCAATACCTGGCATCGTCTCAGTGCCTTGTAGGACATGTTCAAATTGTTCTCGACTGGAACTTGCTTTACCGACGGCAATAACATCATCAATTCGGTCTTGGGCTTTCACGAGACCTTCGAGAATATGTGCTCTTGCTTCGGCTTTATCCAATTCGAATTTCGCTCTTCGCTCAATCACAGATTCGCGGTGCTCAACATAGGTATGAAGCATGACTGGTAAGGTCAACAATACCGGTCTTCCATCAAGAATTCCCATCATATTGGCAGAATAAGACTCCTGCAGACGACTTGATTTGAACAACTGATTGAGAACAGCATGAGGATCTGCGTTGTTCTTTACTTCAATGACAACTCGGATACCCTCTTTGGACGATTCATCTCGAATGTCCCGGATACCGACAACTGAACCTTTTGATACAAGATCTGCAATATGAATTAACATGTCTGATTTCTTTACCTGATACGGGATTTCATGAACAATGATACGTTTTCCCGTTGAATCATCAATGACATCACATCTGGAACGGACATGGAAGCGTCCTTTACCTGTACTGTACATATCAACGATACCGTCGATGCCGTGAATTTCCGCTCCAGTAGGGAAGTCGGGTCCTTTGATGTGCTCCATGTATTCTTCAAGCGACACACTTGGCATTCCCGAACCTTCTTCCCTCTCCTCAAGGATGCGTTGAACGTGAAGGCCGATTGCCCCAGCAACTTCCGTTAGGTTGTGCGGAGGGATACGAGTTGCCATACCAACCGCAATACCATCCGAACCGTTGAGAAGGAGGTTTGGAAGTCGTGCAGGCAAGACTGTTGGTTCCATTTCGGAATCATCAAAATTTGGTTGGAAATCGACTGTCTTCTTTTCGATGTCTTCCAGCATATGCTTGGAAATACGATCAAGTCGGCTCTCCGTATATCGCATAGCTGCTGGCGGGTCACCGTCGATTGAACCGAAGTTCCCTTGCCCGTCAACAAGCGGATACCTCAGTGAGAACTCTTGGGCCATTCGAACCATCGTATCGTAAATTGACTGATCGCCGTGCGGGTGATACTTACCCATAACTTCCCCAACGGAACGTGCAGATTTACTGAATTTCTTTTCCGACGTGTGCCCTCCTTCGTGCATACCGTACAAGACTCGGCGATGGACTGGCTTGAGTCCATCACGAGCATCTGGCAACGCACGGCCAATGATCACAGACATAGCATAATTGATGTACGATGTTTTCATTTCATCATTGAGAGAGCGGTTGAGAACAGTTCCTGTTTCCACTGCATCTCCAGTTTCATTCGTCTCGTCTTCAGATGTCAAGGTTGGTCACCTCCTTTGCATGGCGTTCGATGAACGCTCTTCGATCAGGCACATCCTCACCCATGAGAATCTCAAACATACGGTCGCTTTCTTCAGCATCTTTGACCGTTACTTTCAGCATTGTTCGGGTCTCAGGGTTCATTGTGGTCTCCCAGAGTTGATCTGGGTTCATTTCACCAAGCCCTTTGTAACGTTGCACTCCGATTTTTGCATTCGGATTATCGCCACGGAGTTCCTCAAGAATAGTATCTCGCTCTTCGTCAGTAAATGCATATTTGCTTACACGGCCCTTTGACAGTTGGAAGAGGGGTGGTTGGGCGATGTACACGTGCCCTTGATCAATAGCAGGGCGCATAAATCTCCAAAGGAATGTCAACATCAAGGTACGGATGTGAGCGCCGTCAACGTCAGCGTCCGTCATGATGATAATTTTGCTGTAACGAAGTTTCGATGGATCAAAACTACCGTCATCCTCACTGTTGTTTCCAACACCTGCGCCGAGTGCTCGGATCATGGTTTGAATCTCTTGATTCTGAAACACCTTGGCAGCGTTATGCTTCTGACGTTCAACGTTCAAGATTTTACCACGGAGAGGCAGAATGGCCTGTATTCTTCGGTCGCGCCCTGTTTTTGCAGATCCGCCTGCTGAATCACCCTCAACGAGGTAGACTTCACACTCAGANGGATCTCTCGATTGGCAATCCGCCAGTTTACCAGGAAGGCCGCCTCCCTCGAGAACACCCTTGCGGCGAGTAAGATCTCTTGCCTTGCGNGCAGCTTCTCGTGCTTTTGAAGCAAGAAGTGCTTTTTCAACGATTTGCTTGCCAACAGAAGGATTTTCTTCAAAGAATTCGCCTAATTTTTCGTAAACAATGGTCTGAACAATACCTGTAACTTCACTGCTGACAAGTTTGTCTTTGGTTTGAGAGGAAAAAGAAGGGTCTGGGTGCTTTACACTCACGACAGCAGCGAGGCCCTCGCGGACATCATCGCCTGAAAGTGAGTCGCCTTTCAGAAGATTCTTCTTCTTCGCATACGCATTTACTGAACTGGTAAGGGCGGTTCGCAACCCGGACATGTGCGTCCCCCCGTCCTTGTTTCGAATGATGTTCGTATAACATCGAATGGATTCACTGAATGCATCTGACCACTGGAGTGCGACTTCGACCTCAACAAGACCTTTCTCGATTTCCTTGTCGCCTGAAATCGTGATAACGTCTGCATGAAGAACTTCTCTACGCTCGTTGAGTTGTCCGACATATTCAGCGAGCCCACCCTCGTATAGGTGCTCAGTNTGATGCGGTTCATCGCCACGTGCATCTAGGATGGTAATCTTAAGTCCTGCATTGAGAAAAGCAGTTTCACTCACACGCGTCTCAATTTCCTCAAGGTTGAATTCAACGACTTCCGTAAAGATNCTTAGATCTGGTTTGAAGGCGATATGTGTCCCGGTATCATCACANGTTCCAATTTCCTCAAGAGGTTTTACCGGAATCCCGGCCTCATAGCGTTGGAAGTACGCTATCCCGTTACGATGAATGGTCATTTCCATCCACTCGGAAACGGCATTGACAGCCGAAACTCCAACACCGTGCAGACCTCCTGAGACCTTGTACGAACTGTTGTCAAACTTCCCTCCAGCATGGAGCTTTGTCATGATAACTTCTGCCGCAGAGATGCCAAACTCTTCGTGCATACCNACGGGAATGCCACGGCCATAGTCTCGAACAGAAAGAGAATGATCGGGATGCAATACAATGTCGATTTGTTTTGTATGGCCTGCAAGATGTTCGTCGACAGAGTTGTCGACAACTTCCCAGATGCAATGGTGCAAGGCAGAACCATCGTGTGGATCTCCGAGGTACATTCCAGGTCGCTTCCGGACAGCTTCAAGCCCTTCGAGAACTTGGATGCTTGCTGCATCATAATCATCAGTCATATTATCATCAAATCCAGTTAAAAATTCAGGCGCTGTCGGCCGTTTTGCAAAGCAGCGCTCACACCATCCCTCTAACTGTTAAACATGGTTGACGAGGGTATGTAAATGTACCCATTGACCAACCTTGTGTGATGCGTTTTTTCGATGAAAAATAACACCCCAAAATTCAGTTTTCACCCTTCAGGAAACCATGAGTATCTTCCGTGAGCGTTAAGAAGAAGACAAAGGTCGGTTGAGACATGCCTGAACCAACCATTTGCGTGGCCCTTGACTCAACGAACGTGGATGACATGGTAGATGAAGCAGCCCGTGCATCGACCGCAGGCGCTGACCTCGTCGAAGTTCGCTTTGACCGCCTCTACCTGACCAAACCAGAACCAGTTTTGGTTGAACAAGAAGAAGGAGAGCCAAAGAGCGTCATGCCCCCTGAATCCGAATGGCCAATTTCGGATGCATCGACTGTTGATGCAAAGGAAACGATTCAGAAATTAAAGGACTCGATTGCTGTACCCGTCATTTTCACTGTTCGCCCTCCTCGTGAAGGTGGATTTTTCCCCGGAACTGAAGAAGAACGAGTTGCCATCATCCAACTCGCCATTGACTCGGGCGTCACATACATCGATATGGAATCCTCAATCGAGGAGAAGGCACTTGTTGGTTTGATGGACTCTGCAAAGGAAAAAGGGTGTAAAATCGTGTACTCAAGCCATGACATCAACGGGACACCAAACTCAGAAGACATTGCATCCTTTGTTCGTGATAACAGCGAAAAGGCAGACCTTGTGAAATTCTGCTCCACCGCCCATTCCCATCTCGATGCTCTTCAGATTGTAGATGCAGCGATTGAACTCAAGGGCGAGGGTGTGGATTACAGCCTCATGGCCGTCAACAGTGGTGGCGATTGGGCTCGTATTCATGCTCCAGTTCTCGGCGTCTCAATGGTTTACGCAACCCTCTCAATGGAACATCGTATCAGCGATAAGGGCCTCATCAACGTTCGAGACTTACGAGATGCTTGGACTCTTCTCGAGTACTGAAATCAAAAATTGATCATTGNTTTAGCGATGGCATCAGCTGCTTTTCATTTTCCATTTGTGGCTCTAAGCCAGCACTCATGTAACGTCGGTTGATGATGACGGGTGCCAACATGATTGACATGAAGAAGACAAAGAATGTTATCGAAACAGTCCAATTCGGAAGAACGATGGAACGCTCTATTGTTGAGATGGCAACATCTGCTGCAACAATGTTGTTTTGCACACCAGCATCGCCTCTCCGGGAATTGTCCCAAGTGTCGATAACGACAAAAAATTCCTGATATGTTACACCTGAAAACAGAGAGGAGTACACTTCTGGACCATCAAGTGAAACACTCATGACCACAGAATCTGTATTCTCGTACACATGAACATCGCGATAGGTTTTCCATCCAGTCACATCGAATGCAGCCCATTCAGGGTAAACCTCTGTTACAAATTCATCATCACTCAAACTCTCTCGCTCAAACCAAAAGTCAAAATCGTCACTGTGCATTCGATCATAGGACCAACTATAGGTCTCGTATTGAGATGTCGTCATAAGATAAACATCTGCTTTAGCAGGCACAGTCACGTCCCCAACAACAGCTTGAATTTCAACGCATATTGTCGTTCGATGGACACTTGATAGATTGAGTCGCAAAGCACCTACGCTGTCATTACCAACTAAGATTGTTGTCGCAACATTGGTGGTCAAGGTTTCCACTGGCTCAGGAGAATGGTAGTTCTGGTACATCCATTCTTCTTCAGGAGCAAGTGCTGGATCATATGAATTTGCACTTGATTCGGTCGAAGACTCTGAGTTTTTACCACCTTTGCGGCCGTCATCATCCCAATCGTCATCATAGTAAGACATCCACTTGCTGTGGTGAGGGACCTGAGAATGCCGAGAAATTGTTTCATTCCATACAATTGGAGACAGATCGCCTTGACAATCATCGATGGCAGCAGAAGCAAACCCAGAGCTCGGAGTGAAGATACCACTCAGCAGAGGGACAAGAAGAATCGACAGCAGAACAAATGCTCGCCTTTGCATCATCGACTCACCCCTCCAACCTAAGGTTGACGACGAGGTTCTTGAGGCATTCGTTCATTCTCGTCGGCGTAGTGGGCGAATGTAACCGCTCTCATCGTTCCTTCGTTCTTGTTTAGAGAGAATCTTGGGCGCTGGAGGAGGGTTGTGGTGATCCATTCCGAGCAGACCACCATCATCAGCATGCTCAACATCATAGGTTTCTGCGTTTTGTTTCGCTTCTTCTTCGATGTCGTTTGGTTGGCGCATAACAAGCCAACCGAGAATGAGTGCAGCTAAAATAAGTGCAATGAAGCCAAGTGCATCGCTTCCTGCATCCGACATCCAAGATTTCCATTCATCCCAACTGAAGTCGGAAAGCGATGGGTCTGCAACTTGTTCTGGCAGTACGGTAACATCGGTTTGAGCAACATCACACAGCCCCATTCCATCACAAACTTTCACTCGAAGAATGGCATCCGTTGGATCATCCCACACCACTGTAGCCAAGGTGACAATGCTGTTGCTTGAAACAAACCAATCATTGTCAAGAATACCGTCCTCGTCTGCATCATCGAGAATGTCTTGCTCCCATTCAACTACAAGNTCGTTACTGATGGTTTCATCACGGTCAGAATTCGAACCATCAAGAACGTTTAAATCTCTATAGAAAACAAGGTCTGCTAGTGATTCTGCATCAGATACATTCACAATGACTGCTGACGAGAAGTCTTCAAAGATCTCGTCAGGCAAGTCGATATCTGCGATTTCAGGAGGAGAATCGACATGAACATTGAACTCCGCACGAGTGACATCTCCTGTACCGAAAGCATCACGAACGGTGAGTTTGACTGTGTACAATCCAGGACGCTCATACGAGTGCCATGGCATGGGTTCGTGAACGATTGGAGTCGCATCCCCGAAGTCCCAAGTGTACTCCAACAAACCGTTCCAATCAGGNGATTCAACTTCAAGAGGNACATATTTGCCCTCGAATTTCTGATCACCATCTCGCGTACCACTTGAATCGAAATACAACAGTGCACCAGGTATGGCCACGTTTACACCGTTTTCATCAAAGGTCCTCGACCATTGATCTGGCAATCCATTCTCGGGGAATACATCACTGTCCATGAGCAGTTCTCCATCAACCCAAGCATCCAAAATTTGCAATTGGATGATGGGCAAAGGATTTGCAACTACGACAACAATGACCTTTGGACTGCTTTGTTCTCCACTTTCGTCAGTTACGACAAGTTGGATGATTTGTTCTCCAGGTTCTGTGAATGAGTAAGCGGGGAGAGTTTTGTTGCTAAAGGTACCATCAGGGAAGGACCAATTGAATGTCAAATCGTTGTACGTACCGGTTGTTCCGTCAATATCGAAGCTGGTCCGTCCATCGAACGTATAAGGCACGTTTACCTGGGCATCATCGACCAAGAAATTAACTTGAGGCGCCCCAGTTGCACCTGATTCCTTGACGATGTAATTCGCAACAGGGAGTTGATTGATGACATTGACACGGAGTTCTGCAATTGAAACTGCACCGTCTTCGTCCGTCACTGTAACCGTGATGTTCTTTGTACCAGGCGTGTTCCATGCTGGTGCTGGATAGAATGCTACGGATGAAGTCGAAGAGAAGTCATCGGTTCGATCCACTTCAACGCCATCAAGGTTGACACCGTCCACGAATGTCCAAGTGAGAGAGAGGTTCTCTCCGTCGTCGTCGGTAAAGACGTCTGGCATCAACAACGGAGTGTAGGTGTATGTGTTCAGAATGTCAGAGAAAATCTGGTACGGCTGGCGATTGTTGACAATGACCTCTATGGTTTTCTGTCCAACGTTGATGCCATCAGAAACTGAAAGTGTGAGTGTATAGGTCTGATTCGGACCAACAACATCACCCCATTCATGGTTCGCAGTGTACATACCTTGACCGGAAGCATCTGCAGAACCATCACCCCAATTCCATGTAAAGTTGAGATACTCCAAAGGAACGTTATCCGCTGTTTGATAAGCAGAGAAGATGATGCGTTGATTGGTTAAAATTTCGATTCGATCTGCAACGATGTTGTTGTTCACTGTGATGATTGGAATAGGCTCAGTGGTATCAGTGATGTTAAGTTGATTAATACTTACATCGGACCAAGTGCCTCCANTATCCATGATTCTGAGAGTCGTATTGTAANTGCCTGCTTGAGNGAAANATCTCAAAGGAGAGCGCAATCCTGACGTCATGTTATCGTCAAAATCCCACGTATAGGCTATTGGTTGATCAAAGTAAGGGAGCGTNTTGTTATCAAGAGAAAGCCCCCAAGCATCAAATCCGTCTCCCGTGAACTGGATTTTCTCATACGTCTGACTCGCGTTGACCGAAACCGAAGCATTGGCGACTGGAGCCATGTTAGATAGAGGCTGAGGCGAGGTTGTTTCCGTATCGAGCACTGCTCCAAGCATGTTCTTCATGNTGAATGCAACGGTGTATTGGTCGTTTTTGTTTGCAGTAAAGTAGACGCTGTCAGGGACGTGAACGCCTCCTCCNGCTTGTACACGAGTAGAGATTGTATCAACAACGGTGCCGTTACTATCACGAACAAGGACGTCAACGTCTAAATCTTCGAAGAATGCATTGGAGAGGATGGAATAATTGACTTGCACAGTATCTGCGGACCCATCACCATCCCTGTCTCCGAGTGTCGTTCCATTCAACATCATGGTCGCAGGAGAGGTGATTCGGGCAGCTTCAATATCAATTGTTCCTTGAGGATACGAAGGGCCGCAAGATGTATAATCACAATCTGCAACCGAACTTGCATACCACACAATCGCATACACTTCATCGGTGAGGTTACCGAATCCTTGAATCAATCCGGTTGCTACGTTGTTGTTGAAATCCAAATCTTGGGTTGACCAAAGTCCATCGGTTGTTGATTTGTAAACAAGTACGCCATCAAAATTTGAAACGTCCGATGTAACGCGCAGAGTTAGTGGTGCAGGGGATGCGGAACCTGGTGTGAACTTGAACGAGCGAATGCCCCAGCCCTCCATGGTATGTCCTGTTGAACTCCATGGAGTAGACCAATCTGAATTGGTGTCTGCGGGAGTGATTCGACAGAACGTTGACCCTCCACACGAAGGATTGAGGTCAAGATTCGAAAATCCGTAAATACCTTGATCAGAATCGATTGTAGCGGCTATGGAGAAATTCGCGAAAATTTCGCCCATGGTTCGACCGATTTTTCCAGATTGCCCTGAAACAGGAGAAAGTGCTAGATTTTCTACGCCTAGACCGCCTGTAGCGGAATCTTGAACCAGTTGCCGTACAGCAGGACCTCCACCCAAATGGTCTGCCAAATACATGGTAAAAATGAATCCTGCTCCATAATCAGCATTTCTTTGATTCCACCATCGAACACTGAGATCGGACTGCTGAGTCCACCCGTTAAGATGCCCTGCTAGAGTCCCATCAGCGCCAAAGCAGAGATAGATCGCAACGTCTGCATTCCCTTCATCCAACCAGAGATTTTCGTAAGGGTCCTGCGCATTGTGGAGCAAGTGTTGCAATTCGTGAGCAATGATGGATTTACCCCAAGCCAATGTAATGTCTGCAAAATCAACATAAACGACTTCNCGTGTTGATGCCGTGCCNGGAGAAAAGTATCCTCCGATATTGTAGGCACCGTCAATGTCGTAAACCACGATTTCAACTTGACAATTGTTGTCTTTGTCGGGAGGAGCGAGNCCTCGACCATCTTGGTAATCTTTACCGAAGTATGTAGTCATTGTAGGATAGATGGTCTGATCCCATGTAGAAGCAAGATTTTGTAGAACTGTCGAGGACAAGGTTCTCCCAGATTGGACCAGGAACGCCACGGATGCTGTTGTTTTTGCGACATAAACGCTGGTTGAACCGCCCGAAATTGGAACAGTGAGTGTGTCTCCGACAACATGCTGAGAGCATATTGCTCTCGCCATTGAAGGCTGATATCGAATATCGTCGACTCCTGGACGACCTTCGTCAACCCATGCTTGTTTGATGAAGGAGGTTGCTGAAACGACTGGTTGATCCTCATCGATGAGAAGATATTGGGAACCAGTCTCGACACTGAATTGGGACAAATCACCGTATACAACGCCAATTTCCTCTTCAATATCTTCGACCTCGTGTTCGGTTTCATTCGCTGCGGCATGGGCAACGACTGATGACAACATCAGAAAGACAAGGAATAGGGCTTGAGTGGAGCGTCGTTCAGACATATGAATTCCTCAATAAAATGTGATACGGTATCACAATTCGGTGTATCAAAATGAGGTATTTAATACCCCGCGTCTGTAGCATCACCAAACAGGAGGGGTAAAGGTTGAGAACAATGATGCTTTTGACCACTCTTTTGGTCGCTTCTTTGGCTACACCAGCCGTATCAGCAACTGAGGTTTGCGATATCGTTGAAGAGTTGCAATTCGATGGATTGAAAGCAAACGAAAGCATCTCAACCCAAGTTAATTTCGGTTATCGTGTCCCCGGAAGCAACGCATCAATGGATCTTCGAAATTGGTTCATGGAAACCAGAGGAGCGTTCGAATGGCAATTGGACCCGCACCAACGAGGAGGTTACAACTTAACGAATCTTGAGGGGCGCTTGGTTCCAGAAAACGTCCCAGATTTAGGACCTGTCGTTATCCTTGCTGCGCACTATGATTCAAGGGACAGGGCCGAGCGTGACCAAGATCCAAACATGACCGACCTTCCAATTCAAGGAGCTAACGATGGTGCAAGCGGAGTCGCAGTATTGTGGGAGCTTGCTCGGATTCTTCCCGAGATGAACCTCGATCATGAAGTTTGGATTTTGCTAACGGATGCTGAAGATCAAGGCCCAACACCATCAATGCTAGGTGCTGCAGCATGGGCAGAAAATCGAACCGATGAGGACATTGCTCGAATCGATGCTTTTCTTCTCGTNGATATGATCGGT
The DNA here is from genome assembly GCA_002722615.1 of Methanobacteriota archaeon. Lineage (GTDB taxonomy): Archaea > Thermoplasmatota > Poseidoniia > Poseidoniales > Poseidoniaceae > MGIIa-L2. The sequence continues at coordinate 39,397 of PBMQ01000027.1, read as the reverse complement.
GATGCAGACTTGAAGATACATCGCACCTACCCGCCGCACCTAGGCGACCCTGAAGGAGACCGTTTGTGGAATACAGTCGAATCCCTATCGCAACCTCTTGGATTGGTAGACAATGTTACTGGTTGCGACGGAAATCCAGGTTTGGATATTGTCAATTTCTCAGAAATCGATGGTGTCGTCGATGATCACGTGCCAATGTTGAACGTAGGCATCCCCGCTATCGATTTCATTGACATTCGATACGGTGAGAATGCAAGTGCATGGGGCGGCTATTGGCATACGCACAATGACACTCCAGACAAGGTTTCAGCCGAATCTTTAGCACATATAGGTCGCTTACTGGAACTGGGTTTACTGGAAGGGTCTTGGCTGAAACCAATCGAAGTCGAAAACCAATTAATTTCACAACCCAATAAAGACGACTCCTCAACCTTCGGACCTTTCGTTGCCGGGGTAGTGTTTGGACTTACAGGTTTAATTTCCGTTGGATTTGTCGCGCTNCATCAAAGCGTGCGTTTGAAACGGTAGGCCGTCGTGCGCGGATGTACTGGGGGCGCTCGCTTTTCGCGCACGGCCTCCATTCAGGGGACACGACATGGACATAAACGAGCGACGTGATGCATTGCGTGCTCGTGTACAACAGAAGCTTGCTGGTGATGAACCAGAGGAAGAAGAACTCATTGTCCAAGACACAGAAATCATTGAATCCACAACTGAAGGGCAAGACCTCCTTATGATCGAGGAAACAAATGGATTGCTTGCGCTTGCATCTTCTCTCATTTTTGTTGGAAGTGTACTTGGAATCATTACTGGACTCCTCTTGCTGCAAGGAAACCCAGCAGAATTGTTGGATGGCTCTCTCAATCAGGAATCAACTTTTGACATTTACGGCGTTGTCATTGAAGCAGAATCCGGGGATTCAATCGAAGGAGTGTTAATCGAACTCATCGATGAAGACACCAACAATGTTCTACAGACAACAGAAACCAACTCTTACGGCTATTATCAATTTGAAAATGTGATTTCAAAACCCCATATCCTCAGAGTTACCCTTGAGCCCTATTCCACCGTAGAACGGACCTTTTCGCCTTCAAGTGCCACACAAACACCGTTTACTCTGGCTGTAGGGAATGAAGTTTTGAAAGAAGATTTCACAAAGGAGAATTCTGGTTGGTCACTTGAAAATGCAATTGCACTATCAACGGGCATTGCTTTGATGACCATCCTCGCAGGTGTTGTTGGCCTCAATGCAGCAGTTAACGTAAGGCGAGGGACAAAATACAGGCGGACACAATACCTNGCAGGTTTCTCCTTGTTTAGTCGTGGATTCATTGTATTTGGCCCATTTTTGATTCTNTGTGGAATGGGTTTGATGATCTTAGCACGAAATGAATTCCAGGATGTTGAGGTGGAGTAATGTATCTCATCACCGTTGAAGGTGGGGACGGATCGGGAAAAGGCGAAGCCGTCCGAATTCTTACGGAGCTTTTAGCCCAATACCCGTTCAATGAAGTTCATCAAACCCACGAACCACGCCGCCACAGTGACCTCGGAAAGCTCGCTTTGGAAGCCGTCAAAGTCGGAGACAAAACNCCTCTTCAGGAGGCTGGTCTCTTTGCAGCAGATCGACTTGACCACTCCCACACATGGATTAAACCTCGACTGGAACGTGGAGAAGTTGTCGTTTCCGATCGAAACATACACTCCTCGATTATCTATCAGGGCGTGGTTGGCGATCTTGGAATCGATACGGTCTGTCAAGTCAACTCGGCCTCAATGATACCCGACCTTGTTGTTTGGATTGATTGCGACCCAGACAGGGCAATTGAACGAATCAAGCATGCAACCTTACGTATGAGTAGCGACAAACAGGAATATTTTGAGACGCCTGAAATTCAAAAGACAATTCGACAAGGTTTTGATGACCTTTTTACTGGAGCCATTGANGTATCACCTCCGTTTGACAAGTGTTGCATTGTCGGGCCAATCCTTAACGAAGGAGGTTTGGATGAATTGCGGCAAAAATTGCGTCGAGAGTTGCGTTCGTTTTTCAATCGAAGACCGATACCACTCAATGTCGACCCAGATAAAGTGGACAGGTACTTACTCAACAAACTGGCCCATGATGTTCAACAGCAAACACGATTGCCTGGAGCGCCTATGGAACGCACCTCGGTTCACATCGGCTGGTTGAGTGGAAGATCGCCTGCGCAATGGATGCATAGTGCAGAAAATGAATGGGATTCTAGCCAAGCGCGTCAATCAGATGTTCCAAGCAATCCGCTTGCGCGATCAAGCTGGTCGATTCTTGGGACATTATCTCTCATGGCAGGGTCTTGTGAAATACCTCGGCTTCACAAATCTCTCGGCCCTCATCGAATGGTAACACAACGCCACACTCAGCGACTGGTAAAATGGTTGGAAGAAGCCAATTGGATTCATCGCCAACAAAATCACATCCCATTTGCCGAAGGACAGGTGTTCAAACTTCGAGACACATGGATTGGATTTGCCCGACTGACNCTCGCAATGTGGCCATTTCGTGTCGCTTTATCCACATGGAGAAAGAAGAACCCCGAACTACCTTGGGAAAAGGCTCTTGAGCAGGTTCTTAATCAAAACAATGCTCAACTCAACAAGGCGGTAGAGAATACCATTGAGAGACTTCACATTCTTACGAGTGGTCATGAGCATTGTCCGGTTCCTGAAAATTTGGAACAATTGGTCGTCTGGTGGTCAATGCCCCCACCAGATCACTCTTCTTCCTGAGGGGGACGTTGAAATCGAACGTTTCCTGGTAACTGAACTTGTTCAGGACCGTTGAATTTGGTAGGACGGGCGCTGTAAGCAGCAGCGAAAAATAATCCCAATCCAAGGCCAAACGGAATGCCTGTAACCAGTCGAAGAAAGGCGGTTGATTCACGGTCGGTGAGTAACTGTGTGAACCCATCCAATGCCAATGGGACTACGCAAAGAAGCCCTATTGCCACGAAAACGAGCGTTCTTCGATTTGAAGTATAGATTGGTTTCAAGGTGTCATCTGGCAAAATTGAGAGGAATGTGTCACGTACTGTCCATCGATTGACTCCACGTCGAGAATAAATAAATCCTCCAAGTGCAAGGCCTGCAAAAATTCCAACGTCTCGAACACATACTGGCATTTGGTTTCCATTGATTGTCCAAGAACGTTCATGCTTGTTGTGGCAATTGATATCACCAAATGCATAAATCGATGCACTGTAAAAATTCAATTCAGTCCACGTGAAATTTGCATCGTTGTCTGAATTGTGGTAATCCAACATATTGGCTCTGCCAGAGAGTTCAACAATCGTACCAGAATCGGCTAGAGCCGGAGCAAGGAAGAAAGATACGAGAAAGAAGAAACTGATCCCCCCAATCCAACGACCGACTTTCCGGTCCCTTGTTCTCGATTCGAGACCGTTTCGTTGCATGAAGTAGCCTTGAGAATGAATCATTTAATTCTTGATGCATCGACGGTTTCTTTTCATCCAGTGGGTTGGCCTTAACATGGCAGAGGGCTCAACCGAACCCGTAGGCTTGTGGCTTGGCATACAAGCTGGAGCCTTTCTTGGCCTGTACTTCGGATTTAGTCTGGCCCTCGTATCAGCATTGACCAGCCCTGAAGAATTACTAAGAATCGTATACCTAATCACGTTTTTCCCAATGGTCGGTGGGATCCTCCTTGGCCCATTCTTGGCGAGAAGAGAACGGCCCGTGGTTTCAGGTACGCCGCCGATTCAACGTACTATGGAAGCTTTGGAAGGGATGGATGAAGGTCAAGGAAAGTGGAGGGTTCTCAGTCACGTTCGAAGCGATGGAAGGACTGTACGAATCGATCTTCATGATTCGAATCGGGTCCAAGAAATCCTCAATGCTACGACGCCGCTTGCCGAGGAATTCCCTGTTCGATATATGGTTGGACGTGGCGTTAGTGGCAGCAGAGAACCCGATCTCCGTGCAAATGTCCTGTCTATTTTGGATAACCAATTTCCGAAAACAAGACAATCGAGGTATACTTCAGCAATTGAAATTTCGCCTGAGTTGCCCGAACGATTGCGTGATCAACGAAAACGAATCAACATGCTTTTGGCTGTTTTTCTACCCATTGCAACCTTCCTTGGTTGGCTTGAGATGAGATAAACGCTAGGTCGATTCACTTATTTTGATGAACATGGAGTCCTCACCATGCGGGAGGTAGCCTTTTTTTGGAAATACGACCGCTTGGACGCCATTGGTATCAGTTCTGTGTTGAACATTGCAGAGCGTATCGAATTTCTGTCTTACATTAAGCGGGTACCAAAAGATATTCGATGCCTATTCAAAATTCACCTCCGTGAAGACAAGAATCTTGATGACCTCAAAAAAATCGAATCTTTGGAGGTCCTCGAAGTTGTTCAAGAATCAGAAAACCCCGAGGAAGGGCACCTCGTGATTTGCAGAGTGATCCATCCGCTTCCAATTCTCAATGCTCGGACGAATGGTACCTACGCAGTTGCAGGATCAAAACTCGATCAGGAAGGTCTCACTTACATCCTTCAAGGTTCTTCCATCAAGTTGCGTCTCTTGTCCGGAGTGCTACGACTTATGGCTAAACCCGATCGAACAAGCGCCCGCACGCTCAAGTTAACTCCTCAAAATCATGATTCAGTCCTGACTGAAAAGCAACTCAAACTCGCCAAATTCGCTTATGACCGAGGATATTATGACTTGCCAAAGCGGATTAAAATCACAGAACTGGCAGAACAACTTGGGCTTGCGAGAGCGACTATTTCCGAGCATTTGACGAAGATTGAAGGGATTTTGATGGATGATATGTTCTCATCAATGACTGATGTTCGGTTATCTGCAGAACAGGCCCGGGCGATTGTTGAGACCATGGAAGTTGATATGGATCAAACAGAAGAATATCAAACAGAATCCTTTACTGGACTGTTAAATCGTATCAAAGAGAACATTGCTTCAGAACAATCAGAAGAGGTGGAAAGTGCGCCTGAACTTGACATCAGCGATAATCCAGAGGATATCCTCAAACGCATTCAAGAGGACATCTCTTAGTTCGCTCATGTTTTTATGAGACTGCGCATTCAGAATTCTATGGAGGAGATGAAAGAACTTCTGGACCGGATTTCAAACTCCGGAATTGAAGTTCCTGAATCAGTTCGGAAAGCAATGTATACGCTTCATCTTGAACAGTTTACAACCTACGATTTTGATGGGTTCTTTCATGATCGTCCAGTCGTATTCATGGAAACCGAAAATGGAGGAGTAAAAACCATTTCAGCACCTCACATGATTGTTACCTTACTCCACAATCTCGAACTCAACGAAGGACAGGAGGTTCTCGTCGTAGGATCCAAAGGAGGATATTTAGCCGCACTCATCGCTACAATTCTTGGACAGAATGGACGTGTTGTTGTTATGGATCCATCTCTTGAAATCGTACGTCACACTGCAAACGCTCTCGCTGGCTGGCCAACAGTCGACATTCGACATGTTGAATCCATTGAGGTTGCACCAATCGAGTTACCCGGTGAACTCAACCGTGTGTTGATTACTGGGAGTGTAGATGCTGTCCCATCCTGGATGGAAGAACGTATCACAGAAGGTGGTTTTGTCATCGCACCAATCGGGGATCATCACAGCCAAGAACTAATGAAAATAGAGCGCCAATTCAACCATCTAGAACCAACTTCCCTTGGCCCTGTGTCGTTTGGTCCAGTAAATATTCTCGAGAGTGAACCTCAACCGCTTTCGGCAATAGAAATTGCTGACCTGATTGAAACCTTGATTGAGACATGTCATGAGATGGAACTTTGTGGAGCCGAAGAACTTCAACAGCTTGGATTTATTGCCGATCACCTGAGAACAATGCAGGATGCTGATGAAGGTGACGTCGAAGCATTCATCACAGAAAATATGCAACATTTTGTCGAGTTATGGCCAATGATCCAACTTATGTTTGCGCCAACCCTTGCTAGACCCGGCGATGTTCATCAGGACGATGATTTGGGTTTTCATTTCGATGAATTCAAACCCTGAGGTGAAACCATGGCTGGAAATATACAATCAGCCATTGCAAAACTGAAGCATAAAGATGTTCGCCAACGACGTCGCGCTGTGCGTATTCTTTTCGATTCCGATGCTTATGAAAGCGTTGAAGCCTTCTCCGTTTTTCTTGAGGATGACGACATATGGTTCCGAAACAAAGCCATTGAGGCTTATCGTCGATGGGCACCTCAGCATGCTCCACACTTGCTCGAAAGCCTCGCAGAACAAGGTCAACTCGATGGTCAACGCTGTGTTGCAACAGTTCTTGAAACAATATACGATTCCAAATTCGCAGCTCAACTATCCCGCTTACTACTCAAGAGTGAGGACGATGTCGTGATTCGCAGGGCAGTTCATCAACTGATTTCCTCAAATGAATTCACGGATGTTGAACTGACCGCATTTCAGTCATCAAAGGACCATGTTGTACGAGCCTATGCAACTGCAGTCAATGATGATCCGGTAGAATTGCTCAACAGTTTGGAAGATCAGCACCCCGAAGTTCGACGTCAAGCAGCATCGACCTTGCTCCTTCTAGAATTGAAAAATGAACAGAACAAAACATTGCAGCATTCGATCGAAAACGATGATGCTCTGTGGAAGTTCGCTGTTCCTATCGCTCTAGAACAGGCACGTCCAAATTTAGCAGAATTGATGAATGCCAAAGGCAACAACCAACGACGTTTCCTTGTCGATTTGCTCAAACAGGTCGTAAGGGAAGCAGATGACCCTCGTCTACGAACTCTCATTGATGGAAACTGTACTTCCATTGTCGCTCGATGGCTCGTAGGCCGAAATGACGTGAAATCCGATGAATTGAGATACGAACTCTTGTTTGATGAACGAGTTGATAGCATCGATAAATCGAGACTCCTTGAACGGTTACTACACCGACAAGGCGAAGATGAAATCCAAGAACTCGCGGGGAAACTACTCTCAGAATCAACAGACGAACTCATCTTGAGTGCAGCACAGAACCTATACACTGCATAGACTAACGTTCATCCATGACAGATTCAGATGTCGTGTTTCGAGTAAACGCAACCGGTGCTGGCGACCAACGCCTAGCCGTTCAAATCGAAGTTCGTGCCCCCTTTACTTCGCCTTCGCTGAAACTTTCTTTTCCTCGATGGGTTCCTGGTTCGTACTTCCTACGAGAACCAATACAGCACGTCTCTCATTTGGAGGCACATGATGAGAATGGTAATCCTCTCAAGGTAACTCGAAAAGATGTAGATTCAATCGTGATTAAGGATATCCAATCCGTTGAAAGTGTCCGTATATCCTACAACCTACTTTGTGTTGATAATACGGTCCGTTCCAATCATTTTGACGAGACACATTTGCATCTTATGCCCCCATTTACCTGGTTCCTTCCAACATCTGGAATCGATTCTCATCGCATGGACAGAAGCCACCGAATTGAATTCACATTACCGCCGGAATGGAACGTTTCAACTCAATTGAACCTTGAATCCACGACCAAAAAGGACGGTCACCAAGTGCATATCTTTTCTGCGGAACATCGAGATGCTTTGCTTGATGGTATAGCTGAATGTAACACCAATGAGATTCATCGATTTAAGGTTGGCAATCGCCAACATACACTGCACTATTGGGACGCAGGAGGCCATGCTCCAAACGAGATCATGTTGCAACGTTTCATTCAGGATATGAAAAACATCATTGCAGAGCATCACGCCTTGTTTGGACCACTTGATGATTCATATCACACAATCCTTCACCTTACAGATGGTAGCAGGGGTGGACTTGAGCATACCAATTCTCAAACATCCATGGTCCCAAGAACATCACTCCAACCAGGCAATGTCGAAGATTACCGTGACCTAGTCAGTTTGTTTAGCCACGAATACGTTCACCAGTGGAATGTTAAGCGATTGCGACCGAAGCGGTTTCTCGATTACGATCTGCAGCGCGAAGTCAATACTGATCTGCTTTGGTGGTTTGAAGGTGCCACATCTTGGATTGGTGACATCATGTGTTTGCGTTCTGGTGCTTGGAGTTCTGAGGACTATTTTGCCGATATGAAACGAAAACTGAAGCGACATCATACCCGAAGTGGTTCAACTTGTCAAGCGCTTTGTGAAGCAAGTCATGAGGCATGGATACACCTCTATAGAAGCCATTCCCACTCAAGGGAAACCCAGATTTCATACTACCTTGAAGGTGAACTCACAATGTTTGCACTGGATGCCGAGTTACGAAAGAGGTCCAAGGGAGAAACTGGGGTTTGTGATCTGATGCTTGCATTGTACGAACGACATAATATTCACGTTGAAGAGAAGTCGATGCGTGGGGTCCAGTACAATGACATCCGCAAAGCATTGACCTCGTTAAAGGGAGGACGTCGTCTCGGCACTTTCCTTGACAATGTAACAAAAGAAGCTGGAAATCTTGATCTCAACAAAGCATTTTCCACTTTTGCACTAAATTACAAACCATCCGATGAGCCGAAGCGAAAAGAAGGTACAGAACGCGTAGTATGGGAGGATTTTGCCCAAGGTTGGCTCGGTGTTCATGTTCGATCTCAAGGAAACAAATTGAAGGTTACGAGCCATATGCAACATTCTCCGGCTCGAGAACAATTGCAAGTGGGTGATGAAATCATTGCAATCGATGGAATACGTGTTGTCAATGCTGAACAATTGAAGACCAACCTCAAAGGAAAGGTCGATACTTCGATACGTGCCATTTATGCTCGAAATTCCATCCTACAGAACGTCATCCTCGATGTCTATCTTGAACCGAACTATCCAACAGTAACAACGAGTGATGGGAATCGCTTGTGGAAATCTACTATTCGGTCTCGTCAGGCTGACTCGGAGTAAGCAATGAGAGCCGATGCAATGAAACATGTATCGGCGGCAAGTGGTCCGAGATTCGATGTCGAGTCGTCTTGGGCGGATACAATTCCGATGAAAGCGCCATATCAATGACATCCTGTTTTGAAATAGAATCCAATTGAGAAGCCGGCCAAAGTTCCAACTCCACTGATTCATCATGAAGGTAATCGATGCATACGACAGGAATTCGAGCAAGTTCTAGGCGTTTGGCTACTGAATATCGATGGTGCCCGTCGAGAATGGTTCCAGTTGCTTTGTCTGCGATTAATGGTTTGGTAAAGCCATCCCACTTGAGCGTCATCTGAAGCAATTTCTCCATGTTCTTCTGTTTGATTTCCTCATGTGCTTTGAGCCACTCGACAGGAACCAACCGCACATCGCTTTCGTCCCAAGACATGATGCTTCCAATAGAATTGACAGGATAATGCTTTGTCTTACATGAACACGGGAGAATGAATGTCGAGCATGGACCCAACTCGCGGGATGGCGGAACTGCCGCTTCTTCCAGCATTTGTGATGATGATTAATGCCCTTCCATCAAGTCTTATTGAGATTCTCGATTGGTTCGATTCCAAAAATGCACATGTATGGGTTGTCGGTGGAGCAAACAGAAATGCTATACTAGGGACGGAGATTAACGAATACGACCTTGCGACCACAATGACTCCTGCCGAGATGAAGGAATATCCAGACACAATCCCTACAGGGGAACGTTATGGCACCATCACCTTTCGAAACAAAGGAGATCATTTTGAAATCACAACACTACGAACCGAGTATGGCTACAACGATGGTCGAAGGCCGGATGAAGTACAATGGGGTGATTCTCTCCTCGTCGACCTCTCACGTCGCGACTTAACGATGAATTCCATTGCGGTCGATGTTTCAAAGCAAAGCTACTACGATCCTTTCGATGGATACGGTGATTTGCAACAGCAACGAATTAGGTCAGTAGGGGATGCAAACAAGCGATTGTCGGAAGATGCTTTGCGAATCATGCGCTCGTATCGGTTCATGGATCAAGGCAATGCGGGCATATGGTGGCCTGAACAACGACTTGCAGAGGCTTTACGGACTACGAAATCAATGCTTCGTCGCATTGCTCCTGAGCGAATCTGGGCTGAATTCAGGCGCATCCTCCTTGGTCAACATTCCTCAGAAATCGTACAGCGCATGGCTGATGATGGGATTTTGAAGCAACTCTTTGCAATAGATTGGTTGCAGTCCGACCCACGGATTCAACTTCTCAATGAGTTGGAGGGAGATGATGTCATCGATAGGTTGGTTGTTTTGTTCAACGATTTCGAAACGAAAGATTGTGAATCGGTGTCATCTGCACTTCGGTTGAGTGGAAATGAAAAGAAGAAACTCCTGTTCCGGCATTCAAAATTAGGCAACCTTCCTGCAAACACCGATTCCGCTCTTCGGGTTTATGCAGTCGCGCTTGGTCGATGGTGCTATCAACACCTCAATATTGAGAAACTCTCCACTCAACGTTCAGATGAATTTCGAACGTATTCTGAACAGGATGTGGATCAACGTATTGCCCGACTTGACAAACTTCGAATCGATTTTGACGCAGAGCCTCTGGCGAATGGAGAGTTCATCATGCAAAGAACAAACGTATCGCAGGGACCCAAACTCGGTGCTTTGAAGGCATGGCTTTTTTACGAGCAAATCGCAAGAAATTTATCAACCTTAGAAGAGATTGACACACTTCTTTGTACATTAGCGTGGCAATCAGACGATACTACGCGTTGGCCAAAACTTCAATTCCCCTAACAGACTAGTCCCAACATACCCAACCAAGGTAGGACGTGAATGAATGTCTGTCAAAGAAGCGCTGAAAGCAAGAATGGAACAGCACATCAACGAAATGGTAGCGACCAACCCAATGATCGGGCAATTGAACACTCAATTCACGAGTTGGCTCCTTGGCTCAGGACTCACCGGCGCAGAGATCATCAAGATGATTGATTCGAATATGGATGCAGTTATACAAGCAGAAGAACTTTCCAATGCTCTCAAAGAAACAACCGGCACTCAGCCTCCTGGATGGGTCATCAACGGCCTCATGTCTGTTCTGGACATGGACAAGGACGGTAGCGTCACCGTTGCAGATCTGCATACATACTTCGAAGCAATTGGTTTGCCAAGCGGAATTGAAGAAATTCCGGAGCCTGAGGTTGATGAATTTGAAGAACTGGATAAGGAAATTGAAGAAGAGGCCAGAAGACAAGCTGAGGAACTTATTCGCCAACAAGAGGCCGAAAAACAACGGTTGTTGGAAGAGGAGCTTGCAAGAGAGGCTGCTGAACGACAAGCTGAAGAACAAGCCAAACAAGAAGAGGCTGAAAAAGCAAAACCAAAGCCAATTGTCTTTGACGATGATGGTGCACCTCTAACGCACGGTCGATTTATCGAACTTCTTGGTTCAATGAAACTGAACAGTGAACGGCGAAATGCGATTGACCAATCGCCGACTCAATCATGCAAAATCCATATCAAGAAGATCGAAAAGACACTCGTAGGACAAGGATCGATGAAAAACGGAATGACAATCATTGGTACATTGGTTGATGACATGAACATCGAAGTTGAACTAAGGCTTCCTTCTGATGCAACAGAGCAAGTCATGACATTTCAGACGAATCACAACATCGAGGCTGAGGCCACAATCTGCGATTGGAATCTTGGCCGGCAACGAGCTGTTCTTGATGCAACAGTGTTTCAGTATCTATAGAAGGCTACGCGCGACTACGATACGCTGGACTTCTTGAGTACCTTCGTAAATCTGTGTGATCTTCGCATCTCTGAAAAATCTCTCCACGGGGAATTCTTTGGTGTATCCGTACCCGCCATGGACTTGGATTGCGCGTTCTGAAACCCACATTGCAGTATCTCCTGCGTAGAGTTTTGCCATGCTCGCTTCCTTCGTATGGCGTGGACCTCCATGTTCGTAATGTTGTTGTTTTGCCCATGATGCCTTGTACACCAGGAGGCGAGCAGCATCAATACGAGTTGCCATGTCTGCAAGATAACCCATAATCATCTGATGATGTGCGATTGGTTTTCCAAATGCTTCTCGTTCATGTGCGTACTTAAGAGATGCTTCATATGCTCCCTGAGCGATACCAAGGGCTTGCGCAGCTATGCCAATTCGTGAGTTGTCCAGTGCATTCATTGCGATTGGGAATCCATTTCCGGCGCCTTTGATGATATTTTCAACAGGAACCTTGCAGTTCTCTAAAACAAGGGTGCATGTATCCGAAGATCGGATTCCAAGTTTGTCCTCTTTTTTACCAACTGAGAATCCTTCGAACGATGAATCGACAATGAAGGCCGTTGTGCCGCCGTGCCTTTTGTCGCCGTAGTCTGGATGATCGACATCTTTGGCGAAGAGTACAATGATTTTCGCTTGCGCACCATTCGTGACCCACATCTTTTCTCCGTTTAGAATGTAATGGGTTCCATCATCGGATAATTTCGCTTTACACGACATAGCAGCGGCGTCAGTTCCGGCCCCGGCCTCTGAAAGTGAGTATGCGCCTACTTCGCCATCTGCGAGGCGAGAAAGGTAGGTTTCTTTCTGATAATCGTCACCATGAAGTGAAATGGTTTTAGCACACAATCCAACATGAACACAGTACATCACTGAGAAAGATGGATCGACACGAGCAAGTTCTTCGACAATGATTGACTCAGAGATATCGTCAACGGGCATTCCGCCGTAGGCCTCAGGAATGGTAACGCCTTGCAATCCAAGTTCCAGGAACTGTTGCCATTCCTCTGAGGGAGGAGTTTGTGTTTGGTCACGATGCTCGACCGTAGGGGCTAGAACCGTTTCTGCGAAATCACGAACCATCTCTCGAATCATGTCTTGTTCATCGGTTGCTTTAAACTCCATATCCTCACCATTACGTGCTAAGCAAGGTCTTCACTTAATGAATGTGCTATGGCCGTATCACTGCAATAATAGCGATGATTCAAATAGGAGATGTTTGAGGCGCGTATAGGTGATATGACTTGGATGAAGAAGTCGTGGAATTTAACATCGCACACAACCGAAAGTACTCGATTGACCATTTATGGTACCAAGAGAAAGACGACGAGAAGATCATGGTCGGCATCAGTGAATTCATGGGCGTAGAAATCGGAGAGGTTCTCCGAGTCATTCTACCGCAAGCTGAAACTGTCGTTGATGAAGGTCAAGACATGTTCTCACTATGGACTGCTGACGAAAAAATAGCCTTTACAGCACCCTTTTCAGGAACAATCACAGAGGTCAATGGAGAAGTAGAAATCAACCCGGATTTGGTCAATGAGTCCGCTTATGACCTTGGTTGGATTTTGGTCCTTCAACCGTTTCAGTTCGACATGGAGAATCTCCTCGAACCCGACGAATATGTTGAGTATCTCTCCGAACTCTGAATGAAGTGGAATTATGTCCGATTCATTGCAGCGTCTAAAGGAATCACTCCTCGCTGCACCGATTATTTGGAAAGGCGATTATCCCTATTTTATTCATCCATTAACCGATGGTGTTCCGCGTTTGGACCCTTCTGTTCTAACTGCAGTTGTTGAGTTAATTGAAAGCAAAGTAGACTGGGATTCAGTCGATCTCATCCTCGGAATCGAAGCCATGGGGCTACCACTCACAAGTCCCTTGTCTATGCGAAACAACATCTCACAGGTTGTTGTTCGAAAGCGCTCGTATGGCTTGGATGGAGAGACTGTTGTTGACCAATCAACTGGATATTCCAAGGGTTCGATGTATCTGAATGACATCAAAGAAGGTGAACGTGTTCTCATCGTAGACGATGTCCTTTCCACTGGAGGCACGCTTGACGCCATCATACAAGGGGTTGAATCCCTAAAAGCAAACATCAGCTCTGTCGTTGTCGTTGTCGAAAAGGGCCCAGGACTCAAAATTTTACAGGAAAAATATCCCCACATTCAAATCTCATCCATTGTTCGGCTTGAAATGGATGGAGACAGCGTTGTTCTTCTTGACGAGGTGATTTGATGGATTTGAATCGTCACGATTTTCAGTTGAAGGAGCTAATCCAGCGAATTCAGAAGAACGACAATCGTTTAGTTGCACTCCAGATTCCTGAGGGTTTGAAGATGCAAGCTCTAGAAATGATGGATGAAATCGAATCCGAATCAGGTGCAAAGGTCGTCTTAGCAGCTGACCCTTGCTATGGCGCATGCGACCTCGTTCACGACAAGATGAAGATGATGGGTGTCGAACTCGTAGCCCATATGGGCCACTCAAAGATGAACATCGAATCAGGGATGCCAACAGAATTCATTGATGTAACCTACGATGGAGACCCATCTCTCGCTCCTGTAATTCCAATGCTTAATGCTCACTTGAAAATTGCACAAAATAGGATGGCTGAACAGCACAGCACCGACATGACTGAAGAAGAAGCACAAGAACGATTCATGGATGCAGTTGGGCGAATGACTCCACTCAAAGACACAAAACTAGGCTTGGTGGGGAGCATACAGCATCTTCATCTCCTTCCCCAATTTCATGAACGGCTTGAAGAGGCAGGCTTTGATGTAACAATTCCCATGGGAGGAGCACGTCTAACATTCCCTGGTCAGGTTCTCGGGTGCAACTACTCGGGTGATGACGATACGATTGGACACTATCTTTTCCTCGGAAGCGGAGATTTTCATCCAATAGGACTTGTCCTCCACACTGGAAAACCACTCGCCATGCTCGATCCCTATTCCGGCGATGCTATCGAGATGTCATTTGAACGAATCGACCGCATTCTTCGACAGCGTTTCGGACTCATCATGTCTTCAATGGATGCGCAGAAATTCGGTATACTGATCGGAGAGAAACCCGGCCAAATGCGCAGGACGCTTGCTCTGCGAATGAAGCGTTTGCTTGAGAAGCATGGTAAGAAGGGTTACCTTCTCGCTCTAGAACACGTCGGCCCTGAATTGATTGATTTCTACCCCGTTGATGCCTTCGTGAACACGGCTTGCCCGAGAATAGCGATTGATGATGCTGTAAAGTATGCAAAACCTCTCATCACACCATTTGAGCTTGAAGTGGCTCTTGGTGAGAAGAAATGGGAACTTGGATATCAATTCGATGAAATCCCTTGAACTTCGGTCATTTTTCCTTTGAGAAAGAGCGAGTGTTCAAGAACGGTTGGCATCAAGATGCAATTAGCATGAGCGACTACCTCGACCGAATTGGTTCAGGATTCATCCTTCTGAACCCTGATCCTCTGGACTTTGACTATATTCCAGAAGAGATGGTAGGACGCGAGAATATCCAGCAGAATCTTGCAGGGAAATTCCACTCCATTGCCCATCCAAATGGAAGCGCTAACGTGGTTATAACCGGACCAGTAGGAAGCGGGAAGACGCTTCTTGCTCGAACCTTTTGCCGGGATATACGCCACCACCTTCGAAACAAACGACCATTGAGAAGTGTCCACATCAATTGCCGGAATGCTACGACCAATGTTCGTGTAGCGCAACGAATTGTCCAATCATTGGATCCAGGCCATCCTGACAGAGGGCTTTCGATGGGGGAGTTGCTAAGCAGTCTCAGAAAATTGCTAAGAAACAACGGCCGGCATCTTATCATCGTCTTGGATGAAGTCGATCACCTATTGCGCAAATCCGGGAATGACCTCATCTATCAATTGCTTCGAATCGATGAAGATCAGGAGGGTAGTGGCACACTCTCCCTTATCCTCATCAGTCAGGAACAAGTTCTTGATGTTCTTGAAAATGCTGTCATTTCTCGGTTTGGCCATACCAATCATTTACCAATCCCTCCTTACGATATGAAAGGTCTCCAAGCCATTGCTCAGCAACGTGCAGAGGCCGCCTTGAATCCAAAATCATGGGATAATGATATCTTGAAACTGATTGCAACCTCAGCCGCACCCTCTGGTGATGCACGACAGGTGATTGAATTGCTAGGGGCTGCTGTGGAGCATGCTGAGTCTGAAGGGATGAAGCAACTTATGGCTGAACATGTTCAAACCAAAGCGAGAGAGGTTCCACAAGTCATGCCTGAGGACGTTCTCGATGAACTATCGGGGCACTCGATGTTGGTTTTGCTTGGTATCTGCCGTCGATTGCGAAAAGAAGAATTCATGACGAGCAAGGATGTTGAATCAATTTATGCTGTCATTTGCGAAGAATACGAAGTCAAACCTCGAAGTCATACTACGGTCTGGAAGTTTCTCAAACAAATCGAAGGATTGAGTATCATCGCCACACGAGTTGACACCGTTGGTGAGGGCCGAGGAAGAACAACCCATATTTCGATGCCACATGCACTCCCAGTTGATGTGGCTGCACGAATTGAAGGTCGCGTCGCACGAAAACTCAAACGCAAATGAGCAAATAGCATGCGGTGAGGCTAAATAGGGGTCGTTTGTCGCTAGGTTGCTAGAGGAATGCACCATGGCTGATGGAAATTCATTTGTTGCAGTGGTCAACGACACCACAACCAAGTTGACCCGTACTACCAAGAACGGCAAGGAGAAGACCTATTCCCCTTCCTTCAAGACTGTTATTTCTGGAAATAATCACGCTCAATTGCTCGGGAAGAAGATCGGTGATGTCATCGATGGAATCTTCGTCGGAGAAGGTGAATCAACCTTGACCGGTTACAAACTCGAAATTACGGGCGGATCCGACAAGACAGGTACGCCAATGCGTCGTGACCTCGAGGGAGGCTCTCGACAAGCCATTCTCGTCACAGCATCGACAGGTTTCAAGGGACATAGTCTCGTTTCCAAAACCAAGAAGGGCGAAAAGAAGCGATTCCGATACAAGCCAGAAGGTATGCGAAAGCGACGTGTCTTCCGTGGGAACACAATCACACAAGATACGCGACAAATCAATCTCAAAGTTGTTGATGCCGGAAACATCGGCCTTGACAAGTTGCTCGGTGAGGAAGAAGCTGCAGCGGAGTGAAACCCGAGAGGGTTGAATCGGTGAACAAGGAGGATTGGAAGCATGGGACGAACGCTTCCAACACAACCTGAAGTCAACATCGGCCTTGTTGGTCACGTTGACCACGGCAAGACGACATTGACCCAAGCTCTATCTGGTGTTTGGACCGATACTCATTCAGAGGAACGACGCCGAGGAATTTCGATTAAACTCGGTTATGCAGATACTGCCTTTTACAAAACGGATTCTGGTAAATACTACGCAACAGGGCGTCATCCAGAAGGTGGAAAGGATGTCGATTCTGAACTTCAGCGTGTTGTTTCTTTTGTTGATGCACCAGGTCACGAGACGTTGATGGCAATCATGATCACAGGCGCTTCAATTATGGATGGTGCCATGCTCATGGTAGCAGCCAACGAGACTTGCCCTCAGCCACAAACTCGTGAACACTTGATGGCATTGGAAATCTCAGGAATCAAGAATATTGTGATTGTCCAAAATAAAATCGATTTGGTTTCAAGAGATCGAGCAATGGAATCGTATAACGAGATCAAAGCCTTCCTCAAAGGAACGATTGCAGAAGAAGCACCAATCATTCCAGTCTCAGCCCATCATGATGTGAACCTGGACATCTTAATCGAAGCGATTGAGAAAACAATCCATACTCCTGACCGTGATTCTGATGAACGGGCTGTAATGCATATTGCACGTTCATTCGATGTCAATCGACCCGGAACAAGGCCTACCAAGCTGACTGGTGGAGTCATTGGAGGATCCATCGTTGAAGGAACGTTCCGTGAGGGTGATGAGATTATTATTGGACCAGGCCGTAAAATCGAGAATGGAAACAAATCACATTGGGAACCCATTGAAACCACCATTACGAGTATGCAAGGTGGTGGCGGAAAGCGCGACCAAATGACTGCTGGTGGGCTATGTGGATTTGGCACTCTCCTCGATCCATCCATAACGACTGCCGACAACCTATCAGGTCAAGTACTTGCAAAGAAAGGCGGATTACCAGAAGTACGGACGGAATGTTCAATTGAAATTCATTTGATGAAGAACATGGTTGCAGGTGAAGGAGAACAACCTGAAACAATCTATCCTTTACGAAACAATGAGATGTTGATGGTCAATGTAGCAACATCAACCTCAGTTGGTATCGTTAAAGGCGTTGAAAAAGGGAAAGCAAATCTCCAACTTCGCCTTCCAATATGCGCAGATCATGGTCAACGTGTGTCCCTCTCTCGTCGAGTTGGAGCACGATGGAGACTTATTGGTCACGGGACCATTCTTTGAGGTGAAAAGATGGGCGACGTGCTCATTGATGCTTGCGGATGGGTCGCACTTATTGATGGAGAATTCAACATTGATACGGCTCTTTCCCAAATTGTCGGCCCACCCCATTTCATTCTACTTGACTTGGTCCTTGAAGAGCTGGGACAAATAGAATCCGAGCGTCCTCGTGGAAAGAAATTGATGCTCGACCTGTTGCTTCAACGCTCAACTCGAATCGAACACCCTACAATGCATACGGACAATGCTCTGCTCGAAGTAGCCAGTTCTCTCAACATACCGATTCTTACAGTTGATTCTCAGCTCAAGCGTCAGTCCTTCGAGAAGGGGATTGGAATCATCGAAGTTTTGCATGGTAAAAACCTCAGATTAATCAACAGTCTATAGATGAAACCATTCCTGGATTGTTAGTAATTTTTCACCTCGAAATTAATAATATATATGATTCTCAATAAAACGTCGGTGATGCTATTATATATCCTACCATTTCTATTATATTCATGCCGACCGAAGCGAATGATGGAATAGAATTTTCGCTTCGACGAAAACTCATTGAATTAGGTGCGAATGAGAATACAGCAAGTGTGCTTCTGTGTTTGCATCATCACGGCGCTTCAACATCGAAAGATCTTCAAAATCATTGCCACATTCGACAACCCGATGTCAGCATGGCGATTTCAGAACTTCGAGAGATGAATCTCGTTCATTTCGCTCCAAAATCAGAGTCATCACGCGGACGCCCTGCTCATATTTACAGATTAAGAATGAGTCTTGAGCAATCCATTCAACCATTTGTAAATCTTGCAAAAAAGAGAGCAAAAGAGATTGTGGATGATATTGAATCGGTACGGGAATTGGTAAGTAGTTTAGAACCAAAACAAAAGAACGCATTTACGGCAGTGTGAACAGAACATCATCACCGTGTCCATCAAGTAAGCGTAACTTTACTCCTGCATCAATCCAAGCATGAGCATAATTTATTGCTCCGAAAGCTCGAATGAGATCACCTTGCTTGAGGAAATACTGCGCATCGCTGGCATAGTCATCGGCCATTGAGAGTAACGTACTGACCATGGATTCCTCTTCAATCGTTGAAGCAAGTGATGTTGCCTTAATGCGTGCCTTTTCAGTAATGGAGAGATAGTGTTTGACACGTTCGACTGTTAGAGTTTCATCAGAATTCAGACCCCTCACCTCCCTTTTGTCTACGCAATAATCGCTGAACATCTTCCTTCCTACCCAAGGCTTCGTAAAGTTCGACTGCACGAGAAAGCCGCCCTTCATCTTCAGCAGCTTGAGCTCGTTGGAACAATTGTCTTCGCTCATCCCAAGAACGTGCTAATTTCGCATCTGCAGCCTCTTTATGGCGGTGTCGACGCTGTTCCTCAGCGAGATGCGGAGCAACCCATCGGCGCACTAATCCATCTCGGCGACAAGTCACCATGGAATTCTTTCCAAGTCGAATCAATAAATCACCAAGATTCATTCCTTCGCCGATTCGTACTTCGCCAGCTTCAGAACTCATATGATCAAGGTGTCCTTCGATTCCCAATACCCACCAGCCATCTCCTGCACGAGTTGCCATCAAAGGCTCAAGAGATTCGATTTCAACTCGCTCAAGGGCATCCCATCCGTATGGATGGGGTATTCCATCCCATAGTTTACCGTCCGCAGACTGGAGAAGGATACGGCCATCGGTTAGTGCTGAAACCCAACTCCAAACCGTCGTATCAACAACTCTTCGCTTGTCTTGTTGGGCTATTTGGCCACAATAGACAACACCATTGGCATCCTGCCAAAGCAAATGTTCTCGATCAAGCCATCCAACAAGACGACGGACAACACCTGACTGAATGCGTCGGATGCCAATTCCATTCGCATCAAAAAGATGCAAGTTACCATCTCGACCTGACAACACCCAACCCCCTCCTGGGCGATTCAGGAGGTGGATGAACCCTCCTGGGCTCGAACGACCCTCATGGACCATAGAGCCATCAACTGTATTGAGCAAATAGAACGCATGTGCAGCAAGTACTCCAATACGTCCATCTGCATTACAAATTGCATGCACTTTGAAGGGCATACTCCGTTGCCATTGAATTTCATTATCATCGTTGAACAAAACCAATTCGAGACCATAAGCCACGCATAGATGGCCATTGACGGATTCGACTGCACTAATGCGTGATGGTGCTTGCCAAGACCAAGTTACAGACCAATCCATCACTCATCACCTCCAACGATACCCCAAGCAATCAATTGTGCTAGCGCAGTTCTTGTTAGCCCAAACATTCGAGATCTTCCCACCATTCGAACATGAAGGATTCCTGCTTTATGCAATCGATTGCAAATTTGGGAAAGACGTGCACGCTTTATCGATAATCGAGAAAGTAATGCCTTATCCGAAGGTGAGATGTTTCTTCCTTTCGCCTCCGCCACAACAATCGATTCTGATGCTGTTAGAGAACTCAGGACTGCAACGCTGAGAATATGTTCTTCTTTTTCAGTGAATTTGGGCCGGGAGAGCGCCTGTAATCGCTCAATGAGGTCCTCTTCTCCATTCAATCGACCCGAAGCCGGTTGGAGAACTTGAGCTAAAAGACGAGTAAACGTTTCAATTGCATTTGAGTCCAATGAGGGTTCATTTGGAAATCCAATATCTTGCAAATCCATTGGTTCAATTTCATGATTCATGAATTCCTCAGGCTCAGGGATTGCGTCCATAATATCACCATCGATGATTTCCCTCGGTCCATCAACATGGGCGCTCTTGTCTGCACTCCAAAACGCTGTCCCTTTTTCAGTGGCCTTAAACTGGGCATCCAGGGAGGCATCAAGGTCGTTATTGACTATTTTTCTCCTGTTTCTTAGACCACCAAAAACTCCAACAAATGGAAGGCTATCTTCTGTTACATAGGAATCATCAGTGTCTTCACCCACTTGTTCAATCTCAACTTCTTGAGGCGATTCAGCAGTAGGCTCTTCCACGGGTTCGTCAAGGATCTCGAAGTCAAGATCAAAACCTGATGCTTGCGTCATTCCAGGAGTCTCTTCCCATTCCTCAAGATTGAACTCGTCTCCGGGATTGTCTTCAACAACCTCGTCATCAGTAACATGAACTTCTGTTTCAATTGGTGCAGGTTGGACCTCAACCAATGATTGGGGTTCAGGGTTCAATTCCTCCAAAAGAGGAGGTGCTGAACTTGGAGCTACGAATTGTCCTGAGACAACATTCCGAAGTGTTCGGATAAGATGACCGGGTTGACCACTTTGACTAAACTGAAGTAATCGATGTGCATCTTCTGATGTCATTGAATAGGGTTGAGTTGAGGCTTTAGCAATTCGTCGTTCGACAAGCGCTTTCACACCATCAACGTCCAAACCTTTCATCGTCCTCACTTCAAATCTTTGTATCAATTGTTCTGAAATGAGCGATTGCTGTTGAGGGTTAATGGCAATCACAATCAACACAGGTAATCGCTCAAAGAACGGTAAAGAGGAGCGAAGGCAGGCTTCCAGTGATGAAAAATTGGCCATCTCTGCATCAACTGTGATGAGCGGTAGCATTTGTCGTGAATCATGCAACATTCGTTGCAAATCACGACTCAATTTCTGATAATCATTAGGAGGAGAGGTATCAATCAACTGAGCATACATCTCTTTCAGCAACTCGATACCAGGTTCTGAAATAGAAATCCTGTCCAGATTGATGTGGAGATTGGTTCGGGAACCTAAGCATTGCATGAATGAAGTCTTTCCGGACCCGAATTCGCCAACCAAAAGTACGCGGTCTGCGGATTTGAATGTAATCTTTCGCTCAAGTTCATCAAACAACATGTGCCGTCCAACCAAGAGATCAAACTCCTCTTTGTCGAGTGGACTTGATGAGAATGGATCTTTACTCAATGTAGGGAAACCGAAATCAATGGTATTTCCATGCATGCCCGAGCAACTTCAACCAAGTATATGAGATTTCACAAGAAAGAGGGTCTGGACAGACGTGTTATGAGACGTTAATCGGGATGCGGGAGCAAGTAAATCGGCTTAATTAACGCATCATTAACGTAAATATAACGCGTTAATATAAGCGTTAAACCCGTTAATTCCTTCCGATTGGTTCATGCATCTTGCTCTCTTCGCAAGGAATGAGGAGAACACCATGCCCGTGGACAATAGCCGCCTCAAAGGCTTTTACAAACTTGATGTTGAAGGACGCAGGCAAAAGATTGCAGAGCTTGCTGGACTTACAGAAGAGCAAGTTGCTGCTCTAGCAGCAAATGGAGAATTGGACGACGCTGCTGCCGATCGCATGATCGAGAATGTCATAGGAACTATGTCCTTACCCGTTGGTGTTGCAACCAATTTCATCATCGATGGAAAGCATTACGTCGTGCCATTTTGCCTCGAAGAGTCAAGTGTGGTAGCTGCTGCATCTAACATGGCCAAACGTTGCCATGCAAACGGAGGCTTTCTATCCAACAACGACAAACCGATGATGATTGCTCAAATTCAACTTCTTGATGTGATTGACCATGATCATGCGAAGGCCCGTATTGAGGAAGAGAAAACCAAACTCATGGCTCTTGCAAACAGCCTCCCATCCACTATGATTCGCCTGGGCGGAGGATGTAAGAACATCTCAACTCGGTCAATAGAGACGCTTTCTGGCCCGATGCTTATCGTTCACATCCATGTTGATTGTAGGGATGCGATGGGGGCAAATGCAGTCAATACGATGGCTGAACTTCTCGCACCTGAACTTGAAATCATTAGCCAAGGTCGTTCATTGTTGAGAATTCTCTCAAATTTAGCCACACAGCGACTCGCACGAGTGTCTGCAACCTTCACGCCTGAAGAAATGAGCAATACTGGCGAACGTGATGAAGGCGCATCCATCATTGAAGGGATTCTTCAAGCGCATCATTTTGCAATGGCAGATGCCTACAGGGCTGCTACGCACAACAAAGGAGTCATGAACGGCATTTCTGCAGTCGCAGTGGCCTGTGGCCAAGATTGGAGGGCTGTTGAAGCAGGATGTCACGCTTACGTCGCTCACCACCAAGGCCGATATGGTTCGATTACGCACTGGGAAAAAGACTCTGAGGGCAATTTGGTTGGATCCATCGAAACACCGATGGCTGTAGGCATCGTAGGAGGCGCATCCAAGGTCCACCCAGTGGCTCGCACGAATCTAGAGATACTCGGCGTAGAATCAGCCCAAGAATTGGCCTCTGTGATGGCTGCAGCAGGACTAGCACAGAATCTAGGCGCTTTACGAGCCCTTGCCACCAGTGGCATCCAGAAAGGCCATATGCGCCTTCATGCAAAGAACATGGCCGTAAGCGCAGGTGCTGTTGGCGATGAGATTGAAAAGGTCGCACAATTGTTGATCTCTGAAGAAGGGCATAAGACTCAAACAAGAGTTGCTGAAATTCTAGAAGAGATTCGTAAGTAATCACTCTTCTTCAATTGGCAATGTGGCTTGAATGAGCCCATCCTCACCAACATCTTTCAAGACTTCAGTCTCCATTCCATCAAAGAGGCCAGCCTCTGAGACTTGCTCTCTGAACCATTTCCGTACCTTTCGAAGGTCAGTGTGAGGGCATCCAAATGCTTCTGAAAATCGCCTTGTGGTGGTCAAACGCCTTGTGTTTCCATCACGTCGGCGCATAATCATACCATGTTGCGACAATTCACGTACGTAATCGTAGGCTTTCTGGCCTAGCAGTTCAACAAGCCTTGATTGCGGCATTGGTTGGTGATAAGCGATCAAGGCAGCAGCCTTGAGCAATTTCTTGGGCATCTCGGTTTTCGTTTCCTTTGGGAGATGATCTGCCACATCAGAACGAACCTCCATAGCCCATTTGCCCCCGATCTCTACAATTCGTAAAGCACCGCCTCTACGCCGCTTTAATGTCCCTTGGAGCGAAGTAAGCGCTTCTGAAATTTCTTCTTCCTCGTATCCAAGTGCTTCGGAAAGTTCCTTGACTGCAAGTGATTTACCTGAACCAAAAAGTGTGGCTTCAAGTAGTGTTTCTAGTGCAAGCTCAGACATTGTACCACCTACTCAACCAGCCACTCATGTGCTTCAAATTCTGGAGTGACTTGCTCCTGTTCTTTCTCAAGTTTCTGTTTAGCTTTCTCTTCAGCAAGACGTGCTTTCTCGGCTCGTTCATGGAGTCGTTCAGCATGGAGGACTGAACCGGTTTTGGACTCCTCACGAGCAACTTGTGCTTCCTCATCCGCTTCCAGTGTTGCAGCAAGCACATCTTCGAACGAAGACAAGTTTGGCCACAAGTCTTCAATCATAATCACATCACTCAAATCGTTCCCCTGGGTGATTGAAGCCATACCCTTGTGAGTAAGGAAAAGTCCTGCAATGAATGAACTCACACGTGCATCCTCACCATAGCCTTCTGGGATTGAACCGAATGCAGATTCTAAAATTGGAATCAATGCTTCAATGACCGATTTGAGTGGAACATTGCTCTCACCAATAACCCCAGTAGTTTGACGTAAAGCATTCCAACAACGCTCGATATCACCATCAAGATCTTCATTGTGCATGCGACCACCAACGTTGGAAATCATTTCCTCTACTTCAATGGCATGAGCTGCACGATTCTTCTCTCGCAATTTCATTGCGTCCGCATCATCTGCGGCGTCCTTCAATGCTGAGAGTAGTTCACCAAGTGTAACAGGTCGGCCTTCTTCTCTGCGAACCCTTTCATCAAACAGATTCTCGAGGACATCGTCTGCATTACCTTGCAAAACGGTATTGGTAAAATGGAATTCATGGTCATCGTATTCTGCCTCCCAACCAAAGTCGAAGCCTGTATCCCAATCGTCTTCAGAATCTTGGTACTGGATACGATCAAAAAGATGCGCAGCCTGATGATGGAGAACCTCCCAAGCCATTCGAATCAGTCGACCACACGCAGGCAAATCCAGACTGTTTGCTTGCGATTTAACGCGCTTGGTAAATTGACGCAAGAAGGAAGTGAGATCGATATCCCATGCGTCCAATCCTTCGCTACTAACAAGTGAAAGGACCAGCGCCACACTCCTGTCAAAGGGATCATCAAGTGTTTGATGTTCCGCTTCTTCTGTTTGAGCAATCATCAGAATTCGGTCAGCGTAAGCATTGATACCTTCCAAGTCATCATCACCGCTTTGCAAGAGTTGATCGATTACATCTTGACGCAAAAACCATTGATCAAGACCTTGTTGTATCATTGATTTCACCTCACTCATCAAGTTCGATAGCGTCTTCTACATCGATTTGTTCTTCTGCTTCAAGTTCGGAAATTGCTTCAGCAAGAGTTGTTCGTTCCTCAATATCTTCATTGGTTTCAGCAGTCCGCTCTGCAAGGGAAGCAATGCTTTCGTCATCTTGCATGTGCTTCAGCAAACCACCGAGGCTTCTTGGCGCAGGCATTGCTTCAGGAACAAGAGGCATTTCGGCAAGGGTTTCTTGCTCCTCCTTGGCACGTTGTGCATTCTTCGCAGCAGCCGATTCAGCTTCTTTGAGTGCTTGCTCACCAAGAGCGATGGCTTGCTCTTGGTCGAAGTCGATGATGCGACGACTGCATCCATCTCCACCGTGAGTAATTCCGATGTGATGGTCAGCAAGTTGAAGTGAAACCTTTCGCAATGTGACCATGATAAATTGTGCAGCCTTGCTACGTTCTCTGCACATCTTTGCAATGCATTCCGCATTCACACTGTCAAGGTTCTGATCGACTTCATCGAAGTAATAGAACGGACTTGGATCGTAATCTTGAATGGCGAAGATGAGAGCAAGAGCAGCAACGGATTGCTCACCACCAGAGAGTTGGTGGCGAGTAACATTCGAAGACTTGCCTTTTGGCTGAGCCCATAATTCGAGCCCACCCTTGAATGGCTCTTCCTTATTTTCAAGGTAAAGTTCACCACGACCACCATTGCTAAGTGACTTGTAGACCTTCTTGAAGTTCATATTCACCTTATCGAGGACATCGATGAGGCGAACCTTGCGCTGCTCTTCAAGCCGTTCTGCAACATCGATAAGATGCTTCTTTCGGTCTTGCAACTTCTTGAAGTCACCATCCATTTCTTCAAGGCGTTGTTCAACTGCATCATACTGCTCGATAGCCCGCATATTAACGGCTCCAAATTCTTCTAGACGTCGCTCAAGTCGGCGGATTCGACGATCGATTTCTGCAACAGAATCGAGGACGATTCCTTCTTCAGCGGCTTGTATTCCAACTGCACCCATTTCCAACTCGACATCTAACAACTCCTTGCGTTTTGCTTGGATAGTCCGATCCAATTCCGTGGATAGATTTCGATGGCTGCGGGCTTGAGTGGCTTTTTGAGTAAGGGTTGAGTTCAAACTTGCTCGTTCTTCGACCAACTCAAGACGTTCATCCTCAAGCCCTTTGTTTTCTTCCAGGTACTGTGCTCTTTCGGCTTCCTTCTCAGCAAGAATCGCCCCATTTTGTTCAACGCTTGTCTTCAATAGAGTTGCATTCTCAGTACGTTCAGCCATATCGGCATCGATTTGCTTGAGACGTTGTTTTTCGCTGGCTACAGAAGAAGTAAGCAGTGACTTACGTTCGTCAATTGAGTGGATTGACACCTCTGCATTCGAACGAATCCCTTCTGCTTGAGTTCGCTTAACCGTGCATTCATGTAAGCGATCTTTGAGATGTTGAGGGCTGGCATCTTCCAGTGCAGTTTGGGCAGTGCTTCGAAGAATTTCTGCATCAGCAACCTTTGACTCTGCCTCATCGAGTAATTCTAGTTGTTCGCTTGCCATGCCTTCGAGACGTTGAAGATCTAGCTTCAAGGACTGGACTGTTCCAATATTTGTTGAATGTGTTTTCTTAAACGTTGCAACCTCTGCTCGCAAGGTTTCCCTTCGTATTGCACCTTCTTCACTGGCCAGTTCATTGATCTGCTGCCGGAGGTTTTTCTGTTCCATACGCACATCTGCGAGTGCAGCTGCAACCGTATCGGACATCAAACGAAGACGCTCAATTTCAGAACTTAATCTCTCAACTTCCTTCGCTCCAGCGATTCCTCCGCCAAAGCTTACCGACATTCGTTGACGCGAACCTCCAACCATTGCACCACCTGCTTCAGTGACATCACCGCGCATTGTAACAAGACGTACACCACCCATATTCTGCCGGGCAATGTCCATGTTTTGTACAATTAGCGTGTTACGAAGTGCAAACTTAATCGCAGTATCAATTCGAGGATCGTACTCTAGTAATTCGTATGCAAAACCAATGACACCAGGCTTCCGAGCGACCATCATGGCCTTTCCACCTGCACGGCTTGTTGCGAGTTTGTTGAGTGGAAGGAAGGTTGCCCTTCCCGCCTTTCGTTGGGCCAACCAACGAATTGCTTCAGCCGCAACCTCGTCCGAATCAACGACAACCGAGGTCATTGCGCCACCAAATGCAGTTGCGAGTGCTGTTTCATGTTCAGAATCAATCGGAGCACACAATTCTGCAATTGTTCCGATGATGCCCCTGATTTCACCACGATCTCGAGCGCCCAAGACTGCAGCGGCCCCTCCAGCCATACCTTTGGAATTCGATTTGTTCTCCAATTCAGCACGTGCAGAACGAAGTTTACGCTCTGTTTCAGTCATCTTTCGTTCTACAGCACCTGCTTCCTCGAGAAGACGAGATTCTGCTCGTTCTGCCTCGAGAATGTTCTTGGTCAATGATGAGCGATCGATTTTCTTCCCACCAGATGCTTCTTTGAATTCAGCTTCTTTTTCTTCAAGTTCAAGACGCGATTCTTCTGCTCGTTCTTGGGCTTTGGATAAGTTCGATTCAACTAATTCTGCTTGGGCTGCCGTGCGGTCAACTTCAGATTGGGCTGATGCGACACCTTTCTTCGCAAGTTCAAGTGTGCTGATCGCTTCACTGAGTGCCCGATTGAGTTCAGCATGATTCTTTCCAGACCCCTCGAGAAGTGAACGAACCTTGTCTTCCTCGGATTGTGCTTCATCCAGCATACGCTGAGCCTCTTCCATCTGAGCATGACTCGTTTTGGCCTCTTCGAGGAGTGCGTTCAAGGCCGATTCTGCTTCTTGATAGCGTTCCAAGACCTGTTCACGCTCCTCAGCATCGTCAATGTTGGATTGCAATGAGTCCTCAATGCGATCCTTATCTCGGTCGATTTGAACCCGTAAATCATGTATTGCTTGGGACAGGCCGTCACCTTCCTCTCCAAGAAGGGCATCAATTTGCTTCTGAATCTCACCTATGCGGTCGTCCAGTTCAACCAACTTCCTGCTTCCTGCTTTGACCTCTTCCTCAAGAAGCGAGGCTTCCTCAGCATAGCGTAATTGTTCTGCAATTTGGTGTTCCAATTCCATCCCAAGGCTTGCAAACATTGCTTGGTAACGTTGTGAACGTGAGGTTGTAAGTTCATCGGTGATGGATTGTGCCTTCATTGCCACCTTGCGTTCCTGTTCAAGTTCCTTAAGCCGGACTTGTTGCTCTTCTTGCAACATGCCAATCCGTTCGATATAGGAATCAACGCTATCCTTTTGCTTCTTTGCTTTTCGGATTTCATCGTCATATGAAGTGACACCTGCAACACCGTCCAGAACCTTTCTTCGTTCAATAGGCGTCATCCTGGCTAGTCCTGTAACGTCACCTTGAAGGACGATATTGTACCCGTCAGGTCGAGCATTGGCTGCATTCAACAGACGATGGAATGACTTTTGAGAAGAATCTTCACCATCAAGCAAGTAGGAGGATACTACATTGTCTGATGCTGTTAGACGAATGGATCGAGTCATACGAACCTCATCGCTTTCAATGGGCAGTCGGCGGCGACCGTTCGACAACACTGGATTTCCAAAAACAAGAGTAACTGTGCAATTTCGGGCAGGTTTGTAGCCCTCGGCCCCGTTAAACATGAGTTGCTTTGTGTTTTGGGCACGGATTGTTCGAGTCGATTTGGGGCCTAAAACGAACTGTATCGCATCACCACAATTGGATTTCCCTGAGCCGTTTGGACCAGTGATAGCCGAGAAACCTCGGTCAAGAGGAATGACGACTTCCCCGCGAAATGATTTGAAATTCTCCATCTCCAACGCTTTTAGAAACATCCCAATCCCCTGACGGTCAAGATTGACCTTAGGTCGAACACCGTATATCGAGAGGATTTAAACAATCGGTTGATTATGCGTCGGCGCATATCGTTTTTGGGGTTGAATAATTGTGCCGTTTTGTTCAAACGACACCTGTCATACCGCACTCTTTGCAACCACCGCCTTTGCAGTAAGGGCATGTAGCTCGAACTTTTGGTGAATTACGAGTACGGAAAGGAACAAGATGTGCGTCACGGTCGATGAGCCGGCTACGTCGAGCAAGGCCTTCCCTGGAAGCAGACATGGAACGGGCTTTTTCGTTGAACACTTCCTGTACTCTTCGCTCTTTTTCCCTATGGTTCTCAAGAGTTCGATAATTTTGCTCAAACTCAGAAACTTCATATTTTGGCCCCCTCATCAGCAACGCTCCAATAACTGCAAAGATGATCTGTACCGACCATGGGTCAAGAGGCAAGGGAATGATATCGGCAATGCTTGCTGAATTTGCAGAGGTTGGTAGGAACTCAAAACGGTCGAGTATTGCAAGACCGAAGAGAACCGCTCCAGATGTGAACATTACTCGACGGATTCGCTTTGCAAGTCTTGGATCTGAAGGCATGCGGAATCGTCCGGCAGTGATAATGAGGATGCCCCAAAACAAGAGAAGAATATCTGCAGTACCCCATGTTCCCTTTTCACCAAGACAAAAAGCGGTTCCAGTTTCCTTAATTTCTTTTTCCATTTCAGGTATTGTGCAACCAGGATCTGCCAAACGTAGGACATCGAGGCGAGCGGTTCCTGCCCCTTCAACAACATTTTCGGCAACCAATCCAAAATGGACATTAGCAATGACAAAGACGATTGTTGCTAAACCCAGTAGACCGATGAGGTTCCGCAACATGATGCTTGCTGGAATACCCCACAAATAGGCCTATCGCTGGACAAACCGATGTCATCAAGAACAATCAGCCCCAGCGTTGACCATGCCTCGTGTTCTCATCATCGGGACAGGTATTGCTGGTCTCTTTGCAGCCCTACGTCTTGCAAACGAAGGGTTCGAAGTTGAAATAATCACCAAGCAGAGGCCAAAGGACTCCTCAACCAACTGGGCACAAGGAGGTATTGCAGCCATTCTCGACAAGACAAACCTAGAGGAGATTGAAGGGCACATCAACGATACGCTCAACGCTGGAGATGGGTTATGCGATGAGTCAGTTGTCCGAATGGTCGTTGAAGAAGCTGGTGAACGAATCATGGATTTGCTCTCCATCGGTGTTGAGTTTGAACGAAATCAAGAGGGTAATTTTGAACTTGCACAAGAAGGAGGACATTCCTCGCGAAGAATCCTTCACGCCAAAGATGCAACAGGTAGAGAGATTGAACGGGCATTAACCAGTGCAGCCCGTACGCACGAGAACATCAAGATGAGACCAAATACGCTCGCAATCGACCTCATACAACGGGTACACAAGTCACCAGATAAGGGCGTATGTGGCGTTTGGGCATTGGATCAGAACACCAACCAAGTCATGACAATCCAAGGTGATGCAGTCATCCTAGCAACCGGTGGTGCTGGACAGTTGTGGGAGAAAACAACAAACCCTTCCGTTTCGACTGGCGATGGCATTGCCATGGCCTATAGAACAGGAGCCTCAATCGTCAACATGGCATTTGTCCAGTTCCATCCTACGGCACTTGTAGTCGAAGGTGAACGTCCGTTTTTGATCACTGAAGCATTACGTGGGGAAGGTGCTGTTCTCCTCGATCAGGAAGGTTATCAGCAATGGAAATCAAGTGAAGAAAGAAATCCTGCCCCATTTTCATTCACACTCAAAGCATCCTCATTGGGTTCGATGGCAACACGAGACGTTGTTGCTCGAGCGATTGACCAACGTTGTGCTGAATCCGGTGCTCCACACGTTTTCCTAGTGACTGAGCACCTCGATAAGCAACATCTGAATGAGCGCTTTCCAATGATTTCAAACCGTCTTGGGAAGTTTGGTCTTGAACTCGGAATCGACCCTCTCCCAGTTGCACCTGCAGCACACTATATTGTGGGTGGCATTAGCGTCGATGAAGTTGGTTGTGCTCTTCTCGGAGCGTCTCAAGAACCAATACCTGGATTGTTCGCTATCGGGGAGGTTGCTTGCACTGGAATGCACGGTGCGAACAGACTGGCTTCAAACAGTTTGCTGGAGGCAGTTGTATTTGCTCATCGCTGTTCATCTCATCTTATTGAACACGGTGTTTCTGAGGTTGCTGCATTCCCTCCATCGTGGCGCTCAGACGGTCTTGATGAACTCAAAGAACACGGGCCAGTCGCCCATGATCGAGCAACACTCAACCAAACAATGCGGTTTGAAGTAGGCGTATCGAGACGCTTCTCCAGATTGCAAAGAGCTATTCGCAGACTTCAACTTCTTGAGAAAGAGATTGATGTTATTTGGAAATCAAGCCTACCATCGCGTGAAATTGTTGAATTGAGAAACATGATTCTGGTGGGAATTCTCGTTGCAGAGAATGCAAATCTTCGACAAGAAAACAGAGGCTTGCATTACAATAAGGACCTTATTGAAGATTCTGAATGAGGGATGAAAGCTGTTGATTCAAGGGCGTTGGAATCCCTAACATTTCTCCACGACGACATATTTCCAAATTTAGTGAGTTGATCTCTGTCCCTCGGCCAGCACGTATATCTTGCAGCATTGAGCAATAGTTGTCGCTTGTTTGAACAAGAACGTGGCGCAAACGATTCACAAGTTGTTCATCATCTTCAAGAGAAACGCCTTCAGCCCGAGCAATTCTTGCCCCCTCAAGCATAACAGATACTGAGGATTCAAACAATGAGGGTTCAAGCAATGCTCCATTCTCTTTGCCCAATAAGCCTGCAATAGGGTTGATTGCGATGTTGAGTAACATCTTGTTCCAAAGCAGTTCACGACCATTTAGATTCCATACAGGTTCAAGTCCAGCATCTGAGAAACAGTTCATGAGTTTTGATACATCATCTTCTGAATGATGATGAAGAAATGGACCGACCGAAACATTTCCTTTGCCAGCCCAAACAACACTTCCCGGTTGAGAGCGATATGCACCATGTGTTGTTGTTGCCGCTAGAACGCGATGTGCTCCAAAAGCATGAACCAGACGTTCTTCATGGCCCAAACCATTGGCAAATGTACAGACAAGGCCATCTCGATTAAGCAGATGTTTTGCAACTTTGAGATGTTCCTCAAACGCCGTGGATTTACCAGTAAACAAAACGACATCACAGCTCGATGTGACGGATTCCGGTAAAGGCTGTTCAGCTAGGAGAACCTCCCATCTCTGTGAAGAGATGACTCTAGTTTCAACGCCTTCAACACTCAGCCCGTCAACTGTGAGATGCGCCCCATGTAAACCTCGTCCGTAGAGGAGAAGGTCACATGTTGTTGATGAGAGGCATCCAGCGATGAGAGAACCAATCGAACCTGCACCCACAATGCCAATTCTCAAGACTCAGCCTCCAAGTATGCGCCAAACGTGAGAAGAATTGCTCCATCTTGGTGATTGAGTTGATAGGTATTGATTTGCGAAGAAGGTACATCGAGAGTAAAGTTGTTCCATCCTGATGAAAGTGTCAAAGGAAGGGAACTCAAATCCCATGCGACATCTCCAAATGAGGCGTGTCGTAAAACAATCTCATCTTCCTCGCTGTTGCTGTTGTAGATGGCAAATTCGAGCAAGGAAGTTGTGACTGTCATTGGAGCGTCCCAAAGTCGGATCGTTTGATTGTTGCTATGAAGGATCAAGTTCGGCCCATCCTGCACTGTAAATTTGGTCGCAGCGACCTGCTCTTGGTCACAATGAACATAGGTATCTTCCGCCAACTTGAGGTGAAGGCGTTCGCCTTCCTCTACCGATGGAAGTGCTTGGCTAGGCCAGATGCTCATGTCCCATGTCCAGTTTGATGAGTTTGAGCGACGAGGTGTGCTCAAGAATTCATTACCTGTGCATGAAGATGAATTTTCTTGATACAGCGTACCACCTTGGTCAAATGGAACGCCCCAGGGTTGGGTNTCATCAATGAGCCAACCATCATCGGACGAGGAGACAATGTGTGGCCACGTCAGGTCAAATCCAACCTCAAACGAGTGATTACCCAAAACAACATGTCGCAATAATGTACGAGAATTCGCTGGAAGCGCTTGATCAACTCCGTTCAAGCACACAGTCGTGTCCTCTGAAGTTAACGATTGAGTCAGACCTGCTTGACCATCCAGCCACAGGAAAGGCAACCATGCCTCGCTTAGATTCGGGAACGAAATGTTCGATATTGTAGATTCTTCAACATGGATGTTAAGGCAACTCAGAACTGCTTCAGCGTTTCGAACATGATACCATTCTGTGCCAACGGATGCTTCCAAGTCGGGGACAATTCGACCAAACTCTTTGTGTGAATCGGACTGGTCAAAGACGACATCTACCTGAAAATCAACGAATGTTGGTTGATATGTNGTGTTTTCATGGNCAAAGTTGAGGTCAAGAGAAATCGATTCATCAGGTCCTAGAATACCCTCGCAAACCTGCCCACCACATGAGAACTCAATCGACCATTGTGAATNCCCAAGGATTTGCCCAGAGACAAAGTATGCCCTATCTTCCATCGAAGGATTTGCTAGATTTACAAGAACAGAAGCACTCCAAGTATCTTCCAATTCTGCAAAGTCGTCTCCGCCAACAGAAAATGTTGCATCAGCATCCCAACGTTCAATCGGTTCAACAGGGAACTCTGGAGGAATAGCGAAGAGAATAGCAATGAAGAGAATAATGCCAAGTCTGCGGTGCGTTTCCTCATTGAGTGGACGATCACCGTCAAGCATTACTGGAATCCGAGCATCGCTTCCCATGAACAGAAGAAGAGGGATCAGGACTGAGAGTACGGGTATCCAAATTGTGAATCCATTGAATGCGTCGAAGATGAAATAAGCCGCAGTAATAAGAAGCATGAACATGAGAATCTGTGTTCCTGAACTACGAGCTTCGTAAATGCCCATGCGAGCAACGAGTAAACGACCCCCTGGGAAGGTTGGAACTGGAAGCATCAACAACCATCCAACAAGGGTCAGGAAACCTGCTGCGAAGAAGAATGGATGACTCCAGTCAAGGCTTTCGATCGATAGAGGCGAAAGAGACGCCAAGAGTTCAATCAGGAACGGTGCATTTGCACGATATGGCTCATCTGTTAGAGCGTATGAATCGCTGGTCAGTGCTAGCCCTAGGAACCAGAACATAAATCCTGAAACGAGCATAACGACTGGTACTGAAATTGATGCCCATGCAAGCGATGTACGATCAGGCCACGGCCGAGCATCCATCCGTGGTAAGGTAGGAATGAAGAAAATCCCGAAAGGCCAAATGAAGTATGATGTGGATANTCCTGAGAAAAGCCACAACAAGACTGAGGGGTCGGGAATGGGGAGAATATGCCCACTACGTACACCATATCTTGCAGATATTCGGGTTTGAATCATCGAGGCGATGAAGAGAGTAAACAAAATGGGGAAAGCAAACCCAAGCAGTGCATCGACATAAATCGATGATGCGAACCACCCGCCTTCTGGACGGCCTGTATCCATCCATCGTATTGCCGAGAAGAGCAAGGTAATCAGGGATGCAGTCCACATGTAAAAGTGGATACGAGAACCAGGGAATTGTCGATGAGGAAGGGGGAGAGCAGTCACTTGATTGGTATCACCTCGACGGAGCCGAACCATCCATCCAAGGCGTTCAAGATATTCATTCAATTCTTGGAATTGTTCCTCGAGTTGGTCGGATTCAACTTCCCAAGTCGGCCATAAGCCCCCNACATGTGAGCGAACTGTGAGATAGCGCTGAACAATCCCTTCGAGGAGGTCCTTTTGACCCCATGCCTTTTTCTGNATACGAAGAGGAGTTGATTGAATTNCGTCCTCTTCGGTCATAAAATCAGGCCTCCCGTATTTATGAACTGGACAGCACTCCCACATCAATCATGCCCTTTTCACAGGGGGATGTGGAAACTCACTTGTTCTTAAATCGCTTAAGACGGAAAGTCTCTTCACGTTCCATTTCTTCAAGCCGAAGTTGAATGAAGACTTTGGCCTCTTCGAGTTCTGGAATAACCTTGAACTCAAGTGCGTTAACACGGCGTTTTGTTGCTTCAATTTCTTCTAGAAGACGCTTAAGTGTTGCTTCCATTTCAGCAGCCGTGACAATTTTTTCAATTAATTCGCTAAAACTGTCGCTTGCTTCGTCAATGTAAGGTGAAGAACCGATGAAACCAACACCACGCTCTGCAAAGGTTGATTTCANGTTCGTNCCACTTACACTCGGTACAACAACGCCCATGATGTTGCGTCGCTCGACTTCAACCTCGGGATGTGCACTGTTCGCAATTGCTGCTGCACGGACCGCAAGTCCGCCTTCAATTGCGTTTGCNAGATCAATACGTTGCTTTGCAAGACGGAATGCTTCTGTGATCTCTCGCTTTGCTTCAATCATTTCAGCAAGAAGTTGACGGAATTCATGAAAAAGACCGTCTCGCTTCATTTTCAGAAGCTTGTAACCGTTCTTGGTTTGCTTGATACGACCCTTGAGTTTGATCAACTCGCTTCGGGTTGGTTTGATGTCAAGCGCCATGATTTCACCTCAGATTCAAGCCTTATTTTCAGGATGGTACTTCTCAATCCACTTTTGGTCAAGACGGACGAGATATTTGGTATCGATGGAAGACATGAGTTCCCAGCACAGATCGAGTGTCTCGTCAATGGAACGGTCTTCATCCCGAGATTGACGTAGGAAACGGTTCTCAAAGACACCGGAGAAGTCAAGCAACTGCTTGTCACGCTCATTCAATGCATCTTCACCGACAATTGCGACAAGACCACGAAGTTCACGTCCTTGCGCATATGCAGCATACATTTGGTCAGAAACAGACTTGTGATCTTCACGGGTTGTTTCAGCACCAATACATGATCCCATCAATCGTGAAAGNGATGGTAGAACATTGATCGGCGGATAGATACCTTGTTGGTGAAGTTCACGAGAGATAACAATCTGTCCTTCAGTGATGTATCCAGACAAGTCAGGAATTGGGTGGGTAATATCGTCACCAGGCATGGTTAGAATTGGGAATTGAGTAATCGATCCCTTCTTCCCCTTTACAATTCCAGCACGCTCGTAAAGCATAGCAAGGTCAGTGTACATGTAACCAGGATATCCTCGTCGTCCGGGAACTTCTTCACGAGCAGCACCGATTTGTCGAAGAGCGTCACAGTAGTTGGTCATGTCAGTGTAGATAACGAGAACGTGGTAGTCGTGCTCGAATGCTAGATATTCTGCTGCAGTCAATGCAAGACGAGGCGTAATGATACGCTCGACAGCTGGGTCGTCAGCAAGGTTGACGAACAATGCAGCGTTTTCGAGTGCACCGGTTCGTTCCAAATCGGAACGGAAGAAATTGTATTCTTCAGCAGTAATACCCATTGCACAGAAAACTACGATAAATTGCTCGTCACTTCCCTTGAGTTTTGCTTGTCGTGCAATCTGTAGCGCAATGTCATTGTGAGGTAGACCGGAAGCCGAGAAAATTGGCAACTTTTGTCCACGAACGAGTGTCGTACAGCAGTCAATAGCCGAGATTCCTGTCTGAATGAAATCGTGAGGACTCTGTCGGCTGTATGGGTTGATTGCAGCACCGATAATGTCAGCATTTTCTTCAGCGACGATGTCAGGTCCACCGTCACGAGGTCGGCCTGCACCATCGAGAATTCGACCAACGAGATCTTTNCTCACAGGGAGTTTGAAAACGTCGCCCATGAANGTAACACCAGCGGTTCGATCAATCTTTGCAGTTCCTTCGAAAACTTGGACAATAACCAAGTCATCCGATGTATCGAGAACTTGTCCGTTCTTGATGGATCCATCTGCAAGACGGATGGTGACAATTTCACCAAAGGCAACTGGTTCGGTCTTGTTCAAGAAAACAAGTGGTCCCTTAACGTCGGTAATGGTTCGGTATTCTTTTCCAGTCATGATATCACGTCCTAATTGTCCTCCACAGTTCCAGCGATTTCATCGACCATGTCTTTAACCATGGATTCGATGGTATCGATGTATCCTTTCTCGAATCGTCCACGCATGAGTGCAGTTCGTGCAGGTACGTTGACAACATCGTTGAGTTGNGCACCAGCAGCCATTGCATTCTTCGCAGCTTCTTGGAAACTGAGAATTGCCTTAGACATGGAGTATTGGAGGTGAATGTCGCAATATGCGTCTACATCGTGGAATCCATTCTGTTGCAAGAAGAACTCACGAATCATACGAGCGACTTCCAGTGTGAGTTGTTGGTCAACTGGAAGAGCATCGGAACCAACAAGTTGGACAATCTCTTGCAATTCTGCTTCAATCTGCAACAAACCACTGATCTGGGTTCGGATTTCTGGGAAATCTTGTGCAATGTTGTCTCGGAACCATTGATTCAGACTTTGTGGGTACAATGAGTACGAGTTGAGCCAGTTAATTGCAGGGAAGTGACGTTGTCGTGCAAGACCTGCGTCCAATCCCCAGAAAACCTTGACAATTCGGAGTGTACCTTGTGATACAGGTTCAGAGATGTCACCACCCGGTGGGCTTACAGCACCAATAACAGTAACGGATCCGTCGTCACCGTTCTTGGTTTCGACACGTCCAGCACGTTCGTAGAACTCCGCAATTCGAGATGAAAGGTACGCTGGATATCCTTCTTCACCAGGCATCTCTTCAAGACGGGAGGAAATCTCACGCATTGCTTCAGCCCATCGAGAGGTTGAGTCTGCCATGAGAGCAACGTCATAGCCCATGTCACGGAAGTACTCTGCAATGGTAATTCCGGTGTATACAGATGCTTCACGAGCTGCGACCGGCATGTTGGATGTGTTCGCAATCATGACAGTTCGATTCATCAACGGCTTTCCGGTGTTTGGATCAATCAAGTGNGGGAACTCGTCCAATACTTCTGTCATTTCGTTTCCACGTTCTCCACAACCGATGTAAACAACGATTTGTGCGTCAGAATACTTTGCAAGGGATTGTTGTGTGACAGTCTTGCCGGATCCAAATGGACCAGGAATACCCGCTGCACCACCCTTTGCGAGTGGGAAGAGGAAGTCAAGAATACGCATACCGGTAATCAGTGGTGTGTCAGGTGCGTACTTTTGTCGGTATGGACGAGGTGTTCGTACTGGCCACTTTTGCATCATTTGAATTTCAGTGCCGTCATCAAGTGTGCAAACTGTTTCTGTAACGTTGAAATCGCCACCTTTGATATCTTTAATGACACCGTTCATGGTTGGAGGAACCATGATTTTGTGAACGATGGTTTCGGTTTCTTGGACGTGACCAATAACTTGTCCACCTTCAACGGAAGCACCCTTTTCAAGAACTGGTTCGAATGTCCACTTCTTTTCCAAATCAAACGCGTCTGCATCGACACCACGAGTGATGAAAACACCCATGACCTCTTCCAATGTTGGTAGAGGACGCTGAATACCGTCGTAGATTTGAGTTAGCAAACCAGGTCCGAGAGAAACCGATAGTGTTTCGCCCGTGTTGATGACTGGCTCACCAGGTCGAATACCCGATGTGTCTTCGTATACTTGGATGACAGCTTTGTCACCGTGCAATTCGATAACTTCTCCCATCAATCCTTCATTGCCCACACGGACAACGTCATACATTCCTGCGCTCATTCCNGTTGCGGTNACCACAGGTCCCGAAATTCGGTAAATTACTCCTTCTTTGCTCATGTTGTTTTCCTCCATTTTGGAACATCATTTCCATAGGTCGACTCCGATTGCTCTTCGAATAGTTTCTCTGAGCGTGTTGTCTTCATCCGTTCCGATTCCAAGAACCGTCGGGGAGACAGAACCAGACAATTGCGAGCGCAATCGATCTGGCAAGGACGCAAGAACTGCGGAGTCAACCACGACAATTCCAACGTCCTTTGAGTTGAGAAGGTCTCGGAACACTTTGATGCGTTCTTCTTCACCTTCTGGATTGTAAAGATTCGAGATACCAGCAAGCTGGAATCCGAGTGTAAATTCTGGTGTTCCTACGA
>PBMQ01000026.1 GCA_002722615.1 Methanobacteriota archaeon | reverse complement strand
GTGCCGGGGTTCCCGAGCGGTCAAAGGGGGTGGACTCAAGATCCTCTGCGTAATGCTTCGCAGGTTCGAATCCTGCCCCCGGCACCACGTTCTCACAGATCTTCGAGTTCCTCTTGCGCATCGCTCGTCAAGGATTGAAACACCAGACTTTCTGGAAACTCGATCGCGATAAGTGCGCGAATCGTGTATGACTCCACAAGGTTTTGTGGGGGCTCAGCAATCTTAACGCGCCCGTTCGTGAGCGTAATTTTCGCCCCAGGCAACGGGGCATCTGCTTTCGCAGGCAACCAAATCCCAACACTTCCTAAGGAAGGATGCTGAGCAAGAATGAGTTGTTCCTCCGTAGATTCCCCAACCACGTTGGAAATGTAGAGTGGGCGGTCATCGTTGAGAACAACATTGGAATCCTGCCAATCGTTCGAAAAGGCCAATTCGGTTGAGTCTTCTTGCCGCTTCGTGATTTGTTCAACCACTTCCTCAACCTGTTTTTCTTGAGCGATAGTTTGTTGATGGATTCGGTCCAACACTTGCCGCAGACCTTCAATTTCGGTATCGTCTTCTTCGATTGCTCGATGCGCAAGCAGGATAAGTTCTCCAAGTTCTTCGCTCATCTTTTGTTCTGAGGAAACGCATTCAAGTGCTTCATCAAACAGTTCGATAGCAAAATCAGGACGATTCAGTGCAAGGAAGGATTCTCCGAGTTCCGTCAGGGCCTGGGCTGCCATCCCAAGATCTTCCTTGACCAACGTTTGTGCATGCTTTATCGCCTCCTCGGGGTTTTCATCACTCAAGTACTGAGCCATTGCCTGAACGATATGTTGCTTGAGTTTCATTGCCTCACTCAACGTCTCAAGGCCAAGCGAG
This sequence comes from Methanobacteriota archaeon, assembly GCA_002722615.1. Classification (GTDB taxonomy): domain Archaea; phylum Thermoplasmatota; class Poseidoniia; order Poseidoniales; family Poseidoniaceae; genus MGIIa-L2. Next base: position 32,844 of record PBMQ01000026.1, on the reverse strand, counting down.
GAAGTGGACAACCGTACAGCCTTCTCATGTTTGTTAGTGGAAAGTGCTAGGACTGCAAGTCGCGCAAGAATACGCGCTTCAATCAAATCTTCATCCACGTGCGTTGCCTGAAACAATGCGGTTGACAGGTGGAGATGTGAACCGACTGCATCGCCTTTCATTCGTTTCATGATTGCAAGTGCCATTTCAGCACGAACAAGAATCCGTGAATGGAAGCGATGGGCAACATCCACGAGTTCTCGATTCAATGGAGCAAGGTCAATACCGGCATTTTCCAGACAGTCCGCTATCAGGGTCTGTGTTTCAACAATAATTTCATCCAAGGATTCCTGTGTGAGTTTTTGCTTCAATTGAGCAACATGGGATTCCAATTCCATCATCGCTTCACAACTTGATTGCAGCGGTGTGAGTTTCTTTCGAAGGTTTGTCTTGATCTCTTCTCCATTGATCATGCGATGCAATTGACTGAGCAAATCGATCTTCGTTGTACCGTCGGCTTGCACCACCGGTTTTGCCGGTTTAGCAGGTCCGCTCGCAAGAAGCGAATCCACCATCCACGTGATTTTTGCTTGGACATCGTATTCATTTCGACGACTGATTGCATACTGCATCTCAGCTGCGCGAATCCTTCGACCAAGGCGGCGTAATTCTGATGCATGCTTTCCTTTTGCTTTGGTTGAAAGACGCTCGAAAAAGGTCGATGGTGGACAAACCTCGCTAGCAAGTTGATGCTCTTCTGTCGCTTTTGCCATCTTGAAATCGTCCGTGACGAGGATGACGTGATGACCATCTCGTTGCATATCATGAGCCAATACCATCAGTGAAAGGTCAACATCTTGCGGGGATGCTCGCTCACCAATCTTCGCACCCAATCCGCGGATCTGATTTTCAGATACTTCATGCGTAGTAAGCAACGGCATGATGTGATTCAAGAGATTGGGTTTTTGCTTCCATCGCTGATAGCGAACATTCTGAATCTCACCGTGTACACCTTTTGTGACGTGTATTGTTTTCAAAGCAGATTTCAAATCGTTGAGGATGCTTGTTGAGGCCATGCCCCCCATATGAATGAAGCAATTTGAATCAACAACATAGGTGACCATATCATGACCAATTCAAAGGGAGTCATAATTCTTGAGCCGAATGAACTGCAAGAATTGCATCCACAAGAGGTGCAATGGTAGCGCTGTTCGGATATGGAGAAACAACATCCGCAGCTGCACGAACATCTGAAAACGGTGTTCCAACAGCGATTGACCAATTTGACATTGCAAACATGCTCAGGTCGTTGGGAGCATCTCCGACTGACAACAAATCCGATGGTTACATATCCATTCGCTCGAGGATCATCTCAAGTCCACTTCCTTTGGATAAATGTGGTTCCATGAGGTGAATAGCGAATCCAGTTCGGACCACGTCGAGATTCGACCAATCGCTTGCTTCGATACTGGATGTAATTGCATCGAGGTCTTCGTCAGCGAACAAGCACCACTCGCTCTCTCTCCAAGCATTGGTCTGAATGCCATTGGAATCGATTTCAGGATGTTGTTCTGCAAGCCATAATGCAGCATTCTTCGCTTCCGCACCTGAAGCACGAACCAATGGTCCATCCCACGAAGGATGCCACAAGACACCTCCATTCTCGCAACACATTGGGCCACTCAAGCCGATGAATCTCCACAATCCATAGGTGATTGCTCGGACGTTTCCTGTGGCAAGAATGACGGGAATCCCTGCATCTTCAAGTCGACGCAGTGCTTCGACAGCATGCATGTCGAGTCGTTTTTTTTCGTCGGTCAAGGTACCGTCGATATCGAAAGCAACAACGCGCGGACACCATCCTGGTGGAAGCCACTCCATGAAAAGACGAAACGCTCATGTTTCAAGAAGATTCTCTCCGGTGGTTAAATCGACGTAACACAGTCTTAATGAAACAGGAACCCAACCAAAGATACATGGGAGTAGACGGTGAGGAGATCTTCCTCTCTCTCGAGGATGACGAGCCCTCTTCAACTCCGAAGATGGCTACGATTTCCGATCCTCCTGCAAATGAAGTTCTCGACGATGTTGTTGTGCTCGATGCAGAAATCATTTCTCAAGCGACTGGCTGTTACAATGTTGAGTGGCCATTGATCGGCATGGATTGCCCTGACTGTGCTGGAAAAGCAATGACTGCACTTCGAATCCTTCCACAAGTGAAGGCACCAACTGTTTCAGCAACTCGCGGTGATGTAAAAATCGAACTCGATTTGGAAAAGGGGTCGCTCGCTGAAGTTTCAAGTGCACTCCGTTCACTTGGCCATGCCCCCGATACCGAACATCATCATCTCAAGGGCGTCAAAGCCGAGAATGTGGCGAAACGAAACAATACTACGCTCAAGGAGTTGAAACGATTGTTTTGTCTTCAACCCGGGATTCTTGATGCAGAAATCGAAAAGGATGGGCGTATACTTCTTCAAATGGTAAGCCTCGCTGATAAAGAACTTCTAAAAAAGCGTGATGAAGCGATCGCAGTGGTTTGTGGTTCTGAACCTCAATATGTGACCGCAATTTCAAATCGATTACGTCCTGACCAGATGCGTCTCCTTGGTGCTGCATTTGCAGTACCGATTCTCTTCACACTTTTCGTACTCGAATTCCTTGGTATTGAAGGTTGGATTCCGGCTCTAATTGCGATACCTGGTATCCTTGCATCAAGTTATCAAATGTTTAGACAGGCTTTGGCCAGTATGAGTTCATTGCAATTAGGATTTCAAGTATTGACAAGTCTTGCAGTTATCGGTGCGTGTGGACTTTTGATGTGGGAAGAAGCGCTCATCGTTTCCATTCTTGTGGCTGTTACCGTGCACCTTGAGGGTGATGCTTTGATGAAAGCCAGAGAAGCCATGCAAGGCGGACTTGATCGACTTCCAAGGGTCGCTCGCAAAGTACATCGCCAACAACAAAGTTTTACTCCTTCGAGTATTTCTTTCGACTCCCTCTCAATCGCCCCTCAGGCCAAATCTCTAAAACCGCTTCATGGAAACCATAAACCAGAAAAAATTCCAATCGACCTTTTGCGAAAAGGCGATTTCATCGAGGTTCGAAGTGGTGAGTTGGTTCCTGCTGATGGACGTGTCGTTGAAGGGACAGGGGCACTCAACAAGGCTCCGTTAACAGGCGAATCGGTACCGGTTGATATCGAAGAAGGCGAGTTTGTACAAGCAGGACTTGTACTCTCTCGGGGACCAGTTGTTCTCGAAGTCGAAGCGGTTGGTGAGAACACGCAACTCTTTGAATTGATTGAAACGGTTCACACCTACCGAGATGAACCGCCTCGATTGCAAGCCTCAATTGAACGATTTACTGCAATATGGGTCCCTATTGTCATTTTTGGTGCATTCTTTGTTTATTGGTTCCTCTACCCAGAAAACTGGAAGATTGTTCTCTTGCTCTGGGTTGTATCATGTCCGTGTGCTTTGTTGCTCGCAGCTCCAGTGCCGCATGCTGCCGCTTTGGCGAATTCAGCACACATGGGGGCGATTGCTCGGGGTGGTAACGTTCTCGAACGGCTGGCCAAAGTGAATCACGTCTTCCTCGACAAGACGGGGACACTTACCTCTGGTAAACCGTCAATCGGNAAGGTTGTGATAGCAAAAGGGCGTCGTCGTGATGCGTCGATTGCCCTAGCAGCCGGAATCGAAGCNCGCTCCTCACATCCATACGCTGAGGCATTGCGCGACTACGCACAACAAGAGAGCATTCAAGCCTCGGAAGTAAAGAAAATCAAAGACGTGAATGCAGGAATTCAGGCAATGAGAAACAAAGAGCAAGTACTCATGCTCCGGCCAAATGCGTTGTCTGAATACGGAATTGGGATACCTGAGGAATTGGAAAGGGAAATTGAACTTGCTGAATCCTCTGGGCATGGCGCATCGGTGCTGACAAAAGGTGGGAAGTGTGTAGCGTTGTTTGTTTTCGTTCATGATGATACACGTCAAGGTGCGGACGAACTGATTCCAGAACTGCACAAGATGGGAATTCATGTTCAGATTTTATCGGGCGATCAACAAGGTGCAGTGGACCGCTTTGCCTCTTCAGTTGGCCTTCCAAAGACCGATGCATTTGGCAATCAATCCCCAGATGACAAAGTCTCCGTCGTTCGATCACGATCAGAAATTTCGGTAACGATGATGGTCGGTGATGGATTCAATGATGCAGCAGCTCTTGCAGTTGCCGATGTTGGGGTTGCAGTTGGTTCAGGTGAATCGGTCAACATAGAGGCTGCTGATGTGATGATTCCGGGCGACGACCCGAGAATGCTAGCCGATTTGATCAAGTTGGCTCGACGAACTGAACGCAANTTCAAGCAAAACCTGTCATTCTCAATNCTGGTGACGATNACTCTAGTTTATGCTGTCGTCAATGGGTTTTACGATGCNCTTTGGGTCGGTGTTTTGGTGCACGAATTATCGGTTATTCTGGTAATTCTCAACGGTGCACGCTTGGCTGAAGGCACCGGTACCTTACTGCTGGTCAAAAAGACCTTCATCGCTATGTGGGAAGCAACAATTCTTGCGTTCGATACAGGTCGTAAACAATTGAGTGAAATGCGAAGTTGAGAGGATATCTTCAAACCTAAGCACGATTGAGTCCAAACCAGTGAGCCGATGACCAGAGTGAGAACAGACCCGTTGATAGCAGCATTGACTCATCCTACGCGTCAAGACGCTTACCAAGCACTTACACAACGCGATGAAATGAGCACAGTTCAACTTCAAACTGCTCTTGATGTTGACCGCTACAATCTCTATCACCATCTCAAGCGATTGGTCAAGGTTGGATTGATTGAGAACCATCGTGATGTAGGCCGAGCCCGCTGGTGGAGAGTTGTCAAACACGTTCCACTACCCTCGATGGGTCAAACTGATTCACCAACGACCTCGGCTACCCTGGCATCCTCTCCATTGGAAGAAATTTCAAAATTGACCCACGTTCATTCAATCGATCTGCTTGACTCTCGTGGGCAGGTTGGAGCCAAACAACTGGTTCAGAAACTCGCTCAAGAATACAACATTGAACTGGACCTTCCTTGGAATTTCCTCCCAGCAAAAATCATCCTTGTCGGNATCAAAAAAGACGACAATGATTGAACAGATTGACTCAATTGAAGGCGAACAATCCAAAATCAAAGACGAGATGGACAACCATGGACGAAGCACTGACAGTTGAGTCGCGAATCGCCCCGCCTCCTCTCTCATGCCCCAAATGCAACGGTCTTCTTCCGTCTGCTCTAGGAGACATTCAATGTGAATTGTGCAATGCAAACGTTCGTGTTGAACACGAGCCAACTCGAACCAAATGGGCAAAAGAGCGGCTATCTTGCCCCTCGTGCTCAAAGGTATTGATCGCTGGTGTTGACCAGCGTCCTGCTGAACTCCGTTGCGGTGGTTGTGAGGCGCAATTCACTCTCACTGCAAAGGTCATCCGCGTTGAAATCGAATGTCCATCTTGCCATCGAGGACTTCGAATGAAGCAACGACCTGGCCAGCGAACCATCAACTGCCCTGCATGCGATACAGCGTTCAAAGTAAGTTTCTGAGATGATGAAATGAAGTCAACCTTCAGACTCACCGGACTTGCGGATTACATTACTTTGGGTAATGCCATGTTCGGGACTGCTTCAATCATGTTCCTTATTCTCGCAGTGGAGGACATGAGTAAACCCTACGGAGATGGATTGAAATCGAAATACATCTGGGCATCCATGCTCTGTATCTTCCTTTCAGCCATTGGTGACATCATTGATGGGCCGATAGCACGCAGATATTCCAAGAGAAAATTGCTTGGAGGGTCGTTGGACATCATGTCCGACTGTCTTTCCTTCTGTGTTGCTCCTGCTTTGATGATGTTCATTATGTTCGGCCGATGGGGTGAAGCTGCACCGATATGGACGATTTCTCTCGGAATTGCAGGCTGTTGGGTTATTGCAACGGGGATGCTACGACTCGCACGGTTTCAATATGAAGAGGCGAGTTATTTACCGTACTTCCATGGACTCTCATCACCAGGAAACGCCCTTCTTCTTATGAGTGCAGCTGGATTCATTTGGTTGCAGCCCCTTCTCAACTTCGGACCCGATTTGACCGATGTGTCCGTGTGTGTTTACGGCATCGGTGAAAAGGCGGATTGTTCAGCCACTCCTGGACTTGATATGTTCATTCTGCCTATTATGTTCCTTTCCGGAGGCTTGATGATCAGTGAGCGCCGATTATCAAAACTAAAACATGGGCTCGATCTTAAACTCTCAATTTTGCAAATGATCTGTTTGCTCACCGCCATCCTCTATGCTATGATTCGAACCGGCGTCTCCCAAAATCCTNTGGATCTTGGTAGNGAGCTCGCTCCAGCTGGCTGGTTGTTTTTAGCATCCGGGCTCTTTGCAGTGTATTATCTGGTCAAACCACAACCTCCCGTACACAATCCTGATGGTGGAGAAGAGTGATACGCGAACTGTTTTTTGCTGTAAAAACAGACGTTTCGTTCATGGCCAGCGTCGCGCACCTTATGTAGGAAGAAAGGTCGATACGCATCCGGATGGGATGCTATGAGTGCTAGCGAGAGCAGGCAGAATGATGCTTTGGATGCGGCTCGTAAGAAGCGAGCAAATGCAGACCGGCTTAGCCTTGCTGCGCTTCGAAGTCAATTCACATCCTCGCCTACGGTGACAACGGATCAAGCCCTTCTCACCAGCGCTCGTTTCCGTGAGGAAGAGCGTATGCGAGCCGACATTCGACGTGAACGTCGACTTCGCCAACAAGCAATTACAGAGCGAGTTTCAGCAATGCAAGATGCAATTGCCAATGATCTTGCAGTTCAACACGAACTAACCCTCGATGCCCTCGAAAAGGAAATGCGTTCAGAAATGGAAATTGAACTTGCAGAAATGGAACGTTCATCCCTCGCATCCGAAGAAACACGAATGCGTGAACAACTCGATCTTCGCCTCAGCAGGGAGATTTCCACTCTGCAAAACCAAATCGAACATGAGCACAACCGTCGCCTTGAGGAGCATAAAGCGACAATCAAGCAATCCATAGAAATTCAACTTCAAGATGAACATCGCCGACGCCTTGAATTGCAAAAAGAGCGTCTCGCCCTTGAATACAACCAACGTCTTCAGCATAAAATCCGCGAACTTGAAGCAGACATTGAGAAGGAAATGGAGTCTCGATTTATCGAGATGGAAAACAAGGAAATTGAAGTTCTTGAAGAAGGCCATAATGCACGACTTATAGAGCGAGAAGAACAACTCCGCCGTGGAATTCGAACTCGCCTCGAACAACAACTTCGATCCCGCCTACAACAGCGTGAAGCAAGACTCCGTGCAGAATACGATCGACGTAGTCTGCGATTAGAGGAAGACATTGCCCAGCAACTGCAACAGGAACTTGAAGTCCAACTTCGTCAAGAAACCGATGATCTTGAAGAGCGTATGCGTGAAGATGTCGAGCTTGCTATCGCTCGACGTCGAGATGAGTTGCGTGTCGAGATTCAGAAGCAAATCGAATCNNCTCATTCCGAACGTCTAAGTGAACGCAAAGGACGACTCAAGGAAAAGTACGACATCACTTTCTCCAAGGCAGTTGATGACATCTCCAAGGTCCTCAAGACTGAACTTGAACAAGAACTCGCTCGACGTTCCGATGAGGAGTTCACCTCGTACCGCAATACACGAGAAGCGGAAATCCAAAACCGCCTTGCTCGTTTCCGTTTCGAACGTGAAACAGAACTGCGTGGTCAACTTGAAGAACAATANGAGGCAAAGCGCACCGATTGGGCCGAACGTCTAGAAATTGAATTCCAATCCCGTGAAACTGCAGCCCGTAAGGCCATTATGGCTGAACTGGATGCCCAATTGCGCAATGAACGCCTGACCTTCGAAACCGATCTCGACCTTCTCAAAGAAGAGACTGCCCTCGAACTTGAAGTCGATATGGAGGAGCGTCTCGCAGCCTTCCGAACTCGTAAGCAAGANGAAATCGCAGTTCAACTCGAGCGACAACTCGACAAGCGTGAGGAAATCATGCGTAACAAGGCACTCATCGATGTTCGCAAGCGTGAAGCATCCATCCGTGCAGAGATCGAAGCACAACTCGGTCTCAAGCGTGCTGAAGTTCGTGACCGACTCAACAGTCTTTCTGAGAAGATGGACTCCTTCCGCGAAATGGCTGAAACCAAGATGCGTGATGCTATCTCCTCCCAAATTCAAGGTGAGATTGACAGTTCTGAGAATGAACTGCGTAGTCGTGAACAGGAATTCGCAGACCTTCAACAGACCGACACTCGTGCAGAAAAGCGACAGAAGTGGATGCAATCCATCTCAGGTCAAGCACCAGCATCGATGCCGATGGGTCAAGACCCATCCACGCTCGGCGCTCGCTCACCCGCATTGAGCGGAATGACACGTACGCTTGCAGCAAGTAGCGAGACTCAAGGGATGGGAATGGGTGGAATGCGAGCACCAATGGGTGGCGCAAANCCGCTTGGTCAAGCACCGGCACTACGTCCAGTGAAAGCACCGATTGCAGCGACACAANCAGGAGTGAGCCTCCCGAAGCCACTCGAGCGTCAAGTTCGAACTCCGATTCAACCTCAAGCAACGGTCCCAGTGGTTCAACCATCACAGGAATTGCCTGCTGAAGAGATCGTCGTCCCCGTTGGAGCTGTCGAAGTGAGCATCACTCCCGGTGAGGATGGTCAATTCGGAACCAGTGATGATGAAGCCCGAATTTCAAAGCGAGACTTGACTGAAATCGATGAAGTCATGGAAGACGTCGTTGAAGCAGAATTGGGGACAACAACACTACGCCCGGTACAAGGAACTCTTACCCCGCTCAATGTTGTAGCGAAGGAAACGGAAGAGATCGAAACGGAAACCGAAACAACAATGCTTCGTCCTGTTCAGCGATTAACTCCACTTTCAACGCAACCAAAGGAGAATAAAACAGCGTCAATTAAGCCAGTCTTACCACAAATGATTCCAAAGGACGAAAATTCATCCTCGGATGAATCATGAATAGACATTCATGCGTCTGTTTGATAATTCACAACAACCTCGGATGTTTATGCGAACCACAGCTAGCATCGTTTTGTGCTTGCTCCTGTCCTCTCTTCTCCTTCCAATGATGCCAGTTTCTGCCAATCTGGTTGACGCCGGACAGACGGAACAAATCAATGGGAACATTGTTGCATGGGAACAAATGAGCGACGGTAAAATCCTGATGGTAACCGGAAGCGGAATACTCAGTGTCAGTACATTCGAAGCAGGAATCCATACTGAAGTATGGAGCCTTCAGTTGAACGTCACAGCCAATTCCGCAACCATCGATGCTGGACAAAACCTTGTTGCCGTCGCTCACAATTCTGGTGCGGTCATTGTTCAGTTGACCCAACAAGTCGTTACTCAATATATCAATACAAGTAACATTGTCAACGCAGTTGATTGGGACAATGACGGTGATATTTGGCTGGGTTACTATGCAGGTCAAAGCCGAGCGGATGAATGGGCAGACGGTACTCCAACGGGTGTTACAAGCAGTGCACACTCGGGAGGGATGAAAACCATGCTCATCACACCATTGGGCGATATTCTCACTGGAGGATTTGATAATCGAGTCAGGATTACATCAAACTCAGGTACTGTCCTTCAACAACTTACAGATATGTCCTCTACTGTCAACATCATTGAATTGGATTCCAATGGAATGCTTCTCGTCGGGACTGCTGGTGGCGATCTTTTCCGTTACAACTTGACCGATTATTCCTATGAGATGATTTCCCTCTCTTCAAATCCCCAAATTATCTATATCAAGCAAATGGATTTTGCAACCTATCATATCGGGACACAATCCGGCGAAATCATCGAAGTTGATACGAGCACATTTACTGAAGGAGCCACCTACGATACGAGTGGAAAGGTCAAGGGTTCAATCAAAGGCTCGAATGGTGAGATTTACATCATCTCTGGATTTACATCCTCAACACGTGTTCATCTTTTTGACATTGACAGCGATGGGGATGGTGTAACCGACGCACTTGATGCATTCCCAAGCGACNCAAGTGAAACGACAGACAGTGACGGAGATGGCGTCGGTGACAACTCGGATGAGTTCCCAAACATCGCAGATGAATCCGTTGATTCGGATGGAGATGGTGTTGGTGATAANTCGGACATGTTCCCTGACAACAGTGATCAAACCATAGACTCAGACGGCGATGGNTATGGTGACAACAGTGACGGCCAAGATGGAGATGCTTANCCCTTGGATGCATCACAATGGTCCGATTCTGATCGAGACGGATACGGAGACAATCCAGAAGGAACAACTCCAGACGGCTGTCCATCCATCAACGGTTTCTCAGTCGAAGACCGGTACGGATGCCCTGACGGAGATCTGGATGGATATTCCGATCCTGATGAAAACTGGTCCTCTCTTCAAGGCGCTGATGCCCTTCCTTCAGATGGTACGCAATGGTCCGATGGTGATGGAGACGGTTACGGGGACAATGCTCTAGGTACCGATCCTGATAAGTGTCCAACTACTGCTGGAAACTCCACTCGGGCTTGGTTACCTGACCCCGATATCCCACAACAATATACTGAACTGCCATCCCATGGATGTGAAGATAAGGACGGAGACGGTTGGGCGGATGCCTCGGAATCAAACGGTATGGATTTAATCAAGGGTGAATACCTCGATATCGATCGTGATGGAGTTGGTGCGAATTCAGATTACAACGATGATGATGCTCGAGTACAAACCGAACAAGATCACTGCAATCTNGACTTTGCTGATGTCCGAGAAATTTGCTTAGGCTGGAGAACACCAGCCTATGTCCAGTATGTTGCCGATCAAATCGCAGCAAACGAAACACCGATGGAATTCTCAAACTGGAANAGCAGTGATTCTACAGACGTATCAAGCAGTGGAGAATGGTATGAAAGCGANGCAATGACCGATGCCCTGGTTTACGGTGGAATCATCTTTGGGGGATTGACCGTGGTCATCATCGTTGTTGGAATGATCATGTCGCGTCGCAAAGAATCNTCAGTGAGNAAGNAATATGGCGGCGCANTACCAAGTTCTGCTGCTATGAGCGAAGCCTTGGAAGGAACAGCTGGTTCTTCAGCAACCGGTGGAGTCGAATCCGATTCACTTTGGGATGATGATGTCAAGCCATTAGATATGGAAGANAAAGAAGAAACTGAGATTGAATCTGAACCAACAGAAGAAGTCAGAGATGATGAAGAATTGTTTACTGGAGACGAATCGATTGAATCGATCGCTTCGATGGGTACCGAACCTGAACCTGCAACTGAAGAACCTGCACCTGCACAAGAAGCCCCTGCAGAGGCCCCACCATTACCAGCGTCTGGACTACCAGAGGGATGGACAATGGACCAATGGAAGTGGTACGGTCACGAATACCTTGCCAAGTACGGCGATCAGTAATTATCGCCAAACAATAGGAAGACTCGAACGAAGTTCACCGAGTTCATTCCCAGTGTAGATATGTTTCCCGTCCTCTTTGAGAACGTTCATGATAAGCCATAAAACGGCATTCCAGGATTTGTTTTNAGCAAACAATTCGATTTCGCCAGCAGTCGCTGCAATGAGGAGTTTTGCTTCGTCCGTTGATTCATCAAACAGTGCACGAATCAATTGCTGAGTCGTGAACATGTAGCCAGATGGGCGCCAATCCATCATGATGGACACCTCAAACCTCGAATGGAGCCATGTTTAGACGGCTCACGAGGTGGTCGACATTGACATCAGCAACACGTTGNAAATGTTCTCGCANGGTGTCGATTTCTCCACGCATTCGAGCCATCTTATGCGCTCGAATCAAGTCTTCAAGAAGCGTATTTACGCTNTTATGTCCGCTTACTGTACGCAGCGTATTCAATTGTCGTCGAACTTCGTAACTAACACTTACAGAGGTCATTCCTTCTCCAGTCATTTGTGCATCCCGGAGGTAAATGCGTCCCTTCCCTACTTAACCCAACCGCGCGAACGAATGGACTAAATGTCGATTTTTCGACCTTTATCTCCGACCCGTGAGTAGTTTTGGATGTTCTTTAACACCGAATTCACGACGCATTTCCTGTACTCGGTTATGNAATTCTTTTGCTAATGTCCAATATTCAAGCGAGCCTGCTCCTGCTCCACTTGCTCGGGGCTCATTGAGAAGGACAGTNGGAGCTCCGCTCCANGGCGCCTCAGCAACCTTGACCAATCGACGAATCGTTGTATTGAACACCTTATTGGGAATCTTTCGAGAAACTTCAGTACAAACGTGACGACTGAGTTTCGATCGAGCATCAACCATGGTCATAGCCACACCGAAGATTTTCAAATTTCGATTGATNCGCTTCTGAATCATCTTAATCGAGTTCATTAGCATGCTAAATCCTTCCAATGCATAGTATTCTGCTTGAACTGGGACCATGACCCAGTTTGCAGCACACATGGCGTTAATGGAAAGTAGTCCTAGCGATGGAGGAGTATCGATAATGATGTAATCGAACTCATCAATAACGGATTCAAGCCCCTCACGAAGTCGAGTTTCTCGACCAATTTTGTGCGAGAGTTCAATCTCAGCACCGGATAAGTGAATGTCACTTGGCAAGAGCCAGAGGTTCTTGATTTCGAGATTCTTAGGAGCCTTCTTCCCTTGGCGAAGAATGAATGCTTTCTGCATTGCATCACTTAGTTCACGGGGTGTGAGAAGGTATTCCTCCATCAATGGAAGTGGTTCTCCTGAATCGTTAGCGAGGACATCGTAGGCTGTTTTTCGGATGTTTTTCTTTTCAACACCGAATGAAGTTGCGCAGTTGCCTTGTGGATCAAGATCAACCAGCAATACCTTCGCAGGCGGTACGCCTTGTTTGCGAGAACCTTTTGCAAGAGCAGCAGCAAGATTGACGGCAGTCGTGGTCTTCGCACATCCACCTTTCTGGTTGGCAACGGCAATGACCATTTTGTAAGGATTCATCGTCATCTTACCCCGCCTCGTAACTAACCACAGGTGTCACCTGTTTTGAACTTCGGCATCAATTCGATTTCAAATCTCAAGAAATCACAGGGACTGGAACTTCCGAGAGAATCTTTCGGACAATGTGCATACCGGTGATTCCACGAATCTTTGCTTCAGGCTTCATGACAATACGGTGGCTGATGATTTGTAGTGCAATGCCCTTGATATCATCAGGAATAACGTAGTTTCGCCCAGCGATTGCAGCAGCCGCACGCCCAGTCTTGAACAGCGATTGTGATGCACGTGGCGATGCACCGTTGACGACACGGTGGTCTTCACGGGTTCGTTGTACAATCTCAACGATGTAGGCAAGGATTGCAGGGTCGACGTGAACGGTCTCCAGGGCCTTTTGCATAGCAACGACCTTCTTCGGAGAAGTGATTTGATCAACATCGTGTTGATCCTTTCCACGAAGTTTTCGACGAGCGAGAATAGCCTTCTCTTCAGCACGATCTGGGTAACCCATGCTCATCTTCATCAGGAAACGGTCCATTTGCGCTTCAGGAAGAGGATAGGTACCTTCTTGCTCGATTGGGTTTTGTGTTGCTAAAACAACGAATGGAGCTGGAAGTTTGTGAGTGATACCTTCGATGGTGACTTGCTTCTCTTCCATTGCTTCGAGCAATGCAGCCTGTGTCTTTGGAGGTGCACGGTTGATTTCGTCAGCGAGAAGAATGTTGGAAAACAGTGGACCTGCACGGAGCTTGAATTCTCCAGATTTTTGGTCGTACATGTAGGTCCCCATAATGTCGGAAGGGAGCAAGTCAGGTGTGAATTGAACACGCTTGAACTTACAACCAAGTGCACGAGCAAATGTGTTGGCGAGCAATGTCTTTGCAAGTCCAGGGAAATCTTCCAGCAACATGTTACCGTTGGAAAGGATACCGACTGTGACACGTCGGAGATTCTCATTCTTTCCGATAATGACTTTGCTAACTTCGNTCATCAATCCGTTGGAAATATCAGCAACGGTTCGAATCAAATCTTGTGTTCGGGCGTCTCCACCCATGTTTCCTTGTGAGAATCCAGCATCCATGGTCGTNCACCTTTGCAGTAACAAGAATCAATCGGCATGACATGATACTTGAATGTATGCCGTTCATACGTCGAACAAGCATCAGGCAACGTGACGTCGACCCCAGAAGTGATCCTCTTTCCGATGAAGCCGAATGATTTCTTCTAAAATTTCTTTTTCCAGTACGGTCAATTCGACCTTGGCAAGTCGTGGAACATGCGATTCGGGGATGGTGACATAGAACTCATCCAATTCTTCGATGTGCCTTCCTACGGTTGGTCCCATGACTGCAACAGCAACCTCTTCGCCTTGTTTTGCTTCCTTCAGCTCCTCGCTTGAGCGAGAGCGAAGNCTTCGGATTTGACCAACNGGTGTACCGTCGAGTTTCATCAATCTCTGGCCAAGATGGACACGCCCACCGAGGACACGCATNCCAACAATTGCCGGGCCTTTATTTCGGAATGTGTGGTTCTCAAGATACAACAGTTTGCCTGGGTAAACGAGGTTTTCACGTGCCGCCGCATCCATTGCTTCCTTGGTCTTCTCTTTCCACTCCTCGAATTGGTCAATGATGTGATAGATGATGTCTCCACCAATCCACGTCACACCTTCATCGTCTTGGTTGAGGTTTTCTTTGACCTCATTGTTGGGCTCAATTGAGAAGCCGAGAATGATTTGATTCAATCGACTACTTGCGGATTCGGCTGTCATAAGATCGCGTTTGTTGACTGGGCCTACAGTTGCTCTTCGAATAGGAACATCGATTTTCTTCAATTCAAATGCGAGTGCCTCCAAGCCTCCAATGGTGTCTGCCTTGATGACAACACCTTCCTCATCAAGTTCAACAGAGACTTGAGTTTCTTTTCTGGCCTCTTCACGTGCTTCATCGCTGGCAAGTCGAATGGTCGAGCCTGCGAGTGCTTTTTCCAACCCCTGAGCAATAATCTTGACACCAGCTGCGGCATGAATCGTGTCTACGGATTCCCATCGATCGCCGGCGTCACGCATTTCGGACATACCTCGAGCCCTTTTCAAGCCCTTAATTCGGACATCAAATGGACCATCAGCACTCACTACAGTGATGTTGTCACCTGTACTTAGGCTACCTCGATGAAGGATGACATCAATGGTCTTGCCCATTCCAACTTCGTCCTTCATCTCAAGGATGGTGCCTTCTGCAGGTCCAAGAGTATCTGTAAGTCGATCCTCAAGGAAACGTTCAGCCAATCCTACAGTGACGGTGAGAAGGTCTTGAAGCCCTTCACCTTCTTTTGCAGACATCGGTACCAATGGAAAGGATTTCTTGAAATCTTTGATTTGATCGTATCTCTCAAGGTTGATTCCATGTTCTGAAACCTGTCCAAGGAGTTTCCAATACCGGTCTTGGAACAAATCGATGACATCCTTTCGCTGTTCTTGAAGAGATTCGATAAAGGAACGATCACGCTCACATATCCATCCGTGAATACGATCGATTTTATTTCCAGCAATAACGAACGGAGTTTTGGTTTGTTTGAGGATGTTGATGGATTCAATGGTTTGTGGTTGCAACCCTTCCATGATGTCAACAACAAGAATCGCAATGTCAGCGAGTGCTCCACCACGATTTCGAAGAGAGGCAAAGGAATGGTGGCCAGGGGTATCGATGAAGAGAAGACCCGGTGATTTGAACGGGCGTCCACCCATAAGTTTCGCACAGGTTTCATTGAGAACTTTTGCAGGAACTTCGGTCGCTCCGATATGTTGGGTGATGCCACCAGCCTCACGATCCATGACGCTGGCTTGTCGGTCACTTCCAAGGGAACGTACCAAATCCAATACGCTTGTTTTACCGTGGTCGACGTGACCAAGGACGGAAACAATAGGTTGGCGATTTTCGCCACGGACGATAGGTTCGTCCTCGTTTACGTTTGTTTCGTCCATACGACTGCCTCCAAGGGAGGAAGAAAGAGATTCACTCGTAGACCCAAGTGCCCATTGTGTTTTCCCAGGTCATCAAACCTTCTGGGAACCAAAGGCCAAGTTCGAATGCTGCAGTCTCTGGAGCATCTGAACCGTGGATCATGTTGAAGCCCATGTCCATACCGAAGTCACCACGAATGGTTCCCGGTTCTGCTTCACGGCCATTGGTTGAACCAATGAGCTTGCGAGCAACGGAAATGGCGTCACGACCTTCCCATGCCATACAGACAACTGGGCCAGAGGTAACGAACTTGATCAAACCAGGGAAAAACGGGCGTTCCTTGTGAACATCGTAATGCTGTCGAGCGATTTCTTCGCTCGGAACCATGGACTTGAGACCGACCAATTTGAGCCCTTTACGCTCAAATCGTCCAATAATTTCTCCAACAAGTCCTCGTTGTACTCCGTCTGGCTTAACCATAATGTAGGTAGTTTCCATCTTCTTCACCATCCATGGCCACCAAGAGGCCCTTTATGAGTTCACCGAATTGAATCAGCGGATTCCGCCACGAACAAAATGTCGTGTCCACTTGACCTTGCGGGAGTTACGTGACAACTTGACCATGTTCTTGCGCGCCTTGCTGTTCTTGAACCATAGAATGCTCCCGTCCTTACGGACGAACATGGTTCCAGTACCTGGCTCAATTTCCTCTCCGGAGAATGTACAAACTCTTCGTTCTGGCATAATGATCACCGTGCATTGAGCTTACGAGCTTCACGACCCGTATCCTTGAGCATGAGAATGTCACCCATTCGGACAGGTCCGACAACGTTGCGAGTAATAATTCGGCCAACGTCACGTGGGTTTGGAGCATCATTGACTCGAACCTTGACTTGAGTTGCTTCACCAGTCATTCCAGTTCGACCGACGATTTCCACAACTTCAGCAGGCCAGCCACTTACAGTTTCGTCACTCATGTTGAATCACCTATTCAGTTCTTAATGCCGTTGATGGCTTCAAGTACATTGTTGAATGCTTCAGTGTTTGCTTTGGAAATTTCCATCATAGCAATCGAAGCGGTCTTGACACCTGTTGGGAGTCCAGTTTCCTTAGCAAGGAATTCTTGGCTTGGGACGTATCCGTATGGAATCCCTTTTTCTTCACAAATCAACGGAATGTGAGCCAGAAGTTCTGGTGGGTTAACATCTTCTGCAAGAATAACGAATTGTGCAGTTCCGCGTTCAGCGGACTTGGTAACTTCGTTACTTCCTTTCTTTATTCGCCCGCCTTGGTTAGCTCGGATAAGCTCGTAAATACTGTCGGCGAGGTCGCTTGGGGTTTCAAATCGTACGTGTACACTCATTGGAATCATCCTCGTGTGGTATTCTGTGCGCCAACGCCCGACCATATAAATGCAGTGTACAGGATATGTATACCGCTACAGGTTAATTTCCGAGGAGTTGGTTGACTCCCCGTGCCAAAGCCTCTCCCGCATCGATGACTGAACGGGGGTTTGACAGGCTTCCAGTGGCATGAACTCCGTCAACAAACTGGGTCAATCTGCGAATTGCTCCACCTGTGAAGAGTCCGTGAGAGCATGCGGCGTGCACTTCGATAGCGCCTTGTGAGCGGAGAGCGTCTGCAGCGCGACATATGGTACCACCTGTTGCAATCATATCATCAACAATGGCAACAATTTTCCCTTTAACATCCAAATCCTTCGCTTTGTGTACAATAGTGTGCGCATCGATTCGAGTCTTCTCTAGGTAGGAGAACTCACAGCCGATCAATTGTGCAACTTCGCTAGCACGATCAATTGCTCCTTTGTCTGGAGAGAGAATGAAATCAGGTTTGACTTCGGTCTGAAGATGTGTTGCGAGTTCAGGCATTGCTGATGTAAATGCTACTGGAATGGAGAGATTTTCAAGCACTTTAGGAGCATGTAAATCGAGGACTGTGAGCCCATCGCACTGAGATGCAAGCATATCAGCAATGGCTCGTGCAGAAATAACTTCACCAGGCTTGAATCGCTTGTCTTGGCGAGAATATCCAAAATATGGCACCGCAAGGTACACTCCGGGGCCAATATCTTCCATTTTTTGCGGTTCTATTCCACGGAGGTTTTCAAGAGACCCTCGACGAACATCAGAAACCGCTTTCAAAATCAACATGGTTTCAACAATGCCCGCATCTGGGAATGTATTCGAAACAACAACAACCGGTTCAGATCGAATTGCTTCAATCTCATCCTCAGGAATTCGAATGTACCCTTCAGAGTCTGGGAACCGTCGAGCTTCAAGTTTGACATGATTCCATCCCAAAGCATGAGCCAATTGTTCTGCGACATGTGGAGCATTGCTTCCGGAGACGACGACCATAGGCTTCCCTCAAACCATCCTGAGCGATGCCCGTTCATCTTCTTTGCGAGTCTTTCGACATCGCATTGATCGAGGTTTGGTGCGCGAGGCAGGACTTGAACCTGCGACCTCCCGGTTATCAGCCGGGTGCTCTAACCGACTAAGCCACCCGCGCAAGGGCAGGCTTGCGACCTACAACCCTGTCATAAGAATGACGGTCGTTTCGAAATCACTCTTCGTCGAAATTTGGATCGTTTATTGCAATGTAAGAAGGCAACTGCAAGACACGATCGAATGTTCGTGAGAGAACAATCTCGTCGAGGCGCTCACGAGTTCGAGCGAACGCCGTGAGTGGAATTCGGATTTCTCCTTCGATTCCATACTGCTTTTGAGCGTGTAGTCGGGTTCGTACGATGAATCCCTTGTAGGTTCGCTTGACTTTGACCATGCCGATGATTACACCGACTTCACGGCCTTGGTTGTCTAGAACTGCTCGATCTAACATTTCGTCAGGTGCGTAAAGCTTCTCGTCAATTCGGATTGTGTTCCTCCAACGTCGTTGGAGTTCTCGCATCGACTTGGATAGTTTCACAGTGCCATCCGTTTGGATGCTGTGAACCAATTCCTTTGGTAGCGGTGCTAGTTCTGCAGGCTTTCTCATGTATTCGTCAGCAACATCTGACTCCACTTGGATCCGCATCGATTGGACGCGTGCCTCGTTTGGGTGATGTCGTTCACCAACAATCGTTCCTACTTTTTTGTCGTTCACATATACATCCCGGTGTACTAATTCCTGGATGTTGTATTCTTTGTCTGCCATTTTTTCCCATCTCCTCGGGTCATGCCCGGTTAGAAGGCCTTCCGCCGAGACGACATATATACTCTTCGACAACAAAAATTAACTTTTCAATTGAAATTTAGTTATTTTTGCATATAATCTATATTGGGGAATACAAAATATTTTCAAAATTGAATGTCGTATAATTTTCAAACTGTATAGGGTTTTGATTTCTGCGGGAATGTGTTTTCAATTGGAATTGAACTCGAAGAGCAGAGTCGATTGTTGATCCATATGCCAGGGCTTGAAAATCTAATTTCAGAGATTTTTCAATTGGAATTAACATTTTATCTGTGCGCTTTAGAGCTTGCATATCCATTGCAACGGTTGGAGAACATGGCTACAGGGCTATGTTCAAAGGACTACTTTGGTAGCGTTGACACATGGCGGATAATCCTATCACCATCTTACACACCATCCGGGCTTCAAGTGGCCCAAAAGAGACTGTTGGGCTGAACGATGATGTCATACTAGATTTTTGCAACACCGATGCCGAACTAGTCCAGGCCATCCACGAGGCTGGCAGCATGTATCAAAACCTGATGGATGAGTTCGGAGAAGAGATCATGTCTCTTCCAGAGGCAGACCTCATTCAACACCTGCAGTCCGATTATGTCAACTTCTATTCTGCAGCCACGGTCAACCCTTACATCCCTATCGCTGGCCGAGGACCGTGGTTGGTTACTGTATGCGGTGCAGTACTCCATGACAATGGTGGATATGGGATGCTCGGAAGCGGGCACGGTCCAGCGTCCGTCATCGATGCAATGAGCGAGAATTGGGTTATGGCCAATGTCATGACACCCTCGTTTTCGCAGAAGCGCCTCGGCGATCGACTTCGCAAAGAGCTCGGCCATACTCGTGGTTCTTGCCCATTCGACCGCTTCATCTGCATGAACAGTGGTTCAGAATCGGTAACAGTAGGCTTGCGAATCGCTGATGTGAATGCGAAGCACATGACTGACCCTGGTGGCCGGCATGAGGGCAAACCAACCAAGCTGCTTGCAGTTGAGCGGGCCTTCCACGGTCGAACCGGCCGTCCTGCACAAATCTCCCATTCATGCATGGATGGATACAAGAAGAATCTTGCAACGTTCAGAGATATGGACAACTTACTTCTCGTTCCAGCGAATGATATCGAAGCACTGCAAGCAATGTTCAAGCGTGCTGATGATGAAGGATTCTTCATTGAAATGATGGCTCTGGAACCCGTCCAAGGAGAAGGTAGTCCTGGGCGATGCGTTGAACGAGCCTTTTATGATGAAGCCCGACGCTTGACACTCGAACACGGTTCGATGCTCATGGTCGATTCTGTACAAGCAGGCTTGAGAGGCCAAGGATGTCTCTCTGTAGTCGATTACGAAGGATTTGAAGATGCGGAGGCGCCTGATCTCGAAGCATGGTCAAAGGCACTGAATGCAGGACAGTACCCTCTCTCAGTTCTGGGGATGAACAAGCGAGCTAGCGAACTCTACGTGGTCGGGATCTACGGAAATACGATGACAACAAACCCACGTGCTCTCGAAACTGCTGTCGCAGTTCTCGACAACATCACGCCAGAATTAAGGAATAACATTCGTGACCGTGGGAACGAGATGGTCGAGAAATTGCAGGGGCTGCAAGCTCTCTACCCAGAACAGATTTTGGAAGTTCAAGGGACTGGCTTGCTTGTTTCAGCCGAATTGAATCCAGATACACTCCAAGTAGTCGGATTCGAAAAAGTGGAAGTATGGTGCCGTAAGCACGGGCTCGGTGTCATTCATGGTGGTGTCAATGCTCTGCGATACACGCCAAACTTCGCAATCACCTCCAAGGAAGTCGATCTTGTAATCGACATCACTCGCCAAGCCATTGAGGCATTCATTGCGTGAGAAGAATGGTTCGAGTGCGTGTCCATCCAATCGATGGCTCCATCGCTCAGTCCTTCATAGAACGCTTACTCATGTTTGATGTCGAACTGTGTCTTGATGATGGTGATGTTCAGTTCATACGTCAACAACACGCAACATTGTTGGAAGCAAGCATTGCGAAGGTTACTGCAACCAGCGATGCAGATCAAGTATTCACCCTCTTCAACGAAATGAATACCATTGAAATCAATGGGCGGTGTTCCATGGTATTGCATGATGTGCTCCCTTCTGGAGAGAATCATGGCCTCATCAATCCAGGTCTTGATACAATATGGGCTTCAATCGATTCAAACATCGAGGGAGATGAATCCCACTATTGGGTAGCGGAATCGGATGTTGTTGATGCCCTAGTCCGCATAGCATTGCATCAACCCGAGTTACCAAACCACATCGATATCGCAGGACGTCGTCGTTGGTCGACCCAACAAACGCACCGTGAAATGCAAATGCTCTACAATCGAACACGAGCAGGTTCAACTGGTCAATTTACTGCAACGTTGCTTGATCAACCATCTTCTCCAACGATAGCAGTCGTTCCAATCAATGCTGCACATCAATCAACGCGACCCTCACTGGGACAAATCCATGATGTCTTAGAGCAGTGCGATGGCCAAGGTTGGCAACCAACCAGTCCTCTCCGTACAGCGATGATGGTCTATCTTGCTGGGAAACTTAACGATTGAAGATGTCACTTCCGATCAGAGGAAGCAATACGCTCGCATCTCCTTCAACACAGACGTTTGGAGCCTCTGGCCGCATCTTGCCCCAACTGATTGCTTCACGCAATCGAGCACCAGAAAGGCTTCCATCGTGTTCTGGAGCTGTAGTAACGTAAACTGCTGCATCGAGGCCACCACGATATTGGTTCCACCAAATAACGTGATGCTTGGAGATTCCTCCACCTACCATGAGTGCGTTCGAGGTAGCAACGTCCCAGGTTAAATCCGACATGACTTGTTCATCAGCCAGTGTATCGATATGGAAGTCCCGATGCTTTTGCCGGAACATGAACAATTGAGCGCCAATGGAACCATCGGTAATGCCAGGGATGCACACCGGAATCTGGTTTTTCCAAGCCCAGTAAATCAGTGAATTCGGCTTACCAATTCGCTTTCCTAGTTCCCATACGAGGTGAATGGAACCGAAACCAAGCCAAGCATCAGCACCTGTTTTCCCCGTTTCCTTGAGTCGATCGTTGTAGATGTCTTCAAGTGCAGGCATGACCACTGCTTCGATGATCTCTCCATAGGATGCATTCGGAACGATAACGTTCCCGAGTCTCATCAATTCATGCTCACCAAGTTCGATATCATCGAGCTCAAAGGCACCGTGGTAGTAGTCTTTGTACGAGCGAGCAATATCATGGTCAAGCGTACCACAGGTTGTGGATACAACGTTGAACATCTTGGTCTTGATTGCCTCGATAAAGAACGAACGAGTTCCTGTTGCACATAAGCATGCAGGGAAGGAGAGCCAATTGCAAACTTGACCCGAATCCCCTTCAACAGCGTCCACTTCTGCACGCATTTGCAGCAAAATGTCTCGTGCCTTGGCAAGTTTCGTAGCAGTAAATCCACCTGCTTGTGCCATTTGGTCGATAAGGGAAGTCGTCGACGTCACCTTGCTGAAGGAATAATCCTTGACAGGGACGTCGAAGTCGTTGGGGTCAATGGCCATGCTTGACCGCCATCGTTTCACTTCATCAACCTTTCATGGGGATTGGAATCTCAAGATGTTCCAATAAGCGCTCTACTGAACGAAGCGTACCATGAACAGATGGATGCATTGTATGGTCGCCAATGCAGTAAACATCGTCGACCATGAGCTCCATTCGCTCCCTACCTACGGCAGTTGTGCTGCTTGAGGGGAGGGCATAATCGACGTACGTTGTGCCAACAAGCGGCCACTCTTCAGCATCAGAGCCAAACCAAGCAACCAGTTCTCTGCGAATCTTCTCCTGTTCCTCGTTCTGATTATGCAGGCGAGAGTGCTCTCCGATGACAGTAGCAACAAGAAGATGCGAAGATGCAGAATGCAAGAGCGTAGGAACATGGACATGCAGAACTTTATTCTCACTGTTTCCATATTCTGTATTCAAAAGCAATCGTGCCCGCTTCAAAGGGCTTTGTTGGCATTCAAAAACGTAGGTAGCAGTCTCCTTTTGTCGAGGATTGCTGGTCATTCCGAGGAGTTTCTGTGCAACATGCTGCGGTGTTGCAAGAATGACAAGATCGGCTTGGAGTGTTGTTCCATCTGCAAGCGTCACAGAATCCTTCGAGATGGTTTCAACGACTGTCTTGTACATAATCTTGGTTGAATTGAGACGTTCAAGCAATTGGTTTGGTACGGCTTCAATCCCTTTTTTTGGCATGGTCATGTTGCCATGAGACATTGCTGAGAAGGTAAACGAAGCGAACGCTGAACGCTCTTTTCGTTCATCATCTAGTGTAATTCCTGCGAACAGCGGTTGAAGGAATGACGATTGAAACGACTTGCTGAATCGCATTGAATGAAAGTATGTGTCCAATGGCATTGATGGACGATCCATTGCAATCTCCAGGTCGCGTTTTCGTGTGGATAATCGCCATCGTAGCATTCGTAATGCATTCCATATTCCTGCCGAAAAGAGGGTTGGAAACAACGTAGAAGGTGAACGTAAGGGGTCACCTAGCGTGGAGATTTTTCCTGTTGATGGTTGGATTAAATCAGTGGCTGCATCCATTGGTTCAAGTTCGAGGAGGTCCAGATTAAGCCAACGCTCAAGTGTTGGATATGCTGTATGTAGGACGTGGAAACCAACGTCGACGTTGTAGTCTCCGATTGTTGTACTTCTCATGCGCCCTCCTGCCTTTTCAGAAGACTCGATGAGGGTGCATTTGTATCCGTGCTTTTCAAGGGCAAGCGAGGCTGCACATCCTGCTAATCCAGCACCGACAATGATCGCCCTCATGCTCTCCCTCAAACAAGGACGTTCGCCATACCACCATCAAGGTGTAGGACTTGACCGGTCAAGTTGTCAGGAGCATCGGTTAGAAGCCAATGCATTGCAGAGGCAGCTTCCTGTTTCTGATTGATGCGTTGTGTTGGAATCTTTTGAGATGCAGCATCGCGCATTGCATCGCTTGCGAGAATCTTTGTTGCCATCTTGGTATCCGTTAAACCAGGAGCTACAGCATTAATTCGCAGTCCACGTCGTGCATAGGTAGCAGCGGCTGAACGAACCATTGCTTCGATTCCACCTTTTGCAGCGGCAATTGCTTCATGATTGACCAATCCGAGAGAACCTGCTACACTGGAAGTGAACACCATCCGTCCTTGCCCTTGCCGAAGCATGGCCTTTCCACCGATGGAGAGTGTGAGGAATGCAGAGGTCAAGTTGGTTGTAATGACGTCTTCGAATGCATCTTTGTTGAGGGCATGAGGAGGGCGAATGAGAATCGATCCAACGCAGTGAAGAATACCGTCGATGTCTCCTTTTTCCTTTGCTTCTTCGACGCAGCGCTTGATGTCTGCTTCTTTTGTAGCGTCTCCGACTGTTGTTGTGTACCCTTGCGATTGAAGTCGAGAAGCGTCTTCTTCGTTTCGTACGAGCGCATGAATATGATGACCGTTGGTTGTAAGTCGTTCGATGACTTCGGTTGCTATGTCACTGTTTCCGCCGATGATGAGGTAGTTCATGGTAAGTATCAAGCGCTTCTCCTTTTGAATCGCAGTTTTCATCCATAGGGAAACAGCCTTTGAAAACCGAAGACGAAATGGAATTATCATGGAGAGAGATGAATGGCTGCAAACGATTCAAACCGTCCATATCCTTGGTGCTGGACTGCGTAGCGATCGCCCAGCACATCAAGCATTCCATGATGCTGGGCATCTGGGATACCGAATGGTTCCTGTTCATCCCAAGGATGCAGGCAATACACTTCTTGGGCGACCGATTCGAAACCAGCCATGGCAATCAAGCGAACAGGAGTTGTTTGTTCTCTTCCTTTCGCCTGACAGGGTTCTCAGTTCCTTGCGACAATGGTTGCTTCAAGGACGTACAATACCGTTCATTTGGCTACAACCAGGTGCTGAACGAGAAGACGTCATTGAATTCCTTGATGCAGCAGAAATCCCTTACAGCCAGGGCCGTTGTTGGGTTGTAACAGTTACAGAAGCAAGTCTTGTCTGTCTGAATCCAAAGGATGACCTCCCTTGGTTTTTGCAAACCATGGCACAAGATGGAAGCGAATGTTCTCTATGGAGGCGATTCGATTCTGGTGCAAGCCATACCTTAGACGAGCCTCTTGAATGGGTGGGTGACTTGTATGATCTGGAAGGTTCGGATGAGACAATAGCACGCTACATTCGTTCACTTCGTCAAGAGAACGAAACGCTGGAGCAGGCAGCTACTCGACTTTCCAAGTGATCAAAGCGTTTGTTCGATTTCGAATATTCGATCACGTAACCGGGCAGCCTCTTCGAAATCGAGTTGTTTCGCGGCCTCTTTCATTGCAGATTTTAGTTCGCTCAACAAATCCAGACGTTGTTCACGAGTCAAGGATGATTTCACATCATCAGGCTCGTCATAAGTCAATTGATTTTTTGAATTTTCAATTGGAGTTTTCTTTTCAGTTTGAGCCCAAGCACCTGCCCCTAGATTGAATTTTGAAGCCCAATCGCCATCCTTTCGACCACCTTTCTTGGCGACAAGCCTACGTTTTCCATCCTTTGCAGTTGCAGTCCCTGCAATCAATTCATCAGTTTCTGACCCCATTTGTGGGAGTGCCTTGATGATGGTTCTTGGAACGATATCGTTCGCCTTGTTGTGTGCATCCTGTCGTTTTCTACGTTCGAGCGTTTGTCGTATACTGGCTTCCATTGCTGGACTCATTCCGTCCGCATAGAGTAGCACTCTCCCGTTTTCATTGCGAGCAGCACGTCCAATGGTCTGAAGCAGAGAACGCTCGTTTCGTAGGAATCCTTGGCGATCAGCATCGAAGATTGCCACCAGACTCACTTCTGGAATATCCAAACCTTCTCGCAAGAGGTTGATTCCAACAACTACGTCGATGTGCCCTATTCGTAAAGCATTGAGAATCTCGGTACGTTCGATGGTATCAATTTCAGAGTGCAAATGGTGTGAACGAACACCCATCCGATTGAGGTATTCGGCAACTTCTTCAGCGAATTTGATAGTCAGTACCGTTACCAAACAACGCTCTCCTCTTTCGATTCGAAGATTAATTTCGGATAGAAGATCAGCAATTTGGCCTTCAGTCGGCCGAACTTCGATGTTCGGATCAAGCAAACCTGTAGGCCGCAGTTCCATTTTTGCTATCCCTCCAATGGACTGAAGCAGTTCGTACATCGTTTCAGAATCTGGATGCTTCTTCTTTTTCTCGCCAGGTTTTGCTCCACCTGCTGAAGCGACGTGTTCAAGGCCGAGAGGGACTTTTTGTTTGGTAACTTCACAGAGATGACGCAGTTCACGTTCTCCAGGTGTTGCAGAAACGTACACCATTTGTGGGACGAGATGTTGGAATTCAGGCATCTTGAGGGGGCGATTATCCGCTGCAGTTGGCAAACGGAATCCGTGCTCAATCAAACTGTCCTTTCGTGATTTGTCTCCGAAATACATGCCTCCAACCTGTGGTAATGTGACGTGTGATTCGTCCATGATAACCAAGAATTTCTTTGGATCACCGTGGAACTGTCGTGCACATGCAGCAAAGAAGTCGAGCAAACAGTACGGCCGTTCACCGGGTTGACGTCCATCAAAATGTAAAGAGTAATTCTCAATGGCTTGACAATGCCCAATCTCTCGCAACATCTCCAAATCATACTGCGTACGTTGTTCAAGGCGATGTCGCTCAATGAATTTGTTCTGCATGTCGAATTCTGTTAAACGAAGTTGCAATTCATCCTCAATACTCTCAAGGGCCTGTTCAAAGCGTTCCTCACTGGTCATGAAGAATTCCTTGGGATGAATCCAAGCTTCATCCAAGTCATCGAGGACTTCCCATGAGACAGGATCACAGACTTGTACATGAGTCACTCCATCAAGATCGAATCGGATCCGTAGCGGATCGTCTCGAGATGGCATCCACACATCGAGAACTTCACCACGTAGCCTGCATTCTCCTCTTGAGAGGTCTGTGGTCGTTCTGGTGTATTGGAGGGCAACCAGCTCACGTACGAGGTCTTGTGGGTCAATCTCTTGTCCTTTGTGGACACGTGCATGATGTTCCAGGAAGGTTTCTGGAGGATTGAGACCGTAGATGCAGGATACGGAAGAAACAATTACGCAATCGGGTCGACTAACGAGACTTGCAACAGCTGCAAACCGTTCTTGTTCGATACGCTCATTGATTGACATTTCCTTGTCAATGTACAAATCACGCTTTGCGAGGTATGCTTCAGGCTGGTAGTAGTCGTAATGAGAAACGAAGTATTCAACAGCGTTCTCTGGGAAGTACCCTGCAACCTCATGATACAATTGACGTGCAAGGGTTTTGTTGTGACTTAGAATCAGGGTAGGGATGTTCAATCGTTCAATCATGTTGGCCATAGCGAAGGTCTTCCCGCTGCCAGTAACACCAAGGAGGATACATCGTTCCTGTCCATCTTCCAATTGCTTGACCAGTTCGTCTATTGCGCCAGGTTGGTCTCCAGATGGTTCAAATTCACTATGCAAACGAAATCGTTTGACAGAGGGGTGCAAATGCTCCAATGCTGCCCCTTCAAGGGCTTTGGATAGGTCAAACGGGTCTCGCTCGACAAGATCGACTTCACTGACCTCTTGGTCTGCGACGTGCTCAAACGCACCATCGTCATCCCAAGCCTCGGTCATGGTTCTGCTTCGCGCCAACCCTTGATGAAGATGCGTCTAAGGCAAGTAGAGCCCGCCATTGGCGTGAAGAACCGCTCCGGTGATGTAAGCAGCGTCCTCTCCAAGCAAGAACGAGACAATAGAAGCCATGTCATCTCCAGTACCAATTCGCTTGAGTGGAACTTCCTGTTCTCGTTGCGCACGTTTCTCATTGGAATCTCCAGCAAGGATATCAGTGTCAACATAGCCAGGTGCAAGCACATTGACGCGTTTACCTTCAGGGCCAACCGCAAGTGCAAGAGAGCGAGCCCACGTGCTCAGAGCGGCCTTTGAAGCAGCATAATCTGCACCATGTGGCGAACCTCGTGTTGCAAGTTGTGAACCTACAACAACGATGTTTGCATTTGAAGCAAGATGAGGTTGGACAACTTTCCATACGTTCACAGCACCTTCGAAATTGGTCTTCATTGTTCGACGCAAGTCACTAAGTTCCATCTCATTTGCAGGAACTCGATCGTAACGCCCATGATTGAGGACAAGTGCCTGAATGGTTCTGTTCATCCATGCATGGATTCCAAGAAGTCCAACTTCCCCTTCATCCGAACAATCGACCTTGATGGCAAGGGCATCGCCACCGGATGATCGAATCTCATCGACCACCATTTCTGCTGGCTTTGATGAGGTATTGTAGGTGAGAAGAACATCGTATCCATCGCTTGCCAATCGTCGACTGATAGCAGCGCCAATACCTCGACCTCCGCCAGTAACAAGTGCAACAGGACGAGAGGTCATGTCCTTCGCACTGCGAAGGTATTCATCAATTCATTGCAAGAACTGAGCGAGTTGAGGAGGCTGCCATCCTTCTGGCTTGAGCACCTTCCCGTCCTCACGTCGAATGACTTTCCCATCAACAAGTTTCGCCATGTTGCTACGATGGACTTCATTGAAGGCATCATCGTAGATGTCTTGCATACCGTGATTGATGATGGTTCCAGCAAGGATGTAGCCGATGTCTGCCAATGCATCGAGGACTTCGACCAGATCACCTGCTCGAGCGGCCTCAGCGTATTCTTGTACTTCTTCAGTGAGGAGTTTAATTCTCAATTCTATCAATTCATCAGGACCGAGGCCAGGGGCATCGAGTTTCGGAATTTCAAAGGCTTGATTGAATTCGAGCAAGGATTTGACAATGGGGTTCATGAACCGAAGACAAAGAAGTGGGTACATCAATCTTCCATATCCCGAGAATGGAATCATGGGTTGAGGTTTTTTGTCTTGTTGAAATACATTGTTCGTCCAAAGAGAACCAGACCGAATATGATTGCAGAGACAAGGGCAATCATCGAACCACTTCCAGTTTTAAGTTCGGAGGATGCGTACAGGCCGATCATTACAGAAGCGAGGCCAAAGAATTGTGTCCAAAGCATACAACCTCTGTAACTCCTTCCAACCAGTTGAGCGGTTGCAGCCGGAGTAACCAACAAAGCAGTAACAAGAAGTGTTCCAATGACTTGAACCATTGAAACTACCACTGCGGCGATAGTGACACTGAACCACAAACCAATCCATCGGACTGGAAGGCCTTGAACACGTGCAGCTAGCGAATCCATAGTCGTTGCTAACAATGCGTTGTGAAGGATGAACAGGGAACCTAAACTTAACACGGCCACAAGAATAATCAAATCGAGGTCCTCGAAACTGATTAGCAAGAGGTTTCCAAACAGATAACCTTCGATATCCGATGTAATTCCACCGCCCCATATTCTCAGGACAACGAGGCCCAGTGCAAGCATACCGGTAAGGAAAATTGCAATGGATGCATCTCCAGTTAAGATGTCGCGTTCTTGCAATTCAAAGATTAACACTGCAGATATGACACTGAAGAGAAGCGCATACCACAACGGCGAGGTAGCTCCAAGAACGATACCAATTGCTACACCCCCAAATGAAACGTGAGCAAGACCATCCCCCATTAGGGCAAGGTTTCGCATCAACAAAAAAGATCCATAAAACCCAGCCACGATTGTGACAAGAAGGGATGCAATGAGTGATTTTTGTAAAATTTGCAATTGGAAGAAGTAGGGAAAGACATCTCCTGGAACAAGAGGTGCTATCAATTCCAGTAGAGGGGAAAGAAATTCTACAATCGGCTTGCTGAAACTCACTCTAATTCCTCCGACTGTTGACCAGAAGTCGTTGTTGAGATTGCAACGGAGGTTGGTGTTGATGGTGAATGAACGTTCTCTATCCCTCTCTGTTCTGCAAGCTGAATTATATCTGGTAACTCATCAGGCAGTCCATCAAACAATATTTGTTCGTCAAGATAGATGACTCTGTGCACAGATTGACGGATGGCTGTCATGTCGTGAGATACCAAAATGAGGGTTTTGTTCTGCTCGTGGCACAAGGTATCCAAGAGCTTCAAAATACCACTTCGGGCATAACGGTCAACGTTTACAAGTGGTTCATCG
Source organism: Methanobacteriota archaeon (assembly GCA_002722615.1). GTDB lineage: Archaea > Thermoplasmatota > Poseidoniia > Poseidoniales > Poseidoniaceae > MGIIa-L2. The sequence continues at coordinate 2,459 of PBMQ01000026.1, read as the reverse complement.
AAAATAAGCACCTCTGCATCAGATGCAAGTGCTCGCCCGATTACGGCACGCTGTCGCTGTCCTCCCGAAAGCCGAGAGATGTCTTTGTCTGCAAGTTCACTCATTCCGGTTAGTTCCATTGCTTCTAGGACTTTTTTTCTCTTCTCTAAACTGTCTCTTCGAAAGATTTCGATTCGAGAAACGGTTCCCATGGTGATAAGTTCCTTCACAGTCATTCGCATTTTGGTGGGGATGTTTGCTGCTGTTTGCGAAACCCAACCAACACGGCCTTTGAAATCCGTTGGGTACGGATTGCGTCCAAAGACTTCGATCTTTCCGCTCGTAGCTTGTAAAATACCTAGAATCGTAAGCAATAGAGTAGTCTTTCCACCTCCATTTGGGCCGACGATTCCAACGAATTCACCACTTTTGATGCTGAAACTAACGTCTTCAAGAACCAATTTACCCGAACGATGGACGTTGAGGCCATTGATGGCCATGACTTCAGAGTCAGTATCCGATTCGTTCGTCTTAGGTACCAAATAACCACCTCATAGCAAGTCTGTGTGGGCGGTTTAATGCAACACATTCCAAGGTCAGATATTCCGTGCCCTGCGCTGTCCTATCATCAACTTAACCCCTATGAAAAGGAATACTGTTGTGACGAAGACAATCGGCAAAGCATCGACCGCATGCATGGAATCACCTATTGTGTATCAATGAGAGAATCAGCAACCCAATCCTGCTTTCAAACTGTCCAAGTTCTTTTGCATGAGTGAGAGGTAATTATCACTAGAATCCTTTGGTGGAAGTTCCATTGTGTACAAGATCTGTACCGATACACCGTTTGGCATCGAGTCCGATTTTGTCTGTTCTACCAGGCTGTCAACTGCTGAAACATCTGTGTATTCTTCAACGTAAAGAACAGAGATTTCGTCTTCAGAGACCTTCTCAACGACCTTTGCAATGTCTGCTGCACTTGGCTCACCTTCTGGATCGAGTCCGTGAACGGCCACGAATTGGATATCGTAGCGGTATGCCATGTAAGCGTATGCGTTGTGGTTCGCAGCAACAGTGTTGCTGGTACATGTTCCGTTTTCTCCCAATGCCGCTTCAAAGTCAGCGTCGAGTTTGTCGAGGCTGGCCATGAATGCATCAGCGTTGGATTGGAATGTGTCAGCATTGTCAGGGTATGCCTTCTTCAGTTCATCAAGGACAAAGGAAACCTGAGCCTTGTATGCAATAGGGTCGAGCCAGCTGTGTGGGTCGTACTCGAGTGCTTCTTCATCATCGTGGTCGTCGTGGTCGTCTCCCTTATCACCGTGGTCACTGTGATCGTCGTGAGAGTCACCGTGGTCACCATGACCGCTGTGGTCATCGTGACCTTCGTGCGCATCACCAGCCATGAGGATGTACATGTTCACGCCAGTTGGAACGGCGAATCCGTATTCGCCTTCTGCTTCAATGTGGATTGTAGCGTAGCCAACACCTTCTTCAGAATCAAAGAGAATGTCCATGTCATGGATAAATTCGACAAGTTCTGTTTCTGATAGGTGACCGTCCATGTCAGTATCAGATTCGTCCCAAATCGAGGCAATCATATCCATTGCGTCTTGGCCCATGCGGTCATCGTGGTCATCACCATGGTCGTCGTGGTCGTCGCCGTGATCATCATGGTCATCACCGTGGTCGTCGTGGTCATCGCCATGATCATCGTGGTCGTCATCTCCTTCCATCCACATGTGGCCAGCAGCTTCACAGTCTGCTTGGTTTGTGAACTCATCATGAGTTTCGTGGGTGCTTGTGTCGTGACATCCCTCTTCCTCATGGTCTTCCATCCAGACGTGACCAGCAGCTTCACAGTCTGCTTGGTTCGTGTATTCGTCATGGCTTTCGTGAGTGTCCGCATCGTGGCAAACTTCGTGGTGTTCATCATCCTCATCAGTCAAGATAACAATGAACTCATCCCAGGAGAGCATATTATCGCTGTCTGAATCCAACATTCCGAGGAGGTCTTCTGGAGTCATCTCCTCGTCATCACCGTGGTCATCATGATCGTCATCACCGTGGTCATCATGATCATCATGATCATCATCACCATGGTCATCGTGATCGTCGTCGCCGTGGTCATCATGGTCGCCGTGATCGTGGTGCTGGTGTGCTCCTGCCATCTTTAGGGCAACCATGTTGAAGGTGGTCAGGTCGTGATCTGTGGTCTCGAATTCAAGAACATATTCTCCTTCTTCGAGTTCGTAAATGCTGACAACAGTGTCTGATGGGCATCCATCGAGGTTTCTCATTGTCTTCATTGCTTCTGCATGGTTGTGTCCATCGTGGTGATCGCCGTGGTCTCCGTGTTCGTCATGATCACCATGGTCATCACGGTCGTCATCGTGGTCATCACCATGATCGTCGTGGTCATCGCCATGGTCGTCGCGGTCATCGCCATGATCATCGTGGTCATCGTGGTCATCGCCATG
>PBMQ01000025.1 GCA_002722615.1 Methanobacteriota archaeon | reverse complement strand
GTTGGGTTGTAGCATCACATGTATGTATTCCACACCATGCGAGTAACCCTTCGGTATCTAAACATGCCAATTCGGCTTCCACAGAAAACCACCTCCCCGAGGGATGATTCTCCTCAGCCCTTCCCCCGACAGCAGTTGCCGAGGTGCTAAGCAACCTTCCGACCTACCTCACGTATATGAAGAAATCGGATGTGAACTTGGCTCCTGAATGGAACATGAAGCGTTGATTTTGCTCAAAGAGAGGGTAGTTTCAACAGGTTCTTCGAAATCAGTGACTCCGCTTGGTGAGGCGCAAGCATGCTTTTCGCTTCTCCATACTGCCCTAACTGCGCCAATATTGCAGCCTGAAGATTTACAAAATCTGCTTCTGATTTAATGGAAGCGTCAACCATATCCAAAAGTCCCAGAGCCTTCTCTTCTCGTCCGCTCAAGTACAACGCCTGTGCGAGATTATACAACGATTCTGCTCCATCCGGCTTGTTACGTACAGCTTCTCTCAACGAGAGGATTGCGGCTTCAAATTGGGTCGCTGAATTGGATACGTCAACAGGATCGTTGGATTCCTGCATACTTGTAGCAACTTGGAGCAGTGAAATCCCATAATTGTTCATTGCACCGACGTCTTGTGGTACACTGGCCAAAACTCGTTGGAATGAACGTGCTGCAGTTCTCCAATCTCCACGGCCAATGGCCAGAAATCCATCTTCGACAAGACCTTTGACTTGAGCGTCATTCGAGGCTTGTACCGTCATTGCACGAGCAGGATGCAAATCGAATGGAGTGAATGTTTTCTCAGCATACTCAACAACCTGTGGTTGATTGAATGTATCCTCAACTCCGTGTTCAACATGGACTATGGTATCTTCTAAATCCGAAAAAACCACTTCCACAACATCGTCTTCAATCGAGTAAAACTCTGTCTCCGCCTCTACATCGATTGGAATGTCAGGCTGCACAACTTGCTCAATAGGCTCAGGATTGAGAGCAATCGCCTTTATTCGAATTGGTTCTGATTTCATCGGCGTGTTGTCAACCGGTGGATTCACATCCGGCAAGGTAGGAATTGAGGGCAGTACAATCTCTACTTGTTCCACAGATTCAAGAGAAGTTTGATGATCTGTCGTTACATCAGAAGTAGGATTCATTTCATCTTCGACATGTTCTTCTGGAACTTCAACAACCGCTTCGATTGATTCAACAGAGGGGTCATTTTCAACATCGAATGGTATTCCATCTCGGTGACTCCCAATCCCAAAGGGCAAGCGAGAAACATTTGTTGTCGACTCTCCACCGAAGCCAAATGGAAGCGAGGATGATGGAAGTTCTTCTTCAAACTCGTCAATTGGTTTCTCAATACCCTCAAGATCGTACCAAGCATCAGCAGCTTCGTCAAGTCCAGGAACCTCAGATGGCAGAACGATATCAGCATCTTGGAAGTCCTCGGAACGCTTCTGGATTTGTGAGCCGCATGCTGGGCATGAGCCCCCTGCGAGGTAAAGAATACCGCAAACCCCACACTCGTTCATGTTGACCCCATTGGGCCTTCGTCTAAAAGTTCTTCAATCCAGCGCTTTGATGGACTACTCTTCAGCATCCGCAACTGTATCTTTCTTACCAGAAATTACAACGGACTTTATGGCCTTAATGATTTCTTTAGAATCGTCATCGACAAGGGCTTCGGCTGGTGATTTACCCTTGGCTCGACCTCGTGAGTATTGAGCAATAATACCAATGAGTGCAATACAGGTGAGGGCAATCTTCCATGTCGTGCCACCATCTTCGCCTCCGACAACATAGACAAGAAGCATGTAGAATGTGACAATAAGGGTTGAAAGAATCATGACAGGGAATCCTGCTCTGAAGAATTCATTGAATGAGATAGGGTAGCCTGCTTCTTCTGACAAACCTGCCGTAACAACATTCGCCGAAGCACCAATCAGCGTCCCGTTTCCACCGAGGCAAGCGCCGAAGGCAAGGGCCCAAATCAAAGGACCTAAATCGAGATCTAGCTCTACTGAAAGCGAGAGAACAATTGGAATCATTGTTGCCGTGTAGGGAATGTTATCGATGAAAGCTGAAGCAATAGCCGACACCCAGAGAATGATGACAACCGCTGCTGCAAGACGATATTCTTCGTTAAACGCTTCGATACCTTTCTGGACAAAGCTGCCGATGTAATCGATAACGCCCATGTATTGAAGCGAGTGAACGAGAACGAACAATCCTGCAAAGAAGAGAAGAGTTGTCCATTCAACATGCTCCAAAGGCTCTTCAAGTTCGTGAGGATTAGTGGCCAGAAGCATGATGACGGCACCTCCCAAGGCTACCCATGAAACGGCGATGTGAACAACTGGATGCAAGAAGAATCCAATGATGACCAAGCAGAGAATGGTGCCACTTACCTTGAGACCTTTCATGTCTTTGATGGCGTATTGACGCTCAAGTTCGGTAATGTCACGATCGCGACGTCCGCTAAATTCGTCCTTGTAAAGCCAACGGATGAGCATGAATGAAGGAACAATGGTAAGCAAAATGCCAGGTGCCATTTCGATGATAAAATCGTTGAATGTGACACCTTCTGAAGCAAGAGCAGCAATATCTGCGTCTTTGTTTCCTTCAATCGCAGATGGAGACATTGCAGAACCGATCATGATGTTCGGGGGGTCTCCGATCATGGTCGCAGCGCCACCAATGTTCGAGAACAAGACCTCTGAAATCAAGATAGGAATCGGTTTGATATCCAACACCTTGGCAATCTGAATAGTAACTGGAGTAAGTAGAAGCATGGTTGTAACATTGTCAAGGAAAGCAGACAAGACAGCAGTGACTGCACAAAGAATGACGACAAGTGTCCAGATTTCTCCTCCACTTTTCTTGTACGCTTGTACAGCAAACCATTCAAACACTCCTGTGTGTGAAATCACCCCTACCATGACCATCATACCGAGTAAGAGGCCGATGGTTTCCCAATCGATCATGGTCGTTACTGCTTTGAGGCTAAGGGTGTCTTCAACAGAATAGAAATTCAGAGCAAGAACCGCAAGTAGACCTCCAAGTGCAGCGGCGAGTGTCCGATGAACCACTTCGGTAATGATCAAGGCATAGACGAAGAGGAGAATTCCCAGTCCAACATAAACAGCTTGCTTATCCATCCCTTCTTTGACGGTGATCGTTAGATTGATTCCGTCTCCTCCACCGGCGGCGAAACCACTTTGCATGAAGTACATCGTGCCAACAACGATCAAAGAAAGAAGAGAGATCAGTTGTGCTGGATGTCGACGTGTGAATAGAAGACTACCGCCCATGGCTTTTGGACATGCATGACCTTATTGAGCGTTGGGTTACGGTTTGGATTAATTCTTCCAAAAAACAGCAACATTTCCACGCACGAAAATGAGTTGACTCGAGGTTTCATCTGCTAAATGTTGCCATACCCGCTTGAGATCTTCACGTTGAAATAATCCTCGGTTGACTTTGACTTTTACGAGAGATCTAGAGGACAGTTGGCCGTTTAATTCAACCACAACAGCATCGGTGAGACCAGACTTACCGATTCGGATCGTTACCGGCAATGAGGCATCCTTGGCTTGTCGCATGATCGAATCAGGCACACTCATACCATCACCTTTCTAACCTGCTTGTAAGGGACTCTTCGAACAGCCCCACACTGCATACAATGAATGATTTTCATACCATTTCGCAGACGGACACGCCTCGTTTCTCCAGCGACCAAAAGAGACGTACAGGAACGGCATACAAGTTCCTTATCTTGTTGAGAAAAACGAAGACGATGCCGACGAGATATTTTGTGCATTTGTTTCGCATAGCGTTGACGATGTTCCATTGAATGGCCGCCAACATCATAGAGTAACGAGAGGATACTGTCTCGCGAAGAAACAGCGTGTTGTCGACGTTTGTCTCGTTGTCGTTGACGTCGGCGACTCACGATGATTCACCTCAGTTCAATGCGTCAAGAAGATCCTTTGTAATTAAATCGATATCCCGGTCACCGTCAACGACTTTGAATAGACCTGCGGCTTGATAAAATTCTGCGAGAGGGAACGTCTGTTCGTGGTAAGCATTCAACCGGGCAACGACTGTTTCTTCGGTATCATCTGCACGACGTTTCTCTGAGAATGAGCCACAAACACACCCTGTTTCTGGCAATGGATTGAACGTGTCATGATACACAGTCCCACAATTTCCGCATGTGAAACGACCGCAAATTCGCTCAACAATTCGTTCGTCAGGAACATCGATTGCTAAGACGATAGAAACGTCAACAATATCTGCCAAAGCTTCGGCTTGTGGCACTGTACGTGGGAAGCCGTCAAACATGACGCCATTTTTGGCGTCCTCTTCTTGGATTCGATCCTTAATGAGATCAATAATGACTTGGTCTGGAACAAGCGCCCCTGCATCCATGAATTTCTTTGCTTCCAAACCAACCTGTGTTTGCGCTTTGACTGCTGCACGCAACATGTCACCTGTGGAAACTTGCGGCAGACCGGTGGCGTCCATCATGCGTTGTGCCTGGGTTCCTTTCCCAGCACCGGGTGGGCCAAACAAAACTATGTTGAGCATGCCCTAACGTTTCCCATCATGCATTTGAACGTATCACTTCAATCCCATGCGTTGCAGATATTGCTCACCATAATGTGACCATTGTTCCATTGTCCATCCATTCGGAAGTCCACCAGGAGGCAAAGGTGGACCCGCAAATGGCAACGAAGGTACATCTTTTACAGGATTCGGAACGGGTATTGCAGGCGGCAATCCTGCGGGCGGCAATCCAGCTGGAGGAAGCCCCCTCGGAGGTAGTCCTGCAGGAGGAAGTCCAGCAGGAGGCGACGATTGAGGTAGCGGTATATCCATTGATTGTGCAAGTGCCGCTGCGATTTCATCCTTCGACACTTCACCAGAGGCCATATCGTTGACTGAATGGCTAATGTCTAGGGCCTCTTCTCTCCTTGTCCCAAGGTGGTCCGGATTTGTGTGAGCATCGGGTGCAACGAGTTCTGTTCCTGAGTCGTTCACTGCAGCGGATGATTTAAGTCGACGGGCCCCAAGAACCATACCGATAACAAACACTGCAAGAAGCGGGTATGCGATGTATGGAGACATGTTCAGTAACCCTCCCGTTTCTTGTTGCGCACTTACACTCGTATCTGCAGAAAATTCAACCTTAACGCCTGAGTCTGATGTGAAGATGACAACCAGTTGGTAGCGACCATCAGATGCATCCGATTCAGGGCTTACTTTGGCGGTTACTTCAATGGCCTGTCCTATCGCTAGATTGTCAACGGTTGAAGGCGTTACAGTGGCTTTTCTGTCAGAGAGAACGGTTCCATCAGCATCACGAATTTCGACACTCAGCGTCCCACTTAATGGCTGATTTCCTTCATTTACAAGATCAAAAGTTTGCTGACCCGAACCACTTCTTGGAATGAAGAGTAACGGAGCTGCTGCGGTGTCTGTCGAGATGCCTGCGTAATCACTGTTTGGAACTTCAATTCGAATTGTCAATTCACCAGTTACGTAGCGATCTGCATTGCTTGCGTTCACATAAAGTGGCAAATCAAAACCAGTTCCTGCATCGGTTTGATTCGGAGGACGAATCGCCAATAGTACGTTCGCTTGTTTCAGAACATCAACACTCGCAGGCGGATTTGCATAGTTGATTGTCCATCCATTCGGAGCCAGTCCGGAACTCCATTCCAAATCGAGGACTGCGTTACCTGTGTTGACCACAACAAGATTCACAAAGGTGAAATTCGTACCAATCGCCGCCGAAACAACACCCTCTTCAACCTTTACAAGATCAACAGCGAGATTGTCAGATACAACCAACGACGTGGTATTTAGGGTAAAGATTTGAGATGTATGTTCAACACGGAGAGTGTAGGTATTGGAGTTTCCTTCACGAGCAGTCTCGGGGATGAGAAGCATCAATTGGACATCAGCGAATTGCCCTGCAGCGAGATTCAATGCCAGATTGGTCGAACTTGTCTGTCCGTCGTAGGACATTTGAGCGGCCCAAGAAGGATTTCCACGCTCCAAGGATACAGTGAAATCCATGTCGGTGTTTCCATTGTTGGATATTGTATGATTGAAGAAAACTACGTCTCCCGTGTCTGCATAAACAGGTGCTGCGAGTGCACCTGGCCCAATTGCCCCATTCGGGCCGTAAAGGTCAGATTGGAAGGAACGCAACTCAGCAACAGCAACATTGACTACCTCGACATGATTCAGTGATGTGTCGGTAGGAGAGGTGACGACGCAGGTCACTTGGTCAACGAATCCAGAAGCGGGGATGCCGTTGGCAACACTTGGGACAAAAACGTTGACGTCCATCGACAAATCTTGCAAGATGTTGAGAGGTTCAAACTCAAGTGATGAGGAATTGGAGTTACCGAGCATGATTTGCCACTGTGAGGCTGAGGTACAAGCCATGGTGTATTGTGCAGCCGAATTCCCAGTGTTTCTCACACCAATGGAGAAACCTGTACTCTCGCCTGGTTGGGCAGAAACTCCTACAGTTCCAGATGGAACCACGTCTACAGAATCAACTTGCCCGATTGTAAAGGTGAGTCGTTGGGTATGGGAAACTGTTGGCTGGTTTTGATATCGAGCAGTAACATCCACGACGAATGTACCGGCTCGAGCAAAACGATTGGTTGAACCATCTAATGAGGCAGAGAGGTCTTCCAAATCAAGTAGAAGATGGACTGTATCGTTCTCGGTCCCTTGCCCACTTAGCGTAAATGGCCCAGATTCATTGACGGTCCGAGACCATTGATCTTCTGGACTATTGAGGATTGAAGGATAAGTCACGTCAGGTTCCTGAACACCCGATACTGTCAGACTCACAGGACGTTCGCCTGTCCCCTCATGAACAACAACAAACGGTAGCGTCAGACCTGTCTCGTTACGAACATCCATGTCGACGTTGGCAGCAGCTAGACGGTCGCTGGAATCCATTGGAATCGTTCCATCCGGTTGTAGGAAAATGACTCGTAAACCTTGAGCAGTCACCTCAATATCAATTTCCAAGATATTGTTGTTGATTCCAGAAACACCATCGTTGAGTTCAACGACTTGGTTGTTTGTATCAAGGGATAGACGAAGTGTGTGAACACCAGTCGTTGTGAACTGAGCAAAGAACGACAATGAGTCCAACCCTCCACCTTCTAGAGAAGTGCGATTTGAGTCGTAAAGGATAGTTCCAGCTGTTATGTCTTCAAGTTGTATTCGATAGGCACCTGAAGCAAGTGTCCCCTGATTGTGCCAAGCAAGAGAAATCGATACTAAATCACCGACAAGAGGGGTGAACGAGGAAGGAAGAATACTGTTTCCAAAGGTCGTCAAATCGGCTTTCGGAATTAACGTAGCATCTGCGGCGAGAACGACGCTAAACCGTTGTGTTCCACCACCACGATGTTCGACCATAACCATCCACTCACCTGATTGTGAATTGGAACCCGAAGGAATACGGATTCGCTCGATGTTGTTCAGATTGTCAGCCGCCCCTCCTGTGACTGAAATCCCATTCGCAAAATTGTTACCGAGGTAACGTGTACCATCTGGGGCAAGAAGGACCAAGTCGAGGTCATTCATCAACCGAGATTCGGATTGTGCCGCATTCGCACTTCCTTCAACATCACTCCATGCCAGTGTCAAATCCACACCCTTGGAAGCATCCATATCAAATGAATACAGTAGAGAGAAGCCTGCCTGTAATTCACGAGCATCATCGTGAAAAACATCCAACGCAGACCCTCCATTCGTTGGAGCAAGGCTGTTTTCAAGATTGATTTGGCCCCAACCTTCGTTGTTGTTCGGAATGTCTGGGGTTCCGAGGTCTTCTGCTCCATTGACAAGAGTGGCTTTGATGAGACTTGCAGATGGCTTACTGATTCCTGCAACTTCCCGAAGATACTCTCGTGCGAGTGCGGCTGAACCACCTGCGACTGCAGTTGCTTGGGAGGTTCCACTCAATTCCATGTACATTGAACGAGTGTTGCTGTGTGTTCCTGTAGCACAGACTGAACCAATTGAATTCTTGGCTTCCTCAGCCCGAGCAGAACAAATCCCTTCACCTGGTGCCACGAGATCTGGCTTAATTCGTCCATCAAGCGTAGGGCCTTGTGAAGACGATGGACTAACGCTACCATTGTTGCTCGAACCCACGGAGAGGACGTTCTTGGCAGTACCAGGGGCAGTAACTTGAGAAGTACCTGAAGCACCATTATCGCCTACAGAGAACACTGGAAGAAGATATTGATTGTTGGAAACATATTGATCAGCGGAGCGAGAATCCGCAGTGTAATATCCATAATTACCGTTTGACCCCCATGCGTTGACTGCAATACGAGCCGTTTTCAATTCAGCATCTGAAAGAAGATCGTAGACTGAACCCTGACGGCCAAAATAACCTGTTGGATCGTGTTCGAGAGCATACATCACAAGATTCGCACTAGGGGCAACACCCATTGTTGATGAATCACCGCTTCCATCACCAAGGACCGTCATTACAACGTGGGTGCCATGCCCGCTATTGCTGTCAACAGGTGACGGATCGAGACCAAATTGTGTGTTGATAGCGGCGACACGGCCAAGGAGATCGGGATGGTCATTGTCAATTCCTGTATCCATGACTGCAATCGTTTCGCCAGAACCGTCGAGACCGAGCGACGATGTTGCTCGGACAGCAACTGCACCAACTTCTGTTGCTGCAAGATTGTTGTGAAGTATGAGATCGTATGCACGCTGTACGAAGAGAATATTTTCATGGCTTGCAACGTAGCGCAATTGGGCAGAAGTGATTCCAAATTCATATGCTGCCTCGCACATATCAATTGAGCACCAAGCTGTTGTAGCACCATGTTGCACGAGGAAAGCGGAAACGACTGCAACGTTTGAGGGCTCGATATCAACCGATAACACAACTTGAACCAAATGCGCACCCAATACGTCGTTTGTGGCTTTCATAAACGGCTCGTATGGACCAATCCATCGGACATCACTGTCGGATTCAATTGAGGATAGTTGAGTTGCGTCATGCATTCGAACAACATATACGGCCGAGCTCTGACGTTCAAGAACATCGATATCGAAATTTAATTTCAATCGATCTATTGCAGAGCCATCGTTGACAGATAATTGAACCAAATACAGATCGTTGGAATCCGAGGTATGCCACACTGCTGAAATATCTGTTAAATCAGTATGTAAAGGATCGAATGAGAGTCCTGCAAGTTGGATTGTAGTATCAATTTGCTTTAGTGCAATTGCTTGAGTGGAATGGGGTTCAATCGACTGCCAACTGGACTCTGGAGAGTCGATGCTGGTTACCTCTTGAATCGATGGTGAAGACGAGGAAACCATCGGCAGAGCCAATGAGAGGAGAAAAACGGACAACAGCAGAAAACAACTGCGGCGTTGATGCATAAGTAGCCGAATGCAGTTGGGTTTTTGAGGGTGCGCCTATTTTGACTACAATCCGTTATATGCTGCAATTGCGTTATCTGTCTTCTGAACCGATTTTTTCCAGTCGGATTCAATCCCCATTAGGGCTCGAATAGCATCGACATTTTCTGGAATGACATCCGATTCTTGATGGATTGCTTGGAAGTAGTAGAGTGTGTTTCCGTCCAGTTTTACACCGTCTTCCCAAACAAAGATCTCGTGAAGATCGCCCCACTTTCTTCCAATATCTCTCGAGAATTCCATAACTTCTGCTGTCGTGGTAATTCCGGTTTCGGATCCATTCATGATGAGAACACGGGGCTGTTGGCCCCACAGGTCTAGAACAGATTGTGTTGACATTCCATGACCATCCGGAAGTGTTGCAACGATTGCATGCACGTGCATAATCGTTGTTGGAACTGCAACTGCGAGTGAATTGATTGCAATCTCTGGTCGAATCGTCATGACATCAGGACCGTGATGGCTTGGAACTTTGAGTACTGGTTTGATTGCATTGATGGGTCCTTTACTTGAATCACCAGGATCTGCTGCACGTCGAATCATTGTGCATTCTACTGACAAAGAACCACAAGCATGGAGAAGTGGAACCAAGGTTCGTGAAAGTCCAGTTGTGTTGCACGAAACAACACGAGTGCCCTGAACATTCATGTTTTCAGTGTGATTACCACTGGAGGTGTACGACATTCCTGTCATAGCATGCTTTTCCCCACCTTGGAAGATCCATTTTATTCCAGCATTTTCGTAAATCTCTTTATTCTGAGCACCAACTTTTCCAGGAGAACAATCAACGACGACATCCGCTACAGACAAGAGGTCCGATAGACCACCTTTGCAGTCGTACCCTGCTGGTCCGAAAGCATCGATTCGATTCTGTTCATTGTAGGTACAGTACAGTGGATATCCCTTTCTTACAGCAAGATCACAACCGAATGAGGGTCGGGTTTTTGTAACTCCGACGATTTCCATGTCATCTTGTGCATCAATTGCGTCTGCGACGCGCTTCCCAATTGTCCCGTACCCGTTTATTGCGACCTTAACGACCATACTGCTCATAGGGCTGGCATGGCTGAACATCCATAAACAGTTCGTGAGCAGATAGTGATGGCTGAATTCATCATTTGACATTCCAAACAGGAGAGGGTATTTGACCGACATCGGATACCGTTGAAACATGGCGAGTCCTGCCGATGTTGTTGAACGCTCGATGAGCATCAATGCTAAGTTTCTCCCTAGACTTGAAGCCGCCGTTGAACAAAACGCCCTTCTTCGAATCGGTTGGACTGGTTCTGGTGAAGAAGTTCCAAAGAATGGAGAAGTTGGACTATGCCCAGCAATGCCAGATGGAGCACGCATTCGGGCTCTAGGAAAATTAGGTTCGTGGACAAGTTCCTTTGGACATGGAGGCAAGTTCGATGTTGAGGGCGAGGTAGGTTCGTTTTTCGGAGCATACAACAACGGTAGTAAAATTTCAGCAACTGGCTTCGTAGGCCGCTGTGCTGGATTTATGATGCAGAATGGCGAACTTTTTGCGAATGACGGAGCAGGCGACGATCTCGGGATGTACATGAGCGATGGCCTGATTTGTGTTCGCGGAGATGTTGGTCAGCGACTAGGAAATGGCATGACTGGCGGCACCATTATTGTTCAAGGCGATGTAGGAAAGGGCGCCGGATGCGGCATGAAAGGAGGACGGATCATCATTGAAGGACGCTGTCCAACACCGCCTCAGGGAATTCAACTTCGCCCCCTAACCGCTAAAGAACTAACAGAACTCAACAAACTTCTTGACAATCAAGGAACGTCCATAGGAAACGATGCACTTTGCCTTGAATCAAGCAGTAGCATCGAGTATCACATTGACAGTTCAAGCGTTTCATCTGGAGATCTATCGAGTATTGCTATCACGCCAATGGACGACGCTCCGCTCATTGAAAATCATGACGTTGACACTGCTGCTTTGATCCATGGTTCGGATGATGAGGCATTACCTGTCTTGTTGCCCCTACCGATTCTCCCCTATGTTCCAGATGGGCGAATTTTGAACGTCGAGGGCAATTCATCTGGCAGACTTTCACAAGTTCAAACTCAGCCCTTCCTCGTTGAGGAACACCCTCGTCCAATCGACATCCTTCAACTCAACTTGAGAAGCCTATGCTCACTGACTCAGCACTCTACATCAATTGCTGGTGCTTGTATCGACTTCGACAGCTTGCCAGCCCTCAATAGCGAAGAACTTGATGGCTTGCTTGTCATACTCCGAACATTGCTTACAACAGACCTGCCTATTTTAGCAAGCCAAGGTATATCAAGAATCCAAACTCTTCACAAATCTTCTGTTTATCACAATCTGCAAGTTGCCGTATCGCGAATTGAAGATGGAACAGGAATTCCTGAAGCCGCCACATTACCCATTATTGGACGCTCTGTAAAAACCAATCTCGAATCATCCAATACCATCGCTGCACTTGAATTTGGTTTCACGTGTGATGCACATGATGTCATCGTTGCACGCTGTGCTGGCGCACAATTTGTAATCACACAACCGCCTGTTCTCGAAATGGAAGACATGGAATTTTGGCTGCATGGAATGACCATCGACATGAAACGAATTCTGAGGAGCATTGGTTTGGAATCGATTGATCAAGTTCAGCGAGCACACCTTCGAGCATTGGATTACGATACGGCTGCCGTCAGTGGCCTCCGCATGGTTGGGTATGAACGCCCTCTGCCACACTGGTTCGCACGATGAGGTGAATAAATGCCAACAATTTCTGTCGAACAGCAACTTCTCGCCTCACTTCTCTCCAATCATGGATGCGAACATGATATCGCAGACATTGACCATAGACTTCCTCTCTTAGGAACGGATATTGACCGATGCGATGAAGACGTTTTGGACATCGAAATTTTTCCAAACCGACCTGACTTGCTTAGTGCAGAAACATTGAGTCTTGCAATGAGAGGATTCCTTCACAACCAAAAGACACTTCCCGACGAAAAGCTCGCCAGTAGTGGAATATCAATGTCCGTCGACTCTGACTTGAAAACAGTACGTCCGATCATCTTAGGAGCAGTTGTTCGGGGGCTGAAGATGAACGATGATGACGAGATGGATTCCTTCATCAAACAATTGATGGAACATCAAGAGAAACTCCACTTTGCACTTGGCCGAGGCCGTCGAAGAGCGAGTATTGGCGTACATGATTTGTCGACTCTTAATCCCCCCTTTGCTGTTAAGGCAGTAAAGAGAGACAATTCATTTATTCCGTTAGGAATGGACCAAGAGATGACCATTGATGAGATCCTGTCATCACATCCAAAAGGTGTCGATTATGCGCATTTGTTGGAAGGAATGGAGAAAGTACCAATCATTGAAGACGCTAATGGTTCTGTTCTTTCATTCCCTCCAATCATCAACGGCGCTCATACAACGGTTCAATCCTCAACACGTGACCTCTTCATTGATGTTACTGGATGGGACCGACGTGCATGCGAATCCTGTCTTATGCTCGTAGCACTTCAAGCGAAAGAACGAGGAGGAGAAATTCAGACAATTCGACTCACGGGCTGTAATGGCGAGGAAGAAACGTTGCCAAATTGGGCACCCGTTCATCATCGCGTCCCAGCACGACTTGTCACAACCATTCTCGGAAGAGAACTTAGCGATGAAGAGTTGAGTCAATCTATCCTTCGTATGGGTGGCTCTTTCACTGGCAGGTCTGCTGCAACTGAGGAAGAAATCAGTGACAATGGAACAATGCAGTATGCATCAAATGGTGAGGACATGCTTGGATTTGATATGCCTCGTTGGCGATTCGATCTTCTTCATCCTGTTGATTTGGTTGAAGATTTAGCGATTGGACATGGGTACGAGGATTTGGGTACAGATGTACCAAAGGCTCCGATGAACGCAATTCCAAGACAGGACGATCACTTACGTCGAAGAGTACGTACATCAATGCAAGGCATGGGCTTTATGCAGATTCAATCTCTAACTCTATCCAACGACCACGACCAGTTCGATCGAATGCGTTGGAAACCATTTAACGCCATCACTCGAATCACAAATCCTATCACACACGAACACACGATGATGCGGCATTTCCTGCTCCCTGGTTTGTTGCGACTGCTAGCCACAAATCGACACCACGACCTCCCACAATCGGTTTACGAACTTGGCACGGTCGTTCGAGACCACAAAAACATGGATCGATTGGCATTCCTAACTGCTGAACGTAGTGGAGGTTTTGCAGCCATTCGAGGGAGAATACAAGCCTTCCTTCGAGACATTGGTGCAAAGGGTGTGGCGATTGAAACACTTCCTGACCATGAGGGACCATGGCTGGCAGGACGGGCTGCTAAAGTTCTCATCGATGGAGAATGGGTTGGATGCTTTGGAGAAATCGATCCAACCATTTCACAGACATTCGAACTCCTTGTTCCTCTCAATGGAGCAGAATTCGATGTTGAAGCACTCAAGCTTTGCATTACTGATCCCGTTTGATGAGCATCATGTGTGGCCGATTTGCATTCCAAGGTAATCAATGGCCAGAACTGGTATCAGAAATTGATAAACCGTTCTTTGAGCCGAATTACAACATTTGCCCTAAGGATAAATCTCCTGTTATCCATCTGAATTCAGGCCAACCCAAGATAACAATGATGCAATGGGGGCTACGCCCATCTTGGAGTAAAAAAAGCACAATGGAACCCATCAATGCCCGGATTGAATCCGTTGAATCTAAACCCATGTTTCGAGATGCATACGCTCAGCGTAGGTGTTTGATTCCTGCACAGGGGTGGTATGAATGGAAAACCACACCTAGAGGCAAGGTTCCTTTTTTCCACCGACATTCGGGTGAATCCCTCCTTCTCATGGCCGGAATTCATGAGCAATGGGTTGATGGTGGAGAACAATACGACAGTTTCTGCCTTCTCACCAAAGAATCAACGAATGATGTGTCATATGTTCATCATCGGATGCCAGTACTTGTAGGTGCAAACGCATCATCATTGTGGCTGGAACAACAAATTATCGAACCGATCGATTTCAGCATTGAGGTGTACCCTGTAGGACGAGAAGTCAACAAGACATCTGCAGAGGGAGTGCAACTTACTCGACCCCTACGTACCTTGTTCGATTGATCATGCGTACACTGAATATGAACCATCTTCATTTTTCACGTGGGGAGTTGGTTCGAATTGACCGTTTTCCATTTTCTTGTAATGATATCCATCAGTATGGTGAATCCATTCAAATTGTTCAGCCACGAAACTCTCACTTGGGATTGGTGATTGTTCGGTGACGCCGTCATAATCATCCACTACATTTTTCGACGCCTTTACTGTTGTATCTCCGCCACCAAACAACGCAAGTGCATCTTTGTATGCATTCTCATCACGTTCTAGAGAAGTCGAGTGCTTCTCTGTGTGAACTTCCTCTTCCTTTCGATAGACTATAGGGGCGGGTGGTGTTTCATCAAGGTCATCATTTTGTTTTGAACGCTTGAATGGCCAGAAAGGGGGCATGGAATGGGCTTCGTCCTGCAATTCATATTTGTTTTGAATCAACCAAATCAAAACGCCGTTTGCTTCAAAACCACCTGTACAGTACGGTAGGTTATGCTCAAGAAGCAAGCATCCTATTGGCTAGTGTTGCTTCTTGTCTTACCACTGGTAGTATCCGGTGATTCAAACACAACGATACTATCTCCGGCCGACAACTACGTTGCTTATCCAGGTCAGACTGTTCAACAGCACATTGATGTGACGTATTCAGGTGAATCAGGAACTGCACTGAAACTCGACCTCCAAACTCAATATTTGAGCAGCGTCACGGGAAATGGACAAGAATTGGTGTTCAATAATGGTGAAACGAAACGATTCATTTGGACCATGTCCTTGCCTCAATCAACACCGCTTGGTGTTGATACAGTCGAGATAACAATCATCGATACATCTGATCTTTCGAACGAAAGAATTGATGTTGAAATGAAGATTACTGTCCCTTCAAACATTTATTTTGGAAGCGTGCAATCGTCGAGTTTTGTAGTCGACCCTGGAATACGAACCAACCTTGCAATGAACATCACCAGTAATGCCACAATGACGGATGATGTGACATTCAGTATACAGACCGATTCGTTGTGGAACTGGGGCTGGACTATGGATTCTATTGATGGCATGACCTCAAGTTTGCAACTTAGTTCAGACACCATGGGTTTTGTTCGTATATGGGTCGATGTACCTCAAATTATTGATGGAGCACCGCTTGCTAATCAAGGCCCAACATTTCGATTGATTGGCACATCGGGTCTAGATTTCGTGAACATTGCTTGGGACTTCATGCTTGAAGTTAGTTCATTCAGGAATGCTACAATCGATTCGATCGAAGAGAACGTCCTTGTTGATCCATCAGGAAATACTCGGGTTGACGTTGTGGTGAGGAACACCGGAAACACACCAGACACGCTTTCAATCACCCTAGGCAATCTCAAAATCAACGGTATAGCAACTATGGAAATCGATTCCGACCGAATCACATCAAACGGTTGGACCGTTGCATTGTTTAACGCATACGAAGATGCAATTCTAATGCCAAATGAATCGCGAGTTGTCGAGATTGGGGTGGAAGCACCAGCGATAACATCTGGAACGATTGAAGTTGATTTGATTGTTTATCCAACGAACTTTCAATTTCGAACCGTTCAAGAAACTGCAAGTGTGAGTATATCGTGGGTGCGCGATTTTGACCATGAACTCGTACCAGGAGATTGCACATACATACAGCCAAATTCAAGTTGCTCAGCCTCTCTCAGCGTACAAAATCTAGGGAATTATGCGGACTCATTGGTTGTCGAATTGGATACTGCACCACAATTTGTATCAGACATAGTGACACCCGAATCACCAATCCAATTGAATCAATATGAAACAATTACGTTCAATGCAATCGAATTTATGATCAACGAAGATGCAACTGCATATCAGCAAGATTCAATCTCATTCAATCTTAAATTGAATGGAGGACAGATCTTACAGCGTTACTCAATAGATGTGGTTGTAGGACCAAATGTTGCTTGGACATTCCTCGATGGACAGAGTGAAGTGGATTCTCAAGATGTTGTCAGTTTCGCTGTTCAACTTCGAAACGATGGAAATTTGGAGGATGGGTTGATTGTACAGTTGCAATCATCACATTCTACTGAGATGGGATTCACACCACCAAATGGAGCAATCATTGAAGGAGATTCAGAACGACCTCGCACCTTTGAATTAGGTGATCTTCCACGAGAAGCAAATTTCACCTTAAGAGGTACAGCAGAATTGCCTTCGGACCAAACCGTAAACGGAACACTTGTACTTGATATCGTAGTTCGTTCAATCTTTGACCCTGAAACAGAATTTATCTTCACTATTGAAGAAGAATTCCTTGGTAAGCAGTGGAAGGAGGAGCAGGAAGCCGAACGTTATTCTCTATCGGAATTGGTCAAAGATATTGGGCTCATCATCAAAGGATGGTGGCTGATTGTGGTGTGCATTGGTATCTCTGGTCTTATTCTCAACAAAGCAGTACGTGATCGAATTCAACGAAATGAACAAGATGAATTGTTACGTCAATTCAATGAGAAACCGGAGGAGACTCAAGAAGATTGGATGGATAAGTTCAGCAAACCGTCTGAACAACAACCACAACTTGTAAAGAGCCCAACAATGAGTCGCGATGCGTTTGAAAAGGCATTCCAATCCCAGTCAACCCCGTCATCCCCTGCGCTGGAGCCACTCCCTGAACCGATACGAGATGCAGCAACAACCGTGCTTGACCATCACGACATGTCAGCACAACGAGCAGCAATGGACAAGATTGCTTCTGACATCATCAATAACGGAGTTTCAATGCCTCATCAAGAAAATGAAAATCTTGAGCCATCAACTGCAATTACTGAACGGACCATCCGCCATGCGAATCCAGAGCTCTCCTCAACTCCAAGACCCCCAGAGAATGTGCCACTACCAACAGATGTGGATGAAGAGGATGAGTTTGATCTGTGAGTGATTGTATGCGACTTGTAGGTATCGATGAAGCTGGTAGAGGACCCGTATTGGGACCCCTAGTCGTTGGTTTACTATCGATTCCAGAAGGTGATGAATCAATGCTTGCCGAGCATGACATATCAGATTCCAAACATCATTCTGCAAAAAAAAGAGCATTTCAATACGAATGGATTCTAGAACAACAGCAAGAAAGAGATTGGGTTGTTGATACAATCGTATGCAAACCGGACAGAATCGACAATGCAGTTGAAGGACAAGGATTGAATCTTCTCGAAGTGGATTTATTTGCTGCAATTCTCAATCGTCACAGCAAGAAGTCCGATGATACATTGCAAATTACAATGGATGCATGTGATGTTAATGAACAACGGTTTACGAATCGGATTACAGAGCGCTTGACTGAATGGCCAAGAGGTGAATCTACAATCCATTCGGAACACAAGGCCGATACGAATTATCGAATTGTAGGAGGGGCATCAATTGTTGCCAAAGTCGTTCGTGATCAAATCATCCATGAACTGCAAGACTCGTTGGGTTTTCGTATTGGAAGCGGATATCCCTCCGACCCGAACACCGTCTCAGCCTTACCAAAACTGATTGGTCCTGAACAGATCCATCCGGATCTACGTTGGTCATGGGCAACTGTGGAGCGTTATTGGAGTCAGAACTATTCAACTCCTCTTCCAAAACGAGAGAAAACTGGAACGACCTTGTTTTCAAAGTGAATTCAAGCCAACGTATTCATCAATTAACAGCCTTAGGCCGAACCATGGCCTGGACTCCTGATGGGGATACTCAACAATTGATTTGGCATCTAGCACTGCAAAATGCCTTTGAGTACGATGGAAAGGGTGCCGCAGGTTCAGTCATTGGACGAATCATGAGTATGCGGGCAGACCTTCGACAACACGGCGGACACGTAAGCCCCCTTGTGGCACAATCCGTTCAGAAAGCAAATCAACTCGCTCAGGAACAGGGTTTAGAGCATGTTGAATCCATACTTGCAAGTGAAGCTCCACATTTGCTTGAAGGTCGGCAAAAACAGGAGAAGAGAGAGGGCTTACCTGATCTCAAAAATGTACAAGACAAGAAGATTGTCTTACGTTTTGCACCAAATCCAAACGGACCCTTATCGTTTGGTCACGCTCGAGGTATTGTCATCAATGGAACCTATGCGAAGGAGCACGCGGGAACACTCATTCTTCGCTTTGATGACACAGATACGACGGTCAAACCTCCAACCTTATCTGCGTACGATTTGATTCCGGAGGAAGTTGAATGGTTGTTGGGAAGACCTGCCGATCGAATTGTGATTGCAAGCAATCGAATCTCACAATACTACGAACACGCTGAAAAAATGCTCAACGAAGGATTTGGATATGTATGCAAATGTTCCGCAGACGCATTCCGAAAATTCCGAGAGTCGAAAACAAATTGTCCATGTCGAGATAAATCCATTGAACAGAACCAGGAAGATTGGAACAAAATGCTTGATGGCACCTACAAACCTGGCGATGCTGTTGTCCGTGTAAAGACCGATATGACACTCAAGAATCCTGCACTCCGGGATTGGCCTGCACTTCGAATGCAAGACACAGAAATCAATCCACACCCTCGTCCCTCGATTGGGTCAAAATACAAAGTATGGCCACTTCTTGATTTCCAAAGTGCTGTGGAAGATTACCTTCAAGGAGTTACCCACATCATTCGAGGGAAGGATTTGATGGACTCTACACGAAAGCAAACGCTACTATACGAGCACTTTGGCTGGACTTACCCTGAAACAATTTACTGGGGTCGAGTTAAGGTTCACGAATGGGGTGGATTCTCTACATCGAAAATGCGAGCATCGATTGAGAATGGTGAATATCAAGGATGGGATGACCCACGTCTTCCAACTATCCAAGGATTACAAACTAGAGGTATACAGGCTGAAGCGCTTCGTAATTTCTGGGTTGAGTTAGGTGTAACACAAAAGGACATCTCTGTCCCTCTTGCAAGTTTATTTTCGCATAACACGAAGATAATCGACGATGATGCACCTCGTCTATCGTTTATACGAAATCCTGTTGAAATCCAGATTAAAGGAGATGTACCATCGCATGTGAATATACCTGTTCATCCAAACCACGAAGATCAAGGTGTTCGAAGAATATCATTCGACCAATCAAGTATTTTTATCGAGCAAGATGATTCGGTAGAAACCTATCGATTGAAGGAATTTGCTGACCTTGAGGAAAATGGAGTGTTAGGTTCAGTTGAACGGACTGATAAACGCCCAATTATCCATTGGGTTTCATCTACAACATCAGAAGAATCAACCCTTATTATTCCAGACCAAGAAGAGATGAAATTCATTTCTGGACGCATTGAAACCAACAACTATCCTATCGGAACGATAGTACAATTGGAACGAATAGGTTATGCGATTTTAACCGCAAAAGGATACTTGCTGATGCACGAGTAAGAATTCCAAACACATTCCTCAAAGCGATGAGAGTGATGGATTAGCCGATAAGATTGATTGTGCCTGTCGATAATCATCTGGAGAGAAATAGCCCTCAAAGGCTCCTGAATCATCAACTGCAACAACTGCTTGTGGCATTCGCTCGTTAACGGATTTGATCACATCTGCAATTGAGTCGGATAAGGCTACTTTCAGAACATCCATCTCCATGACTTCCTTGCATGTTGTTTCATTGACATCAACACCGTTTCCAACAGCTTTCAACATTTGACGCTGCCCAATGACACCCTTTACTTGATCTTCGTCATCAAGCACAACAAGAATTCCAGAGGGGATGCTTACAAGTCGTTTGCATCCCTCGACTAAGGTATCATCCAATCCAATGGTAACGTGCTCATCATCGAGTTCCAAATCTGCAACTGTGTCGCTCATGGGTCTTGCTGGAGGTGACCATTCAAGAGGGTTTTGACATTACGCTACAATCTTGATGATTCGGTCACAACCCGTGCATTGAATTCGAATCGGACGCAGATCCGAGGTTACAGGATTCGACGTTTGGCATTGAGGGCAAGCGATTGTCGGGAAGTTTGCAAGCATAACTTGAGGCTTGGATTGATCTGCTGTACTCCGAGCAGTTTTGGGAGATATGAGAGCAGTAGCCCACCAAATGAAAACAACGCTACCGCTCGATGCAAGAATGTAGAGCGGTTCAAACGCAAAGAAATGAAGTAAGAAAACAACAGGAACGAGAACCATTTCAATCATGAAAGGGTATTTTACTCGATTTCGGACCATTCTGAAAGCCAACCATAGACCACCTGCCAAGACCAATGTCACGGTAATGGTCAAACCAATAGGAGCATGAATAATCGAGGTTGTAGGGTATGAATCGATTGTGAATTTGTCCGACTGAGTTAATCCAGATGCTGTGAGGGTTCCTGATTCACCCCAAGGGAACCGCATGTAAGTCAATTCAAGTTCATCTGTTTGCTTAACATCAAGCCCAGAAAACGAAGTCATTGCACTCGATTCTATTGTCAAAAACAAATCGTAAACGGACCACAAAGGAGAGGGTTGCGGACTCATGAATGCACTGTTTAATATTCGGTAATTTACACCCGATGTAATTGGCGTTAGAGAGTCGATTCGTAGTTTCAAAGGTGAGTTTCGAACACGATCTTCACCCATCAAATCGAGGGTGATTGCAAACGACTGAGCATCAGAAAGGTCTCCAATCAGCTCTTCCGATTCCAAACCTAAACCAAGTCTAAAGAATGTAATGTAATAGGAATCCATGTAATTTTCGAACTGGCTGATTTCTGCACTTTCGATAACTCGACTTCCGCGTTGTTCATCATTGATGTTTCCGCCATCAAAATTTTTCAGCACCGGTGAAAGAGGGATGGTTTCATCGCCCAGATGATCCAAACCCCAACGAATCCAGAATGCCATCTCACCCTCAATCGTTAGGACTGTGGTTTGGGCAAGCCGAAGACCTCCATCCTCGGAATCCAATTCCATTGAAATTGATACGTCAAGGGGTGACCCCTTACCGTTTGTTCGGAGGGGTTCATTCGCTGGATAGAATCCACCGCCGGATCCAGTGCCATCAAATGTTTCAATTTCAAAATTAGAGGAGCCAGTCAACACAAGACCTTCCTGAAGTTCATAGGAAACTGAGACATTGACTGACTCTTGGCCACCTGATGCTCCGTCCCATTCCCAAATAACAAGAATTGCATCTCCATCCAGCACCTCTGTTGGATCACCTGTTTGCAAGGCTCCGTTGACGTTCAAATCGATCGACTTTGAAAAGACCAAAGCTTCCATGCCAAACGGTGATTCGATGCGAACGGTGAAGTAGACAAGGTCACCTTCAACAACCGGCTCATCAAGCGATAAGTCTACGATTGGCAACTCTGCTGTTAAGGAAGAAGGGTGTTCTTCGCTCCCCCAAAAAAATTCAACTTTAGCACCAACTTCAGGCACTTGAAAAATTATATTCCGAGCATTAATTGAAACCGATATCTCTGATGTACCACTCACTTGGACTTCTTCAACTGGGATATCGATGGTAACGGTTCCACTTCCTTGAGTAACGAATTGTTGGTTAGCACCAAGGAATCCTGTGAATGAAGACCCGCCTATAGTGACTGTTGCAGATATGTTGAGATTTGCACCGCCTGCATCTGAAACAGTATACCCCAATTCAACAGACCATGTTGCATCGGGAACTGTCCCCGGCCAGGCCGATTCAAGTTCCCACTTTCCAATCTGCTCAGATGAAGCGATAGACGTTTCAAACGACCGTGAGGAAGAAGTCTCGGAGAATAAATCTACGAATGGGGATAATTGAAGAACGGAATCACCCAGGAGGTAAAGGTCAACTTCTGCTGCTTCGCAACATACAGGAGAACTCTCAGCCTGCGCAGATGTAGTGAGCGGAGAATAAGGAGCAAAGAGAGAGAGCATAAAGCAACTCAAGATGATGAAGACTCGTCCACGCATTCTCTCCACACAGCCCGGTCAGTAAAGAGGCGTATAACTCCAACGCCGATATGGGCAACAACAAACGGATATTTGAATCAAAGAGCCTTATCCAGAAGAGTTCCAAGTTCTTTCTCAAATAATCCAATTAGTGCTTCACCAACCTCGCCCTGTAATTCATCAGGAAGAAGACGCAGTCCAAGACGTGTAGCGGCTCGAGTCGCTTTGAGTTCAGCATAGACAGAACGAGCTTTTTGATGGAAATAGTACGTCACTGCTTCCTTTATTTCAGCATGAAGATCAGGGTCTGCCTCTATCTTATTTCGAATGTGAGCCTTTAGTTCATCCTTCACAATGTCCTTGAATGATTCAATGATTAAGTCCTCAGTTGACATCAAATCCTGAACTCGTTCCCGAATGCTCCCTGTCAACAAACGTTCAATCGCCATACCAATCCCAACACCTCTTGGTGTTTCAATCCGTCGATGGCAACAACTGTCCCGTTTTGAGAAGTTCATCAAGCATACGACCTGCATGCAAGATAGCTGAATCCGACTCAGAGGGCCACTCCTTCATGATTTGAAAAAGAATGGAAGCCAGATCTGTTGATTGGTTTGGAATGAGCATTCTCTTCCAAATGAGTTCTTCAAGACGTGCAGTGGAAATATTTGGGCTTGAGAGCAGAGGAAGGCTGTATTCCGAAAGAGCCTGAGCACGTGCGGAAGCGTCCATTCCACCCCACAGTTTCTTCAGACGCTGAAGACGACGTTGCGATGCAAACGGAATCATCTCGACGCTAGGGTTCTCAACTTCAGGCAAGGCAGAAATTTGTATCGAACCTTCATCACGCAAAAAATCACGAATCAGTGTATGTATAGGGTCTATCGTCGTATCGAGGCTTTCCATCAACCATTGCCCACATCCGGAATAAGGCCTACAACGTTTGGAACGAGTACCGTTTGGAGAAAGACTAGATGCAATTGCAGAAGATTGCAGCACAACATCGATACGACCCCTCCTCTTTGTTGATGAATGACTGAACTCAACCTCAACAGGTTGGGCGGAAAGAATCATCACATTAGGAAGCGATGAATCAATACGGGCCCAAGGATCTACAAATAGAATACTCGAACCGTCTTGTTCTGGAATCAAGTTTTTTTCATCGGGTGGAATNTGTGAATTCGGAGGTAGGATTCTTCGGGAGTATGAGATTCCACGGTCGAGGAGAGCGGATTCAAGGAAACTCAATGCTAGAATTGAATGTAAATCTGCAGTTGTCATCAACATCAATGGCTTAGATTGAAGGAAGGTTACTGCTTCTTCAATAACACCGTTAATTGGTGCAAAAAACGAAGCCTTGCGCAGATCCTTCATGGCCGTCCCAACGAGGCCTTGACCTCGAGACAAATGAATGCTCCCAATCATTCAACGATAAGGCGAAGTTGGTCGCGCTTGTACTTCCAGTCAGCCGCAAGCCGGCCTTCTGCCCTGTAGTAGTTCCCTAGACGGCGGATTTTAGCTTCCGTTAGTTCAAGAGAACGCTTGTTGTGAAGATCTCGGCTGTTTGTGCTGAGATGATCGATGATTGCAACTGCTTGGCGCATGAGGTTCATCAAATCCTCAGGGTAAGAGCCACCCAAGTCATTCTCTGCAAGAACAGCGCCGATACGCTTGCCGATAACGAGGCGAGCGTTTGGAACTGCGTGCTTATCGCGTAGTACAATTCCAATTTGTGAGGTACTCATACCTTCCTTTCCGTACTTAACAATTAAGGATTCAATCTCCTTAACATCGGTGTTGGACCATGCGGATGGCTCAGTCATGAACGGCTTCGAAGAGCCACTTTTTCCTTTTCGAGAAGAATACATTCGTGCCATATGGACCACTCGGAGCAATCTTGCGACCTGCTTACCCTTCTTAACCACATCGCTTCATCAGGTCATCTCTTCTGATGCATTTTTGCCAATCTACCGGGTGTNCCCAGCCATTCCCATCCAGGTGCAAGACTTCTCGCCAAACCGATGGGTTGGCCGTCTTGAAGGACCATCAAGTCCTGTCCACGTTGTATGTTTGAAGCATAGGAATCTATGATACCGAGATGGAGATCACCCTTCCATTTAATTCCAGATTTAAGGTGGACTACAGGGAGGATGTTGTGTTCATGAAGTGGGAGAATCGCTTCTTTACTAAACGAAAAACCTGCCCGGTCAAAGAACCACAATGCAAGTTGTTTTCCATCTTTTTCAATCTTCCATCGAGGTGGCTTGCCTCGTATTCTGCACCCTTCCAACCATTCGTCACGGCCATAAAGATAGCGAGAGATGCTCTTGAATCGATTCATGTTGATTGCTTCACCTTTTCGTCGACGCAACTCATGTTCCTTTTTGGCATGTTGAACAGCTTCCGTCAGCCGTTGAAGGGCATTACGAGAACCTGACGATTCGCCTTGACGCGTATCGATCACGTCGTACCCATCAATCTCGATTGGCACCCCGCTGTGGTTGATGATGCATCGATAATTGTGGCGTTTCACAAGCGATTGAACCATTGACTTAATGCGCATGAGTTCATCTTCTGACCAATCACCTGTCACAGGGATGTCATAGAATCCNGCAGGCCAAACATCCTCTAAATCACGCGGAACTAAGCCAAGTGGAGAGGTGACCATTACCTCATGACAACCGTTGCTACCGATGGCATTAATGAACTTGCGATGGGATTTTGAGAGACGATACGGCTTACGTTCTGAACATGGTAACAGCACAAGCGTGTTGTCAAGATTTTCTGGACTATGATACTGCTCTCGCATGAAATCGACCCAATTGACAACTTCAGAATCAAGGTGGCTCTCTTGTGCCATGAATTCGATCTTCTCCACTCCAGAAGGATGGATGCGCAATACATCATCCTTTGATCGCATGAGAGCATCAAAATGGCGCATGTGTTCAACCAATCTTGGACTGTTCAAACTCTGTTGTTGAGCAAGACGACGTAATGTACCAGTTTCAATAGCAGATTGGACCGATNGAATAGCNTGTTTGTAATGGTGCAACCCTACAGCAGCCGTACATTCTTCTTCAAGCANTGGCAATCTTGGCCCATATGAGGTCAACAAATGGCCTGTACTCAATGCAAGGCGTACTCGCGTTGTATCGAACAAATCAACTCCAAACCATGCTAGAACAGCTGCGTTGTCGGGGCCACCGAGACCAGGCGTCCATAGCAACGCACCTGGGAAACGATGTTTTAGTGTTTGAATTGCTTTGACGAGTTTTCCTGATTGAGCTGCCAATTGAACGGCATCTGTCAACACGACAATACTTGGAAAGAGTTCTTCATCCAACAGCATTGAATCATGATGCAAACGCTGCCATGAAACAGGTAACAACTGTCCTGTATCAGCAGTTTCTCCTGCATTCGCCTCATCCAATGAAGGAGGTAGAACATGGCCTACGGACGCCTCCATGTTTGGGCCCTGCTGATCGAAATCTGGTGGGATTAAATGATGATGAGTTATGACGGAAATTGTTGCAGGAATCGTTCGTGATTGCAAGCAGTGGAAGGCTGCAATCGATTTACTAGCCGCGTCATCGTCTTCCGTAGAGATAAGAGCAGGAGTGCGAATTGCAGGTGAAGATCGATTTCCAAGTCCCCAAATACGTGCATACCGATGGCGGTGAAGAACAGTACGCCCAAGTCCTTCTGCCATAGCCTTNGCTGTGACGGATTGTTTTTCAAGGATGGCACGAAATCGAAAGAAAGTGTTGAAAGACTTGGCCACCGACCCCTCTTCATGGAGGATGGNCGNCTGCATAAATTGCGGATACCAATGCTTGTCTTGTTGACCCTCCTCATGGTGAACGTACCGTTTTCGAATGCAGAGGACGTTACGAATGAATTCATCATCGATGAACGTATTCAAATGATCGATTTAAGTTCAGGGGAACCTTATGAGCAGAACATTCAGGTGAACGAAGGTACGATTGTATCTGTCAATGTTGGTTGCAGTTCTTGTGAAGTCGAACTCATCGATGATGATACAACACTTACTTCGACATCATCGGTCACACACCGAGCAACCGAAAGCGGCACTGTATCGATAACAATCAGTTCTAGCATCAACGAAATTGCATCGACTTCGTTCTTAATCGCAGAGCAATTGAGCCTCATGTCCCAACGACCAAGCCCTCAAGCGACTATCGACCTTACCGAATCGACTCGTTGTTCACAACCAGACGTCTGCATCAATATGCAACGAGGGAATTTGAAATCCATTGCATTAGGGAATTTTTCCGCACCCCAATTCGATATTGGGGGTGTTGAATCTGGTTCTGATGCTTACTACGGTTTTTCTGTTTCAGCGGACGAAATCGTAGAATTAAACCTCCACCACGCTTCGGATTCCATTCGTTTTGAATTTTACATGCAAACGGAATCGGATGAACAAGTCTTATCACAGCATATTGAATCCTTGACCGGAACGAATCCTAGCATTTTACAAG
Source organism: Methanobacteriota archaeon (assembly GCA_002722615.1). GTDB lineage: Archaea > Thermoplasmatota > Poseidoniia > Poseidoniales > Poseidoniaceae > MGIIa-L2. The sequence continues at coordinate 40,090 of PBMQ01000025.1, read as the reverse complement.
AATCAACCTACCTTATGATAGAAGAAGATGGTCGCATCATTGTCAAAGTTTCCACATTGGCATCCTTCTCGTCGTATGCATTGCAGAGAACAATACACGAACCTCAATTAACAATGACTGTTGATGAAAATGTTTCCCAATTTGTTCAAATGGGCCATGTTAGTTCGAAAAGTGCTTTCTTCCTTGGACCAACAGGAATCGTCAAGCTTGCACCGGTGATTGAAGACATCTCAGCAACACTTTCCGTGCGAATTGGCGATAATTGGGTAACGATGCCAGAGGTTGTTGTCGAACGGAATACTGTCGATCGAATCTATGCGTATCCAAACACAACAATGGCAATGCTCACGATTACGGGCACCGTCCACTGGGTCGATGTCACCATTGAAGGGTTCACAGATGGGAACATAACCATCGATGCACCCGGATATTTGCCACCATCTCTGGACGAGGTAGGCTGGCCTGTTTTGTTTGCAGAAAATACAGTTGATTACGCCGGNGAGCTCACCTTAGCAACGATGGATATTGGCGATGTGTTCTTTATTTCCGTTGATGGATGGGTGGATTCAGAACATAGATTGCACGTTGTTATTGATGGAAACAGCCCAGATCTTGTTGTAAGAGTANTCGAATTCGACCAAGAGACAATGAAGAGACTTCAGGATTACCCCCTCACACCAGATCCGTTTACCAACGACATGGACTTGTACATNTCAGTGGGTCCTGGTTTGCATCTTATTGAGTTGAATCATGCAAATGATTCGGTTCTCAGCAATCAATCATGGGGTAATNATCTTCCTGCCCTTGAATATGAAATCACCATCACGAAAGTAACAACTGAGATTGGCGAAGAACCGTGGTTTGCGCCTTCAGATGAAGCCAAGTTTTGGGGTTCTGCGGTTCGTTGGATCCTAGGAATTGGGATGATNCTTCCTGCTGTTTACTTGTTTTACTCAATGAGGAGGACAAAACGGATTGCTGAACAAGTAGGAGCGTTAAGAGAACGACTTGATNACCTCACAAAACTCCTCGATGAAGGTAAAGAAACGCCTCAGCAGAGTCGGAAATCCTTGGTTCGTTCACTCGAGGCTGTCGCAACCTTGCCATGGGATTCTGCAATCTCTTCTTGGGGAGAGCCACGACAAATATACACAACGGATGGGACGTCAATTGCAGTTTGGAATCTCGACGCTCGATTAGCAAAATCACTTGGCAATTGGCCAGTGCTCGTGGGTTTGAATACAGAACTCGAAACCTGGGAAATAGCAGCATTTCGATTCGATGCTCCATACGGTCAGGCATTAAACGTGGATCACGTAGAACCTCGATTATTGCATCAAGGCGAGGAGGTGTTCATCGATACCATAACGAAGGGAACAACAATCTTCCTAACCATAGATTTGGAAGGAGAAGCAACTCAAGTGGATATCGAACTCAATGGTCAAGTCGATGGCATCCCTAGGGCAATGAGAATCCCTAGCACGTTGACTCGTTTTGATGAAGAAGAGTGATTATTCGTTAGCTCTACGTTCTGCTGCATCATCCAATATTCGTTGCAATTGATCCGTCGGATTAAGGCTACTCTTCATCGAATCAAGTTGCTTTTTATCTGCCTTTGACACCTTCTCAGGAACATGGAGTTTGAGCAAGACAACCACATCTCCTCGTCCACTACGCCTCATATGAGGGAGGCCTCGTTTCTTGATTTCGAGTGTGTGACCTGCAGAAGAACGTGCTGGGACAACAATATCCAATTTCTTACCATCGATATGGTCGATGGTTACCTTTGTTCCAAGAACCAAATCAGGGTAGCCAAGAGGAAGGGACATGATCAAGTCGGAACCGTTCCGCTCAAACCATGGGTGAGTCAATACCTCGATTTCNACAAGAAGATCTCCTTGAGACCCNTGGCTACGTTCTGCTGGTTGACCTTGGCCCCGTAGTCGAAGGCGTGTTCCGTGTTCTGCCCCTGGTGGGACGTTAAATCGGATTGTTTTTGCTTCAACACGGTGGCCACGACCCGAACAATCTCCACATGGCGAATCGATCATTGAACCACTACCACCGCACTCTCGGCAATCCTGTATGACCTCATTTACGAATGGGCCAATTTGTTGGCGAACGCGAACGCGTCCTTGTCCCTGACAATTTGTGCATGTCGTTGTCTTACCATCTTTCGCTCCAGTGCCGTTGCAGGTTGTACACTCTGACGGAAGATCGAGTTCGATTGATTCTTCGCTACCAGTGATGACTGTTGCCATATCAATGCTGTGACGTACGAGGATATCTGAACCTCGTCGATCTCTTGATCGTCCACGGCCACCTCCAAAAAATCCAGAAAAGAAATCGCCACCTAGTAAATCCTCGAGGTTGATGTTGAATCCACCTCCAGAAAAGCCACCAAATGGATTTCCAGCAGGTCCATCGTGACCAAAACGATCGTAATGTGCCCGTTTATCAGCGTCGGAGAGGACAGCGTATGCCTCTTGAATCTCTTTGAATTTCTCTTCTGCATCAGCCTCTTCGCTTCGGTCAGGATGATATCTGCGGGCCAGTCGTCTGAATGCATTTTTCAGGTCTTTTTCTGTTGCAGAACGTTCAACGCCGAGAACTTCGTAGTAGTCTCGTTTGTCTGCCAACGTTCCACCTATCCCACGCCAACAGGCGCTCCACTAAAACCTCACGTTGCAATTATGCAGAGAGAGACATGCCACACGATTGACAATATCGTTCGGAGGGAGGATTCGATGAACCGCATGAAGGACATCCTCCCGAGGTTGGAGTGAAGGACTGTGTTGGACGACTACCCCCTAGCATTGCAAGATCTTCAATGGATTCTTTTCGTGGAACTGGTACAGGTTCAGGTTGTTGTAGTGTTGATGAAATTATCCCCCCATCATCGCTCATTGATGTCATCGTTAAGGCATCATTCGTGCTCCCTTCAGGGGTTATAGATTCTTTAATTGGTGCAATTGGGCGTTGAGCAATTACCGGTGTTTGATCGGCATTGGCGCGGAGTCGACGCAGATGCTGTTGCTCACGCTCAGCCTCTTTGTCTCGACCAAAGAGATTGAAAATGCTGTCAATGATTCCATCCATCCAACTTTTCTTTCGAACTGAGCCAACAGTGGAATCTACGGAATCAACATCCTCTGCACTATCACCGTTCATTCGACGTGTAGCTTTCTGAACAAATCCTTGTTCTGTCAGCATTTGTACATCAGACTTCACATCTTGATCGAGTTCGAGTTCAGGTGCTTCCCGGCCGAATGAACCAATCTTCGCATTGAGATTCGTGGTGTTAAGTTTAACATCAGNTTGCAATGTAGTTTCTCGTTCCCAGACACCTTTTGCTTCTGCATCGTAAACGTGCTTCATCTTTTTCATGATTTCAGAGCGACGATACTCATGATCCTTTGTTACACGGGTTCTTCGAAGCAACAAATATCCAATCAGAACGCTGAGACCATACCAGACAACTACGTACATCCATGAGAGAGCTATAATATCGCCAAGAGGTGTGACAATAATCTGTAGACACCCAAAGACAAGAATCGGCATTGCGAATAGTCCGAATGAGGTGGACTGTCGAGTTGCCATACCTTCCACTCTGACGTGCTCTTCTTATGCATTCGCCTTGATTGATTCATCAACGATCATGAGATGCACGACCTTTTCTCACNAAACCATCAACTAGACCAAATGTAAATCCAACATGGAGAATTAGAAGCGCAAAAGGTACGCCGATCACATGAGAGATTCCCTTACGAATGTTGAGAAAACCCGACCCAAAGAGGACACATGCGTAGGCGCCTATTGGTATAGCAGCAAAGATGGGATTGATTGCAAGAAGTATGGATGTCAGTATAAGGCCAAACAACGGCATCAACTCACGCAGTACAATCCGTTTCGGGTGTTTCAACAACACTTTTGTTCTCCAAAATCCGTACCGATGGCTCATCAATAGCCATGATTTGTACGATGTTCTTCGCCTCATCTTGACTACGACATCCGGTGTTCGAAACAAAGAGTATCCTGCTTTCTTCAGTCGCATGCTCAAATCACTGTCCTGACTGGTTAAGAAGGATTCATCCCAACCTCCGATAGCTTCCAGAGCCGAACGTCGATGGAGAGCAAATGCAGGAACGTTTGTTGGGCCTTCGGTTTCNAATATTGCAAATTGTCCGGTNCTACCTCCAAACGGACTTCTGAGTGTCGAATCGATGATCGATTCCACAACGCTTTGTTCGCCTTGTGAACCAACTACCCTGCATCCAAGTCCAGCAATCGAGGGATGCTGTTCTTCAAGNCGAAGCCAAATGGCTTTCATTTTTGAAAGATGATCAGGTTCGACTTCCATGTGGCCATTGAATTCCAATAAGTGCGTTACAGAATCAGGAAGGTTTTGCAAAGCCAAATTTCGTGCATGCGGGACGAAACGATTCGGATTGTCAATCAATTGAATCAGTGGTTGCTCATCGAGTTTAACCCCATCTTGGATACTCTGAACCAAATCCTTTGTTCGATCTGTTGAACCTCCATCAAGGACTACAATCATATGCTCATTCGAAGGAATTGACTGGCGGAGAAGTGATTGCAAACATGCCTCAATGTGCCCCTCCTCATTCAACACAGGGAGTATTGTTGCCAACCATGGCTTTGAGGTTCGCATTGTTTGGCTCTGTTGCAAATCTGTTTTGATACTTCACATCAACAAGCAGGTTGAAAAGCGGTTTCTCCCTCCTAGTTGTATGGACCTGAAGCCGTTGACCTATAACGGAAGAGATGAAGGTATCGAGATTACATTGCGAACAGAACTAAGGCCGGGAGATGATGTTAACAACATCAAATCTGCCATACATGCACTGTTTCCTGAAGCCAAGATTGGCGAATTTGAAACAGAAACGTTTCCCACCACTAAATATCGGAACATTGAGTGTAAGCACCTCTCTTTTGAGGTGTTTCTTGAACAGATTCGTAAACAAGCCATTCTTGATACTGCTATGGATGCAATGGGAACTCGACTCGATGGACGAACAACCACATTTCGGATTTCTCGCCTCGCTGCCTTTGCCGGAAAAGTCTCATTCTCGCACGAGGATACACCTCTTGGGGGATGTTTTGATATTGAGCTGAATGGAATGGGTCTCGGAGATTGGATTGAGGCATGTACATGGCATTCAGGACGGCAAAGTGTGCCACGACAACTTCATGATGAGTCATCAATGGAGCCCAGTGGTGATGTTTCAACCTGGCATCAGTGAATTTCTTTGAGAAGATCTTTCACAATAGGGATATCAGCTTCCAACCAGTCCAAATTCAAATCATCTTGACTTGAGATCCACTTCATTTCACTGTGAACTCTAAGTTGGAGATCATCAAGATCTGGTGACTCCACGATGTATCCATGAATTTGAACATGGATGAAGGGATAATTATGACTCCAAACACCTGCCTTTTTGACAATCGTTGCGTCAAGACCCAACTCTTCCTGCAGTTCTCTCAAAAGAGCAAATTCTGGGGTTTCATGCGATTCAACGGTGCCACCTGGAAATTCCCATTTTCCTGCCTTAGGCTCGTCTTTTCCACGTTTCATGGCCAAGAAACCATGTTCTGAAGTAAACATGCCAGCTGCCACCTGAATAGATGGTTTATACAGCATATGAGCAAGCATTTGGCGCACAAGTTTTGATGCATCTTGTTTGGATAAATGGTCCGATGATGGAAGGTGAAGGAAAAGGCAAGGAATTGCGAACTGGTGTGAATTGAGGGCTTCAAGAGTGCGAAAATATGTCTCGTTACAGATAAACAGTCCAGCATCATTCGATATCTCGACTTCAATTTCCCAATCTTCAACACCCCACTTTTTGACCGGAACAGGTGTCGGTATGTCTCCAGAACCACTTAACCGTCCTTCGTGGATTTGACGGCCTGAATTATCTGGAATACGCATCTCAAGATTGTCTTGTGCTCGAACCTCGATACGGGGGCGTGTGCACTCCCCACATAGCCCGAGATGAAGAATAGCATCCCATTCACGAGATTCCAATTCATTCGCAGCCCATTGAGAACCAATTTCATCGACAGTCAGTATTCGCTTTTCGACGGAGACTTCACTCGAACCTTTTCCAAATGGATTCTTGATCGGAATTAGGGATGGAAATGACTGGACTATCGCTTCAGTAGGATTGACCTCATGGTTTCCAAATGGCATAAATCCAGTGAGAAGAACTCTTGGCATGGGTAATGCTGTGGTTCAATGTTCTTGATTATGCTGACAAATTGGCAACAGATTGACAAACCCGAGCACTAACCTATCGGTGAGGCGTATGGGGGCAACAGGTCAATCCAAGATGAAACCGTGGCGTCTCATTACTGAAATTTGGAGAGAAATCTTCCTCGGCGTTGGCATGTGGGGGGCTTTTCGCCCAGTACTTGCTGCACTCCTCGCAGCAATTCCTGGACTCTTCCTAGGCCAACATTTCAATCGAAAGCACCAACGAGCATTCGATTGGACATTATTGCAGATTCCATTGGCATTGACAATCGTCTTGTACATTCCGTTGTGGCTATGGTCTATCTACGATGCTTGGCGAGATGCGACAGTCATTGTATCGTCTGCACGGTCTGCTTAAGGACGCCACAGTTGATCCTTAGTCGCAAGTTCTCCAGTCTTCATCCCTTCCATATCATCAAGGTCATCTTGATCAAAGGCCGTGGGCAAATCGCCTGCAAACCATGCGCTAATGGAAACGGTTTCCACTGCCCAGTACATCACAGAATCTTCGTTGTTTGAATGTCCAGGGTGCTCCGAATCTTCATGGTCTGCAGGTGACGTGTAAACGAGGTTGACCAATCCCAAGAGATGACCAAACTCGTGAACCATGACACTGTTCTCAATATCCTCTGCTGAAATCCTTGGATTGAAGATTGAGGTTGCATCATCGATGGAATCTGAGAACAATGCGATTGTGGAGGCATCGACTGCAACGCCAAGAACACTGTCGTCTGAGTACTTGCCTTGAGGCATGATCACATGCCAACGAAGTTCCGATGTTTGTGGAGGTGCATCCATGGTATCGTGGCCAATCTCTCGAACCTTTGTCGCAGTCCATGATGAGGTCTCAGCAAAATTCACTTCATTCAATTCAATTCGGATTCCATTTGGCTTGTCACATACTTGCCCAAGGCGTTCTTTCAGCAGGCTAACCGTCGATGATTCCGGATTGTAGCCCGGAGCATGGTCGATTTCAATGACAAGTTCCCTGTAGGCATCATCGCGCAAGCAAGCGAGGGCAAGTCCTCCGGGAACTCCCCACGATTCACCGAGGATTTCTTCCAATTCCGAGGTACATCCGGACATAGGAATGGAAATCATCAAACAAGAGAGAAACATACCCAGTAGCTTCTTGCTCTTCATGCTCGTCCCACGACCCAGTTGTTCAAAAATATCACGAATTTACCATTCCTCTGGCAGTTCAAGTGGAGAGAACAACTGGCCAGGCCCTGTTGCATCAGCAAGTTGTTGACGGACAAGTTGTTCCCAAGACCGGAGTGCTAGAATCCCCTCAACGAGGTCCATTTCTGTCTCAACCAGAGTGACGCGAATTAACGTAGAAAGGATGTCCATTCGATCTTGATCAACAATCTTGAGAACTTTGTCAACATCAAATGTCAGTGAAGTTGATGACTCTCCATCTGATGTGTCAATTGGCCACGGATGGGCAACTCGCTCATTAATCGAAGCTCCAGTTTTTGAAGCATACTCGGATAATGATTTTACCAGACCTTGTATGTGATGTTGAAGAACGAGGGCAACTTCTGCGACAGGCATTGTCAATTGACCAATCAGGTTAACCATACGCTCTTGAAGCGTTACCATGGAATCGGTGGCCGACATTCGACTACCCCTACTTCTTTGCTGAGAATCCATCAATGTACTGCCAACCAAAATGGTTCCATTGCTCCTGAGTCCAACCTTCTGGAAGACCAGTTGGTGGGAGAGGTGCTATACCGCGAGGATCTAATTGAGCAGCAGGCGCGGCTGGCTTGGGCGTAGGAGCGACAACAGGAGCAGGAACTGCCATGGGCGCAGGAATTGGATCAAGTTTGAGTTCTGGAACAGTCTTGACTTCCATTTCCTCTGCAACCACATCGGTCTGATCGGCTTCAAATTCATCATCCTCACCGTACTTCATCTTCCTGTACATGACAAGCATCCATAGGAAGGCTGANAGTGATACAACGGCCACAATGTACATGAATATCGCAAATTGGTCATCGCTTGCTTGTTGTGCAAGCGCGCTTCCATCTCGAGCAGTGTCTTTCTTGACGATGAGCGGATCGACATTGTAACGATCCATTTCAACACCATCCACAAGAACAAGGAGCCTGTAGGCCTGAGATTCGCCTGGTTCAACTTCTGCAACAACAGGAATTGTAGCTACTGCTGTTATTCCTGCAGAGACAGGGAGTGACGTGTTGGCTTCCTCGTTCCAATTTCCATCATTGACCAACCGTTGGAGCATGAAGGCGACATCCCCTCTCCCGCCTTCGTTAAGAACACTAATTTCAAGTTCGGAAGATTCTCCTTGGGTTGGACTTGGGTTACTCCATCCGATATCGGTGTCAGGATGGTCGAAGGAAATACTTGGACCGAGCAACGAAAGCGGCCAAGTTGCAAACGGTTCGTCGATGTTGTTGTTCTGGGTCTCAAACGGATTACCAGTTGCATCGGAACCGGAAACCCATATGTCGACAACGTAGGATGGTAGTAATGTGGTAGCACCCATATCGGTCAGGTCAATTTCACCTGTCCAGAAGAACTGATCTCCGAATGGTAGAGTTTCAGGTAAAGCGGTTGCTCCACGAGATATTTCAGCCTCTCCTGCTCGGATTCTGTAATGCAAAACAGCCGGGTTATCTAAATCGAAACCGTTGTCGTCAACGGTCTCGAGCATAACTTGGAGTGAATTCGCTTCTCCAATGGAGAGAGGAGAACCTGCTAGTACCTCGTTCAACATAACCGTCTCAATGGTTGGGTTGGAATTGTCGACTGCAAATCGGACGCGAGGCAGAGGGTCTGTTTCATCTTGTGCCAAACCTGGTAAATCATCAAGTCGCAATCTCAAGTCAAGGTGACCAGAGTTAACGGATGGAACCAATAAGTCGAGACTGAACTCACCGTTCTCTCGGGGGGAGGTTTTCCAAACGTGATCAAAGTCACCAAAGACAACATCNAATGAACCAGGTGGTGCAGGAGTTTCATCTTCACTAAACAGAACACGGCCAGTAACACGCAATGCTTGCCCACTACCAATCAAGGTCTCTTCTGATTCATCGTTGTAATGGTTCGTTCCATCCCTAAGTTCAACAGCCTTAATGTGACCAGGTTCGGTGTAGAAGCGGAAGTCGTTGTCAAGACTCCATGCGTTTGACCCAAGACCACTTATCTTCGAATAACAGGGAGTAGTTTCTCCTTCATTGCAGGGTTTATCTGTAACCTTTAGAATTGGAATAAAGTGTTCATCACCGTTCGTGTCGTATGATTCTGGGAAAGACCATGTCAGTTGGAATCGTGCTCGGATAAGGAGTTGATTCTCATCATCACCAAAGGTCGAGACTTGTGAATAGAGATTTGAAACGGCGATGTATTCACCACCAGACTCAAGTCTTGCCTTTGGCATACCATTCTCGTCCTCTTCAAGTTGAATGAAAATTGAAGTTTCCTCGTCATTGACATCCTCTCCAAGTGCGAACTGAACAAATTGGATATCATCCCAACCGTTTCGGTCAGAAAGGACAACTTGAGCAGTGTACATCACACCTGGGTGAAGCGGTTGTTCATCCTCATGACCAACGATGCTTGAGTTGGTGAGATCGACGACGGGCTCAAACTCTTGGCGTATTTGATAGGTCGATACGTCTGCATCCCAATTGGGCATAACTTGTCCAGGAGCATATCCACAAACTTGTGGAGTTGGAGGACAGACCGGACCGCCTCCCATAGCAACTTGATTTTGTTGTCCATCTTTTCCACTGATGTACATCGAAACTACCTGCCCATGAACGAGCATTGAATCGTCAATCAGTCCGCTGAAGATATTCAATCCGCCCGTAATGGTATCAGGGGAAGACAAAATCTTCTCAGCGTATTCATCTTCTTGTGGCAGGCCATCGAAGTTAAAATCGTGACATCCAATAGCGACTGTTGATTTACACCCTACCCAATAGTGAAGGCTGATTTGTGTAGGAGGGTCAACACTGTCCTGAATGTTCACAGTGATGGATTGGCCACCTGGTGCAGGAGGGCCAACATGCCGCTCTTGGCGATCAGAAGGTGTCACACTTAGAACAAGTGGAGAGTTTCCATCGAGAACAAGTCGAATTGTATTGTAACCGGGGTTGGTAAAGGTAGAACCATTCGGCAAATTGATTGCTTCAACTGAGAAGACCATGCCCCCCGGAGAGGATTCTATCGGGGAGGTGAACGTGAGATTATAGGCTCCAAAATTTGGATTTGATTCTTCAGCCAACACCACCGGTTGTCCGATTGGATCTCCATCGTAAGTGACGTTTTGCCCAATTACACGCAAATCGAACTCACCAGCAAGTGGAGAGAGTTGTGAGGATTGGAAGTGTATTTTTCCAAGGAACGAAAGATTCTGGCCTCCACGAACCCAATCCTGTACGAAAAGTTGCCGACCATCCTCGTCAAAGACCTGCAGGCCATCGAGTTGGATATCGTTTTCAACACGGAGTTTCATATCTTCAGTTTGCCAGTTACTTACAGCTGTCCCCAGTGAATCCTTGACCGTAAGAAGTGCCTCAGTAGCTACTTCGTCATCCCAACTCCAATCGACAGTGACAGGAATACGAATTGTTCGAACATCATTCTGATCCAATGACGATGAACAATTTGCCGTATCGAAGGATACGATTCCTCCTGCATCATTGAGCGTGCTGCATGAATCCCCNTGTTGCCACTTGAAAGTAGGATTGTCTCCACGGGAATTGTTGATGGAAGCGGTCACTTCGGTGACGAAGTTAACTTCATCCCCATGGGCCACCTTAAGGATGAGATTTCGAGCAATGCCGTCTGGCGCAGCCATTCCACCTTCGAANGCTGCNCTGATTGCATGCGTGTTCATCTTGTAAGCGATATCGATATTTGTAATCTTGACACGTCCAGAGGTTTGTGCCTTAATCGCAAGTGGAACCTCAACGATTCCTTCTCCGTTGTCTGGTATGAAATCATTGAATGCATCAACCAACGTTGGTTGATAGTCGACCTCAACGCCGACAATCGAATCATCACTGACATCAATTGATGATTCATTCAAGAAGAGTATGCTTTCCCAATCAAAGTTTCCGTCACCTCCCACGTCGATTCGTGGACGATCTGGATATCCTTCCTCGTAAAACAACTCCAGACTGTCGAGTATTGGCGTTTTGAATGGATCGTTTGAGGTCATGGTGACTGCATACCGAAGAACGTTCCCTGCGCCGTCTGTTGAGAAACTGGTTTCCAAGAGGTTTTCTGCAGGTTGCCATGTTGAACCATCATCGTTTGAGACTTGGACGGAAATCGAAGTGGCTGGATGCGTTGTTGCCGACCAAACTGGCCGAACTTTGCCTACCTTTGTACCAGTTGGCTTAGCAGGAGAAATCCATGTACCACTCGATTCATACTCAGTGGCATATTCGATGTCAACCCACCACGAAACAGCTGTAGAACCAATCAATGTGGCCTTCCATACCAGTTCTTTACCTGGATGTTGGAAATGAACTGTGGTATTCGATTCAACAGAAACCCAATGCGTTCCGTTGTCAGCTGAAACCCAGTAATCAACACGATCCCCAATGGATGCTGCTGACCAAAGCGTTTCCATATTGACTGAGAGAACATCGTCCGCTGTTTCGATGACTGGACCCAACCATGTTGTGGTTCCCGGGGCAGGCGTGGTCTTGTACTGCCAACTGGTTCCAAACTCGTGGTATGAGGGAGAACTTGACCAAGTTGAGTATCCTGAATCGACTGTAATGAAGCGTTGCCCGTCATAGAAAAGTCCGTAACCCAGTGAAGAAATGCTTCGTACTGTATTCTCTGGAATCAAGGCAGTAGCGCTACCTGAACGACCCCAGGATTCGAGTTGGTCTCGATCGTTGTAATAGTTTCCATCTTGACATCGCATGAAAAAGTGGGTTTGATTCATTTCCAAACCACGTGCTTGTTGATTGCTCACTCCACACTGCCAAATGGAGGAAGTGGAAGTTTGGAAAGTGAAGTAATCCCCACCTCGTTCCATATCCCCGGTTGAACTTATCGTATACGATTGAATCCTACGATTTTGATTATGCAATACCCAGATTTTATCATCGATTGGGTCGTAGGTTATTCCTGTATAATCCCCATTCCCTTGGGGTTGATATGAATTGAGACATACCCATTCTTTTTCGTTCGAAATATCGAATTCTATGATTCGGTGGTACATCGTGTTAGCTGTTGAAGTGTAGAAGTACTTGTAGCCAGATAGAATGGCAAACAATCGCTCGTCATCGGTCACTACCCAATCTCTGAAACCCCACTGTCCGTAATAAGTGGAGGAATGCTTTGTGGGAAGAGTACAACCGTTCTGATCGAGGGTAATCACACTCTCACGAGTACCGTTGTTCGGGTGAAGTCGGTGTACAATGTTGTGGAAGGTAGTGGAAGACCATGTGGAGAGGTACAACCAATCATGGTGGCGGAGGATTGCTCCTTGTCCTTGAGCATTGAGGGAATTTGGACTGAGTTTTAGTTGCTGTGAGAATAATGCATCCGTTGAATTTGAAGTGTGAGGTTGTCGAACTGCATAGGTCCCATTATCCAGCCATGCAGTACTAGATGGGTTGACATCCTCATCCAAACCGTGTGCATTGAATTCATGGCTAGAATTGGCCATGGCGAGGGTCAAGTCTGCACTTTGGTTATCAGTATTCGTCGCTTCTCCAGCGACCCAATGATCTCGAGTGTCCGTTGGAATTGAAGACCAACCGGTTGCAGATGCTCCTGAAAGTGTCATTTGAACATCCGTAACTTGTGCGCCTTTAGGCAGGGCAATCTTGGCGCCAGAATCAGCGTTCCCGCCCTGATATAGGGCGATATATTCAGTTGTACCATCGCTGAATTCGTAGGTGTGTCGTGCAACCTCTGCAGCCTCTGCCTCTTCAATCCACAACTCACTAAGTGGAGAAAAACTCATTCCCAAAAACAGTGCAAGAAGCACCACCGCAATGGAACGTTGGGATACAGCGTTTACACTCATATTACCTATGCAGTGCAGGAGGGATTATCAACCGTTTGTTTAGCCGTCACTAGGTCGTTTCACGCGAATCATACCGGATTGGGGAGGTTTCGCCCCTGCTTCCGTCCTGTTCATCATCGTTTACTTCGAACCAATCAACCATCCAATCGCCATCAGTATCCCAGTTGGTTGGGTCAGTACCTTCAGCAACGTGATCGTTATTGAAATCCAAAAGATACCAACCCAATTCATGTTCTCCTACGGCCCGAACAGGGGCTGTATTTGGCGCCCCTGTGTAATAGATGTCCCAAGCGTCAGTGAGGTTACCGCCACATAATACGACATGGTTTGACTCATCTTGAACCAAGAAGTTATTGTCATTGTCATCGACAATGTACGCGTATCGGAAATCGGAGTTCTGAGATTGATCCATTTTGAGATAATTCCGAACCCCTTCATCCCATTGCCCAATTCCAAGCAGAAGAGCACGTAGTTGCCAACCTTCTTGGATAACTTCGCCCTCATACGTCAATCCAGAAAGTCGAACTGCATTCGGGCTTGTAAGCCCCTCTGCAGTGATGGCAAAATATTCTTGAAAATTGGTGTATGGTTCATAGGAACATCCAACACCTGAACAATCCCAATTGCCGTCTTGATCGGCATCATCATTGGCATCGACTGCATTACGTGGATCCATTGTGAACCATGTTAAAGAAAGGTCAGGTCGCTCAAGAGTACCTGCGTTCAGCGAAAGAGGTAAGCATGAATTTGTGGACGTATCGCATGGACCCCCTGTTGCAGGATCAATCCAATTGACTCGAATTTCCAAGAAAGAGGAATAGTTATCGTTTGATTCGTTCCATGCTTTTGCATATTCATACCAATCGGGAATCATGTCACCATCCGTATCATTATCCATCGGGTTTGTTCCGTACTTGAAGACCTCACGCCCATCAGTGAGATTGAAATCCTGGTAGTGTGCAGTTACCAATCCGTTCAAGGTTTCTGTAATGTACGATTCGGAATCTCCATCGCTATCGTTCAAATCAGGGCGAGTATCGTTGTCGTATTCCATCCAGTTGGTGAACGGTAAGTCTCCGATTCCTGGTTGAATTACCTGGCCTGATGGTGTAAACACCCGATCACTCCATTCTCCCTGTGGAGCTGGTAAGTCAAACCCAAGTTGATTTCGATCGTACCAACCATCGGAATCACCGTCATAATTCACGTCGAATGGGTTGAGTGGATTTGCAGCCCAATGATCGACTGTTGAGGGATTGTCCATTCCGTACAATGCGTAACAATACTCCCAGCCATCAGGAATACCATCGGAATCGGAGTCAGGATGTGTTGGGTCGGATACCCCCACGAGAGTTCTGTTGAAATTGTTCTCGTTGAACGAATTAATCGTCTCCATACGACTGACAGAATCAGGTCCTTTTGCTTTGAAGTCGTCAATTAAGGCTTGACGTGCTTGCAGTACGCTTAATCCTGTTTCTTCCATGTAAGCATTCATTGCATCTTCTCCGAAATCAACGATTCCAACTGATGCAGGAACAGAACTTCGATTGAGATACTTACCCCATGTTCGAGCTTCCCATTCACGAAGGTTGGAGTATCGTTCATCCAAATCTATGGTACCGTCACGATTGCAATCGTAACTGTCTCCATCAGAATCAAGATTGACATCTGTTTCAATCAACGGGTTTAGACCCCACCGATTTTCGTTTAAGTCCCACGAAGTAAACCAGTACTCAAAACCGTCGTACATTCCGTCATCATCGGTATCGGGATTGGTTGGATCGGTCATTCCGAGCAACAATGAGATGAACACATTCGGAGGTTCTCCTGATTGCCAGGCGTTGAAATCGTCGAGAAGACGCTTTCCACGAGAATCTTTTGAGATGAGGATTTGGAACACACGTTGCGCCTTCTTTGTTGGTTGTTGGACATCGCCATCTTCGTGCAACAATGGTGCATCTGCAGGCGCATCGATTCCATTTTCCGGGTTCGATGTAGCCAAAGCGAATTCTTGGAGGTCGACCAATCCGTCATTATCACTGTCAAACGTTCCATCGCCAGCAACAACTGGATTGAGAGTCCATGTCTGTGCTGAGAGATTCCATGCCGTGAAGAGCAGTTCAAGTCCATCAATGATTCCGTCGCCATCGGTGTCGACGTTGTTCGGGTCACCTGTTGGACCGGTCAAATTGTATTGCTCGCTTGTCATGTACGTTCCAAAGGAGAAGGTTGTCGAGGCAGAAGGCCACTGTTGGAAGGCATATGCTGAACCGAGAGTTGTAACAAACCATTGAGGTGAGGAACGATTCGTGTTGGTTTCTGAAAGATCGGAGTCAATGAGATTGTATTCTTCCCAATTGGTCATTCCGTCATCGTCAGCATCGAGCCATCGGTCACTTGGTTGTAGTGGATTAAGCGTCCATTCGTCATCGATTACATTCCATCGAGCGAACCAAATTTCCCAGCCATCTGGCATACCATCATCATCGGAATCAGCACTGAATGGGTCGGTTGAACCTTTCTCAATTGAGATTTGGCTTGCCAGTATAGCGCCACTTGCTCTGGAAGCAAAGTCTGCTTCGGGGGTTCCAAAGTCTAAGATGTTGTTGAATAAATCCGTAACAAATCCATTTGGTAATTCAGTTCCGTCAGAGGACTGATTGTATGTGATCAAACCAAATCGGAGATGATACTCAAGATAATTGACAAACATCTCATTTGGAGTAAGAATACCGTCTTTGTTGACGTCATAACCATCCCCGTCAGGATTCTCAAACATGTCTGAGCCGTTTAGAGGATTGACACCAATTCGGAAAGGAGACCATGTGCACTGGCCATCAGCCTCCCATCCATCCGGTAAGGAATCACCATCCGAATCCACAAGATTGGGATCGGGTATTGACCATGTTGCTACCGATTCTGCGGTTTCACCAAACTCTTCGAACAGATCACCATTGAGCCCAGCTTCCCGAACGAGTGACCATTGGTATTCACAGAGGTTTGCAAGACCATCTCGATCAGCATCCCATGCAGCATCTTCAGCCCGGGTTGGGTCCAGTGACCAGTTGTTTCCGCCATTGAACGAATTTCCAACCCAACGACGATGTTGTATTTCCCATCCATCAGGCATTCCATCGCCATCGGTATCCATCACAGTTGGATCCGTTCCAACATCAACAGAGTTAGAATTCTGATAGGTTGTGCGTGCTTGTTCACCGAGCGATTCGTCACAGATGTAGACGAGTTGAGAATCATAATAACAATCGAAATTCGTCTCACTCAAGAAGTAACCAAAGTATTCGGAACCATCCATCAATCCATCCATATCTGAATCGCTTTGGTTGGGGAGGGTTGAGTTGTATCCCTCCTCAGTTCTTGCTACGTAGCGATACTCTTCCAGATTGGTCCACCAGCGGACGAGTTCTCCGCCTCCATTGATACGAAGCCCATCAACGTCGCCATCGAGTAACGCATCCCAAGGGTCAGTGGGATCCAAGCCATAGACAAGTTCCCATCCGTCTGGCATCCCATCGCTATCGGAATCGTTGGCGCCAGGGTCCATAAGTTCGAGATTGGCAAATCGGCCTGGCGCAACTGCACCAAGTATGTACACCTCACCGTCACGTTCAATCGTTGATATTGAAGCAATTTCCCCAGGCATCTCAGAATTCGTCTGCAAGCCATAAACATCAAGATAGTTTCCAGCGAGCACCCAAAGTCCATCAGAGGAACCTACGAGGATTTCATTTCCAGTTGGGTAAACAGCATGGATGTTGTTCGATTTCGCTAATTCGTCAGCATTCGCCCCGGGGTGTTCGAGCAAACCACCAAAGGACATGTCATTGAGTTCGAGGTTTAATCTGTGCAAACCAGAAGGAGTGCCAATCCAGAGCACAGTTGGGTTCTGTTCATTCGGACCATCAAGTCGTAGCGTTTGTACCTCAGCGGGATTCCCAGTTGCACCCAAATTGAGTGACCTCAAATCATCGATTCGGTTGGGAATATTCGAAGGATTGGCATCGAAGAAGAAGCGCCAAGAAGGCGATACATCGTCTCTCCCTGTTGCTGATTCAAGGGTCATCATCCCTCGCTCAGTGCCCACGTAAAGTACGAGACCACCACCGGGAACAGTTCCGTGTTCCAACTCAGTAACGACGACATTATCATCCATCAATGCGGTTTTGAAGTTCGCACCAATATCATAGGTTTGCGTGATTTGTCCTCCTGAACTGACCTCCAGAACCATTCCATCACCGCTCGCACCGAGCGTGATGAGTTGCTGACTCGAACCTTCGATGGCGAGTTGATGAATTGCAAACACTTCTACGGGTTCAGTCGAAGACCATGATTCCAATGGTTCAATGAATCCATCAACTTGAATCGCAGCAACATGGACCCCGTGCGAGGTTGCAATCGCTACCGAATGTGGCCCTGTGTCGCTTTCAACAAATACAGCCTCATAGCCAATTATTCCCTGAGGGAACCAATAATCTTGAGTGGTGTCAGTTGCGTAATCAATGCTTGTAAGACCGTAGCGAGTAAGGTAGTGTGCCGTTGAGTCGTCGACCAAGATGCTTCGGACATCGTGGTGCATAACAGAGGGGTTGCCAGGTACTGCGTTGAATGTCAGAGGATACTCGTAGAAGGAAGAATCGTTGTCACCGAGTTGAACTTCACGAAGACCAGAACGCACTGTGTTTCCTTCGTCATTGTGGATGTAATACTCTTCAAGATTCGACAAGGCTTCACCCAAATTCAATGCTGAGTCGGTCCTGCTTACATCTGCTGAAACAAGCCCGTCACGATTCAAATCCCAACCATCACGATCGTCATCGAGTAGTGCATTGGAACGATTTAATGGATCCAAACCAAAGTGAACTTCCCAACCATCTGGCATTCCATCACCAAACGAGGGATAAAGCGGCCGTACAGCAAATCCATCCCAGCTGTACCTGTCGGAATCATCGAGGAGAGGATCGGTTCCCAGCCACAAATCTTCTCCTACAACACCAGTAACGTTGGTTGTACAAGCAGACAAAAGATTGGTGAATGAGGCATTTAATCCGTTGGTGATGAATGGCCACTGCGTTAGAATTGAACCCTGTGGCAAAGTTGCATAGCACCACAATCCGTCAAGTTCCGTTGTAAAGTTAGCGGGCATGCCATATCGGTATTCTTCTGGAGAAGTGTATTGTTCAGCAACGGAAAGAAAACCATCCCTGTTTACATCGAATCCATCTTCATCGGGGTCGTCTGTTGCATCGCTTGCATTCAGAGGATCGAAATACGGACAGACGTATCGCTGAGTGACTTCATCAAAACCACCCGCTCGATCACACATCCAAACTTCAAAACCATCTGGCATACCATCACCGTCAGTATCTGAAACACGAGGATCGAGGTACATTCTCTCTCCATTTTCATCGAGCGCACCTGTTAATCCACGAGCAAAACCTGGATCGTTGCAATTGTCAGGATATGGCCAGCAATACTCTTCTGTGTTGTTTAATCCATCGCGGTCAGTATCGTAGTTAGCATCTGCTGCGTTGTCTTTGTCCAAGCCCTTCATTTGAACTAAGCGACCATCGACTGCAGAAAAGTTGACCCAGTCTTCAAAGATGCTTTCATGAACATCGGGAATGCCGTCGCCGTCGAAATCTGTTGTTTTTGGACCTTCACCGGTCGTCTCATCTGGACGAATGTGATTGACGGGAGAGATGGCAGGAAATTGAGACATGAAGAGAAGACCTGCAATAACGGCCAAAGTGGTGAGCAATGTGGTCTGGCTTCTACGCAACAAATTCACCTACGGCCGAACGCCCTATCGAAACTCCTTGTCTCCACGCTTATAGCAATGATGGAGCGTTGTTCATACACCGTGTTCTTATTAATGAGCGAAAACACGAGAAATCCATCCTTACTATGCGGTGTATTCAATATCCGTCTGCACTCGCCCATGAACGATTCGAATGGGCATGTCAATTACGCACCTCGGGACGGGCAGTCGTGGCAATGCCACACTTCTCAGCTCTGGTTCGGCTCATATCCTCGTCGATCAAGGGTTCAGTGGCGTTCAGCTCGAAAGGCGCCTCAATATGCTCGATGTCTCTCCTTCTGATTTGGATGCGATTGTCATTACGCATCACCATAGAGACCATGGTGGAGGGGCTTTGTTAGCACAAAAGCGGTGGGGAATTCCAGTCTTTGCAAATCACCGAACAACGGCCGAACTCGGACTTCGTGCGGAATTAACACATCACTTTGAAGCACTTGATGTTCTTCAATTCAATCAGGGAATATCACTCCTTCCCGTACCCATACCACATTCTGGTGCAGACAATGTAGCGTTTGTAGCAAGCCATGGCGGTGAGCGGTCGGCAATCATCACAGACCTCGGAAGTTGGACCGATGAACTTGTCCATCATGTACGAGGGTGCGAACACATCGCTGTTGAGGCGAATTATGATCGAAACCGCCTGATGTCAGGCCCCTATCCCTCATCACTCAAAGACCGAATCTCAGGAAGAGGAGGCCACTTGTCAAATGCACAGACAGGGGAGTTCCTTAATCAGGTTTGCACGGATGCAACACGCACAATCACACTCACACATCTTTCTGAGATGAATAATGCACCTCATCTGGCAGAATCAACTGTCCTGTTCGAAATTGAAGAAGTATTTGAAGGCGACATCAACATTTCAATGCAAGATGGACCTCAATTTTCCCACTTTATCGGTAGACGTGATGGAGATGGATTCGCTACAAATGCAATTCAGAGGATTCAACGAGAATTGCCGTGAAACAACGACCTTTAGGTCAATGCCTAAATGCAACGGAAGACCTACGAACAACAAGGGGGAATGAGATGCGTCGCCAGATTAATGCAAAAGATGATGATGATGCCGTCAGTGAAATCCTCGGCGTCATCATGATGCTTGCAATGGTCATCACCATTATGGGAGGGGTCTGGGTCTTCCTCAATCCATACATCGATGCCTTTCATGATAATACGAATTGGAACAGTGCAAGCAACATAGCAGATCGTGTAGAAGATCGAATCGATGTGGTTGGTGATTCACCCGAAGGAACAGGGACACGTCAGGCTCTTTCGCTTCGTTCATCGTCAATTAACGCTGCAAATCTTGTTGAAGAGTGGGTGATTGCATCGGATTTAACACCCCATGAAGTTGTGACCGTGGTTGAATTAAATGCTTCTTCTTTCGAATTTCTTGCATTGAACGAATCCGTCACCGAGATTACAATTCATAATCCAAGCAATACATCAGAATTTGTCGTAGATTCTGGGGGTGATTGGACCACCGTCGACCACAACCTCGACAGTGAAACGTTCCTTATTATTGACTTTTACAATGCAGGTGGCGAACATGTTCACCGTTGGTCACGATTCGTTCTATCGGGGTTAAGCATCAGCACTGCCATCGATGGGGGTATGAATGAAATCGCCCTCATTAATGATGCCCGTATTTCGAAAGACCCTCGCTCATCTTGGACCATAGAAGAAGCACCTCGGATGCGTCTTGACACACTAGTTGATGGATCAACGAGGCTTTCCCTTGTCCTTACCGATGTTCAATTAAACGGAGCGCTTGGTAATGGACAGAATGTTGGGTTCAAGATCGAATCACAAGGACCAGTCCAGTTGTTTACTGGAGAATCATACAATTTACAAATCAAAGTCAAGAACACACTTCATTCCGTTATCGACCCTCAATATCATGACATCTGGTTGAACGATTACACCATCAATCGTGCAGCAGGAACATTGGGTGAATACATCGGCATCACACCGTATCAACGAGCAAGTGGGAGCGACGGGTTGACCGTGGAAACACAAGGAAATGCTCTCTTCCTCGAGATTGATGTTCGTCGATTGGTGGTGAATGGATGATGGAACTCCATCGCAATGATGAGGCTGTATCAGCAGCAATCGCCACAGTCTTGCTCTTTGGTGGTGTGATTTCCATCATTAGTTTGATGATGGTCACCATGATTCCTGTGATTGAGGAATTGGAAGGCAGTGTTGAACGACACGACATGGCGGCTCAAATGACACAATTTAACCAACAAACAACGACACTCTCCGAGCAGGGAATGCCTGGTGACGTAGTCACTCAAGAGTTTGTTCCTGTGGACGGTGCTCTCTCATGGGACGTTGTGCGCAGTGGCATGTGGTATTCAACGACCTGGGAGGAAGATCATTCCTTCAGAATTCGCGATGCATTGGACTTTGATGACATGCTCAAAATCCGTCACCCTGAATCGACCACCTCAACAGCATGCTTCTCCGATCTACGCCTTGGTCCCGATCGCCCGTACCACTATACTGCTCCGACTTGGGCTGAAAGTGTTATTCTCACGACAAAACCAGGCTTAACCTTCCCCCTCGGACCTATCGATGTTGATGTTTTACGGGATGGGGAAGTCCAGAACACTGCTGAATTATTTGTCGATGATGTTCAGCAATGGTCGTTTGATAATGCTGATTGGTCTCTGGAATCATCTCAAGAACTCGTCGTCCATTGGCTGCGTGGAGGAGAAGGAACAACGGAGGCACGACCTACCGATGCAAATGCAGATGGTTTAGGCCGAACATGGGCATTGCCATTACCTGCGGGAACCTCCGAACTCAACATCGTAGCGGAAGAACTCTTCATGGTTCATGGCAACGGATTGTTTGGAGATTTTTCAGAAGTGGCCTTACCGTCTGAACTTGTGAATGTAAAGACAAAATGGAACAAGACACTCGAACTCAATACTGCTCAGGTCGTCCATATTACTACAACTACCAATGCCCAACTCATGCTCTCAATCGATGACACTGTGGGATCTGCCACGTGGAAGAGTCTCACAGGTTCAATTCACGGCACATCGTTTATTCCTCCAACACAGGATGGTTATCTCTTACTCAGCAATCCAAACGATGAATCCGCCACTGTTACTTGGAGAGGTTCTGGCGTTACCATCGATGAGAAAAGCAGTTACACTGTTGCTTGGCCCCCACTAGAACTCGATGGTGCAAGCAATCTTCAGAGCAACGTACCTATTTCTGTTACTTGGTCAAGTTCATCCTCGCCTGTGGGTGTGTTCGAACTTGGAGCAACGGACACGGGAATGGAGTCTGGATTGATGTTCAATTCGAACAACTCCAACACCTACAATCTAGAGCTTCGAACGAATGGAGGACAATCAACTCTCAACATTTCAACTCTAGAAGAGAATGAGACTATCCTCAACCGAGGCGAATCACTACGTCTCCCTGTTAATGGACAAGCGATTGAAGTGAATACGATCAAAGGACATGGAATCTATGCTCTGGTCGAATCTGGGTCCGTCGGATTGCAAGAAAGTCTTCACAATGGTGCACGTCGTTGTGTTTCGATTGATGTTACAGCATCCGGCTGGGTCGACGTATCAATGCCGTGGCCAAGTATGGGAGGCCGTAGTATTGTCGACCTGCAAAAAGCATGGCGCTCAGGGACCTATCCTGCAAGTTTACACATTGAGCTCTATGGCCTCGTTATTGAAGAGCCCTATACACCAATCGGAAGTGCTTGGGTGATGCAAATCTCACGATTTGTTTACGAATTTGAATCCTCTGTCACTGGAATGGAGGTTGCTATGAGTGGTGGAGCAGTCTTAACAAACCATCCAGAATTCAATCCGACGGTCCTAGCACCGCCTGCTGATCGTGGTGGACCAGGACCTCGATTTGCAGCGACCATCCCAGCATTACATCCAACGAGTGATTCTGCCGTAGGAGGAGGTGTCCTGTCGATGGAAGTAACCTTGACCAAACGAACATCTCTTACAAGTGACGTAGCCTATGAGGTGCGTCGTGGTTGGGCGGAACCTTATGGCAAGGCAATCGCACAATCATCTACTGACGGATTGGAAGGAAGTGAGGATTGGACAATCTATCCTGGCCGATTGGATTTGCTTAATGACTACGTCGGATGGGTGCCAGACCCAGGGTTTGGAACTGTGGAATCCGTTTGGCATACAGCAGGCCAACCCATTCAATTTTCACTACAGATTTCTACACTCGACGCACATGTTTCAGAGGTGATTGCATGAACATAACAACGCTTCAGAGAAACAGGGAAGGTGCTGCAACTGAACTCGGTTATGTTTTCACGTTTCTATTGGGGGTCTTGTTGTTGACAATGTTCAGCCTGTGGATTTACGACATTGAAACAGCAACGAGAGAGCGTTGGAATGAAGAAGCAATCGAAGCCAACATGAATGACTTATCTGCTGCGATTGAACGTACCGATATTGCAAGTCGAATTGATGATTCATCCTACGCAGAACGTGTGTATTGGAGATCCACTGAAGCGGATGAATCACAATTCACTCTCGAATTAACCGATACCGAATTAATTCTGTAT
This sequence comes from Methanobacteriota archaeon, assembly GCA_002722615.1. Classification (GTDB taxonomy): domain Archaea; phylum Thermoplasmatota; class Poseidoniia; order Poseidoniales; family Poseidoniaceae; genus MGIIa-L2. The sequence goes on along the minus strand of PBMQ01000025.1, from coordinate 16,374 downwards.
GATGCTCAAGGTGATTTAGACACCGAACGATCGCTCTCAGGTACTGCTTCAGCACCGCATTCTGGTATAATCGATCTCGCTGGAGTTGAATCCATTTGGGTTGTCTATTTCAATGGGAACATAACAATCGAACTCGATCGTCCTATGTTCTAACGCCCCATAATTGCAGAGTGAACTTGAGATTGAACTTCACGCATGCGTGTGCGCGCACCCAATTCTCTGAATACTGAGAGTGCACGTTGAAGGTATTCCATTCTTCGTTGACGATCTGGTGCAACTCCTCCGAGTTTGGAGAGCAACTCTCCGATTTGCATACGCAAGTCATTTGCTTCTGCAATAATCAAGGCTTCACGATATCGTTCGAGGGCTTCTTCACTTCGACCACTGTCCTCAAGGACTTCACCAAGAAGAATCATCAATTCCACCATTGAAACCGGGTCACCTGCATCGGACATGATGTTGAGTGATTCCGTGTAGTGGTGCATTGAAGTCTCAGCGTCATTCATCTTTGCGTGATATCGACCAAGCAGTGCTTGAGCACGAGCATGGGCTCGAAGATTCTCGGCCTTATCTGTGCGTTCAAAGGCTTCAAAAGCATGTTTTCGAGCCCTTTCAACCTCACCTAAATCAAGAAGTGCACGACCAAGGATGATTTGAGCGCTCAACAAGGACTCGTCATTGCTTATGATTGCCTCGACTTCAGAATATGCTTCGAGGGCCTTGTTCCGATCGTTTTTCCTACGGTACAAATAACCCATATTGTTGTAAGTTCGGGCAGCTCCTTTTGCGTCACCAAGTTCAACTTGTACCTCAAGCGCTTCTTTGTGGGCACGAAGTGCAGTATCGGTTTGGCCTTGTTTCATTGCAATATCTGCTTGTGAACCAAGGATTTCTGAATAGATTACAGGAAGTTTTGCTTCCTTGGCAGCCTTACTTGCTGTTTCAAAAATTGATGATGCCTGTTCGAATCGACCGAGCATTAGGAGAATGTCACCTTGAAGTTGCATCATTGGAGCCATTAAAGCAGGTTCTAAGCGTTCAACGTTGACGCTTTCAATCAGGCTGAGCAATTCGAGATGCCCCTGTGACACGAGTTTTCGACCAAACTCGACAATCTTTTCAATCGCTTCTTGTTCATGTTCAGAAGCAAGCTCATGATAGATTTGTTCAAGAGTGGTTTCTGATGATTTGCTGTGTTTACTGTAGTACATGGCACAATTGCTGTGAACGGTTTGTTTGGTCTGCTCATCGATACTGCGAACGAGGAACTCTCGAATCAAATCGTGAACATCATACACATCGACATCGACTTGCCGAGCGAGTCCTTGCTCAACTAGACTGTCCAAAACGTCGATATTGAGTTCATGTGCAAGCAGAGCGTCCAACGAAACAGACTCTCTAAAGATTGAGAGTACTGTAAGAACACGTTTTTGTTCTGCTGAGAGTTTCGAAAAGATTTCCTTTGTAACATAATGTTCGAGTGTATCGTGAAAAGCTCCAGCCGATGCACCACGATTGATCAGTTCCAAGACCAGCGGGTGTCCACGAGACAAGCCGTGGATATGCAACCATTGCTCGGTTGAAAGATTCTCAAAGCCTGTGAGAATGTTTCTTGCAGCATCAGAATCTAAGCCATCGAGTGGCAGAACAAGACTGGTAATTCGACCTTCTGCGTCTTTGGTTGGAACGACAGGTTTGAACGAACGTGAGAAGATCACTAAACCAATTGACTCTTCACTACCAAGAAGACCAATTGTCATCGATTGAATCGTTTGGAAGAGAATAGCATCCGATACTTTGTGGAAATCATCGATAACGATGAGAGTAGGTGTGTTTTCCAGCGAGTCGATGAGAATTCGAGCAGCATCGTCAGGTTTTGGAACAGGAGTCGCTGCCAAATAATCTGCAAAAGATGAATCTCCAATGTTGAGTAACCACTCTGCTAAAGATTCAAACAATGCACGTGAACCTTCCCAATCTTGGCACCGGTGATAGAGGAGATTTCTTCTGTGCATAAATCGTTCAATCAGTTTCGCTGCAATGGTTGTCTTCCCGATTCCCGCAATACCAGGAATCATGAGTGTCGTTGCTCTCGCATCGAGGAGGTTGACCATATTGTCGAGTTCTTTCTCTCTACCATAGAAATGACGTAAACGAGGGAGATCACCTAACGAAGTCACCAATTGTTTCTCAACTTGTTTTGACAAATCACGTTCAATCAAATCTTCAGACAGTGATCGTGCATCAAGAATGAGATTATCATCCAAATATCGGATGATATCGACTGGACGCATGGTAAATGGCAACACCTCGTGTGCACCTCCAAGTGAGGTTGATACGGTTTCACCTTCAACGTTGATGCAACGGAATTGAAATTCTCGAAGACGATTCCATGTCTCTTCAGCGGCAATAATACCTGAATCGGTCAAGAAGTAGGCCTTTCGCTTTCGACTGACTCCCTGAACGTGCGCTTGCCGTTCAACAAGGAGACCTTGATCTCGAAGTCCCGAAATGGCCCGAGGAACGTTGGAACGAGCAATTGCGACAGCATTTGCAATACCCATTTGCGATAGTGCAAATGGGACCTCGACCTTCTCCTTGAAATCGGCATAATCCAAAAGGTGCAACAGCACCTTCTCCTGAACGCCAGGTTTGGCTATCATTCAATCACACCGATTATTGTCCAGGTGGTTGATAGTTAGGATCAGGAACCCATTGATTGGTTTCTTGGTCCCACATCCAACCTGGATGCTGTGCAGATGCTTGTGGTGCTGCAGGCTGTTGAGCAACTGCAACCGGTTGTGAGGCAACGGTTGCAGTCTCCTGAGGGACTGCAACAACCTCCTTCTTGCCCCATGCATATGGGTCAACTTCTTCTTCGACTTCTTGTGTTGCAAATCCTTCATCTTCAATCTCTTCAAATTCTATGAAGAAATATCCAACACCACCGAGAAGCAACAAGGCCCCTACAATGATTCCGATGATGAGGAAGAGATTAGAACCGTCATCCGCTTCTCCAACGACGACATTGAATGATGCTGGTTCGGAACTACCTCCAAAGGTTTGACCATCCATTGAGAATTTGAGTTCATTCGATGCATCGTTCATGTCTTGAAGAGACAGTTCCATTGTCCAACTACCTGTTTCGCCAACTAAAACAGTCTTGATGAGCGTTTCTGATGCGAGGGAACGTGCTTCAATTCGGGCGCCAGGAAGACCAGTTCCGTTGAAGACTGCTGGATTCTCTGCACTCACGGATTCACCAGCATTTTCTCGAGTGACATCGAACTTAATCGCTTGGACAAAGAACGTGACATCACGAGAAACTGCAGACTCATCGAAGACGTCGCGAACCACGAATCGAACGTTTTCAATTGTCCACGAAGATATATCTTCGTTAACTTGTGTTGTTGGAGGATCGTATCGTGCGAAACCTTCGCTGTCAATGGTGATGAAGTACTGGTGGTTATCGTCTGATTGATCCGTTTGGTCATCCAAGAAGTCAATACTCAATTGATCAAACGAGGAATCGGGGTCGCTGAAGTATTGTTTCAAATCGAGAACTGCTCCTCCACCACATTGATTTTCTGAGTTTGAATCAATTACACAGAAGATTGTCAACTGATTAGGCCAATTCGTAGAATTGAATTGCGGAGGGATGTTGTTTGCGTCACTCGGCTTCGAAATCGTAATTCGAACAACATCCTCAACAGAGTAGTCTTCACCGTCATAGGCCTTAACACGAATTTCGTATTGTCGTTCGTGAACCAATTTGCTTGTGTCCCACACGGCTGACCATGAGTAACCTGGGCCTGCTTGCGTGAACGAAGTCACTGGATCAGGACCATCGAGAACTGGAAGGCCGCTCGCCAAATCTAGGATTTCGATTTCAACACGTGTGATTGTACCATCTGCACCGTCACTTGCATAACCTGTCAGAAGCGTATTGGTTTCTGCCCTTACAGGTTGTATGCCATCAGGCTCCAAAAGGTCAACGATTGGAATGATGTTATCGTTGAGAACTGTAACAGTGCGAGTTGATATCACACAAGTACCTTGTTCATCATCACAGAAATCGCTGTCACTTGCCCAAACTTCGAAGGTGTATTCCCCGGTTTCAAGTTCTTCAAAGTTCCAATCGTATGCCCATGCTACTGCTCCATCGATAGCAAAGTGTGAGGTATAGCCATTTGGCCCACTGACGTCAAACCAGATGTCTTGAATGTCAGACCCCCAAGTACCGGAATAGGGATCAGATGCAGTCCCTGTGAACAGAATCTTTCCATTGGAGTGGGTTGAGCCATCCAACGGTTCGTTTAGATAGAGTGTTGGAGGAACCAAATTCAATTTGAATTTTCGAACTTCAATCGGAGAGTAATCCAATCCGTCATAGGATCGAATACGGAAAGTGACGTCACTTTCACCGTCAGGGTGAGCTGAAAGATCCCAATCGAAAGACCATGTCTTGAACGGATGATTTTCTTTCGTAAGTTCCCCGTTTGCACCTGATGTGTCAACTGCATAGTACCAATCGGTGCTACCAGGAGGTTGAATTTCGACCCGTTCAATCATTCCAAATTGCCGGTCGTAAGCGATGAGATCAAGAGGGTATGGACCTGGCTGTCCATCCCATGCTGTGCCTGTAATGACCGCATTGATTGCGAACGAATCTCCATCGTATTGCTGAACGGTAACACTCGGCCTTTGGTTATCGAGGCTGATAACATCGTCAATTGAACCGCTTAGTACGAAATCAAAGTCCTTCTTTCCCTTTCCGAATTTGTAGGCTTCAACGATGTAAAATGGCAGTTCTCGACCGTTTGCACAATCTGGGTCTTCTTCGTCAACGAACGTATCTCCGTCATTGTCGTAACCATCTGAGCATGTGTCCTCGTCGAGGATGGTAGGGTTATTTGGATCCGAACCTGGAACGGTTACTCCAGTTTCCCCTACGAAATGATTCCAGTTACGGTCGAGAAGGAAGTCAGATGGTAGAGAGACTTGTTGTGTGAATCCGAAACTATCGGTCGTTAGTTCGTACATTGGCAAACCTGTAGCATCCTTGATGATGACGGTTGCACCAGCAACATTGCTGTTCTGTGCCTTGACTTGATAGCGGACCAATTCACCTTGCCGTACCTGTGAACCCCATGCAGAATTCTGATTCTGAACATGAATCTTTGATGCATCGAAATTCTGTAAGTTAGCGAACGAGAATACTGTTGAGTTGTTGACAAGTTCGATTGCAAGTGGCATGTCTCGAGGTGGAACGACAGCCGTATCAGGCAAAAGAAGACACTCAGATTGAACGAACGGGCATTCTGCTCCAAGCCATTGCAGCATAACAGGGTAGGAATAATCTCCAGTAGCATCGGGAATGTATTCTGATTGAACGGTTACTCGGGATTCTGAAATGTTGTAAATTTGAGTTGCATTTGTCCATGTGTTTCCAGAGAAATACCCAATGGATCCATACTTCTGCCCATACTTGTTGTCGAAGTGTGTAATATTGGCAGCAAATTGTCCAGCTTCTACCTGGTTGCCTTGAACATTCACAATGGAGCCCTTGATTCGAAGACCATCTCCTACGTTGTTGGTAACTGTGTTACCAAGGATAGTTGCTGAAGATGTAAAAACGTGAATTGCTGGACAAGGGAAATCTCCACCATACATCCAGAGAGAGTTGCAGGTTCCAGAATTGTTTGAGATGATGTTGTTTGCGATGTAGGCACGATTTGGAGATGGGCCTGGATAATTGCTACCCTGATCTCGGTAGTGATATTCTCCGATTTGTACCGGTTCTTTAGCAGTATCTTGAATGGTGTTGTTCTCGATTTCAACCTCTGATTGACCATAGACCCAGAATCCGTTGTATCCACCGATTGGCCCAACTGTGTTGTCGTGTGCCATGACAGTAGAGTCGCGAATACCAAATCCTGAACCATCTGAGGCACCAGAAATTGTGTTCCTTGTTGCTGTCACAATCGCACCATCATAAGCCGTGATTCCAGCACCCTCTCCTGTGGTGATGATGTTGTTGTCAAGATAGAGGGTATGAGCAAAGTCGCCTGTGGTTTTGTAGGAGTTGGTATCGATCGCATTGCACAATACATCGATAGTCGTGTTCCCCAGTGAACCCGATGAACCTTTGAAAAATAGCCCGTAAGCGTTGTCCTTAATGTCCAAATTGTCCATCGAAACATATGAGGATTCAGCGTAAACAAGAACACGTCCACCGCCTTGGGTACCGCATTGTGCTTCCGTGTTACCTGTGAATGTTGATCCCGTGATGGTCAGCGCGGATAGAATCCCCGCACCTGCTTCGTATGCCCGAACTGCTGCAGCGTCATATCCACGGCCATCATCACCAATGGTGAATGTTGAGTCACGAATGGTTGGTGCTGCGAAGTCGAGAGCAATGACGTTCGATGTATTGATATTTGTGAATGCAAGGTTATCTGCATTTGTTGATGAACCCTCGAAAATCAGAGCCCCATATTGAACGGATTGCAGTGTTTGTACATAGATCGGGAATCCATATGCATTGTTGAAAGAGACATATGAAAATCCAGTCGATGCTTGGTTGATTGTGTTGCGAATAATGACACCCGAGCCACAAGCAGCATCAGAATTGGTTAGCAATTGATTCCCTTGTTGATAACAGCGACCAGCGACGGAATAGTCTGCAGGAGTAGCCCATTCAAATCGAATTTGGGAAGAGGCGCTACCTTGAGAAGCACCGCATGCGGCAGACCCTGCACAAATTGCACCTTCGACGTCGATGTAAGCACCCGGAGGAATATTGATTGTAGTGCCAGCATTGATGACAAGTTTCGCACCTTCTGCAATGGTAACATCGCCGGTAAGTGTGTGCGTACCGCTCCATGTTTCCGTGGTCACAATCGTTCCGTTTGATGTTTCATTGACTGCGCTAGCAGTAGGTACGGTGACCAATCCGATCATTAGGGATGTAAGAAGGAGCCCTACAAGACCTATACTTTTTCCAACATTTGCAATTCGCATGTTCTTTCCTCTTTTCCGATGGAGTGGCTGAACAAATATAATACTGCGCCCCATTTGACACCATTGGAAATATCAAATCTGATTAATAATATCAAAAAAATGGCATTAAGAATATCACTTTAGATTAAAAATATCAATTACACCGTCGGTAAGAATTCAACAATTCGTGTCCTTAGACACTTGACTGAGCCATGATTTCGCCTTAAGTTGTCCATAACCTTCCATTGGATCATGAACCAGATCTGGACTCAAAGACTGCGCCAAAGCTTGCTTAACGAGTTCAATGCATGCTGTTGTTGATGTCGAATTTGGCTTGAGTTCAGGATGGGCTTCTAGAATAAGTGAAAGCGCCCCAGCAACGAAAACAGTTGCATCGGAGGTCCCACTCGAAGTGTACCATTGATCGTCGAGACCTGTAGACAAAATATCGACACCTGGTGCAGTTAATTCTGGTTTTTGATTAGGATACACACGCATATTTCCATCGGAATCAATTGTCTCACCCATTGAGGATTGTGTCCAGACCGAACCATCACGATCGGAAGCCCCAACTGTAATTGCAAGATTGACGTTACCGGGTGCACTGACATACCCGTCATCACCTTGACCTCCATCGTTTCCTGCGGCAGCCACAACAAAGATGCCAGCGTCAATTGCTTGCCGGGTTGCAGAAACAGCAGGACCTTCTCTTGAAGCAGATTGATCTTGTTCCCCTCCAAGTGATAGAGAGATTATGTCGGCTTCAAAATCAAAGATACACCACCGAATAGCATCGGCTACTCTCGATTCTGAACCCGTATTGTTGTCGCCATTTGCACTTAATGCGGCGGCCATACCAAGAGTTACATTCGGCGCAATACCTATCTGGAATTCACTCGAGAGTAAAATTCCTGCCATCAGCGTACCGTGGGCGATCGAACCGTAATCCTTCGGATCTACTGAATTTCCAACAAAGTCTTCGAAAACGATGTTCGAGCCATCGATTGAAGAATGACTGAGGGAAAGACCCGTGTCCACCATGCACACACGAACCCCTTCCCCCGTGAGGCCATCCTGTTGAAGTTCTCGAATTTCCGAATCTTCAAAAGCCCATTCAGATGTGGCAGGTGGCAATTGCAAGAGCAACAAATCCGATTGCCAAAGAAGAACGATGATTCCCATGAAGAGAGCAATGGCTACTCCAGATGCGAGAGAAAAGATGCGCCTTGGACGAAATGGAATTGAATCAGGCACGACAGGCGCCCAACCCATGACTTCAGCCCTCCACTGACCTTCATGACCAGTGGTTGATGCATCAACTGCTGAAAGAATCTTTGGCTCCCCTGGTTCGGGAAGCAATTCAACTCCTCGCAGTTCCTCCATGGCTCTCCCACCGCAATCGGTGGTTCTCTTCTATCAAGTATTGTCTTCTGACGAATCAGAATCGGCTACCTGAGCCACGAGCTCGGGAAGACGCCTTGAATCCGAAGTAAAGGATGATGAAGATCAGCCCAATGATGGCCACAATGACAATTGAATTGGACGTGTCTTCGGATCCTTGTACAAGGTATTCAATTCCGAAATCATCATCCACTCCATCACCAGTAGTGTAGTTGGCATCGTCACCAAGAACAACTGCACGAACATCGTATCGAGTGATACCTTGACTTGCCTTCGGTAGAGAGAACTCGAAGTCTGTACTACCAGATGCAGGTACGGCGAGTGTCATATTCATTTCACTCATACCACTGCTGTCGAGATAGACTGTCACTTGTTGAGCAGGTCTCAATCCTTTGTTCTCAATGACAATGACGACCGAGTTCGGTTCGACATCAGCGAAGTTGTTACTGCGTGATTGCGAAAGACCTTGATTCCAATTCAACGAAATTCGAGCAGATTCGACAACGATTTCAACGTCTTCTTGGGTGACACCATCTTCGCTCGTAATTCGAACCGTTACTGTAACTCGGCCATCATCAAAGTCAGGAGAGGATGTGACTGCGAATGCGAGGTCTCGCAAGTTGTCCTTTGCGATGGTTGTAACACCGTTCATTGGACTAATAGTCCATCCATCTGGGAGATTGTCGAGAACCTCGTAGGTGAACGAGTCATCGCCATTACCGTTGTTGTTAACGGTTAGCGATGCTGTTGTAGAACCACCAGGTGCGACACCAATTGTCGATGTTACATCTGTTGTGTTAAAGGCATAGTATTGAGGAATCTCGACATTGATGGATACTTCAGTCATGTCGCCACTGTCAGCGGAGAATCGGATATTGATGTCATGACCGTTTTCGAGCCACCAGGCTGCTTCAACGGATGGTAAAACAATTCGAGCACGCACGCTTTCGTTGAGTGTTGCATTTTCCGTAACATCACCGATACCGAGTTGTACGCTCGTGCTCTCAATCCATTCTGTTCCGTTGTAGAACTCCACTGCCCACTGATCTTGGTCAGGAGAAACTGTGACGGTTCCACTAACATCGAATGGATCTGCAATTTCTGTACCTTGGTACTGAGCTGCAACATCAAATTCAATGGATGTGTAGTTGACTGAGTCCGATGAATTGACCACAGCAAGGAGATCACGNTTTTCATCACCAAGAACAGTTGCTCCCTCAACACCGGAGACAGTCAAGGTGAGATCACTGTTGGTCTTACGATTGAACGAAAGCATGACTGCTGTTCGCCCTTCGTCTCCATTGTCGATCGAAATTCCAGCGGTGTAATTCATGACAAGGTCACGTTGAACAGTGGAGAATTCCGAGTTGAAGGTTGCTGAGTTAGCAGGAAGGAGAACTTCCAAGGTTCCATCGGAATCAATTGGTAGTGTCCAAGCACGTCCATCACCAAGGTCGACTTCAATGTCAACAACATCAGTAACAGGTGAATCAACATCATCGGTTCCNGCATTGAAGGTTTGTAAGTTGAACGAAGTAAACTCTGTTGACAGATCAACCCATCCACCCTTGCTCATTACGAGTTCAATTGTACCACCGTCTTGGACCTCTGCATCGAGGATTCCAACTGCGACACCTCCGCCGTTGAATGGTGCATCATCTTCGTAAACGACAACGACCCATTGACCGGGTTCCACAACAGCTGTGAACGACAATGTTTCACCAGNGAGTGTACCAATCACGTCAATCGAATCTTGTTGGTTTTCTGATGTACCATACAGGGTGATGGATGCGCCATCGAGTCGATTTGCATCGAGAACGTCAGTTACAGTTCCAGTAACGCTTACCTCTGCAGCAGACATTTCAATGTCCTGTGAGAGAGGTTCGTTGTTAACAACGTAAGTTCCTGTGTTGTTATCGTCGTAAGAGACAACGCCAAATCCATCCTTCGAGACAGTAACGGTATAGTTCTCAAGGATTGGCACATACAGTCGCCATACACCAGAGGAGTCGGTTACGACGACAGTATCAATGCTACCTCCTTGGATTGTAACATTTGCACCTTCGACGCCTTCATTTGCATCAGCAATGTCATCCTCGTCGGTATCCCAGTACGCCTTCCCGCCGATCTCGACTTCGAGTGCTGCGTAAACGATGCCCAATGAGGTATTGGCATCCATTAGAACAGGCGCATCGGATGTATCAACGGTCCAGAAGCGCTGTGCTGCTGATTCATTCATGTACAGACTCCAGGTACCTGGCATGAGCAATTGTGTAGCATTTCCATCAGCATCAGACGGGTTCATTGTAACGTTTCCGTAACCATCATGGCTGACAAGAACGACCCGCTTGCCGACAAGTTCGGAATCTGTTCCGCTCTCCTTCAATGTCAGAGAAGCCTCGATGGTTTCAACAAGAGCAAGGGAAAGGTCGGTTCGAACAGAGGAGTCTGCATCGATTGTGATTGGCATTCGGAGTGATTCCATCAGACCATCACCGTTCATAATCGGAGAGACGACAACAATGTAATCACCGCTCTGAACGTAGGTTGCAAACGATCCGTTTTCATCAACATTGATCGGTACGTAATCTGAACCATCAGGTGTTGAAAGGAGGAAGTTTTCAACCATAGCTGTACCGTTTGCCCATGAAATGGTACCGTTCATCCGCCATGCATCGACAATCGGCACGAGAACCGCTTCTTCAGGTCCAGTCAAACCGATTTGGACAACGTCGAGAATGGTGTTGATCTCAAGGCTTGCATCGGTTGCGTTTTCATCAGACGCATCCAAATTGTTGGTTGTGATTGCGTAGATTCCCGGACTGAGAACCACGTCTACGATACCATCTGCTGAATAGTCATCCGACGTTATGTTCACTTGTTGTCCAACCTCGGATACAGGGATTAATTGGATTTCAGGTCGGATTGCAGTTCCGTTTTCGAAGACACCGTCGCCTAAGTCTGTGAACACATTGAATGTCACAGTACTGTTAGCTGGGTTTGCAATCAATTCAACGAGTTCAAGATCCGTTTCACTGTCAACATTGACAATGTAATCCGTTACTGATTCCGCATTGTAATCTGCATCAGGGATACTAAAAGTCCAAGTCCCATTCAGCAACTGTATGTTAAAGATGCCTTCTTGGTCTGTCAATGCAGTCCATACAACGCCATCATCGCCGGTTGCATAAATCTCAACAGGTTCATAATTCGGAATGCCTTGGTTCCAATTCGTATTGTTATCGAAGAGTTTCACCTCTCCAACAACATCCACGGTTTGGTCAAGAATGAGAACATCCAGTGAACTCATCCCTTCGGAGACTGTAACTACTGTTCCAGCAGCAAAGGACGATACGGAACTCTGTGCGTTNAGATTGAATGTCATTCCGGCAGGCAAGCGTTGGCTAAATTCACCAAACTGATCGGTTACTGTGGTGAACTCTAGTCCGTTACCATGGAATCGAACAGGCACGGAACTTGCATTATCGTACAGTTTCTCCGCCTCTGGGAGGGAAAGCCATTCTTGGTACGTGAATCCAGCAGTGTTTGGAGCATCGATTGAACCGTTGACCCATACAGATGTTGCATAGGTGAAGTCCAATGTCAGGTCCGAATCGTCCACCATGACTTCCTCAATCAAGATGTAGTCCTCATCGCTGTTATCAGTAATTGACCATTCACCAATCGGAAGTTCCACGACAACAACGCCGTTTTCATCTGAAACAACATCGATTGGCATTGAACCAAGTGAATCGGTGAAGTTGACCTCACGTCCAGTAACGTCAAATCCTTCCGGACCGTTGAGCGTAATGGTGAGATCGAACATCTCAGGAACGCCGGTATCGAAAGTCAAATTCATTGATTCGTCAAATACTTGCATCGATTGGTTCATCTCATAATATCCATCGTTGTCAAGGTCAACGCGGAGATAATAACTTCCAGCAGTCAATGGGCCATAACTGACATTTCCTTCTTCGTCCGATGTGAGAACAATCATCTCATCTTCACCAAGTTCGACATCAATCAATTCAACCTCTTGGTTCGGAATTATCTCTCCGGTCGAAGAAGTGAGAGTATCCTGGAAGAGTGATGCAGGCACGGTCATNAACAGNTCATAACTTGGTTCTATTCCAACTTCCACAGGATCAGGAAGGAGGACTTCTCTTCCATTCGGCATCAGTGCAATCATGTTGTAAACACCTGGAACAAGGCCAGTTCGATAGAAAGAGCCTGGGTTGACGATGTCACCGCTAAAGGCACCTGGTCCAATGAAAAGACCTGTTCCGTTGAGGGTTCCAACACCTTCGAAAATACCTGTTCCCTCGAATGTTTCACCATCAAGTTCCTTGGTTAGTGTACTCACTCCGTCGGATGTCAATCGACCGTTGGCTGTAACTTCTCCATCCAACAGATAGGTGGAGAAATCAGTGCCTTCAGAAATTAAACAGAGGGTTGCATTATCAGGCATCGTGTTGTTTTCACCACANGCAAGAGATGCATTGTCGTGTTGTACCCAAGTAGCTTCGATGGTACCCATACCAATCCATGTNCCGTTTCCTGAAAAGACCCGTGCATCGGAGATTTCTCGAGTAAAGTTACCTGTGAAATCGTACGCCAATGCTACACCTTCGCTTGTGAAGGTACCAACATCTGAGAAAGTGACCTCACCAGTTCCTTGCAAGACACGAGTTTCGTCGGTCTCAAAGGATCCATTGGTCGTGGTAAGCGTGTAGTTGTCTGTCATTTCCCAAATGTTTCGTAGGATGAAGTCAGTCTCGACAAGAGGTTCTCCATCGAAGTCGCCAAATCCGCTCCAAGTTACTGTTCCGGAAACACCGGTGCTCTGCACTTCGATGTCCATTGCAGTGGTAACGTCCTCATGGCGATCCGCTTGGGCGCCTGTGACATTGAGCGTAGTTTCCCCAAGCCATGTCATGTTTGCAACTTCGCCAAGGACTGCAGTAATTGCATAGACTTGACGATCGTCGTTGACATCTGTCAACACATCGCTGAATCCACTGACGTAATCGCCACTTTGAATGTCTTGAATCGCTAATGTACCGTCGAANACACCAGCAAATGCGGACGCTCGGATTCGACCAGCAGGAGCATCGAAGCTCCAGTCGCCGTTCTCGTCGGCATCAGTAACACCAATTGGAATCCAATATGTGTCCTCATCGAGGTCTTCTGCATCCTCTCCGGAGAACGCATCACGTTCGATTAGAACACGAGCGTTTGGAATGCCCATAGAGTCGTCTGCTGACATTACAGTTCCTGAGATTTCAGCTCCAGAGTAGTACTTCATAACCTTGACATTGTCGTTAGCAAAAATTGCTGGTGTGTCAGGATCATACCAGTTTGCAATGACGAAGTGATTCATCATTGCACCAGGTAGGGGGTATGCTTGTTGAAGGAAGGAGGTTCCCCGAGCACTTTCATCCAATTGCTGTCGAGGTTGAGGATTCGTCGAACCTGAATCTGCACCAAGTGTGGATGCTCCGTATCCTACATAGGAACGGGCAAGCATAGTATCAAAGAATTCAGGAAGATGATCAATTCGTATGTCTTGAACTGCTAACGGTTCAATCTCTGCTCCGGATTGTTGATCCAGGAGATCCTTCAACATTGCATCATCAACTGCTTCACGGTCCATCTCTCGGACAGGTTCATCTCCACGCTTGGTTTCGTAAACCTCATTGGTGAAGGTGTTGAAATCCTGTCCGGAAAGGATGGTAGGTGCGCCGAAGATACCCAGCGGACGACCACCGTTGTAACCAGCCTCTGAGTTGTAACGTCCAGCACGTGGATAGAGCTTGTCGTCGATTGCGAAGTAACGAATTTCATGGTCACGTTCAATCGTTGCACCGGGCGCTCCGTTGTAGTCTTGGACAACGTAATTATCTTCAAGTTCGATAACATCATGATACAAATCGACAACAACATCGTCACTTAGACCGTTGGTCAACAACTGAACAACCAATGCAATGTTCGCATTGGAACGGTGGATATGCGTAGAAACAGATGGGTATTCCTCAACCAGGTCGGAGGTGTACCAATAGTCTCCGAAGGTGTAATGAGTGACGTCAGTTACTTCTTGAGAACTAACATCTGCATTGTTTCGGAATGTACTGTTCGCAGATTCTTCGCTAACATAATCTCCATTGAAACAGAATTCTTCACTTGGGTTCTCACAAGGAATCAATTCCCCATCAGCCCAAACACGATAGTGAAGTCCGAGAGACTCGTCAGGAATTCCGTTTGAGTCAAGTGGATAGCCACGAGTCATGTAAGTATCACCTTTGTTCTTGAATGCCTCAAAAGAATGGGCAACCACAACGTCTGCCATTTCTTCAAGATCCTTACCCTCTCGGAGCATAATTAACTTGATCTCATCCATTTGTTGTGAGTTAAGATGGTCATCCAATGCAGATTCNAATGCTGGTGTGAATGCTGTCTTACCTGTCTTGCCTATATTGTATGATACATCCCCCATACCAAGGTGTTGTGTGAACATAGCAACAAGGTCTGTTTGACTTCGTGCCAACAACATGTTACCTGAGGCAGGAATACCTGTCTGGAAGTTATCGGAAACGGAGGGGTGCTGACCGGTNTTGAGTGCTTGGAAACCGTAATCCCACCATGAGACGAAAGCTGGCTTATCTCCAAACTTCATTTCACAAAGACTCTCACCAGAATCCCAAATTCCATCTTCATCTTCACAGGATGCTTCATCTGTTACACCTTCGTGATAGAGGTCTTGTTGTGATAACCATTCATGTGCATCGTTCCATGCTTGTCCGTTGAAACCACTACCGAATGAGCCCATGTATGCACGGCCTCCAAAGGCTTCGTAGTCACGACTGTCGAGAACGGAGAATCCGAGTCCGTCCCAGCGCATGATGTCTGGAATGGTGTAGTAAATCGATTCATCCAAGTCCCCTTCAGCAGGAGAGTTGCTTGGAATTGCAGAGTCTAATCCGTAGGTGAGTTGTTGCCCCGATAGCATAATCAAAACAAGAACTACTGCAGAGAAGGATGGCATTCGCCATACTGCACGACGTGCACCTGCAATTCGTTCCGAAGGAGTACGGATTCCTGCTCGACGCCAATTGCGGACGAGACCTTCCCAATTTGCCCACTTCCAGAATCCTACAATTCCAGCAGCACCCATGACGGCGACAACTGGTGTAGCGTTGAAGAGGAAACGNGCTGCAGTCCAGGACATGTATGTTGCAGTAAAAATCCATACTGCAAATACAAGCGAAATTTGGCTTCGTTGACTGAAGGCTCTCCACAACGAGGTCAATCCAACAACCAATGCAAACACAAACACGATTGGTCCGAAACTTGCAAACATGTATCCACGATCAGGAGCGTTTGCTTCAGCAACAGTACCGAAAATCTTGGTCTTGGTGAAGTAGCCACCACCAGTAAACAAAACGTCCCAAGCGTCACTTAGGTTGGTTAATTTGAGCACATAGAGTGTTGCGAGGAACCCGGCAGCACCTACTGCAAGTGTACCAAGAACAAGCAACCATGGCTTGTCACGGAAACCTGTGGTGATGTACATAATGACAACAGTGAACAAGAGAATGAAGAGGAACGGTTGCAAACCTGATCCATCAAGCATGAGGTTCAATTGCGGGTGAGCGTAGAATGGTAACGCGATGAGGAGGTTGGTCATCAGCATGGTCAAGAAGAGCGTGCTCAGAATTGTAGAGTCACGTCGACGGAACATGTTGATTGCAACTTGTGCAGCATATGCGAGGAACAGAATTGCCGGTCCGACAACGAATCCCTTCCATCCAAGGCTTGCAGCACCGAAGGCCACACCTGCAAGAACAGCGTTGGACATAGCGTACTTGCGCTCTTTTGCAACAGCACCCATTGCGCGTATCATGTGAAGCGGACGAATCGATGTATCTCGAACCAGACGTTCTGAACCAGCATAGCGAACGGCACGCAAATAGA